>JAKACZ010000011.1 GCA_021820965.1 Bacillota bacterium | reverse complement strand
TAGAATCGCAAAAATTCGAGAACCACAGGAGGTTAGTGCACCATATATATCCATATTTGGGAATATACCCCTTTTAGCAAAGCAGAGCCCGATTTTTAACCCGAGTTATGCACCAGCTCCCTAGGGCCGAATCCATGGGTCCACGACCCCGGTTTAAATGCAGTTACGCTCCCAAATCTGCCTTAAGGATCCCACATCTCGTGCTAGCCGTTCAAATTCCTGGTAATGTCGTAGGGTCAATACCAAATGAAACCTCAACGGACCGGGAATGCTGGTGCCCTCACAATATCGTAGGTCTTGCAGTAGCGCACCATGGCCGATTAAGACAGATACCCTATTGACAGCGACAAGCCGGATATATAGACTTCTAAATAGATTACTATGTATAGGAGGCATCACTATGGATAGTCTGCTGCCCTCTGTGCCAACCCTGCTTGTTCTGGAGGTGCTGGACGGTACGCCTGGACATGGCTACGAAATCGCCCGCCGAATCGAGGAGCGGTCCGAACGCGCCTTGCGATTAAAAGAGGGTACCCTATACCCCCTCCTCTATCGCCTCGAACACGACGGCTACGTGGTAGGCGAGTGGCAAGAGGTGCCGAACGGTCGCCGCCTGCGCGTGTATGCCCTCACCGAGGCCGGTTCTCGTCGCCTCGCCCAGTCGCGGTCCGAGTGGATCGCGCGCGCGCGGGGCGTCGATCACATTCTCGGACATCGGGAGGTGACCGCCCTTGGACCGGCTTGAATGGTTGGAGCACATAACTGAGGACATCACGTCCAATACACGGGCCCGTCAGGTGCGGAGGGAACTGAACGCCCACGTGTCAGCCATCGTGGACGACCTCATGCGGCAAGGGTGGCCGCCCGCGGCGGCTGAAGTCGAGGCCATCCACCGGATGGGGGACGCCCACGACCTCACGGGCGCGCTCGCGTCTGCCTGTCAATCCCCCCTGTCTGTACACGACGCGCGCCGGGTCGTGCTGGGCGGGATCCTGGCGGCCATTAGCGTGGCCAGTACGTTGTTCGTGATCGAGCCGAACTCCGTGGCTAGCACCCACACCGTGGATGCGGCGCTCATGCTGCCATTTTTAGTGGGCGCGTACCTTGTCGCATCCGGCCTCCTCAACGCCGAGGCCCGGCGACACCCGGTCGTCGCCCTGTGGCGCGCGCTCGGGACGCATCGTGTCGTCGTGACGGTGTGGGCGACCCTTGGCCTCGTGGTCGGCTTGCAGCCGCTCGCTCTGCACGTAGCAGCCACCGGATCTCCCTTCGCGGTGCCGTTCTATGTCTGGCGGGATGTCGCCGCACCCCTCCTGGGCGTGGCCGCGTTACTCACCCTGCCCTCCCTGGTCGGACGCTCCGTGCGCCATGCGATCGGCGCCATCGGATCGGCACTGGGAGCCGTCACCGTCGCGGCTGCTGCGCTGGCCTTGGCTACCTGGCACCTGTGGCCGGTCACGCCGCCCCTAGGAGCGGGCCCAAGCCCCCGCTGGGAGTGGTGGACGCATGCGTTCCCGTGGTATAACAGCGTTGGCTATCAGAGCGGTAAGACAATCCGTTGGCTACCCAATCCGACGTGGACGCACCTCGCGCACAGTTTGGCCGAGCTCGTCCTGTTCATGGTCCTCGCCACCGTGATCACACGCGGTATTGTCCGCGTGCTCGTGCCCGCGGCGGGCCAGGCGGGGCGCTACGTCTGGCGGACGATCGCCGGGTAGGTGGCACCAGCTACACCGAAACGAGCGCATGGGGTAGGGTCTGCAATGAGAAACAATCACGAACAAACCGGGATACGTGCCCGGTTTGTTCGTCTCTTTGAGCAAACGCCGCTGTTCGCTCCAAGCTTGATGATGCGACTAGCCGACTATCCGGCCCAAATGCGGCGGATTCCTTCCTGCGCGCGCTTTTGGGCGGAGCTGACGCGGCGCTACCCGGGTGAGCTTCCGCGCTTTGCTGTCGGTCCGCGGGATACATCGGGCCTCGACCGTTGGCTTCAATCCCATGGCTACCACCGGGAAATGTCGGAGACAGTGCTCGTGCTCAATCGCGAGGCATTTCATAACGTGGGGTCCGCGTCAAATTTCGTCCATGAAGTCGCCAATCCCAGTGGGTGTGGGACAGACTATTGGCACTCACGGGCACCGTCCTCCTTTGCTTGCTTGAGAATTGGCTGGCGAAACCATTTCTCAGTATAGCAATGGAGGACTTTTACATCATGCCTCACAGCTTCTCCTATTCAGTTCTCCCACGCATAGCGTGGGGCTTAATGTTTGAGTTAATGGTCGGCATAAGGGAGGCGAATGCGCATCCACAGACGGGATTTTGAGGACTGGGGCAGGAATTATCCGCTCGGTTTAAGAAATGACGTAACGGAGTGAATAAAGAAATGAAGAAGGCAGGCAATAGATTATGAGCAACGGATGGGATGATCCGGAGGCGGCCGCTGACTATCTCGCCCGGCGCCATGGTTGGGCCGACTACATTGAAGGCCCTGCGATGCAGTCTGTGTTGCCGGACATGACCGGACGCCGGGTGTTGGATCTGGGAACCGGCAGCGGTCAATGGGCGATTTGGTGCGCCGAACACGGGGCGGCTTCAGTGGCAGCCCTCGACTGCTCCGCGGCCATGCTGGCACACGCCCCGAACCACCCGCGGATTCAGCGTCGTTTGATTGTGTTGTGAGCGGTTTGGCTCTTCACTATGTCGACGATTATGTCGGTCTGGTCACGCGGATTTACCGTTGGCTTACGCCGGGCGGTGTCTGGTTTTTTCGGTTGAACACCCCCTCAAGTATGCGAACAGCGGCGGATCGTGGTTATCCGACGGCGACGGCAACGCCTTGGCTTGGCCGGTCGATTGCTATTTGCAGGAGGGCCCGCGCGTCGAAGAGAAGAACGGGCTTACATGGACCAAGTGGCATCGCACTATCGCTATGTATGTGGAGGGATTGGTTGCGGGCGGACTCCAACTGACGGCCCTGAAAGAACCTGGTGCCACGAACGAGGGATGGAGACTCCAACCCGCCATCGCTGAAGGTAATCGTCGTCGACCTAATGTGCTGGTGCTTCGGGGCGATAAACCAGCGTCTGAGTGAACCTGTCTATCGCCGAGAAACGCTATCCTTCCGTCGAGCGGCAGGGTCCTCTCGCCGGTCGTGACTCGCCATGGGATCGCCAACGCTTTGACCTTACTGCTGCGCATACGGGGGGCGTTAGCGACACAACGAAACGCCGATCAAACTGTATAAACATGAGCGTGCTCTGAGTTCGAAGGAACAGCACGACGAGCAGCTGTCGATCTTGCATTTCGCACCCCTGCTTAGCCCAGCCTGAATGATGAGACGCCCCTGCGGCTCACCCGGGAGAAACCCGGATAAACCGTCGGGAATCCATCCCGACCACAGCACATTCATTCTCGTCTCGAATGATCCGCGTCGATCGGCGCGGGCACTCTTGGAAGGCTACAAGACGCAATTTGTGGTGGAGCAAGACAACGCGCTATTGAAAGGTCCGTTAGCTGTCGCCCCCCTGTTCCTCAAGGACACCAAGAAAATCACCGCCTATGTCTATGGGGTCTTCATGGCGCTCCTGTTATGGCGCTGTATGCAAGCGGTGATGCGGCAGAATCACGAGCGGCTTGGCATCACGTTGCCCTATCCCAATGGGGCACTGCAGCCGACACCCACGACCAAACGCCTCAAGGAAATCGTGACCCCCCCTTTGTAAACCCCTACAACATTGTCGAATCTTACGAAAATCACCAAACTTGAGATCCCTTAGAACTGCCCTTCTAAAAGTGGCCCTGGTACCAATGGTGACCCGGGAGCTAAAATGCCGAAGATTCCGTTAAGTCGTTAACCGGCCCGTTAATCCCCTAAGGGCCCCATTCATAAATTAGCCTTTCAAAGGGGGTGGAACTACACCATTAGCCCACAAAACGATCCAGTTATTTCCGAGTGAGCCCTAAGTGTTGCTAGCATCGGATTCGTGCCGGCGGCCAATAAGGTTGCTGAATCCATTACATCATCCGGATTTGTCAGCGCATGAAGAAGGTTCCCAAGAGAGAGCGATCAATCACAAAATCCCGATACCATTTATGTTCCACCGTTCTCGTGAGCCGGGCGCGACCTCCAGGGCCGGATTCGCGCCCGCCTCCGAGGGTCCAAGCCGCATAAGCGGGCTTCCCAGACTGGAATAAGCTGGTGACCTGTCCCATAGACATAACACAACTGGGAAGAGATCCCGGGGCTCAGGCGGAGGTGCGAGATGCAACCATGGCAATATCTGCCCAATCCTTGGCGGCAAGCCTTGGAGGATTTTCCCGGTCAGCGCTCCGCCTCCCTCGAGGAAATACGCTTTCGGCTGGACCGTCCCGTCTGCCTTTATGGCGCCGGGTGGCATGACGTCTTAACTCATCCCGGGCTCCCGCAGGTGGTGACGGCCGACCAACTGGAGCAGATTGTGAGCGTGTTGGTCGACCATTCACTGTATGCGCGGGCGGATGAGCTCAGGCAGGGCTTTTTGACTCTGGCGGGCGGCCACCGCGTAGGGATCGCCGGCCGCGCGGTGGTGGAAGGGGGCCGCGTCGTCACGGTAAGCCGGGTATCGGGATTGAACATGCGGATAGGGCGGCACATAAGAGGGCCGGCAGAGGCCCTCATTGAGCTCTTGCGTAAGCGCGGATTGGGAGGGTCGTGGCTTCTGGCCTCGCCGCCGCGGGCCGGGAAAACCACCCTCTTGCGCGACCTTGTGTTCTGCCTCAGCAATGAGGCGCGGCGGGTGGTGGTGGTGGACGAACGCTCAGAGGTCGCCGGGTGCGGGGGGACCGGCATCTTTGGGTTCGATGTGGGATGCCACACCGACGTGCTTGACGCCTGGCCAAAACCTGAGGGGGTTGAGACCGCATTGCGCACGTTGGGACCGGACATTATCGCCGTGGATGAACTGGGAGGAGAAGCGGACTTGGCTGCCATCATCCATGCCCGCTACTCGGGGGTTGACGTCCTGGCCACCGTTCATGCCCGCTCTCGGGAGGATTTATTTCGCCGCCCGGCGTTCGCCGGGGTGCTGCGTCAAGGCGCGTTCGATGCGGTTGTCTTCTTGTCGAGCAATCCGGTACCGGGCACTGTGGATGATGTCTGGGCTTGGTCCGGTGCACCGTGATTTTCGTACGCGTGGTAGCGGCGGTGCTGGTGCTGTATGCGGCCTGGCGCCTGTCCGAACGGGCGCGAGAGCCGTTTCAGGCACGAGTACGGGGCTTGGAGGAATGGCAGCAGTTGCTCGCCCGACTCATCCCCCTCATCGAATGGAGACGTCTGCCGCTGCCCGACGCCTTGTGGCAGGCGGCCTCAGCCCAGCGGCTGTTGCGCCCCGCCTTCAAGGTGTTTACCGAGGAACTGCGAAGTCCCGATTGCCGATTTGACGACAGGTGGGAACGGCTGCTCATCCGTTTGCCGGGGCTGTGGGGGGACGACCGCCGGGTGCTGTCCGATTTGGGCCGGGTTTTGGGAACGTCGGACACTAGCCATCAGCATCGTCATATCGCCGCGGCGCAAGCCGAGTTGGAGCGGCTGCTGGTGGAAGCGCGCACCCGGCGCAGCAAGGACGGCCGGTTGTTTTCGGTGCTGGTGAACGCGCTCGGGCTGACGGTGGTGATCCTTTTGCTGTGACGAGGGGTGAGAGCGTGGCGAGCGTGGATTTGATCTTTAAGCTGGCTGGAATCGGAATATTGGTCACCGTGGCGTACAGCGTGCTGGAGCGGCTGGATCGCAAGGAGTGGGGCCAATTGGTGGCGCTGGCCGGTATTGCCATCGGGTTCCTCATGGTGCTGCGGGAGGTGGCCCAGCTGTTCCAATCGGTAAAAACTATGTTCAACCTCTAAGGGGGATTCCGGGTGTTGGCGTTGATGCGGGTGGTCGGCCTGGGTCTGATGGCCACGGTGCTGTTGATGGTCATCCGCGAAGAACGGCGAGATCTCGGGGTCATCTTACGGTTGGGAATTGCGGCGGTCATGCTGATGCTGATCGTGCCGGACGTTGCACGGGTGGTATCGGCCCTAGTGCACCTGTCGGAGCTGGCGCATATTCCGGCTCAATATTTGGCGCTCTTGTTGAAAGTGGTTGGCATTTCCTATCTCACCGTATTTGTGGCACAGCTTGCGCAGGATTCGGGTGAGGCCGGAACCGGGATGCGGGTCGAACTGGCCGGAAAAATTGCCATTTTGGCGCTGGCCATTCCGTTAATCGCCAGCATCACCGAGACCGTGCTGAAGCTAATCCCGTCGTAGCGGAGGGGGGAGAGCGTGAAGCGTTTTTTCATCTTACCCATCACCGTACTGTTGCTCGCCCTGGCACCGGCGGTGGCCTTGGCAAAAAGCATGTCGTCATTGGTCAACCAGCAAATCCAGTCACTAAACACGCAGCGCTTAGATGAGGAAATGAACCACTTGCTGAGCGGGTCAGGGGCGCCCTCCCTGCCCTCGGTGGGCGAAATTGCCCGCCGGGTTTTGCACCACCAAATGCCGATGAACCCAGCGCTTTTGCTGTCTCACTTAGGGTCGGCGCTGGCCGGGGATTTAGCCGTGGAGGGCCGGATTCTGGGGATCATTTTTCTGTTGACAGTGTTGGCCGCGCTTCTCGCCCGACTAGGTGACACGGTGGGCGAAGGCGACCGTGGCGGCGTGGTCGGAGTGGCGCGGATTGTGGTCGTGTCCGCACTCATTTTGGTGGCGCTGCGCTCGTTTGCGGTGGCGATCAGAATGGTCGAAGGACTGGTCGGGAATCTGGTTCACTTCATGGAATCGTTAATTCCGCTGTTGATGGTGCTGGTGGCCGGAAGCGGGGCGGTCGCGTCGGCGGGGATATTCCACCCTCTGATGCTGGCGGTGACCAACTTGGTCGCAATCCTGACTCAGCGCTGGGTTCTACCGCTGGTTCTCATGGCCACGCTGGTAGAGTTGGTCTCGGTATGGCTTCCTAAATTCTCGTTGAACACGCTGGGAGCGCTTTTGCGGCAGGTGGGATTAACCCTCTTGGGGGGGCTGATGAGCGTGTTTCTGGGGATCATGGCGATTGAGGGGGCGGCCGGTTCGGTGGCCGACGGAGTGACGCTCCGCACCGGAAAATTCTTAGCCAACACCTTTGTTCCCGTGATCGGTAAGATGTTTTCCGACGCCATGGAAGCGGTGCTGGGTTCATCTCTTCTGCTGAAAAACGCCGTCTCGGTGTTTGGGGCGCTGGGGATTATCGTGCTGGTTCTTTTCCCGCTGATCAAGCTGTTTGCCATGATGGTGCTCTATCGCATGGGGGCCGCCGCTTCCGAGCCTCTGGGCGTGCCCGGCGTGGGCGACGCACTCAACCTGATGGCCAACGCCTTAGGCTGGCTCATGGCTATCGCCGGCGCAGTAGCTCTCATGTTCTTTTTGGTGGTGACCGTCGTTGTCGGCACAACGAATGGGGTGCAGTTGTGATTGATCACATTGGCCAATGGCTCAAAGTGCTCATCGTGGTCGTTCTGTTGGGCAATTTGGTGGACTTCGTACTGCCCAAGGGGGATCTCAAACGCTATGGCGGTCTGGTGGTTGGGCTGGTGATCCTGGCTACCCTCGTTAGTCCCTTATGGTCTTGGCTCAATCAGATGGGGAAGACCCCGCTGGCGCTGCCAACGGCCGGCTGGACCAACAGTCAGAGCGGATTTAACCAAGTCGTAAAGATGGAGGAACTGCATCAGGCCGAAGCCATTGTGCTCAGCATGTCCGGCGTCAGCGGATGCACCCTGACGTCGCGAGTGGACGGCAGTGTCAGCGCCTATCTGGTGACGGATGGCTCGGTGAGCGCGGCCCAAGCGCGGCATTATGTCCGTGCCGCCCTCAAGGTCACCATGGGCAGCACGCCAGCAGTTGAGGTGACGGTCCGGTCCAGGCCAAAAGCTGGGCGGCCGTAAGGGCAGGGGAGCGGCAAGGGTGAGGAGGTTGGATAAATGTCATCAAGCTATCGGGAATGGTGGGACAAATTTGTGAATCAGGACCGGAAAGGATTTTTGCGGCTGGTGGTGGTCGGCGGGTTAGGGGTGCTGCTGTTGGGCTTTGGCAGCTTTGGAATCGCGCGGCCTTCGCCGCCTCATCATAAAACCCCCAACGCGGCTGCTCTGCCTGCGGAAGCGATCGAGCGTCAACAAAAGCAAATCGCGGCGCAGGTGGAACAGATCTTGGCCAAAATCCCCGGAGTGGGACAGGTATCGGTGGCGATCACCTTGACACGCAGCATTCAGTCGCAGTATGTCGACAGCTCGGGCGGCGGCCAGGGGACCCAGCCCGTAGTGGTATCCACCAATAACGGCCAGACGGTGGTGCCGTTTGACCAAATTGGGCCCGCTGTTGGCGGCGTGGTGGTAGTAACGCCCGCTGCGCGAAGGCCGGCCATCCGCGCCGAGCTGTCTCAAGCCGTACAGACATTGCTGCAAGTTCAAGCCTATCAAGTCTTGGTGCTGCCGAATTAAGCGGCGAGCACGGAAAAAAGGAGGACCATGATGAAACGACCGCAAATCATTCGCTTCGCGGCCTTTGTCACCGTGTTGGCGGTGCTTTTGGGTTACGTTGTCTACCATCGCACCAGCCCCGAGTCTCAGGTGGCAATCCCGGGAACTCAGGCCGCCCGGGCACACCGCCAAGTGGTCAATCTGGAAAATTACTTTACCAACGTGCGCATGAAGCGCGACCAACTCATGTCCAAAGAAATTGCGACACTTCAGGCGCTGACTAAGAATCCCGGAATCTCCCAGAGCGCCAGGAACCAAGCGGCGCACACCATGGTGGAGGACACTCAGGAACTCAAGGCGGAAGTGCGCATCGAGGGATTATTGGCCGGGCGCGGGTTCCCTCTGTCGGCCGCGACCGTCACCAGCCATCAAGTCGTGGTCATGGTGGGTGCGTCGAGGCTAACTCCGACTCAGGTGGCCAGGATTGCCGATACCGCCACCAGCGTCACCGAGATGTCGCCTGAGGATGTGGTGATTCTGCCGAAAGCCTAAGTGCGGCGCTAGAGGGGCGGCCTGGCCGTCCCTCTAGACATCTCTTCTGGCATATGGTCTATTTATCAAGGGAAGAAGGGGAGGTGGCTAGGTGTTCAAAAAGATTTTGGTCGCGAACCGCGGCGAAATTGCGATTCGCGTCATGCGGGCGGCCAAGGAACTTGGAATTCAGACGGTTGCCGTGTACTCGGAGGCGGATAAAGACGCGCCACACGTGGCATACGCGGACGAAGCCTTTCCGATTGGCCCGGCACAGTCGACCTTAAGTTACCTACATATACCTAATATCATCAATGCGGCAGTGCATACCGGCGCGGAGGCTATTCATCCCGGCTATGGATTCTTGTCGGAAAACGATCATTTTGCCCGGGTGTGCGAAACCTGGGGTTTAGTGTTTATCGGGCCGCCGGCCGAGGCGATTCGCCAGATGGGGATTAAGGCTGGGGCCCGCCAAATTATGAAAGATGCCGGGGTTCCGGTGGTACCGGGCACCGAGGGCACCGTCAGCGATTTGGACGAGGCGCGAGAAGTGGCCGACCAAATCGGCTACCCCATTTTGGTCAAGGCATCCTTTGGCGGGGGGGGCCGCGGCATCCGCATTGTCGAGGACGCGGGCGGGCTGGCTGACGCGCTGGAACGCGCCAGCCGCGAAGCGAAATCGGCGTTTGGGCAGGGCGACGTCTATTTGGAAAAATACCTGATAAATCCGCGGCACATTGAAATCCAGGTGATGGCGGACAAAGAGGGCCAGGTGGTGACGTTGGGTGAGCGCGAAAGCTCACTGCAACGGCGTCGACAGAAGGTTTTGGAGGAAGCGCCGTCGGCCGGGGTGACGCCGGAAATTCGCCGCCGCATGAGCGAAGCGGCCGCGGCGGCAGCCCGTGCCGTCCATTACCAGAGCGCCGGTACCTTGGAGTTCTTACTGGACCAGGCGGGTCATTTTTACTTCATGGAAATGAATACCCGCGTGCAGGTTGAACATCCCTGCACCGAGTTCATCACCGGCATCGACATTGTCAAGGAGCAAATTCGGGTCGCGGCCGGCCTGCCGCTCAGCTTTAGCCAGGACGATATCGAATTCCGCGGTTGGAGCATTGAATGCCGCATTAACGCCGAAGACCCCGATCTGGGGTTCCGCCCCAGTCCCGGCACCGTCACCACCTGGGACGAACCCGGCGGTCCCTGGGTGCGGGTGGATGCGGCGGCGAAGGAAGGATACACGGTTCAACCCTATTATGACTCCTTGTTGGCCAAGGTTGTCACCTGGGGCCGCGACCGGGAGGAGGCCATCCAGCGGATGGCACGAGCCCTGGACGAATTTCGGGTGGACGGCGTGAAGACCACCATCGGCATGCACCAGGTATTGATGGCAGACCAAGAATTCCGCCACGGCAACATCCATATCAATTTCCTGGCGGAGCGGTTTAAGGGTGCATGAAGGAGGAAGGCTGAATGGAGGAAAGCGGCAGCGCGGGGCTGATCCCGGCAGTTCCGACCATTCACGTGACACATGATGTCATCGGGGAAATTGCCGCCATGGCAGTGCTTGGCGTCGAAGGGGTGTCGGGTGTCGGCGGGGGGATCGCGTCCGGTCTTAACGACATGTTGGGCCGGCGCTCGCCCACCCGCGGGGTGCGGGTGGACGTCGACGGACGCCAGGTGACCTTGTCCCTGCACCTCATTGTCGATTGGGGCGTGCGCATCCCCGAGGTGGCCCAGCGGGCACAGGAAGAAGTTAAGCGGGAAGTGGAGCGGGCCACCGGCCTTTTGGTGCAAAGCGTCGACATTCACATCATAGCCGTGTCATTCAGCGGCTCGGGCGGCCAGACGGACAGCCCCGGAGTCGAGCGATAAGGGAGGGGTTCGGTGGCTCGCCACCATGCCAGAGAATTGGCATTGAGAGTGCTGTTTGAAAATGATGTGGCGCATAGTGCCTTGCCGGAAGTATTGGATCGAAGTTTAGCCGGGCTCGACCCCGCAGACGGCATATACGCGCGGCGCCTGGCGGAAGGCACGGTGGCCCAGCGTCAGCAGCTGGATCAATGGATCGGTGAGGCCGCCCGGGACTGGCGGGTGGAGCGCATGCCGCCTATCGACCGAAACATCCTGCGCCTGGCGTGCTACGAATTGGCTTACCAATCGGACGTGCCTATCTCGGTGATTATCGACGAGGCGTTGGAATTAGCCCAGGATTACAGCACGGACGACGCCAAACGGTTTGTCAACGGCGTGCTGGGTACTATCGCCGCGCATCTCCGACCGGAAGGTGATCCTGATCGACCAAGGTCATGATCCCTGGATGCTAGGCATCGACACCAGCGCGTATACGACGTCGGTGGCGGCGGTATGCGTATCCGGGCAGTGGCACCAAGCCCGGCGGGTTCTCGCTGTGCCCCAGGGGAAGCGGGGGCTGAAACCCAGCGAAGCGGTCTTTGGCCACGTGAAAAACCTCCCCGAACTGGTGGAAGAG
Source organism: Bacillota bacterium (assembly GCA_021820965.1). Taxonomy (GTDB): domain Bacteria; phylum Bacillota; class Sulfobacillia; order Sulfobacillales; family Sulfobacillaceae; genus Sulfobacillus_B. The sequence continues at coordinate 83,744 of JAKACZ010000011.1, read as the reverse complement.
GTGATGGGCCGCATAGATCCCGACGACTTAGTCGGGGTCTCAGTATCGGTTGCGCCTAGACCGAACCCAGCCTCCTATCTCCCCCCGTTTTTGGCGGGTGAAGGCGTGGCGCGTGCTATTGCCTCGGTCGCCCAGGTTCCGCTCTTGCGCACTACCCACCAGGAAGGTCACATTCGCGCGGGACTTGCCGGGACCGGACTGAATGTGAAGGGAGCATTTTACGCGTTTCATCTGTCCGGGGGAACGACTGAGCTACTTTCCGTCACGCCGGCGGCTACTGGGTTTCGGATTGAGACGGTGGCGTCGACAGACGATCTCTACGTCGGCCAATTTGTTGATCGCATCGGAGTGCGGCTGGGTTTTGGCTTTCCCGCCGGACCTGAGTTGGATCGTCTCTCCCAATCCGGCCACGATGTCGAACCCATCCCCTGGAGCCGGCCGCGACTCAAGGACGGCCTTTGGCGGATCAGCTTTTCCGGTCCCGAGGCGGCGGCCCAGCGCGCGTTGGATGCAGGGCGCGAACCGGGAGCGGTGGCGCGCGGAGTATTGGAGTCGATTGCGCAAGGCTTGGGTCTTTTGGTGCAACGAGCGTCCCCATTGGGTGGAGATTTGCTGGTGGTGGGCGGCGTCGCCGCCAACACCCGGCTCCGGCGCCGTATGGGGGACCTTTTGGCGGACGCGGGCTGGCGGCTTTGGTTTTCGGATCCGGAGTGGAGCCGGGATAATGCCGTGGGCGTGGCCTATCTCGGGCTGGACGCCTTGAGGCGTGACAAGGGGGACTTATGGCACAAAAGCTGTTAGGGAAGCCGGTGGCGGCGGAAATCCGGGAGCGGGTAAAAACTTATGTGGCGGAGGAGCGTCGGCAACGAGGGACGGTTCCCGGCTTGGCGGTGGTGTTGGTGGGTGAGGATGCACCGTCTCAAATCTACGTCGGGTTAAAACATCAGGCGGCGGTCGCGGCCGGCATGCGGTCCATCGAGCGTCGGCTGCCCGAGCAAAGTCGCACCGAGGATGTGCGGGCGGTGGTGGAAGCGCTCAACCAGGACCCGGGGGTAAACGGGATTTTGGTGCAGTTCCCGCTGCCGCCGCACATTGATCGACAACCAATTTTGGACCACATTGATGCAAAGAAGGACGTGGATGGATTGACCCGGTTAAGTCAAGGCTCGTTGGCCCAGAATATTCCGGGTTTGCGGCCGTGTACCGCCGTTGGCATCATGGATATTCTGGCGCATTATCATATTCCTGTTGCGGGCCGGCGGGCGGTGGTGATTGGGCGCAGCGCGTTGGTGGGGCTGCCCGCGGCGCTTATGTTGATGCAAAAGCAGGCCACCGTCACCATTGTGCACTCGCGAACCTTGGGATCGGCGGATATTGCTCGCCAAGCGGACATCCTGGTCGCCGCCGCGGGGCGGCCGGGGCTGGTTGATGGCACCTGGATTAAACCGGGCGCGGTGGTGGTGGATGTGGGTATCCACCGTACCGACCACGGCATTGTCGGGGATGTTGTGAGTCAGCACGCCGAGGAACTCGCCAGCGCTGTGACGCCCGTGCCTGGCGGCATTGGGCCCATGACCATTGCCGAACTCATGCAAAACACCTGGCTTGCCTATTGTGATCAGGTTGGGCGCTGATGGATGCGCCGATTACCGTCAGCGAACTGGTGAGCGCCATCCGCCGGGTTGTCGAGGGTGTACCGGACTGGCAGCGTGTCTGGGTGGTGGGGGAGCTGAGCGGCGTCAAGCACCACACCTCCGGCCATTGGTACTTCACCTTAAAGGATCAGAGCGCGCAAATTCGGGGCGTCCTGTTTCGGCGCGACGCCTTGAACCTGTCCGAACCGCTTAAGGACGGCATGGCGGTCATGGCGTATGGCCGCGTCGGCGTTTTCGAACGCGATGGCCAAACCCAGCTGTACGTCAGTCGTGTTCGCGACATGGGACGGGGCTCGCAGGATTTGGAGCTGGAACAACTGAAACGGCGGCTGTATGAAGAAGGCCTGTTTTCTCGGCCTAAACGGCCCTTGCCGTTGATTCCCCAGGCGGTGGCGGTAGTGACGTCCAACACCGGCGCCGCCCGACACGATATCCAAACCGTGATTGGCCGGCGGTATCCGGGGATGGCGGTGATTTTGTATCCAGTGACGGTGCAGGGTCGGGATGCACCGGTTAGCATAGTCGAGGCCATGAGCCGGGTTCCTCAGGGACCGGCTGATGTTGTTATCATCGGCCGCGGCGGCGGGGCCAAAGAGGATTTGGCCGCCTTTAACGACGAGCGGGTGGTGCGGGCAGTGTATGGGTGCCCCGTGCCAGTGATTGCCGCTGTTGGCCACGAAATTGATACCACCTTAGTGGACCTCGCCGCGGATCTTCGCGCGCCCACACCGTCGGCGGCGGCGGAACTGGCGGTGCCGGAGTTTCATCAGCTTTTGACTTGGCAGAGGACGTTAGCCGATCGACTGGATGCCGCCTGGAAAAATCGTCTGAGGTGGGAACGTGACCGCTTGTCGGGCTGGACCGAGCATGGGCTGCTGAGGCATCCCGACACGTTGTTTCGGGAACAGCGTCACTGGCTGGACCGTTTGGATGAACGGACCGAGCGCGCATATGAACGGGTTTTGACCGAATCCCGGCACATCCTGGCGAGCCTGGAAAGCCGGTTGCCGCTTTTAAACCCCAAGCTCCCGCTGGAGCGCGGCTACGCCTATGTGACGGATAGAAGCGGCCAATTGGTCAAACGAAGTGCGGTACAATGGAATGAGCCGTATGAAATCCATTGGGATGACGGCAGTCTTTGGATGACACGGGTGGAGCAGGAGGGCGGCCAGAATGAGTGACGAACCGGGGCTCGACAAGTATGAAGAGATTATGGCCCGGCTGGAGGAAATCGTAAAGCGGCTGGAAGCCGGGCGCGAGCCCTTGGGTGAGAGCTTGCGCTTGTATGAGGAGGCCAAGCGTTTGAGCGGTCAGGCTGACCGGTTGTTGGCGCGGGCCGAGTCCGCCATCTCGCCCGAATTGATGGAGAACGCGGGGGACAGGTAGTCGTGGATGCAGGGACGTGGATAGTGGAATCCCGCCGGCTGATTGATCAGTGGATTCTGGACGACGTGGCGGGGATGGGGTCTGAGAAGGGCAGTGTCGAGGAGGCCATGCAATACTCTCTCACGGCGGGCGGAAAGCGAGTGCGACCCCAACTGGTATTAGCCGGCGGTGCGTATGTGGGCATCGAGCCGGACCGCCTGAAACCGGCGGCGCTGGCGGTCGAGTACCTGCATACTTACTCACTCATTCATGATGACCTGCCCGCTATGGACAACGATGACATGCGCCGGGGACGGCCTACCTCCCATAAGGTGTTTGGTGAAGCGACGGCCATTTTAGCTGGCGACGCGCTGTTGACCGAAGCGTTTGTCAAGATGGCCGAACTCTACGACCTGGGGTTTCCCGCATCCGGCGTCGTGAAGGCCATGGGGACGTTGGCGTATAAGGCAGGGCGACAGGGATTGGTGCGGGGACAGATACAAGATTTAGCCTCTGAACGTCAAGAGATTAGTGTAAAGGCGCTTCAAGAGATCCATGAGAAAAAAACCGGAGCCCTCTTTGAAGCGAGCCTCACCATTCCGGCGCAATTGGTCGGAGACGACCAGGCGGCTTTCGAGCTTGGCCGCTTTGGCCGGCACTTCGGGTTGGCTTTTCAAATGGTGGATGATATTTTGAATGTAGTCGGAGATGCCGCCCGCCTTGGGAAAGCCACGGGGACCGATGCGGGATTGGGCAAAGCGACGTATCCTCGGCTGGTGGGCATAAAGACTGCACGGTCTTTATTGTCGGAGCATGTGCGCGAGGCCTTGGCGGGGCTGGATCCGGCGCGGGCCGGTCTGTTGGACGGACTTCTGCGGTTTGCCGCGGAACGGACCTGGTAAGGAGAGGATTATGACCACGCTCTTAGAGGGGATTCAGTCTCCCGAAGATTTTCGTCATTTTACTGTAGCCCAGCTTGAGCGGCTAGCCCAAGAACTGCGTGAGCACATCGTGGCGACCACCGCCCGAACCGGTGGTCATATCGGTGCCAGCCTGGGGGCGGTTGAACTGATCTTGGCGCTCCATTATGTGTACCATACCCCGGAAGATAAAATTGTCTTCGACATCGGGCATCAAGCCTATGCGCATAAACTGGTAACGGGGCGTTTGCAACAATTCGACACCATTCGGCAGCTCCGGGGGCTGTCCGGCTTCTTAAAGCGGCATGAAAGCCCCTTTGACGTGTGGGAAGCGGGCCATGCCGGCACCTCTCTGTCGGGCGCCCTCGGCATGGCTGTGGCCCGTGACTTAAGCGGCGCGGATTACGATGTTGTCTGTGTGATTGGGGATGGGGCGCTAACGGCCGGGATGGCCTGGGAAGCCATGAACCAGCTGGGCCACCTTAACACCCGCATGGTGGTGGTGGTGAACGACAATTCGATGTCGATTGCGCCCAATGTGGGGGCGTTTTCCCGCTACCTGACCGATTTGCGCACCGCTCCCGGGTATCTTCGAGTCAAGCAAGACATTGACGCCATTTTGGAGTCACTGCCGGTCTTTGGCGGTCCGCTTCGGCGTGCCGGTGAGCGCATTAAAGATGTGCTGCACCACGCGGTCATACCCGGGAACGTGTTCGAGGAACTTGGCTTCAAATATTTCGGCCCGGTCGACGGACACGACTTGACGAGCCTGATACCAGTACTGCGAAATGCCCGCATTTATCCAGGGCCCGTGGTCATCCACGCCATTACCCAAAAAGGCCGGGGATATCGGCCGGCGGAAGAGCGCCCGGTCCAGTTCCACGGGCCGGGACCCTTTGAAGTCGCCTCCGGCAAAATGCTGAAAAAGGGGGAGGCGGCCACGTATAGCCAGGTCTTCAGCCGCACCCTGGTCGAGTTGGCGGCACAACGCTCCGACATCGTGGCCATTACCGCGGCGATGCCCGATGGCACCAAACTGGACTATTTCCAGTCGCAGTTTCCCGCACGGTACTTTGACGTCGGCATTGCCGAGCAGCACGCCGCCACTTTTGCCGCCGGGCTGGCGATGGCAGGCCTTAAGCCGGTATTTGCGGTTTACAGCACCTTCCTGCAGCGGGCCTATGACCAGGTGATCCACGATGTCTGCCACCAAAACCTGCCGGTGTTGTTTGCCATCGACCGGGCCGGATTGGTCGGCGGGGATGGCGCAACCCACCAAGGCATCTATGATCTGGCCTATCTAAGAACCGTGCCCCGGATCGAAATTGCCATGGGCAAGGATGAAGCCGAAATGCGCCGGCTGATTAAGGCAGCCTTGGACCGGCCGGGGCCCGTGGCCCTACGATATCCACGCGGTCCTGGGCGGGGCCTGCCGGTGGACGGACCGATTGAGCCGATAGAGTGGGGTCGGGCCGAATGGCTCGACCATGGCCAGGATCTAACCATCCTGGCGCTGGGCCCCATGGTCTATCGCGCGCTGGAGGTTCGTGACCGGCTAAGGGCGTCGGGTTATGATGTGGGCGTGATTAACGCCCGCTTCGTCAAGCCGCTAGACGACCTGGCACTGACCCGGGCGGTCAAAGAAAGCGGTGCCCTGATGACGCTGGAGGAGCACTCGCGGGCCGGCGGATTTGGGTCGGCAGTGGCGGAATGGCTGGCTGAACGCACAATCGCGATGCCCGTTCGGTTGGAGGGACTGCCTGACGTCTTCATTGACCATGGGCCTACCGATTATTACTTGGATCTGTATGACCTATCTGCCGAAGCGCTCACCCGCAAGGCGCACGATTGGCTCAGCCAACTGGCCGCAAAGTCGCGGGCATGACCGAGCCCCGGGTGCGGTTGGACCGCCGGATGGTGGAAGAGGGGCTGAGCGACACTCGAAGCCGGGCGCAGGCGCTCATCATGGCGGGCCAGGTGCTAGTCAATGGCCGCGTGGAAACCAAGAGCGGCCGCCTTTTAGGTGCCGGCGATTCGATTGATGTGGCCCAAGCACTGCCCTTTGTCAGCCGCGGTGGTTTTAAGCTCGCCCACGCGTTGACCGAGTTTGCTATCGATCCGGTCGGCTGGCGGGTGATAGATGTGGGGGCGTCGACGGGCGGATTCACCGACTGCTGGCTTCAACGGGGTGCCTCTAAAGTATATGCCGTCGACGTCGGGTACGGGCAGCTAGACTGGCGGCTGCGCCAGGACCACCGGGTGGTGGTGATGGAGCGCACCAATGCCCGCTACTTGCTCCCCAGTCAGTTTCGCGGTGACGTGCCGGTGGACGGGGCTTCGATTGACGCCGCGTTTATCGGATTAAAACTGCTCTTAGACCCCCTGCGAACCCTGGTCTCGGCCCAAGGCTCGGTGGTTGCGCTGGTCAAGCCACAGTTTGAAGCCGGACCGGAACGACTGGGCAAAGGCGGGGTGGTGCGTGATCCCGGAGTGCACCGCGAGGTGTTGCATAGCGTGATCAGCGCGGCTAAGGTGCTTGGATATTCGATACGGGGGCTGACGGCGTCGCCTATTCGCGGGCCTCAAGGGAATATCGAGTTTTTTCTGCACCTGGGCTTGGACGCCGCCCCATCGGTCAATATCGACATCTCCGCCGTGGTGCAGGCGGCCTGGAAGGCAGGGAGAGCGGATGCCTAACATCCTGGTTTGGCCCAATCCGGAGAAGGACCAAGTGCGCGGGTTGGTCTTGAGGATGAAAGATTGGCTCATATCGCAAGGTGTGGAGCTCATCATGCCCGATGACCTGGCGGAGGCGGTGGGGCTTCCCGCCCACGGTCGACACTGGGATCAATTGGCCGCGATGGGCTTTGTTTGCACAGTGGTGTTGGGTGGGGACGGCACCCTCTTAAGAGCGGCGAAACATTTAGCACCCATCAACGCGCCCATCCTCGGTGTAAATCTAGGGCATTTGGGATTCCTAACAGAAGTTGAAGTGCCGGAACTTTACGCATCGCTGGCGGCCGTCATCCGCGGCGAATTCGTTTTGGATGAGCGGCAACTGTTGACGGCACGCGTGGTACGGGACAATCAGGTCTTGGCCGAATTTGAAGCCATGAATGATGTGGTTGTGGCCAAAGGCCCGTTTGCCCGCTTGATCAACCTGGAGACCTTTGTCGACGCGGCGTACGTCACGACTTACCCGGCGGACGGGCTCATTATCGCGACGCCGACGGGCTCGACCGCCTATTCCTTATCCGCGGGCGGACCGATATTGACACCGGATTTGGACGTGGTGGTGCTAACGCCCATCTGTCCACACTCGTTCTTTGACCGGTCGATTGTGCTGAGCCGACGGCAGGAGGTTCGTATTCGCATTCGTACGGTACATCGTGATACCTTAGTCACTATTGACGGGCAGGAGGTCCACCCGTTAGAGGACGGAGACGAGGTGGTCGTGGTCGCGTCTCCGACTACGATCCGGCTGATTCGGCGGCCGGGGTGGAGCTTTTTTCATGTTCTGCGCGGTTGGCGAAAGGGGCATTAGGTATTCCAACTCGGATGATACGACAAATCGATATCGAAAATTTTGCGCTTTTTCGGAAGACCCGGATTGGGTTGGGCCCCGGTCTTAACGTGCTTAGCGGTGAATCGGGGTCTGGCAAGTCGCTGGCGTTGGACAGTTTGGCGGCCGCGTTTGGCGGCCGATTGTCACAGGAGCGGATTGGCCCCTGGGGTGAGCAGGCGCGAGTGCGCCTGCATATTTCATTGGACCCGGCCGATCCCCACTGGGCGCCCCTGGCCGACCTGGGACTGGAGCCGGACGCCGTTTTAATCATCGAGCGGACCGCCGGGAGAGACGGCCGTTCTGCCTACCGCGCTCAGGGGCAGCCGGTGCCGGCGCAGATCATTCGATCGCTGGGCGAAAGTCTGATTCAATATGTGGGCCAGAATCAGTTGCTGAAAATCCTGAATCGGCAGTACATGCTGGATTGGCTCGACCAATACGCCGGCCTAGAGGGGCTGGCAGCCGAAACCAAAACATTGTATGGCGCGTACAACAAGTGCCGACGAGACGTTTTTGAGCTCAGTCAACTGGCATCGGCGCTTTCGCAATTGGACGATAAGCGGGCCGTTCGAGATGAACTTCACGCCCTGAAGATTGAACCAGGCGAGGATGACCGGCTGACTCAAGAATTGGCCCGGCTACGTGCCGGACGCACATTAATCGAAACCGGACAAGCGCTCTACCAGCGTATTGACGGCGGTGACGGGCCGGGTCTTTTGGCGGGACTTGATCAAGCTCTGCATTTGGCGGAGACGTTGGCCCGATACGATGCGGGTGTCAACAACGTGGTGAAAGTACTCCAGGACGCGGTTCGCGCCATCGGCGACGCACGCCTGGAGATTTCCGTCTGGATGGACCAACTCGACCTCGATCCGGTGCGGCTGGAGCAGTTGGAAGCACGAGCCGATGCGCTAAGCCGCGCCAAACGGCGTTACGGTCCGGAACTGAGCGATGTGATCGCGTACCTGGCTGAATTAAACCAGGAGATCAGCCGGCTAGAAAATCTGGACTGGGAGCTGGGACGACTCAAGGCTAAGCAGAACAAAGCCTGGCAGGCGGCGGCCGAGGTCGCCGACCGGCTGTCATCGGCTCGGCAGGACGCCTTAAAAAAGGCGCAGCGGGAATTAACCGAGCGCATTCGGGAAATGGAAATGCCAACCGGCGAAATTGTTATCGAGCGGCAGTCTCAAGCCATGACCGAATCCGGAGTGGACATGCTCGATGTCTTATTTTCAGCCAGTCGCGGACAGGCACTAAAGCCCCTGGCCAAGGTGGCATCGGGCGGCGAGATTGCGCGTATTGCGCTGGCGCTGGCCGTGACCGGGCCGGCGCGGGGCGATACCGTCTACATTTTCGACGAGGTTGATCAAGGACTGGGCGGTGCCAGTGCGGAGCGTGTGGCGTGGCTGCTCAAGCGACTGGGCCGTTCCGCGCAGGTGTTGGCGGTGAGCCACCAGGCCGTGGTTGCGTCGCGGGCGGGCTGGCAATTGGCGGTCCGGAAAAGGGCGGTCCAGGGGACCACCGTGTCAGACATCGAGCCGCTGGGCGAGAACCAGCGAATCCGGGAAGTCGCGCGTATGCTGAGTGGCTCGGGGGACGAAACGGCGCTCCAGCATGCTAAGACACTATTGGTCGAGGGTCAGGGTGATTGATGGTGTTGAGAGTGATTGTATGCGGGTATTAATTGCTAGTTTGCCCATTGGAACCGGACACGACATCGCCGCCCGGGCACTGGCCGAATCGTTCGCCCAAAAAGGGGCGAGCGTCGAATTTTCCCATCACTTGATTCCAGACATGCGTGTGCAGACCGCGCTCTATTTCTTTGGCATTCGTTATATGCCGGGCATCTACGGAACCCTGTTCCGACTGGGCGACCGGGCACAACTGCTGTGGCGTCGGCATCGCGAGGCCTGGCGCGCGGACGGTCAGCGCCTCCTGGCCGGCGCCTATGAGGCGCATCGGCCTGATGTGGTGGTGGCGACCCACCCGTATGCGCTGACAGGTTGGTCGGCCATTAAAGAGCGCCGCCCGGAACTCAAACTGGTGGGTGCGCTCACCGACCTATCCGTTCATCGGTTCTGGTATGAGCCGACGGCCGATGCTTATGCGGTGTGGCTGCCCGAACAAGTTCAGGATTTGGTCGGATTTGGATATCGTCCGGAGCGCATCTGGCAATCCGGGATTCCCATCCGCGCTTCGTTTAATCAGCCCAATCCACTGATTGGCCAATTTCGGCAAGGTCCCATCGTGCTCTTGGGCGGAGGATTGGGCGTCGGTCCCTATATGCGGATTTTGAAACGTTTAAGCGAACTGCCCTATCCGGTTTTAGCCGTTTGTGGAAGCAATGAACGACTACGCTGGCGCCTCGATGCGCACCGGTGGCCGGAACGTATTCACATTGTCGGGTATATTGAGCATATGCCAACATTGTTAAAGGCGGCCCGCTTAGTGGTCGGAAAGCCTGGCGGGGTCACGGCTGCGGAAGTGTGTCAATCCCGGGTGCCGTGGTTATTGACGCATTGGATTGCCGGTCAGGAGGAAGAAAACAGAGACCGCCTAATCATGCATGATTTAGCCATGCGCGGTGATAATAACCTTCAAGAGCTGGCCCAGCAATTAGTGGACGACAATTCGCCCTTGCGCCAGCGCATGATTTTCAGTCAGAAGACCTGGGCGCGGCCTCAGGCTGCAGACGATTTAGCCGCGCGCGTGTTGGCATTGTAAATTTTCGTTGTATTGGCTAGTGCATCAATTAAAAAAGCCGCGCTCGCGCCCCTTTTGAACTTTACCCTTCCTATCCTGCTATCACCTGCCTCTGTTCCCGGGAATGAAGCCCATCGGCTTCAGGACAGGTTAAAGAGAGAGGAGGTGACAGCGTGAAAAGCCCGCGAAGACCGCGCCGATTTACGCGAAGCAAGGCTCTCGGACTGGTGGCGGCTTTTGTTATTATCACTATTGGAACAACAGTGCCGGCGCAACGACTGGCGCTTTTTCCGGAGCGGTTAAGCACCGCCGCGGGGCAAGATGTGATCGTCCCGTGGTCGCGCTGGCTCCCCGTTTCGGTCGCGAGCGGCCGGTCAAACCCGATTATGATTGGCGGGGCGACAAGTCTTGACCTTAAGGCATCGCGCGCCGGGCATTATCTGTTGAAGTTTCGCCTGTTCGGATGGATTCCCTGGCGTGGACTTCCGGTGGACGTCACGAAACCCGTCTATGTTGTTCCCGGCGGCGAATCGGTTGGGGTCTTGGTGCACACCCGCGGCCTGGTGGTAACGGCCCTGACGCCGATTGTGGCGGCGGGGCGCACGGTTGATCCGGCTGAGGCGGCGGGAATTGACCGCGGGGATGTCGTCACCCGCGTCGACGGACGTGCGGCGTCAAGTGTTCGGGTTCTGACCCAGCGGGTCGCTCGAGACGGCTTACACCACAGGCCTGTCCATCTGTTGGTTCAGGGCGCCCGCTCGCTCCGGGTCCGAACCGTTGTACCGGTATGGGCGGCGCGAAGCCGCCGGTACCAAATTGGCGCGGCGGTACAAGACCGCACCAGTGGGGTTGGCACCGTAACCTTTTTCAATCCGACCACGTGGCGGTTCACCGCCTTAGGTCATAGCATGACCGACGGGTTGACGCGCCGGCCGGTAGCATTGGCGTACGGCCGCGCTACCGGTGCGGAGATCGTCGGATTGGTTCCCGCAACCGATTCCCAGCCCGGCCAAAAGGTGGGCGTGCTGGCCGGACCTGACAACATCTCCGGCACCGTTTTTCACAATGGTGTCTTTGGCATTGTCGGACAACTTAGCCATGCGCCGATTTGGGGGCCGAGCCGCCCGCTGCCGCTCGCCCTCCCCGATCAAGTGCGTAGCGGGCCTGCGGAGATTTTAACGGTTCTCCACGGACAGACCCCGGAGCCGTTTCGGATTAACATTGTCAAAACGGTGGTGCAACACTCCCCGGGTGTGAAAGGTCTCTTGTTTAAGGTGACCGATCCACGTCTTTTGCGAGAGGCGGGCGGGATCGTGCAAGGCATGAGCGGCAGTCCCATCATCCAAAACGGACGGGTGGTGGGCGCCGTCACCCACGTGCTACTCAACCGCCCATCACTGGGGTACGGTTGCTACGCCTATTGGATGGCAGAACAATCCAGCTATAAATGAGGAGCGGTTCTCCGCTCCTCCTCAGTTGTGCGCCTGGCACCTGGCGTTCCCGCGATTTTCATTCGACAGCAGAAGGAATTTCCAGCTCGAAACGCGAATTGTATTCGTCAAAATCTTCTTAGTTTCCCCAGCCGCAGACGGGCAGTTGGACTCTTGAACAGTGAGGAGTCGCGCGGTTCGCATAAAAGCGGCGTATTCGGCCTGCAGCATCTTGCCGTCGGATCATGTCGGCTGCTGACGGGCGATAGTATGGCATAAACAGGGAACGCAGCAGGAGATCATGAAAAATCGGAGAAGAGTTAAGCGAAAGCGGAAATGCCAAATTTTTACGGCAGGGGGCAACCAGAGTGGCGATTCAGGTTTTGATTGCGGACGATAACCGCGAATTTTGTGAGTTGCTGAAAGAGGCTGTGCGTCAGGAGGACGGGCTGGATGTGATGGGTGATGCCAATCACGGCATGGAAGTGCTTGACTTCCTGAGCCGACAAACCCCTGATGTCATTGTGCTGGACATCATTATGCCACATCTTGACGGCATTGGCGTGTTGGAACGAATGAACCAGATGGATTGGGACAGGCGGCCCAAAGTGATTGTACTGACCGCCTTCGGTCAAGAGACGATGACACAAAAGGCGTTGGAATTGGGGGCGGACTACTATATCCTTAAGCCGTTTAACCTAAAGGTTCTGGCGTCCCGCATCAAGCAACTGGGAGGCACTCCCGCCCCCGAGCGCAAGAGCGCACTACCGACCGGGAAGCTGGCCTTGGTGCCGGTCAAGCATTTGGATGTCGAAGTCACCAACATGATTCACGAGATTGGTATTCCGGCCCACATCAAAGGATACTTATACCTTCGGGAAGCCATTTTGATGGTGATTAACCGCGTCGACCTCCTGAGCGGAGTGACCAAGGAGTTGTATCCGGCCATTGCCAGCAAATACAAGACGACGCCCAGCCGGGTCGAACGCGCTATTCGCCACGCTATTGAAGTGGCCTGGTCTCGCGGCAATATCGACGTCATTAACGGGATTTTCGGCCACACTGTCAATCGCGATCGCGGCAAGCCAACCAATTCGGAATTTATTGCCATGGTGGCAGATAAGCTGAGGATGGAGATGAAGGCCAGTTAACACAGGAGCCGCCCTTTAATAAAGGGCGGCTCTTTTGAGCACCGACATGATCAAATCAGGCTGTCTCGTGGTCCTGGTAGTCTGCACGTTGCGTCTGATCATTGCCGTTGGAGACCCGGGCGGCATTAAGAATGACAGAAAGCCCGACTGCCACAATCACGTTGGCTATCAGGGCCCATATCCCCGAATACCCGGTAACGCCCGCACTCAGCGAGAAGAATGAGCTGGAAAATCCGACAGTTGACTCCATCCAGGTACCCAGCACCATGCCCACCAGCCATCCGATTAAGAGCGCGCTGCGGTGGAACCACCGGGTATAAAGTCCGCCGACGATCATCGGGACCGTTTGCAGAATCCACACACCGCCCAGCGTCTGCAGGTAGAGTGAAAACTGGAGTGGGATACCGATGACAAAAATCAACGCGCCCAACATGACCAAAAGCGACACAAACTTGGCCACGCCCGCTTGTCGTTCCGGGGTGCTGGTGCGCGCGAAGTATTCGGTGTAGATATTGCGGGTGAACAGGTTCGATGCAGCAATGGCCATGACCGAGGCCGGGACTAAGGCACCAATGAGGATGGCCGCGAATGCGACACCGACGAACCAGTGCGAGAACTCCTTTTGGAACAACAGCGGCACCGCCAGGTTGTTGTTGCCGTTAACATTGACGTTGGCGGCCAGCGCCATGAAGCCCAGCAACGCAATGCCCCCGAGAAGCAGGGAATACAGCGGGAGAAAGGCGGCGTTTTTTCGCACCGTGTTGCGCGAACGCGACGCGAACACGCCGGTCATGGCGTGAGGATAAAAGAACAACGCGACTGCGGAACCCAGCGCCAGCGTGGCATAAGCAGTGTAGAGTTTCGGTGAGAGCAAGATGGATGATGGCTTAGCGGCTTCACCGAGCTTGACGTTGGCGGCGTGGAAAATGTGCGCGAATCCGCCCAGACTGGCGGGAATGACAATCAGGGCGACGATGATGGTGATGTAGATGAGGGTGTCTTTAGCCACCGCGACCATCGCCGGGGCTCGAAGACCGTTCATGTAGGTGTATGCTGCAAGAATAATGAATGCGACTACCAGCGGTATATACCCGGAGAAGCCCAATGCTTCCAAAATGGTTTGCATTCCCACCATCTGCAGGGCGATATATGGCATCGTTGCCAAAATTCCGGAGATGGCAACGGCCAGCGCCAACCCCCGGCTGTCAAAGCGACCCTTAACAAAGTCCGATGCGGTCACGTATCCTTTGGCTTTGGCTACCGACCAGAAACGCGGCAACACGACAAAGACGAACGGGTAAACCACAATCGTATAAGGGACGGCGAAAAACGCAATCGCGCCGGCGCCAAACGCCAAGGCGGGAACAGCAATAAAGGTGTACGCCGTGTATAAATCGCCGCCTAGCAGGAACCAGGTGAAGAAGGTCCCAAATTGTCGGCCTGCTAACCCCCAATCCTCGATGTTTCGTTGCGATGTCCGTCTCCAGCGGGAAGCGTAAAATCCCAGCACTGTCACAAAGGCAAACAAGATGAAAAATACGATCAGCGTTACGGCGTGCACGAAACGGTCCCCCTTTCACGACATTTTGCTAGCGGATGAGGTAATAGACCACGATGGTTAAAAGTCCTGTGATGATGACCCAAAGCAACTGGTACCAGTAGAAAAACGGGATGCCGGCCAGTGCCGGGGTCATAGAGTTATAAATCTGCGGAAATAGCGTCGCGATAAACGGCAGAATGAGGACAAGATACCACCAGCGGCTGCCGTGGGACGACTTTTCCTGCATGAAGGCTCCTCCTTTCCTTGAATCGCGGGAATTTATCCCCACTTCAATAATATTAGATGATGATATCGTCGAGAACAAGCTGCCGCTTTTCCCATCGTCTGAGACAAATGGTGGGCGCACCGACGCGCGAGTCACCCGGGGTAAAGGTGCGCGTGGGCGAACCGTAATCCGGAAATACTTGCACCAGCCGTTTACCACTCGCCATGGTTGTGCCATGATGTGTGAGGGAAATTTGGGTCTCCTTGGGAGATCGCGAAAGGGAGTGACGCTCGCCTTTCGGCGAGAAACTCATGAACATATTTGACCAGATGAAGAGGTACGGCCACGAAGAGCTTGTGTTTTGGTACGACAAAACGACCGGTCTTAAAGCCATCGTGGGTATTCACGATACGACTTTGGGACCGGCTCTTGGTGGTTGCCGGATGTGGCCCTATGATAGTGAAGAAGAGGCCATTACCGACGTACTCCGTCTGTCGCGCGGTATGACCTATAAAAATGCGGCTATGGGCTTGGATTTGGGCGGCGGTAAGTCAGTGATTTGGGCCGACAGCCGGACGGACAAGTCGGAGCCGCTTTTGCGCGCCTTCGGGCGCTTGATTCAGAGTCTCGGCGGGCGCTATATCACTGCCGAAGATGTGGGCATCTCGGCCGATGATATGGCCACGGTGGCGCGGGAGACGCGCTTTGTCGGAGGGCTGAAGGAGACCAGCGGCGATCCGTCTCCCGCAACGGCGCTGGGGGTGTTGGAAGGAATGAAGGCTGCCGCCGTTATGGCATTTGGCTCGCCCGATCTGTCCGGGAAACACGTGGCCATCCAGGGGCAGGGGCATGTCGGGTTCTTGTTGGCCAAGCTCTTGATTGAGCAAGGTGCTCGGCTGACGGTTACCGACATCCACCCCGAGGACACGCGTCAGGCTGCGGAAGATTTAGGGGCGGCTTGGGTTGAACCCGATCAGATTTACGCAGTCGATGCAGATATTTTTGCACCCTGTGCCTTGGGCGCCATCTTAAACGACGATACCATTCCCAAGCTGAAAGTTCGGGTTGTGGCTGGTTCCGCCAACAATCAGCTCAAGGAACCGCGCCATGGACTGGAGTTGATGAAGCGCAACATTGTCTATGTGCCCGACTACGTCATCAACGGCGGTGGCGTAGTCAATGTGGCCGACGAATTTCATCCTGACGGGTATCACCCTGATCGCGCCTATGCCCGCGTCAGGAGCATCGGCAAACAGGTTGGCGAGATTTTGGCGCGAGCCCATCGGGAGGGGCTACCGTCGCAGCAGGCAGCCGACCAAGTGGCGGAGCACCGCATTCATACCCTAGGACGAGTGCAGTCGACCTATCTGCCGGAGTAAATTTAGCCAGGCGGAAAAGGAATTTTGGTGGAGGGTGCCGAAAAGCCTGGTATCCTCCATTTTGTTGTTCAAAGGATACCCTCATGAGGGGGGGTCCCGAACGCGCACCCACAGGGATGACAAAGTACTTTTCAGAGGGGACCGGCCACATTGGATGAGCCTACGAATGAAGTGACTGTCGAGGAAATGGAAGCGCTAATTTGTCAATTGCCCACCGTTATGAAGTGCGCGGTGGCGGTGAATGATTGGGGGGCGGTCGAGGAAATTCATGTGCTGACGAATCTTGAGCGGACCCCCAAGCAGGTGGTTCGCGACGTCGAAAGTGCACTCTTAGCGCGGTGGAATCTCAAAATAGACCATAAACGCATATCAGTGGCACAAATTGTGCCCGATGACACGGACAAACCTGTCGTCCGTGGGGCGTCGGGCAGGCTCTGGATCCATGAGTATCACATGGATTTGGACTCTTTGCGGCAAACCGCCAGAGTACGGGTGGTATTTGCCTGGGGCGAGGGCGAGGCAGAGCGTGTAACCGGTGAGTGGTCAGGTCATTATTTGCCCAGCCAATATTACCAGGTGATGGCGTGGGCGGCGGTTGACGCCGTCAATCGGATTCCGGGATTGGTGGGCCCCATTGTCTTGACAGAATGCCGAACGGTAACATTGGCCAACCGCCCGGTAGTGCTGGTGGCTCTCAGCCAGTATGACCGACGGCGTCGGGAAACCCTCCTTATCGGATCGGCTGAAGAGCGCGGGGACGGGCAAGGAGCCAGCGTCCGCGCGGTCTTGGACGCCGTGAATCGCAAAGTGTCGCGAGTCATTGGATAAGTGGGAAGAGAGCAATTACACAGGTGCACACATGATTTGGAAGGGCAGGTCATATGACTCGGCGGATCGAAATTCCTCCGCGGGACGGCTCTGCGCCGGTCCGCGTTCCCCAAAAGTCACACACGGCGGCGAAGACAAAAAAGCCATCGGGGGTTTTTAACGAGCGCCATACCTCGGCGCAAGATGTGCTATACCGTCAATGGGTGGACGATGAGGCGGCGCTTCTATTCACCTTTGATGACGGGTCCACCCTAGTGGGGGTGCTGCGTGAATATGACACCTACGCATTGCACATCGACGACGCAGACGGTGTGCCGACCTTGGTGTTCAAACAGTCACTGCGCTCCATTAAGCCCGCATAGGGCCGTGTTCCCGCATTCGGATATATTGCTCGACGGTCAGCGTTAGCGGGGCCGATTTAAGCCATGCCAAGAGGTCTTTCGCCCTTCCGTGAAAGACCAGGGCGTTTCGCATACTATCCCACTCCTTCGTCGGGACTACCTGACATAGTCTATGTTGGGTGGTGCGAAAATATTGCGGTGTGGATGCGAGGGAGGTGGGGCGCCCCTTACGGACCGGGGCGCGAAGGGATGGAAAAGCCGCGAGGAAGGCCGGAAGTTGTGTTTAGGGGGCGTGTACTGTCGGTTCGGGTTGATCCGGTTCTGGCCAAGTCTGGACCGGCGACTCGCGAGGTGGTGGAACGTCCTAGTGCCGTGGCGATTGTGGCCGAGACCGCCGCAGCCGAAGTGGTAATTGTCCGGCAGTTTCGCTGGGCGGTGAGCCATTCCTTGGCGGAGCTTCCGGCGGGATTGGTGGATGCGGGCGAGTTGCCGCTGGCCGCCGCTCGGCGTGAATTGCAGGAAGAAACCGGTTACACCGCGGAGCATTGGCGGCTGCTATATCGCTATTTCACCAGCCCCGGGTATAGCACGGAAATGATCCATCTTTATTTCGCGTCGGGACTTCGGGCTGGGCCGACCAGGCTCGATCCAGACGAGGAAGTGGCGGTTGAACTCTGGGACCGCCGCCAGGTTCGAGATTATTTAAGTAAATCGCCGCCCAGCAACGGGATTTTACTTACCGGCCTCTTGTGGTGGTTGAGGCGTGTACCGTTCTGACGGCTGGTCTACCGGTACACGGCGCCACATATTATCCCCCAGGAGGTGGAGGGATGGTTACGGCGCCCGGCAACCGCCTACAGGCTCACTTTGGCCGCTATACCACGCACCTTTATCTGGTTATCGCGGCGATGCTGGTCGGCGTCCTCTTTGGAGTCTTGGCCGTCGGCACTTTGTCCGTGGCAGATCGGCTGTCCTTAATGAGCTATGTGAAACAGTTCGTCGATCTTGAGGCGTCCGCGCCCACATATCGTCACGTATTTCAACCGGCGTTGGCGCAAAATCTCAAATTGTTGGGGCTTCTCTACGTGCTGGGCGTGTCCGTGGCCGGGATGCCGCTGGTGCTGCTGGTCGTTTTTTTTCGAGGATTTGTGCTGGGGTTCGCCGCCACTTTTTTGGTGCAAGGTCTTCAATGGCGGGGCGCGGCCATTGGGACGGCGACCATGGGCATTGCCGACATCTTTTTACTACCGGCGTTGGTGATTGCAGCCGCGGTGGCTCTGGGATTTTCGTGGGATCTGATTTCGCCTGCCGCCCGGCGCAAGGGTCCCGGGGTCGGCAAAGCGTTCGCCTTTTTTACCGGCCTGGTGATTGTGATGGCTGCCGTAACTCTGGTTGGCACCGCCCTTGAATCGTATGTTTCGCCATTTTTGCTGCACCTTTTGGGTCATTGGGGCATGTGACATCGTTGTGCAGCGGGAGCGCATTTGCTACCCTAGGACCGAGGTGGTATTGACTGGCTGACGGTATTTGCATGGGCGCGGGCGGCTGAGGCTATAATGGGCCATACGCGACATTGGAGTGTGGTTGCGCCAACAACGGATTGGTATGAAGACACCGTTCCTGGATGTCTCCATCCTGCGGCACAATGTCAACCTGCAATGTCGCGACGCAGATTGCCAAGGGCTTGCAACCCACCCGCCCTGTCGTGGCGATGCCGTCGGCAACGGACAGCGTGGGACGATCATCCCACTCCCGACAGGACGGCTATGTAGCGCTACATCCAGGCGAAGATGATCGCCGCCTCCTCACAAGTGTTCCCATTCATAGGGACGCGCCTCGTCGGTACTCGGGGTGGTTAACGCCTTTTCGCGGCGTATGGCGAAGAGAGCGGATCCAGGGTTCCACGGGCGCCGCCGCGGGGATCTTGCGGTCTTGCTTTAGCTCGGCGGGCGTTTGAGTTCGAGCCGCATCACGGGGAATTTGAGGCGATTTTTGCGGATGTCTGGATGAGGGATAAGTTATGAGTACTGCGGCTTTGATTGGGGCGCTATTGGCGTTCCTGGGAGTGGCGCTGGGCGCCTTTGGAGCCCATGGGCTGTCAACGCGAGTTCAGGACGAGCAGATCAAAACGTACCAAACCGGGGTGCAATACCAACTCATCCACGGGGTCGCCGCGTGGGCGGCTGGGATGTTTGCCGCGATACTTCCCAGGGCAGGACTTCTGCCGTTGGCCGCATGGCTCTTTATCGTCGGCATTGTGCTCTTTTCCGGCAGTCTCTACGCCTTAACCGCAGAGCGCCTCCCGCGCCGCCTAGGCGTCATCACGCCCATTGGCGGACTGTGCTTTTTGGCCGGCTGGGCGTTGCTGGCGCTGCAAATGCTTCACGGCGTTTAACCTGAGGAGGAGGATAGCAGATGGATTATCAAACCGCGCGCCAGATGTTCGGTCTGCCGGAACTGATGGATGTGTCGAGTGTGCTGGTGATAGAGCCCCATCCGGACGATAACGAGGTGGGCGCTGGCGGCACGGTCAAA
Source organism: Bacillota bacterium (assembly GCA_021820965.1). Taxonomy (GTDB): domain Bacteria; phylum Bacillota; class Sulfobacillia; order Sulfobacillales; family Sulfobacillaceae; genus Sulfobacillus_B. Next base: position 64,106 of record JAKACZ010000011.1, on the reverse strand, counting down.
CGGTGGTGCGACCAGGGAACGCGGGTCACCTATTTAACGGTTACGGACGGGCGTGCCGGGGCGGAGGTTCAAAGCGCCTATGGGACGACTGCGTCCAGCTCACCCAACGCGGTGGTGACGATGGCGGATATGGTTCGAATCCGCCGCGCAGAGCGTCAGGACGCCAACCGCATTTTAGGCGTGGAAGAAAGCTACAATCTCGGATTCGAGGATGGCGGGAATTGGTCGGAGTACCAGCTCATGTCCACCCTGGTGGCCCTGATTCGGCAGTTTCGGCCAGAACTGGTGATGACGGTGGACCCTTGGACACCGTATGAGAGCCATCCCGATCACGTGAAAACGGGCAAGGCGGTAGCGGCGGCGTTAATTTACGCCAAAAATCGTGTGATGTTTCGGGATCAGGGCGAGCCTTGCGCGGTACCCCAGGCCGCTTTTTACGGCTCAGCCTACCCCAATGTGTATATTGATGTCACCGACACCTGGGAAGACAAGCTCAAGGCGATGAAAGCGCATGTGTCGCAGTTTGACATCCCGGAGTGGCCAATGCTGTCACAATATTTTACCGGCGAGGCCGAGAGGCTATATCGTGATCACTTGGGCGAACGCTCAGACGGCCGGGCCGAAGCGTTCAAGGCGCTGATATCCATGCAGCTTCACTTTTTTCCCGACGCGGTAAGAAGTTAACGTCGGGGCGTTGCTGCTGGCGATGCTGTTCGCCCATCAGATCCTTGGTTAGAAAAAAGCTATGATCATCTCCTTCAGCTTTTCCCGGTCCCGTGCGGAACCCGCAGTGCTCAGCGGATGCGCTCGGGGGTAGCTAGCACTGGCTAAACAGGTCGTCGCCTGATCGTGCGCGGGCACGGTTTCCTCGGCACCGCTGGGGCTCTCGGACGTTCCCGGGGAATTTTCGACTGCCAATCACAACCGCAGCCTAACGCATACGGATCTCATAACTGCGGCTGATATTACAATCGGCCAATCACGGACGGATACGTTGGAGCCGCAATTTGTCGATAGGAATTCAATTGGCCTTCCCTACGATACGAAAAAAACCCTGCATGAATATGAGTACTCCATCGATATTTCGAATTGCCAAATTCTCGGGGGAACACGAGAGAGTTGGGTGATTTTGAGGAAGACTTTTCAGCACCGCCGGTCGTACTCCACGGACGAGACCCATAGCGGAAAAGGCGCTACCGACCCCGTCAGCATTAATTCGCAAGCTGGGCCAAGTCGCCTGCCCGCGCGTGACCTCGATCATGCCATCGCATTCTATCGGGATATTCTTGGCCTTCCGTACATCCTGAGCAACTCACCCATGGCTTTCTTCCGGATACAAGGAGAGCTGTCTTCTCATCGAAACCCCCGAAGTTGCTCGTCTGCTGCGGGCTTCTTGGTGGGGGGGGGGGGGAGCAAATTTGGCGACTCCCACTCCGCAAGCACCTCCATCCCATGCGAAACTTTTCAAGCTTAGTTCCTCCTTCGAACCTGTGGGTGTTGCCGCGGCTGGGTGTCGAGTATGGGTTGCCGGCTACCAATCGCATCCGTTCAAGGTTATTTCGACCCTTACCGACGGATCACAGTGGCAGCTAGTACCATTAAAGACTCCACCTACGCCGCAGCTACAGGCAATTTCTGACAAGAATGCCTTTGTCGCGGTGCCCACGATGGCAGTAAACAGCAGATCGTTTGCCTAGCATGGCATAGTCCAACTAAAGACGCCGTAGACGTATCGTGGACCGTAGACAACGGGCACCGATGGCATTATTCATTCATTACGGTCAAAAAATCCCTTGGTCGAGTCAGTGGCCCACTTAACATTCGTCAATTCTCGCGATGGTTGGATGACCTTGAATGGAGTGGGCGGAGCAGGGCTTTTGCCGCCCGTAATCTACCGCACTACTGACGGCGGATCGCACTGGAGGCACGTCATGAACAGTCTGTCATCTGCGATTCCAACCGGTGCTGCTCAATGTCTCACTTTCGAACCCCCCCGGATCGGTTGGCTCTTGACGAGTACGAATGGCTGCGTGTTCCTTTACCGCAGTTCCGATGCGGGAAACAAGTGGCTAACCGTGAAAATTCCCCAATCCTCGAATTTCTCTGCGACAACTGCCGTTGCAGGCCCCGTGTTTTCCCATGCCGACCGTGTAGGAGCGTTGCTTGTCCAGTATCAAACCCAAGATAACGATCAGCGGCTGACATGGGGTATCGTACGGTAAATCACGGGCGCACGTGGCAGACAATACCAGCATATATTCCTTTGACTCCTAAGATCCATGTGTAGATGCCGGTACTTGCCACGCCTTCTGTAGCTTGGGTCTTGGCAAATCGAACCCTGTATCTGACTCGCGACGGCGGCCGTCCGCCCTTTCAACTCCACGCGTTCCCACTCAATCTCCATGCCTCGGGTCAGACGTGGCGGCTAGAGGGTTAGCCTCGCTAAGGTACGTAATACTCGGCAATAGGGGTCCGGCTGTTATTGTCATTCTCTGTGACATCATAGTCGACCCATTCGTCTGACCTGATAGGGTAACCTGCTGTTGGGAAGTGGTTTGCTTCATTTGATACCCAGTGGGTGACACGCTGACACCAGCATCATGCGCTTTCCAGAATTCACTGAGTTCCAACTCCCTAACTGAGACGAATCAAGGGGCTTGCCGGTTGTTTCGCCTACATAGATGCCCGGGGCATAGCCTGCACTTCTGATTGCGGCTGCCCAGTCGTCAATCCATGTGAAGCACTCCTTCGCCGTCGTCCCTGATTCCCATGCGCCAACTTCCCAGTCTAACCAAATTGAGCATCCGGCGAGGTATCCGATTGCGGAAGCCTCGCTGCCGGCTTGTTGCCCTCGGTACGTTCCGGTCCACTTTTGCACCATGTTTGTTGCCCATCCCTGGACCAACATTAGTGCGAGTTGTGCCCCTTGCAATTATTTATGTCGGTGGGTTTGCGGTCATCGTTTCTCCGGCCCCAGTGCCGCATACAGCCGTTGGGCGGTGGCCGTGACGGCTGGGTCAACGTGCCCGGGGCATCGAATGAGGGTGTCTTTCCGCTCTTAGTGGCCAGCATGAACTCGGAGAAGGTGCCGCCACCCATGATCCCCACCGTGGCCATCGGCGTGACGATGGACCTTTGGTCGCGGGCATCTCCACGCCTGTAAGTTTTCACCATAACGATACGTTGACAAAATGGGGACGCTTCCCAGCGTTACGCCTGCCGCACACCGGGTCGGTACGTTCACCCCAGGCCGGAGGTTATGCCTCCCGGGATCGGCGACAGAGGTATTGGGCCATGGTCAATTTTCCATCTGCGCTGGCCATTCAGCGGAGGCGGTCACCTACGGCGAATGGGACGCGGTTCTCGTTTGTATCCCGTTGCCCCATGCCAGGCATCTCTGCGGCGAAGGAAAAGTGGGTGGGACTAACTGCTCGGGCGCAAGTCTATTTGAGCTCAGAGTGCCATTGGTCTGAATCTTTTAGGCCAGACGTCAGTGGCGAGTTGCATTCTCCGGTTGTGCATGTTAGCAAGTTGCATCTCCCACCCTTACGAGGGGTGTGTGACGGGCGACCGTCACGAGACCACGGAGGGGCCTGGGCAGTGTAAACAATCCCATGTGGAGATTCGGATTTTTGTAGCAACCTTTATAGATAAATCTAATCACGTGACAGCGGTTCGAGGAAGGACATCTAAGGAGGTTGCGGAGAATGAAGTCGGTCGAGGGCGTATGGGGGATGCGAAAGCCAAACTTTTCTCGTCTTATATGGCCAGGTCTAGTGTTGGCGGCTGGCGTGATTTTGGCCTATGTGGTTCCGCCGCTCGGGATTGTGGCCTTAAGTGTGGGATTTGCCTGGCTGACGACACTATCATTGCCGGGGGCCTTGGCGGTATACATTATCGCCGCTCCTTTCCCCTTCGGCCTGACCTTCCATCACCATCATTTGAATTTATCTGACGTGATGGCCATCATGATGGCCATTCGGCTAGCTGTGAGCTCGTGGCGAGAACATCGAGAATCCCTGTGGCAGCGGTGGATGGGCAGCCCGTTTTGGCGGCCGATGGTGTTGCTGCTGGTACTATCTGTATTGTCGCTAGCCTCTGCGCTTGCGCCCGGCGCCACCGTGATTAAGATTTTCGAATACGTGGAGTTCTTCGTGGTACTGGTGGCGATTACCCACGAGATTTCGTTGTCAGAGGACAATTGGAAGCTCATTATGGGCGCCTTGTTCACCATTGCCGCGCTGCTGGCCATTTATGGGCTTTATCAATTTCTTTTTCAAATTGGTCCGGCCGCCAATATCGTGGATGTGCACCACGTTCGTGCGGATGCGGTCTTTGGTCAACCGAATCCCTTCGGGGGATTTGAATCGATGGTCTTTGCCTTCGTGGCGGCGCTGATTGGTTACGGGCCGAAGTGGGCACGCAGTTGGTGGGCTTGGGGCGTGGCTGCACTGGTGGCGCTGAGTGTGATTGCTTCGTTTTCACGCGGGGCCTGGGTTGCGTCGGTGGCGGCGATAGGATTCATGGGAGTCGTCGCCTGGGCGTTACGCGGCCGTGAAATGATAAACCGGCACTTCGTGATTCCAGGCATTCTCGTTCCCATCATCTCCTTTGGCGCCATTTACCTTTTGGGTAAAACCAATTTGAGTCATAGTGTTGCCGCGCCGTCGCGTCAGACAACCGGCGGGCGTCTCAGTTCCACGGTCACCGCGGTCTTGCATCCCAGGGGGCACTTTGACATGCTACACCGCCTCTATATTTGGAAAGATGCGCTCAATGCCATGCGTCAGCACCCCATGTTAGGGGTCGGCTTAGGTGGATTTCACCGCTATTCGATGTTGCATCCGGTGGCGGGACTCGTGTTGGCCTCGCCAACGGCCCAAAATCTGTACTTGGAATGGGGCGCCGATTTGGGGGTGTTGGGTATTGTCGCCGCATTGTGGCTAGAGTGGTCCTGGATTCGTCATAGCATTGGGGTGCTAAAGGCTCGATCCGAAACGCTGACGCCCTTTCAATTCGCCATGGGACTGGGCGCCTTTGGGGCCATTGTGTCATTTGTGGTCCACGACTGGGTCGACTTGATGATTGATCACGGCGTGATTGTGCCCTTAGTGCTTGGACTGGCCGTGGTGTGGCTGTTGAAGGGCGAGAGGCAGGTTCGCTCAACGACAATGGGTGCCGGAAAATCGGACGGCTCCCAACGCGTTAAGGGCGTCGCGTCCAAGACATAACGGCAGATGGATTCCTCGCGCATATCTCAGAAGATCATTATGCCGCCAAAGATGCTGGGGTTCAGCCAGCTTCGCACGCCGAAAGGTGCTGGAATTGCTTGGGCGAGGGGGCCGCATAGTTCCCCCAAACCGCCCAGCAAGATTCGTGTATACGTATTCACCCGCGCGTGGGGGCTCTGGGCGTTCGGGCCGTTGGAGCAGAGCGGGCGACCCGGGAGGAAGGAATGGATAGCCGAATGGCGGGCGGCTGCTAAACGTGCCGACCCTGTGGTCGGCCGTTGGCGAAATCCTGCAGCACACGTATGGCTACTGCAGTCCGGGAGACGTGGAGCATCGGTACTCTCGGACGTGTTTCTCCAGGCATACGTTATTCATCGCACCGCAGTCGCGGCGTAACCTGAGGGCCTTCCCCATACCGATCAGTCCTCAGCCGTTTCTTACGAAACGGCTAAACGCGTAGCTTCTGCGGACGACGCGGGCACTTTTGCTCCCGGCGATTGACTCGGCTGCCCCCGAAACCGTCGTCACGCCACCGGATTGAGCCGATTAGTGACCCGCCATGCGTCAGCACTGTGGAGATGAGCTTTGAGCTTGGTCTTTACGTCTTCCCGGTGCCGTGATAACATGAAAGATAGACAACTGAATAGTTGGCGCTAGGGGTGCCACATGGCTGAGAAACGGATACCCGTTAACCCTTAGAACTCGACCTGGATAATGCCAGCGGGAGAAAGTGCCGAAAAGCGACGCTAATCCCCTTTCTGCTGGCCGGCCAGGAAAAGAGGATTTTTTGTTGGGAGGCCGGAACCATGCAGTGGAAGATGAGAGACATTGTATTGACCGCGATTTTCTCCGCTATTTCAGGGGCTATTTACCTTGGATGGGACATGTTGTTCAAGGCATTGCCACCCGTGGTCAACCCGGTGGCTGCAGCAGGGTTTAATGGATTGTGGTGGATTGCCGGGGGTATCGTACCGTTTATTGTCCGCCGGCCGGGCGCTGCAGTGTTGGCCGAATCGATTGGCGGATTTGTGGAGTTTGCGCTGGGTAGTCCCTATGGCATTCAGGCGTTCACGATTGGTATTGCCCAGGGGCTGGGGATCGAGCTTGGGTTTGCGCTTGGGCGTTACCGCCGCTACAGCGCGGGGTGGATGATCTTCTCCTGCGCATTAGGCGGGATTGGCAACTATATCTATTCGTACTTTTACTATGGCGTGAATCAATACTCGAGTACCAACCAGATCGGATACCTGGTTGTCACCATGATTAGCGGAGCGGTGCTCGCCGGGGTTCTGTCGTGGGCTATCGCCCGCGGTTTGGGACGAACTGGTGTTCTGAGCAACTTTGCCGCGGGCCGCGAGTGGTCGTCGGGTGCCGCCCACTGATGTGGGTACGGGCGGAACCCCGAGTATCATCGGAGGAAATCCTCGCGCTTCGCGGGGTTTCGGTTGCCTATGCCAATCGCCCGGTGTTGCAGGATCTCCATTGGGAGTGGCATTGGGGCCAGTCGGTGTTGGTGGTTGGTCCAAGTGGTGCCGGGAAATCGACGTTGGCTATGTTGGCCGCGGGCCTCATCCCCTGGAGTGTGGAAGCGGAGGTCTCCGGAGAGGTGCAGCGGCACCCCGCACTAGACGCGCCCGGAACGGTTGGGTATGTCTTTCAGGATCCTGACTCGCAGTTCTGCCAGATTAGGGCGGGGGAGGAGGTCGCCTTTGGGCTAGAAAATCAGAAGCGTGATCCGTCCCAGATGGACGCGGAAGTAAAAAAAGCTCTTCGCTTGAGTCGCCTGGCGGTCCGCCTGACTCAAGAGCATATGACCCTGTCGGGTGGCAACAAGCAAAAGCTGGCGATCGCGTCGGCACTGGCTCTGAACCCGCGGCTGATGATACTGGACGAACCCACCGCCAACTTGGATCCGGCGTCCACGGCGCAGGTCTTCAGGGAAATTGGGGAGCTCTTTGAGCGCGGCATCACCTTGATGGTTATTGAGCACAAGTTTCTCGAGGTGGCCCCAAAGCTTCCGTGGCTACTCTTATTAGATAATGCGGGGGGGATTCATCGCTTTGGGCCCACAAACCAACTGTTGAAAGAGGAACGCGATTGGATGCGAAGTGCGGGGCTTTTGAACGATGAACCATCTCCCCGACGACCAACCCTAAAGGACGGGAAAAATGTGCTGACGCTGACCGGCGTAAGCGCCCGCTACCATCGGCGCGGGCCCGCCGTCTTGTCGGACGTCGATCTCAGTGTCCGCGAGGGGGAACTTCTCGCTTTAGTGGGAGCCAACGGAGCCGGTAAATCAACCTTGCTAAAAGTTATGGCCGGCTTGATGAAGCCGTTTTCCGGCCGCGTTATCCGAAGCGACGGGGGAGATGCGGCTTTCGGCTTTCAAAATCCGGAGCATCAATTTATCTTTGAGCAAGTTGCGGACGAACTCGCGAATCGCCACGTGACCGGCGATGTGCCTCCCCACGTCGAACAACTGCTACACCAATTCCGCTTGAGTGAGAATGCGCGGTCAAGCCCGTACGCGCTAAGCCAAGGTCAGAAGCGGCGGCTGTCGGTGGCGGTAATGCTTGAGCATGCGCATCCGCTTTACTGCTTGGACGAACCAACCTTTGGTCAGGACGCTGCAACCCGGGAGATGATTATGGCCCGACTTAGCGACCGACAGCGCCAAGGCGCGGCGGTTGTCATCTCTACCCATGACTTGGAGTTGGTGGAGCGCTGGGCGGATCGGGTGGTGGTGGTGGATGGCGGGCGGATCGCATTTGACGGAACCTGGGATCATCTCAAGGAGAAATCCGCACTACTTGCACGGGCACGGCTTCAGGCGTCGTCCGAATTAGAAGAGCCGGTCGAGAGTTCGCCTCCGGTCTTTACCACGGGTACACCGCAATCGCGTTCGAGCCTTTTGGGGCGGTTAAACCCGGCCTGGAAATTGGTGAGCGTTTTTGTCGCGGTCGGGCTGAGTGCCTTTGCCCAGCGCTTGGGCCAAGCGGTCCCGCTTGCTCTAATCCCGATTGTCCTTTTGACTACCTTCAGCGGGCTTTCGCCGCTGGCAGTGGCCAAACGACTCCTACCCTTTGTGGCGTTCTTTGCACTATACACCTGGACCCTAACCGCCTACGCTGCCGTAGGTCCTCACACGCCCGTGATTCATATCCTCTGGTACCGGCTTAGTTACCCCGGATTTCTCAAGGGCTTGGTCCTTGGCTTTCGGATGCTATCCGCGGTGAGTTTCGGCTTGTTATTTGTGTCCACGGTAGATCTGGTGGATTTGGTGAAAAGTTTGAGCAAAGATTTCCATGTGCCACCCAAGTTCTCGTATGGGACATTGGCCGGTCTCCGCTTTTTCCCGCAATTCCAGGAAGAGTGGAGCAAGCTTCGCCTGGCTCGTCGGGTTCGGGGACGCGATGCCCGCTGGTCAATGGCACGGATCGTGACCTATGCGCTGCCCCTGCTCAGTGACGCGGTGCGACTGTCTGAGCGGGTAGCGATTGCCATGGAGGCACGTGGATTTAAGGCAGCGCCGGCAGAGTCGTCCGCGCATCGTACCTACTACCACCCATCGTCGACGGGATGGAGGGACCTGGTTTTTGGGTTGGTGCTGGTGGGGGCGTCCGCCTTGGCGTTATGGCACTAGTACACGACTGTGACGCCCAATCACCGTAGCCAAATAACGTGGCGCACCTTCTCCTATGCGGGGATTCAAGCTTTTGGGTTTGAGAAAAGATACGATCCGCCATGGCACGACGCACAGCGCCCATCATTGAGTTGAGTCACAAAGTCCGGGCTATTCTCGACGCATGGGCCAAAGGCAGGCAGACGGCCTGGTATTTGAAACCGCGCCCGGGCAGCCAAGGGAGAGCCGCCAATCAAACCATTGCGGCCGAACCGGGTGGCATCGCAGCACCGTGAACTTGTGGCGCAAGCCACCCTCAAACTGTGGACATGGACAGTCCGCAGTGGCCCTCCAAGGTGAGCCCCGCCGCTTTACTCCCGGGCAGGTGGGGCAGATCATCACGCTGGCGTGTCGGGCGCCGGCCGACTTCGCCGTGCCGCTCACGCATGGGACGCCCACCGCGATCGCACGGGAGGCCATCGCCCCAAAGGGTAAACCAGACCGAGTGCCGGTTTAGTATCCTGGGCGTTCGATGGCAGTGATGGTGCGGGAATAATGCCATGGTGTACTAGCGCGGGATGCCCTTTAAGTTGGTGCTGTGAGGCAGTCCGTGCTTGGACGGGTCAATGTAGCTGCGGATCTGAGCGATCGCAATCCCGATTTCGCCAAACCCGGTGGCAATCAGTTTTACCTTGCCGGGATACTGCGCGACATCACCTGCCGCATAGACGCCCGGAAGATTGGTGGCCATGGACGCCGGATCGACGTTGATAGTGTTAGCCTTCAGCGACAGACCCCACGTCTTGACCGGCCCCAGCGACGGCAAAAACCCGAGTCCACCGACGATATCGTCCATGAGCCACTCTTCTTCATGATCGCTGCCCACCTCTTTCACCACGACAGACTCAGGATGGGTATCCCCGTTAATACGCACAAGTTCAAAAGGGGTCCGTACGCTAATGGCGGGGGACTCCTGGATGAGGCGGATGCTCTCTTCCTGGCCGCGAAAATGATCGCGCCGATGAATCAAAGTGAGATGCTGAGAGCGGGGCGCGATGGCCAAGGTCCAGTCCAGTGCCGTATCACCGCCCCCGATGACCAGTACCCGGCGGTCGTGAAAGTGGTCTAGCGGCGGCATCAGGTAGTAGACGCCAGCCCCCTCAAACCGGTCGGCTCCCTCTGCCGGCAGCTTACGCGGGATAAACGCGCCGATTCCGACGGTGATAAGAATGACGCGGGTTCGATAAGTGCCGGTGGGGGTGGTGAGTTCGTAAGTGGGTTCCGAACCGGCGAGATAGCGGATGGATTCGACAGACTGACCAAGGATGAAGTCCGGCGAGAAGTGTTCGGCCTGCTCAATCAGTTGCACCGCCAAGTCTTTGCCCGTTATGCCGTAAAAGCCGGCGACGTCATAGATCGGTTTTTCCGGGTATAAAGCATATAGCTGACCGCCCAACTCAGGCAGGCTTTCAATGACGGCGGCGGACATCCCGTGGAGCCGGGCCATGGTGGCCCCGAACAAACCCACAGGTCCTCCCCCGATAATGGTAACATCCTTAACCTCCAACGCGTTCCCTCCCGACGTGATATTGCTTCATAATAGCAAAAGACTTTGCTCGGATAAAGCGTGGCGCGAACGTTATAATTGTCGCAACATGTACTATCAGAGTGAATATTACGGCACATAGAATAACAATATGGATGCAGATATCCCATTGGCACGTGGAATCCGAAGGGAGACGGTTTCGGAATTAAGATGGGTCGGGCGCTGTGTTACACCGGTTTCGGTCGGCAACAGATACCCTCCTCGGTAAGCAGCGACGCGACCCTCGTAGCCTGGTGCACCGCCCTCGTGGATGTGATTGGGTCCCACGCGATGTCGGGGGCGACGACCATCTTGCCGCGGGCGGCACGCCGCCCACCACGAATTTCCCGACGACCGTCGTGCCGTTTTTCGCATACACCGGAATAGTCCGCGGCGGCTTGTTGTTCATCGCGATGGCTTGTTGGGGATTCTTGGGCATCGGCCCATTAAGCTGCCGGGCGTAGGCGAAACCGCTTTTGCCATTGCTCGCTTGAACCCAGGCCAATTCAGGATTATTCAGATTCATCCGCTGCACTTGTCAGGCGTTTGTGGCCGTCACGACATCGGTCGGGTTCCACACTTCGTACCCCATAACCTAAGTCACTTGATGCCATTGTACACCACTATCGTCGGTCGTCCACAGCACCGGATGGTTGGCAGCATTTGTCGATATCGCCCAGCCGCGCCCCTTGTCGGTGAATTGCAGCATCGCAGGGTCAGAGAACGGCAGATGTGCGGTCACCTGTTTTACCACGCGTCGGTTTGCTCCTGAAATGGACCACAAGGTATGTTGGTTGACCATCCAAATCGTTTGAGGGTCCGTCGTCGTAGCAAACACCGGCGTGCTGGTAATTAGGCCGTTGAGGAGGCGCGGCGACCAGCCCTGAACATGGTTGTTGACGAGGGATGCCACTTGCCATCCGCCGGTCTGGCCGCCCGTCCACTCGACCATAACGAGTCCCGTTCCGGACGGCGTTACATCCAGCACTTTAATGTCCCTGAACATTGGCCATCCTTCGCCCCGGCGGCAGCGTCAACGACTCCGGCGACCATGTGTGTCCAGCATTCTGTGTCTGATAGGCCACGGGCAGACCCGGAACCGGGACGAACCTGCCCGGGAGAAGCCAGCCCATCGTCGAAGTCAGAAACTGGAATTGGCCGCCATTCGGTAAAACTCCGGGCTTACGGTGATATGGAAAGGCTGTCTGCGACATCAACGTCCAATGGCGGCCCCCGTCTGTGGTATGCCACAATTGGGCAAACACATCATTGCCATCCGCGGCCCCTGGACTCGTTTCCAGCCAGCCAATCCCGCTTGGTTGCATGATCATCTGCATTGGAGGGTACAGCGATTTGATGGTCGCAAGCGATGTCCACGAGCGACCCCCGTTCTCCGAAGATCGGATCACAACCTTGATGTTCCCAGGGTGCGGGTTCGGTGCCGAAGCTGTGAAGACTTGATGGTTTGTCCATGCCGCGACCAGCGTGCCGATCGCGCTCGAGGACACCGTCGTGGCGTCCTGGCCTCCCTGAGTGAGATGGTATAAGGTATTTTGCGTAAGTAGCCATCCCGACCGTGGCGTCATCATCTGAAACGCTTGGATGCCGGACATCACCGTCAGGGCCCCGAGGGTGTGGCTCGCACGGACGCCCTTGGGGCCCGACATATGCTTGACTGCCTTGTGCGATGATTGCCCCTGGACGTTCGTTCCCGCTCCGCACCCCGCCACGGCCACTGCGCCGAACAGTAACATGACACTACTCATGGTCCACTTGTTCATCCGCACCAATATCCCTTCGCTATTTTGACTCATTTGTGACAACGATGCTTCGCGGACAAGGTTACAGGAACGACCAACGAGAGCGGATGCCAGTTTCGGGTCCAACCATTACTTTACGTGGCGGATCATGCGCTAACCGATCCGTTAACGCACTAAGGATGTTACGAGTCTGGCCTTGGGGTAGACCCTAATGAATGCGGCCGATCAATTACAGAATCCGGATTTGCCTTCAGATGATAGTCCGATTTGATCCATCACACAATCCGTATTGGCGGTCCGCATGACGAACATCGTAACAATGGCCCGATCCACCATGAAATCCGCATACCCGCTTTTAGATACCTGTGTAAACCTTTCGCGGAACTTCGCGATGAGAGCCTGTTTGTGGGAAGGGGTAACCTCTTGTCACCCGCCGATACCGTATCGTGTTGGAATATACTTTAATCTGGAAGCTCTTGAGTGTGGTTGACATAGAGACGATTCGTATAGCTCCACGCCTCATTCTGGTCCGTCGGCCGTGCGATTGCGACTCGGGCTACCTCTAAGGGATCCGCCTTGCCCGCTGGGAAGGTTCCGTGGGCCAGGTCCGCTTGAAGCGTTATCCGGTCTTGGTCGCGTATGTCCGATTAGCTCGACAACCACTTGATGGTGGTAACCGGGCACCCACGTTTTCGTTCAATTGACAAACGGCGCATAGATCGCCGATCGACAGTTTTTGTCGTACACTTAAGGCGATGGTGATATCTCGGTGCGGGAGGCAAAACAACATGTACTCGCCATTGGCCAACAGGTTGGATCTACTGGTGCAGCGGTATCGTGAGGCAATAGTGAAAAAGCGTATACTTCCCGGTCAGGCATTGCAAGTGGAGGACGAAGCCAAGGTGCTTAACGTTCCGCCGCGGCTAGTTCGATCGGCATTCCGGCAATTGGCCAGCCTTGGTCTCGTGGAGCTCAAATCCAAAGACAGTGCAGTGGTTCAGAGCAACAACATTCAGTCTCTACAAGCATTGGAGTTTGTCTTAACCCGGCGGCGGGCTTAGTTCGGCCTGGGGACAATCGATTCGCAGTCGCGGAAAGCTGGGGGAGGCGCAGCTTGAGTGACTCGGAGGAGCGTGAGCGGCCACCCGCCGGTCCAGTTCTGAGGGGCGCTAACACGGCAAAAAGGAAGGCCCGCTCGAGCGGACCTTCCTCGGGGTCAGCACGTCATCCTTCTAACGCCTGCGCTAAGTCTTCAAATAGATCATCGGGGTGTTCCAACCCGACCGACAACCGGATGAGGTCGCCGGGTGCCCCGGCCAAATCTTGCTCTTTTGGGCTAAGCTGTTGATGGGTGGTCGACGCCGGATGTATAGCCATTGAGCGCACGTCGCCGACGTTGGCCACAATGAGCCAGAGCTTCAGTCGGTCCATTACCTTCAAAGCCTGATCATGGCCACCTTTGACACCGAAATTGAGAATGGACCCATACAGGCCATGGGAAAAGTATTGTTGACCGCGACGATGCGACGGATGGTTAGAGAGTCCCGGATAGTTGACCCAACTGACGCGGGGATGTTCGGTCAGTCGCTCTGCCAGATCTTGTGCCGTTGAGGATTCTTGTCGGACCCGTAGAGGCAAAGTCTCGAGCCCCTGAATGATGTAATAGGCGTTGGTGGGTGAGATGGCCGCACCGGTGTCACGCAAGATTTTCACCCGGAGCCGGGTAATATAGGCCGCGGCCTCGAGTGTGCCAAACACCAGGCCGTGGTAGCTGCTGTCCGGCTGCGAGTAATATGGGAACCGCTCGACCTGGTAATCGAAGCGGCCCGCGTCCACCACAATCCCGCCCAGGGAGTTTCCATGCCCACCGATCCACTTGGTTAACGAATGCACAACAATGTCGGCCCCGTGTTCAATTGGCCTCTCCAGATACGGAGTCGGAAAAGTATTATCCACAATCAGCGGAACGCCGTGCCGGTGAGCCGCGTCCGCCCACCCCTGAATGTCAGTGATATCAAGGCGGGGGTTGCCGACTGATTCCACAAAGACAGCACGAGTGTGTTCGTTGAAGGCCCGATCAATCTCGGGCAACTCTTCGTCGCCGATAAACCGCACGGTAATGCCGAAGTCTCGCAACGTCGACGTGAAAAGGGTCCACGTGCCGCCATATAGGGAGGTGGATGAGAGAATTTCGTCGCCGGAACGCGCGATATTGAGGATTGCTCCGGTAATGGCGGCCATTCCGCTGGAGAACGCTAAGGCGCCGACGCCACCTTCCAACTGAGCCACCCGTTGCTCCAGTACGTCCGCTGTCGGATTCATGATGCGAGTATATATATTGCCGGGCTCGTCTAAATTGAAGAGACGGGCTGCGTGGCTGGTGTCATCAAATTGGTAGCCCACGGTTTGATAAATGGGAACGGAAATCGAATGGGTGGCATTGTCACCAGCGTATCCGCCGCGTACTGCCACCGTTTCGGGTCTCCAACGCGATTGTTCAGACAAGTGACTTCCTCCTAATGTTTTATATTTGAACCCTTGAGACCCTCTGAAAGAAGGATGACAGGACAAAAAAATCCGGCCTGGGGCCGGCTAAAGGTATTCTTTCATGTCCGGCCTCTCATCTCTCAGCAAATGCTGCAGGATTTGGCACCGCATGGTTGCATCGGTTGCCGTGGCATCATTGGGCCAGTCCCTCCGCCACTCTCCATAAGAGGTGATGACATTACACCACACATTGCCCATCGGCGCAAGCGAATTTCTACAGAGCCTGCGGAGCGGGGCCAAGGGTCCCCTAAGGCGTTTTCACCGCGCAGCGCCGCCCCTCCGCGCTGCCAAAGACCTCAAACCCGCCCCCTTGGAATGGAATAGGCCTATTCAGTGTTGCCTACGCGAACGGTATGGCGCGTAGGCCGTGTCGCTACCGCTGGTTCCGGCGGGAAAAGCGCCGCTTGCGGCGCGGGGGTTCATGAAGCGCGTGAACGGAGACCCGGAACAAGCCATCAAGTGCCTCTGTTGGAATTAGGCCGCGCGAACGCGCGGCACCACGAATCGGTCCCCCTCAACGTCCCGGTGTAGGCGGGGCGGCTGGGCGTGCCTGCCGCTAAGCCTCTCCTCTCGGATCGCCATGTCTCGGGCATGATTGATTCCCTACGGCGGGAGTCGGCTCCCCGTGGTGAAAGCTCCACCAAAGGTCTCATTACGCACCGAACTGCAAACACTTATCTTTTTCAACTTCTTTTTGACCGGGTATATAGCCGCAAAACCCGTTCTAGCTGTCGATTCGCGACAGAAGGTTTTGCAACAGGGTTTTGCGACACGGCGATCGGCATTTTGTGGTTGAATGAGATCGCATGATCGCATGAGCTTATGGATCAATACTGAGCGTTTTTGCGACAGCCTGCATGTCATGGCATGGATATCGGATCATGGACAGAAGGAGTATACTACTTCTTTTTGTTCCAGTGGGCCCGCCATGAAGCCTATACAGCCTATACATAGCTGGTTTGTGGCGGACGATGAACGACGCGTTGCCATACCTCGATTCGGGTTGTGGGCGTGGATGCGGCAGAACCCCCGACTTACCGAGGAGGTCGGCGCATCAAGACCCGCATGATAATCATCCCAATCCATAATCCCAGTAGGACAATCGGCACGGGATATGTAAACGGCATGGCCGAAATGGGACGGGGATACTGAATAAGCAGAATCGTGCCGGCAATCCATGCTGCCACCAATAGTCCAAGCACTAATGTGCCAAGGGCCCAGCCGATATGAGCTCTCCGAAACAAATAGAATGCCCCGAACAACCCGGCCATCTCGCCAATGCCCATACCCATGTAGTTAAACAATGCATTGGACAGAGAAAGCAGCGGTATCACGGGTCCGGGATGAATGATGCGATAGGCCCAATGCGCGCTCAGCAGGATCCCGGCGCCGCCGACAACTAGAGAGACACCCGTTGCCAATATACCATGGTGGCGCATAGTCAATAGTCACTCCGTTCTAGGGGGTTATTCCGCATAGGTAACTTTGTTGTACGCCATTCATCGGGGACCCTGGTTGCGCGTGTTGTGCGAGTGGGACTTCTGCGAATCGAACGGTTCGATGTACTCGCCCACGAGGGTGGAGAAGATGCCTCACGCAACGGCCCCACAGGCCGGGAAGAGAGACACACTGCTCTCCTCCCTGCCCTGTGACCAGCCCTTAAAATTTCATCTGCAGTTGTTGCTCAATTTCCTGATGGTGGGTTTGAACATATTGGGCGCTATATTGTGCGAGAACCTTGCCCGCCGGGTTTTCAAAGATCACGGGGATGTTGCCATTTGATGCCGAGTTCGCAGGCGGCCTATGGACGACACCCTGGTTCGCGTGAGAAGCCGGATCGGTGGTTAAGTAGATGGGTGATGATGAGGGACCGTATAATACGGTGGCACCTGTAGGTTCGTTGGATCCCGGGGTATTGACCCCGAATGCTGCCCATTCTGTCTCACCCGCTATAGGGGTTTGATCCCAGTAATAAGTGGCCGAACCCGTGTGATCCCACGTCCATAACGGTTGCCAATCAACGTAATGGGGATAAACATTTTGTGAGCCGGTATTATATTCGCTCTCGATGGTCGTATCGCCGGGGGCGGGAGAGTTTTTTGTAATAATGAACGTGCTTGGCGCATTCGAACCACTGGCGTATGTATCAAAAATGGCTAAACTCAAATAATTCGTACTATAAGAAACCCGGGCGGCATATTCTTGGGCCGTTGCGGTGGTGAAATCACCGCCAATGTCCGTACTGACGTAGTCACCAGTTTGATAACCATGTACAGGTGAGGCATCCGCCAACGTCGACATATAAGTAAAGGTTTCGTATGGGGCGTACCACTGATCGGATGTGCTATTATACAGCATATTGACGTTCCCCCCCGCCAGACGCCAGGGCTACTCCGCTAAAGCCCAGAATACTTGCGGCGACGAGTAGGAATCTTATTTGTCGGTGCCCCTTGAGTTGAAATTGAAACACCTTTATCACCTTCAGATTTATTGTATCGTATTCCCCATGCAGCATGCTGCGCCACGGCAGAGTTGTCAAGGATTAGTAATCGCAAAAATCGCAAATTTGCGGCATTCGCTGTCAAATTGGCCGCCAATGTCGAGTTCGACAGTGAGTCCCTTTCGATAACGGATAACGCGCGACCGGCTCGAACCCGATCCGGTACCAGGCCTTTTACGCTTGCCATATGAGGTTCGGCCCTCGACGCTCAGCTTCTTCTGTCCGTGGGTGATTTCGATCGCAGGCTTCCTTGTTTTTTGACAATTGCGCGACGAGGGGTGTCGATTCCTGTCAACAATTGTCGCCGTGGCACCCGGAACCGGGCGGATTCGGTGAAAAATTGACGCGAGGTCCTGAACGGGCGCTTAGTTAGGTCAGGCGGGGCCTTTAGGGCGGAAGAATTATCGCCAGCAAGTCGACGGGCGATTGTCAGTGAACGACCGGAACACGAAGCCCGCGAGCCCACTCTAGCGCATGTGATAACATCGAACCAAGGAGGGACCGGTGTGAAAAATGCTCTCGTTCTTGGTGGTACCGGGATGTTGAAGGGATTGGTTTTAAAACTTTTAGACGAACATTTTCGTGTGTTTGTGGTCGGTCGGGATGCCGCCAAATTTTCCAGGCTAGAGACTATGGCAGGCGCGCGCGCCCCGTATTTGACCTTTATGGCGCTGGATTATCATGAGCTCGGGCGGCTGGAACAATGGGTGGCCCATCTTCAGCTGATGCACGGACCGCTGGATGTGGTCGTGGCCTGGATCCATGGCGAGTACACCGGCGTCGTCGAAACCGTCGACCGTGAAGTGGGGCTCTACCGCGTTTCGCCCTGGGATCTCTATCATGTTCAGGGTATCCGGGCCTCAGTGAGTTCTGAACCCAAGCCGGCGGTGGCTCCCAATTGCCGCTATCACCGAGTTGTGCTGGGATATGCGGACGTCGGGTCCCAGACGCGCTGGCTGCACCACGAGGAGATTGTCCAAGGGGTCTACGATGCTGTGATGAAGCGTCGGGACGCGGTGGTCGGGACGGTCGAACCGTACGAGGGCCGTCCAGGGTAGGTGTGCGCGTTTTCCCCGGAGACAATGCGTCGATTGACCGTCGTATATTGGGTCTCCAGCTCCCGTTCCAAGTCCTGCAACAGGGTCGGCAGGGGCTGCGCTAAACCGGGGATCGCCGCCTGTTGCAAAATTTGGGCTTTATTCGCTTGCCACGTGGGCCGGGGGATGAGATCCTCTTCAAAGCTTCGGAACCGCAGGGAATCACTGACGTACACATCGCCGGCTTCCAGATGATTGCGCAACAGACGGTACACCAAGAATTCATACTTGTCCGGATGGAGACGCTTTTTGCCCTGATCATCCTGTTCATAGAGGTAGGGCCTGAGGCCCGACGGAATAAAAACCTGGGGAATCTGATCCAACCGATAACGGGTGAGGCTGCGTCCCTTGTCAAAACTAGTTTTCAAAAACTCCACGGCGTCCAGGAGGGCCTGGTCGCCCTGATGCCCGGCAAAAGACAGGGCCATGATCACGGGTCGGAGATGCTGCTTAAAGGCCGGGGCCTCCGCTGCGATAAAGTCCCATTCCCCGACACGGTCTTGACCCGACGGATTCTGCATCGATTGGGAGAGCTGCTGGACGCGGTCCCGATCCAGAATGGCAAAGGCCCGCCGTTTGACGTCCCCGAACGTGACGTCGTCCGCAATGGTGTCGTCCAGGAACAAGTGCAGGATCTGGCTGAGGTGCCGGAGATTCTCCTGATGGTCCGCATGGGTGTGCAGAGAATCTTCTCCTGTGTCGCGACTTTGGCCGCGTCGATCACCTTGCGCACCTGCAAGATCAAGACGTGAATCAGATTGTCGTGGAACTTCTGGTAGCGGTGCCGAATGAAGCAGAGCACATAGAGATATACCATCCCCGTGGGGAATTGTTGCAGCTTTTGGACGGTGTAGTAATCGACGAGCGCGGCGTAGTAGCTAACACTATCGTTCGAGATCCCCAGTTCGGCTAGCAGCGCGCAGGCGGTCTGGTACACCCCGGACAACGCCTGGTTTCGGGTGATCTCCTGTTTCAGTTCCTTGAGGGAGAAGTCTTTCGGCTCGTGTTTCAAGGCCGTAATCGCGTAAACACCCTCACGATTGACATACAGCGCATCCAGTGCGGCGCGGGTGACCGGGTCTAGCGCCCGGTCGATCAGGGTGGTCAGCCGCTGACGCTCCGCCGCCAACGCGCGACTCACGATATCTTGCAGGACGCTATAGCCCGGCACGACAATGTGCTGGGCCTCCAAATATCGCATCAAGGCTTGGAAGAGATAGAGGGGCTTCGCAGAGACCCGGACCATCTGCCGGGCTTGGTCCGCCAGATGCGCGCGTTCGGCGTCCTGGCAGGCCCGGTATCCGTACAGCGCTAAGATTTTCTGTTGCTGGGCATGCCGGGTTTGCCGGAGGATGAGGGCCTGCCGGCGGATCTCCGAGATCCCCGGAAAATGTTGCTGTAAAATGTACCGAATGTCGTCTGGCACCTCATGCAGCGCGAACGAGAAATATCGTTTTGGCTTTAAAGTAACCGGCCTGCAAAATGAAGAGGATGCGGTTTTCCGGGGTGCGATAACTGTAGGCGATGTCGCGTTCCTCGGGGGTCAGGGCAAAATAGTACGTCCGCTCCTCCGGATCGAATCGCGGTCGCCCGTACAGCTCCTCAATCTCTGGCGTGTCCAAAATTTTGAGGCGTCCTTGATAGGTGAAGCCATCCACTCATCCTGCTTTCCATCGTCGGTTCTTAGTGGCCTCGCAAGGACTTTCTTCCGGGCCCGCGCGGGGGGATGGGAGGACCGGAGGGCGTCCGGTTGACCGCGCGCCGCAAGGTTTTCACGGACACCTGAAATTTGTGGGCGATGTCGCCTAAAGGGATCGTCAGATCGTCCATCAAGATGCGGGCGAGCCGGATATCGTCTGCGGTCATTTTGGGTTTGCGTCCACCCAGGCGGCCTCGGGCCCGTGCTGCGGCCAGCCCGGCCAGCGTGCGCTCTCGGATGATATTCCTTTCAAATTCGGCCAGCGCCGCAAACATCTGAAAGATGAGTTTCCCTGGCGGGGTCGTGGTATCAAAGGACTGATCGAGACATTTGAATCCTTTACCCTCCGCATTCAGCCGATTGACGGTCGAGACTAAGTCTGTCAGGGACCGTCCCAACCGATCCAGCTTCCAGACGATCAGCACGTCGCCGGCGCGCACATACTCCAGCGCCTTGTTCAGTCCGGGGCGCTCGGCGTTGGTGCCACTCGCCACATCGTCATAAATGACTTCGCACTGCGCGGCCATCAGCGCATCTTTTTGCAGATTTAAATTTTTGTCAGGCGTGCTCACCCGAGCATAACCAATGAATATCGGTTTGTTCTTCCTTTGGCCAGGATTCGTTGACTAAATAGTACCATAAGATAACACACGGCCAAGTTCTGTCCCTTTGAATATGTCCTGCTTGTGTCCCTATAGGTGGGCGTTTCTGCGAAAAATATCCGCGGTGAAGAAATAGGGACATTAACGGTCGTTTGCGTATCATAGAGGACGAGGCGTGTTGCTCGCAGGGTTTCCCGGAGTCAGTAGGTTCTTGGTAAACAGCTCACGTAGAATCCTCTCGCGCAAGGCATGGGTCTAAAGCCCCAAGAACGAAACTAAATGGGGTACATGCTTGGAGGGCTAGTATCGGGCGACGAAGGGAGGTTCGCTTAGACATGAAGGGATATATTTTCTCGATCCTCGGAGTCATTGGGATGGGGGTAGTGGCAGGTTGCGGAACATCTCAAGTAACTCCTGTTACGACTCGGCCGATTGTGCCCATACGGCCCACTGCTCCACGGTTCTCCTCAACCCTCGCTAGTGGGGTGCCGTGGCGATCGGTTCGGCCTTTAAATGCTATTACTGCAAAAGGGCCGATAGCCTGGGCCGGAGGTGCCAACGTCATTTATTCCACATCCTCTGGAGGGAGGCGGTGGAAACGGTTATATCAAGGGCGTCGCCGAATTACCCAACTAGATGTGCTCGATCGCTATACCGGTTGGGCCTTAGGCCCCGCCCATCTGTCAGAATATACTCGAGGTCAGTGGACTCCACGGTCCGAGCCTCAGGGCAGTCACCTCACCGCCCTCACATTTCTCACGGCGAATGTTGGGTACGGCGTCGCCGGATCCCATTTATTCCGGACGGTGGACACGGGTCGTCATTGGCACATTATGCATACACCCCGCGGATTCATTGAAGCTTTTACCGCCCTGTCACATGGCGTGCTGGGCCTCGTTATTCAGGGGCGCTTGTGGACGACCCATGACTCAGGCCGAACATGGTCTCGCTCCGAATCCCGTCTGCCCATCGCCCCGAGCCGCCCGTGGCATTTTACGTTACAATACGCCGCACAAGCATGGTGGGTCTCAGTAACGCAGATCACTGCTCACACGAAGGAACAGCCCTACGCGGTGTTTCGAAGCTCCACTGCCGCGCTCCCCTGGCAGGAAATCGCCAATAATCCCACTGCTGCACCGTCGGCCTACCCGATCGTACGTAACTCGCGCAGGAAGCTTCCGCCCATCCAATTAGCGGCGTTTGTCGTCAATGGTCCCGCCAACCTCGCCGTACTTGTGGGGAAAGGATCGCAGGGTACGGTCCTCGTGGCCGAGTCGCCTGCCGTGGGCACGCCGCACTTTACGACTACCTGCCTGGGCGGTCCCAACGTTCCTCGCACGGCGCTCCACCTTGCGGTCACCAAGCAGGAACAGTGGCTCGTCGGGGCTAGTAGACGCCATGGTCGGCTCCTCATCACCACGGACCTCGGTTCTCGCTGGCATCCGGTCGCCCCCTGACTGTCTGATATAGGAGGGCCCCGAATCACGGGGCCCTCAAGGGAATACGAGCTCACCGGATCACGGGCTGGGGAATATCTCCAAGGTCTGACCGTTTGTTGCACTAATCAAGGCATTCATGTGCTTGTAAGCTGGGACCATGGCCCCAGCTCCGGCACGCAATGGCGGGTAGGATGTTTCCCGCCACGTCACTAGCCATGCCGGTTGCGCTTTTTGAAGAGCGAATACGTGCGTGTTGTGGAACATGACTAATTCCCCCGTCATCGGGGTTGTGGTGGGTAACTTCGGAAATGCGGCCCGGGCTCGCCCTTGGGCCACAGCGAGTCCGATCGGTTCATGTTGGGTCAGTGGCTGAATGATAATGCCTGACGGTGAAAGGACTTGAGGACTGGGGTTGGCTGGGCCCGAAGCGCCTTGCGCGAACGCCGTGGTGGCCGTAATGGCGGCCGCTACCAATAGTCCAGCTCCGATACTGAGGGTCAACTTTCGCATGGCGGGTTACCTCCTTGACATCTGAACGGGAACAGCAACAGGTTACGCCCGTGAATCATAAATACCAAAACTGTCGGTGTTCTTGGCGCTGAATCGACCATAGTTGGTACCGTTGGAATAACCTAGTTGTCCTGAGGTATAGCTGTACCATGTGGTGCCACTGTTGCGGTATTGGATTTGTGACACATTCTCGGGGACGGCGGGCGAGCCTGGAACATAGTCCTGCGTAGCCCACACTTCCCCGAAGTATTCGGCCGACACGGGCGTCCATCCTAGTGCATTGGATCCGGCTTCTGCTGTGCCATTCCAATAAAAGTACCACTGGGATCGAGACCCGTTATACACGACCTTATTGGCATATTTTCCGCTCGGGGCAACAAAAAGCTCTTGTGGAAGAATGTAGCTCGTCGTGGTGGCATACTCATAAAACACGTATTGCTGTGTTTGGCCGTTTTCCTGAAGCAAGCCAATCTGTGCAAATTCCGTGTCCGGATTACTACCAGCATACAGCATAGGCCATACGGACGAGGACTGGCAGTTTTGTTTGGCTGCATCAGTAGTCATTTCGACCTGGGTGGCAAACAGAGTGTTTGCCGGTTCCGTGATGCCATAGGCACCAATGAAATGATGACTCGTGGTGCAGGCATATGCTGGATTAGCCAGAATAACTGATCCGAGCAATGCAGTGGCGGGAGCCAATACTGCGAGCGCGATGGAACGCAACACCATGCATACTTCCTTTCTGGAGACTTGACATCAACAACTCAGATCGACAACCCAAATATTGTCAATACAGTACACCATTCGACGCGCCTTTGGTGATACATGTATCGGACTCTCAATATTTTGTAGCCGACAAACTGGTCGGTTCCACCTTAGCTCGGGTAGTAGCATCTCTATTAACAAAACGCTACTACATTCTCAAAGGTTTCATAGTAACGTCATCGACGTCGTGCCGCTGTATTGGGGACTGTCAGACCGCCGATTTCTTATTGTGGTTTTAAGTTTTGGTCTACAGAACCTCCTACGCCCATGCCATGCCTCATTTCGCCAGACCGTCCGCTACTGCGACGCGAGAGGTGTTATAGCGTGCCAATGTGGCCACCAGGTCACGGTCTTCGGCCGCTACCGAGAATGGCCAATCAACCACTAGCCCCCGTGTAGGATCCCAAGTCGATCGCGGAAATTGGATCGACACCTAGTAGGCCGGCCATCGACCCGGGTTGAATGAGCGCGCTGCTATAGGGTACGAGTTTGCGGCGCACCGGTGGTGTAGGATGATGTGTAGAAGGATACGTTAGCAGCATAGCTGCCTTACCGCCTTTGTGGGACGTCAGATTCCGTGGCTTTGCGACCCAGCCTTTCGGTCGGATTGTCTTAGGGAACGTGGGTTCCCAGCCAATATTTACCGTCCCCCAAAAAAGCATAGAAAGAGATGTCTGACATGCAACCTCAGAACGCCTCGAATCGTCGTGCGGATTGATACACACCTTGGACGCTGACCAACCCTCAGGTGTGTGCCATACCGAAACGATTGCGTGCCCGCGGTGGGCCGACGAGCGAAAAAGGACCATCACGTGGCGTTATCAGGTATTAAGTCGGTGCAATCAACATAGCCTGCAGACGACAAAGGCGAATAACGGCCACTGAACGGAGAAAATCCCGTAGGAGGTGTCCCGCATTGCGGGCTTTAGAGGCTCTGATTAACATTTCGCAGTTTTGGTCAAACTTACCCTACTTGGAACCCGCGCCCGAGAACGGGACAGCCAATTATAGACAAATCGCCGATTTTTGCGCCAAATAGTGTGAGACTTGACAGGAATGAAGCCATCAATTGCGATCTGACACCAACCGGACATCTTGAGGCTACAGCATCTTCCCGGGAGGTTCAAACTGCTTACTACTAATATATGATGATCTATGGGAAGATGGTATAATACTCTCGACTTTCCACGAGCAAGAACAACTTGAAAGTCTTGCCCGGATTGATTTGGGCGGCGCGGTAAGTCCACCCCAATCCATACATTTCTCAATGCGTGGCGGCATCAGGATGTCAGCCACCATGCGAGCGTGGAACCTTGCGTGGATCCATGACCATTTCAGAGGACAAATCGTTCGACACCGCTCCGATGGTGGATGGACACTGCGCGGGGACCATGATACACTGTGTTCAAACATATGTATTGACGAAGAGCCGTCGTCTTGATCGAAAGGGCACCGTGGACGGCAGACCCTTGACGTCCTTCAGGGGGTCAGGGGTGCCACAACGCACGGGCCGAAGCGTGGTCCGAATCTTGGCGGTGGATGCCCCTGAGCTATCGCTCGGGGAAGGATGTCCACGCGGGCCCATCACATCGCGTGGGAGCAAGGATCCGCGTGGGACCAGTCCATCCGAACGGAGACAGGAGGCCGGGCGAGGAATGAGAAGCGCGGGATTGGGCTGTGGGCGGAAGGCCAGAACCCGTCGGCATGGGGGTCGGAGAATACCGGGATTGCCGCGCGCGGGGGGATGTTGCTGATCTCGACACCGTTCGGCACGCCGTCGGCGCGCCCATTATCGTCAGGGAGCACACGGTACAGGATGACCCACAAGACCTGGTGGACGAGTGGATCGCGATCACGACGCGGTCTCCGCACGGATTGCCGGCCAAGGCGGGGGCACCAAGCTCGCTGCCACCGGGCGGCAAGCCCTGGCGACCGGAGCTCAGGAAGGAGTGTCGGAATGAAAACGACCATTTTTGGCGTGTTGCCCGACGTCACACCCGAACACGACACGGTATTACGCCGCCTGATGCGCAAGTATGGCTTGATGCTCCGGTTTGCGTTCAAGCGCTGGGTTGAAGGACTGTCCAACGTGGGCGCTTTAGAACGTCATCTGTCGAGTGACACCACGCTGCCTTTACGCTATGCCAAAGATGCGGTACAGGAGGCCCAAGACCTCATCCGGGCTCGCCATCAAGCCATGCAAGACGGACTCGCCTTATGGACGTAGCGGATCAAAAAGACGCGAGCCCGGTTGACCGCACTCCGAGGATCCCTCCATCCCAATGGGCGACGGATTGCGGGACAAGAACGGAAGCTGGCGCACCAAGAAAAACGGCGGTGGTTTTACCAACAGCATGCGTCAATTAGAGGAGCGCATGCCTGCCCTGGCCGGGGCTCGCCTGTCTCATCAGTGGACTGGGCGCATCGCCATATCGTCGGACTTCATACCGCATTTGGCGCGTCTGAAAAATGGCGTCTTGGTGGCGGGGGGCTATACCGGGCACGGCGCTGCGCTCTCGACCGAGATGGGATGGCTGTTGGCACGGGCGGTGCTATCAGGCGAAATGGACCCGCGCATTCGGCTCCTTAGTTCCCTGCCGTGGCGCCGCTTTCCGCTAAGCGCGGGACATACTGTACTGTCGCCGGAACGAGGGCTCAGGCTGCTAAACAAGAGCCAGCGCAGTTTACTCCGCACGTGACTGTGCCTGACTCACTTCATTAGGCACCAGGCGGGCTACTATGGGAGGTAGCGCGAACGATGCGCGATGTATGGCTGCAGTGTACCATCGAGCATGATTCACATGAGTCGCCTGGAACTGCATCAGATCGTACTTCATAGACCCGCTGGTAAAGGTAAAGAGACCGCCGGGGTATGTGGGTACCACGCACCAATAGACGCGGCAAATGGGAAACACGCGACTGACGCTGTGGCTGGCATCACGCAGCACTTCCGGGTTGTAGGTTGGGGTTCCGCTTTGCTGCACGTAGAGCCCTTGGTCGGTGAGCGCGCTTCGTACCCGTTGATGGAATTCCTCGGTGTATAGGACGCTCCCGGGCCCCGTGCCCTCCGGATCGGTGGAATCAACCAGGATAAGGTCGTAGTGGTGGTCAGGCTTGGCTAAGTAGGCCAATCCATCGCCAATCACCAACTTAAAGCGTGGATCGTCAAAGGCCGCCCCATGGGTTGGTAAAAACTTTCGCGAGACCTCGATAACCAGCGGATCGATTTCGACCAGGGTGACCTCTTTCACCTTAGGTGATTGGAGTACTTCCCGCGCTAGCCCGCCGTCGCCGCCCCCGATAATCAGCACTTGCTCGGGCCGGGGATGCGCGTTTAACGGTACCCAGGCCATCATTTCATGGTAGATGTATTCATCACCGGTAGTGGTTTGCATAATGCCGTCCAAAACCAGCGAGGGACCAAATTGCTCGGTATCCAGCACTTCGACGGTCTGCAGTTCCGACTGTCCCGAAAACAGCATTCGCTTAACTTTCCAATCGAGCCGATGTCCCGGCGACGCCGTCTCCGAAAACCACAATGCCATTCAGGCCACTTCCTTCACGCGGTTGCGGCGATTTCTAATCGTGTCCCGCACCGCCATCGTTTTCAAGCAGGAAAATACAGGCCATTGTAGTATATCATGTCGATAACGGGGGAGCAGAGAGGATGGGCATCGTGCAATGTTCGAGCCATTCCGGCAGGAGAACACTAAGGACGAAGCTAAGCCGGGTCGCGCATCGCAATTTGTTGCACGGCGGCGGTACCAATGCCATGATCGACTTGGCCGGCACCGTAAATGAGGGCGTTCATTAACCTGGCGGCCCAACAGTTAAAGTCGGCCGCAGCTGGATGAAGTGAACCCCGCCGAGTGGCCTATAGTAGCGGAGGACCGGGTAGACATGGCCGAAGTCGCCGTTCTCGATAGTGCCTGAAGGCCGGGGCTTCTCGCGGGCTTTTGGTGACCAAGCGGGCAGGGGGTGACCGACAGTCGGGCACGAAGCCGTTAGGCGTCTCATATCGATATCGATACGAATTTCGCTGAAATGGGGGCCGTGGCAAATATTAACGGGATGATTCACAATGTGGGAGTTGACGCGTTTGGTCTCGGAACAGGACGACTCCAGCCGTCGCCGACGGCTAGGAACGGGGGCCTTCATTGCGGCCTTGTTGCTGGCATGGATAATTGCTCCCGGGATGGTATTATACCACCAGGCAATGATTGCCAAACATGACGTAAGAGCCTTAGCAGCGGCCAATAAGGCGCATAATTTCGCCGATCTGGCCCAGAGCCTGAATCAGTTGAATCAACAAATGGATAGTATTTCCCGTACCCTCGGCTGGATGCGTTATTGGGCCTGGGTGCCCGGTGTGGGAAGCAAATACCGGGACGGACAAGCGGCGCTTGCAGCGGTGCAACAGGGACTCGGCGGGGTATTGATGATGATGCCGGCACTGTCGCGCATGGCTCCATTGCTGGGCTATGCGACGGCGGCCCATCCTAGAGCCCGCCCGTCAGGCCAAAAGAAAGTTGAGGCCTTCGTATCGGCACTGCCGATATTGGGTCCCGACCTCAAAAGAGCCTATCCCGACTTCGCTAGAGCGGCGCGACGCCTGGATCAGGTAAATCCCCAGGATTTCCGCGGATTTTTGGCACCCTTGGGACAGAAGCTGAACACGGCCAAGTCCCTGCTAGACACGGCGGTCAAGAATATGCCGCTGATTTATCAATCGAGTGCGGTGCTGCAAAATATTCTCGGTGATCCGACGGCCAAGCGCTATTTGCTGATTTTTCAAAACAGCGGGGAACTGCGTGCGACCGGCGGATTTATGACCGCATACGGTTATGTCACGCTGGACCAAGGCAAGCTGGGCCGGATTCGTGCGCAAAACATGTACCTGCTCGATGCCCAGGTGACCTATCATGCGCCCGCCTCGCCGGTGATCGCCAATGACCTCCCGGTCTATTACTGGCATCTTCGCGACGCCAACACCTCGCCCGACGTGCCCACCACCGTGTCCTATATCAAGCAGTTTTACGATTCCATCCCCAACGCACCCAAGGTCGACGGCGTCATTTTTGTCGATACCTGGTTCGTTGACCGCCTGATTGGCGATGTTGGGGGCTTGACGGTCCCGACTCCCAAGGGACCGGTTCATCTGACCGAGGCCGACGCCAACATTAAGATGGAAGATATGGCCGAGGGGCAGGGCCTTCCCGATAACGTCCGCAAGAAGTTTATTGGGACGATGATGAAAACCTTGTTTCATGAGGTCATGAATTCGCATGGCCAAGAGTTGGCTCGTGTGCTGCGCACGGTCAATCTCAGTCTGAACCGCAAGTTTATTGTACTGAATTTCAACAACCCCCAAGCTGAAGCGTTGGTCCGCCGCTACCATTGGGGCGGGGTGATGGACCGATACGTCGCCGGCGACTATTTATCGGTAGTCGACGAAAACTTGCTCGGCCACAAAGATAACTACCGTATGAGCTACCACCTCGTGACCAAGCTGACTAAGGTTGGCTCGCGCTATCGTCAAACGACCAGCATGAGCTGGCGCGATCCGGCGGTAGACAACGGATGGCTGTTTGTGCCGTATCGGTCGTGGGTGCGGTTTTATGTTCCGCTGGGTTCGCAGTTAATCTCCATCTCGGGGGTGGACGGCATTCCCTATGAGGATTACGTGAACACCACCGTCAACAAAACAGTATTTGGCGGCCACGTTAATTTACCTGACAGAACGAGTAATTCACAGCCGATTGCCACGCATACTGTGACCGTGACCTATTGGCTACCTGCTGGGCTCTCGCCGACGGAACTGACTGTTCAGCTGCAACCCGGTGTCAATCACCAGCGCCTCACGGTGATCCGTGCCTCATTTCGAAAGACTGTGCCTTTCACCCATGACCTGGTGTTTCACTGGGCCAACCGCTAAGTATTACGGCAGTTCCACGTCCGAGGCATTTTTCAGTGATGCGCCGGTTAACTTCGCCATCGCTTTGGTGGGCTTTGTTTGGTGGCTCTCGTAGACCAGATGGATCAGGCTTTTGAGCTCGGCCTCGCTCAGGAGCGAGACATAGCTCCAGGAGCCTAGCTGCAGCCGAACGGTCTGGGCGGCGTTTTGTTCACTGACGTCCGCCTCCTCAATTTCCGTTTCCACGGACAGCACAGGATATTGCCCGGTGATGTGGAAGTCCTTGATCTTCATCGATTCACCTCCGCGTTCTAGTGTCTATCTCTTAGACGTTCTTATGCCAAAAAAGATTGCTGAGATCGAAGGAATAATAAGGGGCCAGTGTCGAAGGAGTGAGAACTAGAGCTATCGATCACAACGTGGAGGAGATATTGGATGACAGAGCCGGCCATCGCATTTTTTGACGGGAGACTGATGCCTTTAAAGGACGCCAACGTAAATATCGCGACGCATGCGTTCAATTATGGGACTGCCGTGTTCGAAGGGATTCGCGGCTACTGGAACGATCAAGAGGAGGAATTATACGTTGTGCAGGTCGGCCCTCACTTTGCCCGCTTGCAACGGTCGGCCCGTGTACTGCAAATTGATCTGCCCTACACGGTGGAAGAACTGGTCGCCCATACCAAGGACATGCTGAAGGCCAATCAATTTCGCGAGGACGTATATATCCGCCCACTGGCGTACAAGGCTGATGCGGCGATCAAGGTGGGCTTGTCGGGGATTAAAAGCGGTTTTGGCATGTTCGCGGTTCCTATGGGGAACTACGTCGCCACCGGAGGCATCCAGGTGTCGGTGTCAAGCTGGCGCCGCATTGCCGACAATATGATCCCATCACGCGCTAAGGTATCGGGGGCTTACGTGAACGCGGCATTGTCCAGCGACCAGGCAAAAGTGGACGGATACGACGAGGCTATTATGCTGGCGGATGACGGTCATGTGTCTGAGGCCAGTTCGTCCAATTTGTTCATGGTCCGGGGAGGCGTCTTGGTCACGCCACCGGTTACGGCGGACATCCTGGAAGGTATCACCCGCCAAGTGGCAATAGACTTGGCGCGCGAGATTTCGGTGCCGGTCGAGGTGCGTCCCATTGATCGGACAGAACTTTATAGTGCCGAGGAGATTTTCTTGTGCGGCACTGGCGTGCAGTTGGCGGCCGTCATATCGGTCGACCGGCGTCCGGTGGGTGAAGGAAAGCCCGGTCCGATTACGCTGGCACTTCAGGAGCTCTATTATGACTTGGTCCGAGGTCGGTCTGCACGCCACCGTCATTATGTGACGCCGGTCTATCGCGGATAGGCCGGATTGCCTGGCTGCCATAATAAGGATGCGCCAGCGCCAATGGGGAGGCCGGTTAGGACCAGCCGGCCATGCGCTGGCGGGTGTCCTGGGGAAAGTGCAGCAAGGATCGGCCCGACGCGAGTTGTTCGCGTTCGGCCAACGTCATCACCAAGCCGGCATGGGAAAATAACTGAGGGAAGTTCCCGCGCACCTCACCGCTGATCGGGTCGGCGTGCTCACCGAACAAGCCCAAAGGCGTGGCCAGCGCCAGATGCCGATGAATCAGCCGGTCGGCTTCCGCCAGACGGCCCAGTCTCAAGAGTACCCGAGCGTACCAGAACCCGGCCAAAATAAAGGGGTGGCGCGCCTGGCCCAAGTCGTCCTCTCGGTATCGATAGACCATGTCGTCGCTTAAGAGGCCGGACTCGATTTGATCGAGAGTGGCCCGGAACAGAGGGTCGTTGACCGGCGCAAAATCGTACAGCGGCAATGTTAATAACGCGGCATCTGTCGACGGGTTGCCCGGGCGCGGGAAAAACGCCCCGCTATAGCGGGCATCGCTCAATATGGTGTCTCGGACTTTTTCGGCCGTCCGGTGCCAGCGTTCGGCTTTATCAAGTTGTGCATTTGCTTCTGCCAGTAGACTCGCCGAGACTAATCCGACCCAATTCATCATCCGTGAATGGGTGTGGCGGCCCCGGATTGTCCGATATTCCCAGAGCGAAGCATCTGGTTGCGACCAGGTATGCCGCATCCATTCGGCCAAGGATTCGATGGCCCACCAATATTGCTTGAGCCATTGAACGTCCGCCTGCCATTGTTGCAGATGGTAAACCAGCCACAGCACGCTGCCCGCCAAATCGAGCTGAGACTGGTGGATAGCCCCGTTTCCGGCTCGTGCCGGGCGCGATTCGGCGTGCCCGGAGAGCCATAGCAAGTCACGTTCGCCGTCGGGCAGTGTGCCATCCACACGGACAAACGGCGCGGGAAAGACCCGTTCGGTCGGGGACACCGCATCGAGCAAAAACTCGGCTATGCGGCGGGCCGAGGTGGTATCCCCGGCCATCAGTAAGGCCTCGCCGGCATAAGCGCTGTCCCGGATCCAGACGTATCGGTAGTCCCACTGCCGGGCGCCGCCGGGGTGTTCCGGCAGCGACGTGGTCGCGGCCGCGATCGGAGCTCCGGTGGGGCGGAAGGTCAGCGCGCGTATTGTCTCCAGGCTTCGAGTGAACAAGTCTTCATAAGGCCCGTGATAGGGGAGCCGGGCCGACTGCCAATAGCCAGCGGTTTGCTGCCACTGGCGCTCGGGATCGTTGG
The DNA here is from genome assembly GCA_021820965.1 of Bacillota bacterium. Classification (GTDB taxonomy): domain Bacteria; phylum Bacillota; class Sulfobacillia; order Sulfobacillales; family Sulfobacillaceae; genus Sulfobacillus_B. Next base: position 32,180 of record JAKACZ010000011.1, on the reverse strand, counting down.
GAATGGGACGGTTAAGCCATCGTATGTCGGCCGGCTGTTCGGTGCTAATGCGGATGACAATGGTGACCTCGCCCGGGCCCACGATCCATTGATCGACCCGCCCCGATGACTGGTAGGGGCCATGCACCATGAGCTGTGCCATTTCGGGACCGTGCGGGTTTTGGTAACGCATGCCGCCGGCGGTTGGGTGATACGCGGGGCGAACCGACCCGTAACCGAAAGCGGGCCGACAGGTTAGACGGACGGGAACATCCGTATGACAAGTCATCCAAATCGCCGTGCGACCGACACTCATCCAGGTGCGAATACGAGCTTGTCCAGCACCCACGACAAAATGCGTTTCCAAACATAAGCCGTCCGGAAGATAGCGCTGCTCCACCTTATCGTACACATCGGGTTCGAGGCTGAGGTACCCGCCGGAGTGCTCATCCAGAAGGCGACCAAACAGTGTGGGACCGTCAAAACGCGGTACTGGAAGCCAATCAATGGCGCCCGTCGGACCCGCCAGCAGAGCCGTCATGCCGTTGGCCAGAATTGCGTAGAAGGGTTTCATTGGTGTCACGCCTTTGCGTCGGGGTGTCGGTTGCATCGGTTATCAGCTTAGTCACTCGGTTAACGGATGTCAAAGCTATAAAACAGCATTCGCCATTGCAAACTTATGAAAGCACAGCCAAGACTGTGCGCCGTCGGTGGGATTTTCACTACCGCAGTGGTGTATCATGTGACAGGAAAAGGAAATCAGTCGACCGGTGATTGCTCAATGATGGGCACGTCGCCAGGCCACGAGACCGTAACCACCCATCGGGGCCCGCGGCCGCCTCGCAGGTCAAGGGGACGCGGGCTTCGGGGAACAGTGCCGTCGAGGACGACCCAGCCTTGCATCGGCGGAATGCCGATCGGGCGCTGCGCCAAGCTATGCAATCGGCGCGATAATTCTTGCCGGTGGCCTTGGATCACGGTCTGACGAATCTCTGCCAAGGCTTGTGATATGGCTTCGGATATAGCCAAGTCGTCAGGGCCGCGATAGATGCGCACGCCCGTTACTTCCGCAGCCTCCTGCTCCTTCGGCGTCCAATCGCGCAGGGCCGTCTTGACGTTATTGGTCGCCGTTTCTTCGTTGGCAGCGGTGACCACCCATGACTGCACCCACATATCGGCGCCTCCTAGTTACTGGCAGATGTTCCACATCTATTGTAGCGCAAAAAAAGCCCCGACCGGGTGAAAGGTCAGGGCAGCGCCTAGCGTTGCAGAGCCGGTGCCGACTCGATCTGCTTGTTGGCCAACTTCCGGCCATCGTCCCAGCATGTCGGGCACAAACGGGCTTGGCCTGTCTCAATGACATCGCGCGAGGTTAAGGCCTCGCCGCAGGACTGGCAAAATCCAACCGCCTCATAGGCTAAGGCGTGTCGCATCATCATCACCTCGTTTTCGGAATTCTTCTACTGATAGCGATATTATAACTGATATGCTTGGGAATGTGAACACTATCACAAAATCTTAATGAAGTTTTTATCAGCAGCGAGCGATCGTCTTGTCTCTTGCCATTCAGGGGCAATTTGGGTAGGGTGATCGGGGAGCAATTATAAGGGGGACCAACATGTTATTGGAAGGGAAAAAGGCACTGATTACCGGAAGTTCCCGTGGAATCGGCCGTGCTGCCGCGCTGGCGTTCGCCAGGGAAGGAGCGGATGTTGTCGTTCACTACCGGCGGGAGCGTGAAAAGGCCGAAGAAGTGGCCGAACAGATTCGCCGGATGGGCCGGTCAGCGTTGGTGTTCAAGGCCGAACTCGAAGATCCGGACGCCGTTAACCAGTTGTTTGACAGCATTGGCGAGACCTGGCAGAGTCTCGATATTTTTATGGCGAATGCTGCGGCTTCCGCGTTCAAGCCCTTATTGGAGCTCAAGCCTCATCACATCGAGCGGACTTACCGGCTATTGGTTGAAAACTTCATTCTGTCGGTGCAACGGGCAGTGTCGCTCATGGAAGGACGCCCGGGCCGCATTATTACCATCTCCGGGCACGGTGTTGATTACACGCTGCCTCGATATGGCAATATCGCCGCGGCCAAAGGAGCGGTGGAAACGTTAACCCGGTATTTGGCGGGGGAGTTGGGAGAACGTCAAATAACGGTGAATGCGATTGCGCCGGGCGTGATTGCAACCGAATCCGAGCAGTTTTACATGGGCGACAAGCTGAAAGCCTTTGATCAGGCTTGCGTGCGTGCGACGCCGCTGGGTCGCGTCGGCGATCCGTCCGAGGTGGCCGATGTGGCAGTGTTCTTGGCCAGTGCACTATCTCGCTTTATCACCGGACAGATAATCACCGTCGACGGAGGGCTAACCCTGACCTCAGGTCCGTTCCAAGAGATTCTTGGAACTCGATTAAGGCCAGCCATTTATAGTCAGGAGGTTCATACGGGTGAATCCAGATGAGGAATTTCCCATACGTCGTGTCTTGGACGAGAACGGCAAGTTAGTGGGCGATCGTTCGCAGGTCAGCGACGACCAACTGAAGCACTTCTTCCAGTGGCTAGTGACCCTCAGAACTTTTGATCAACGAGCCTGGAACCTACAGCGTCAGGGCCGAATTGGAACCTACCCGCCATTCAGTGGGCAGGAGGCAACCCAAGTCGGGGTGGTAGCGGCCCTCCATCCAGATGACTGGATTTGCGGAAGCTACCGGGATTGGGCTGCGCTGGCGTATGCAGGCGTCCCGCTATATTATCCCTTGCTTAACAGTATGGGTCATCCGATTGCGGGTCGCATACCGGACAACGTCAACGCGCTGCCGGTGCAAGTGGTAATCGCCGCACAAATATTGCATGCGGTGGGCTTGGGCTGGTCCGCCAAGCTACAAGGCCAAAACCGCGTGGCGGTTACGTTTTTTGGTGACGGGGCTACCTCGCAGGGAGATTTTCACGAATCTTTGAATCTGGCCTCAGTAATGGGGGCGCCGGTGGTGTTTGTCTGTCAAAACAACCAATGGGCGATTAGTGTGCCGGTATCTAAGCAGATGCGTAGCCGAACGGTCGTTCAGCGCGCGTTGGCGTATGACATTGAAGGCATTCGCCTCGACGGGAACGATATTATCGCCGTCTACCAGACGCTGACAGAGGTGGTATCCAAGGTCCGCGCGGGCCAGGGCCCGGTTTTGATTGAAGCGGTGACCTACCGCCTGGGCGCCCATACCACGGCAGACGACCCAACCCGCTATCGCACCGACGAGGACAACCAGCGGCTCAGCCGCGGGGAGCCAATAGCCCGGCTTAAGCGATATCTTCTCGAGGCCGGCATTGTTACGCAGGAGGGTGTGGCAGCGGTGGAAGAGAGCGCCAAACAAGCGGTGGACGATGCCGTTGCCACAGCCGAAAGCTACCCCAAGGCAGCGATGGAAGAGATATTCGACCATGTATACGGCACGTTAACGCAACCGTTGGCGCAGCAGCGTGAGCAATTTCTGGCGCGGGCGGGGCAAGGAGGTGCCCGGCATGGCTAAAATGACAATGATTCAGGCCATCAATCAAGCCCTGGGTTTGGCCATGGAACGCGATGAAAAGGTCATGGTGCTGGGGGAAGATGTGGGCAAAAACGGCGGCGTGTTTCGCGCCACCGAAGGTCTGATTGACCGGTTTGGTGAGGCCCGCGTCGTAGATACGCCTCTGGCCGAGTCTGCTATTGTCGGAAGTTCGGTCGGCTTGGCTATTGGCGGTATGCGCCCCGTGGCCGAGATTCAGTTCTTGGGATTCATTTTCGAGGCCATGGACCAAATCGGCACCCAAGCATCGCGTATCCGTTTTCGGTCGCAGAGCCGCTATCACGTGCCGCTGGTTATCCGAGCGCCGTTTGGCGGAGGAGTGAAGACGCCCGAAATTCATTCGGACAGCCTTGAGGCCATATTTGCCCATACCCCCGGAGTGAAGGTGGTGATTCCCTCGACTCCTTACCAGGCAAAGGGGTTATTGCTCTCAGCCATTCAGGATCCGGACCCCGTGCTGTTTTTGGAACCGATGCGTTTATACCGGTCGGTGCGAGAAGAAGTTCCGGAAGATTGGTATGAGATTCCGCTCGGTCAGGCGCGCATGGTCCGGACGGGCACCGATGCGACCGTAGTGGCCTGGGGGGCGATGGTGCCGGTGGCGGAGGCGGCGGCGGAACAGGCTTCCAAAGAGGATGGATTATCCGTGGAGGTTATCGATGTCGCCACGGTGAGTCCCCTGGACGCGGCCGCCATCGTAAAAAGCGTGGAAAAGACGGGCCGAGCGGTGGTGGTACACGAGGCGGTTCGCAGCAGCGGGTTTGGCGCGGAGCTGGCGGCCATGATTCAGGAGCGGGCCTTTTTGTCGCTGGAGGCGCCGGTGCAGCGGGTTACCGGATATGACACGCCCTTTCCCGTGCCATCGATTGAAGATGACTGGCTGCCTGACGCGTCTCGGGTACTGTCGGCGGTGCGACACGCAGCGGCTTATTAGGGCAAGGAGGATAGCATGGCGGCATATGAGTGGAAGCTACCCGACGTGGGGGAAGGCATTCATGAGGCGGAAATCGTCAAGTGGCACGTGGCTGTGGGTGATACGGTTGAGCCGGATCAACCGATCGTAGAAATTCAAACAGACAAGGCGACGGTTGACATTCCGTCCCCGGTGGCCGGACGGGTCGAGAAAATCCTGGCGGAAGAAGGCCAACTGGTGACGGTCGGCACGGTTGTGATTGTCTTCGACGCGATCAGAGGCGTGAAAGCTCCCGAATCCGCACCGGACCGGGAACCCCAGGTTAGCACCGAACCAGCCCCCTCACCGGCGGGCCCGGATGGGCACATACCGACCAGACGGGCACTGGCGACTCCGGCGGTAAGAAAGCTGGCCCGGGAACTCGGTGTGGATATGCAACAGGTACAGGGGAGCGGTGAGCGAGGGCGCGTACTGGCGGAAGACATTCGACGATTTAAGGAGGCGCCCGGCCCCGAGCCATCGCCCGCCCCGAGCGCGCGAAGGGTGTCGTCGGCAGAAGCTCTCCGGGTGCCGCTGCGCGGCACCAGACGCGCCATCGCCGAGCACATGGTGCGGTCGAAATTTACGGCACCGCACGTCTCCACCATGGATGAAGTGGATGTTTCCGCTCTGGTCGCGCTCCGTCAGGAAATGAAGGCGGCCGCCGAAGCCTCGTCGGTGAAACTCACCTATTTGCCCTTTATTATCAAAGCCGTGGTGGCGTCATTAAAACGGTATCCGTATTTAAATGCGAGCTTGGATGATGCGGCCCAGGAAATTGTACTCAAGCCATACTATCATATCGGCTTGGCAGTAGATGACCCTGACGGCTTGGTCGTTCCCGTGGTTAAGGACGCCGATCAGAAGAGTTTGATCGAGTTAGCGCGGGAGATCCAGGATTTAACCGGTCGTGCCCATCAACATACGCTAAGCCGTGAGGATATGAGCGGCTCCACCTTTACCATTACCAATTACGGTTCGTTCGGCGGGATGTTTGCCACACCTGTCATTAACTATCCCGAGGTTGGAATTTTCGGTGCCGGGCGAATTCAGAAAAGAGCGGTCGTGCTTGAGGACGACAGCATCGTGGTGCGCCCGGTGATGACTGTCTCGCTCACCTTTGACCACCGCGTGGTTGACGGCGGTACCGCGGGGCGCTTTACCAACCAGGTGATGCGGTATCTAAATCGGCCGGCCGAATTATTCCTGGAGATGAATTAGCCATGGTGGTTGGGGAGTTTACGGAAACGGCCGATTTACTAATCATCGGCGGCGGTCCGGGTGGGTATGTCGCTGCAATCCGGGCGGCGCAGTTGGGGCAACAGGTGACGCTGGTAGAGCGTGAGTCACTGGGCGGCATCTGTCTCAATGTCGGATGTATTCCGTCTAAAGCACTCATCTCAGTGGCGGACGAGTTTCATCGAATTTCCGGTGCCGCTTCGCGGGGGATTCGCGTCGTCGACGCCGCACTTGACATGAATCAAGTGCAGGAGTTCAAACGCGGGGTGGTGTCCCGCTTGACCGGCGGGGTTGGGCAGCTCATGAAAGCCAATCGGGTGACCGTGGTTAAGGGCGAAGCGCGGTTTGTCGGCGACCATCAAGTGCGCGTGGTTTCGGATTACGAGAGCAAAAAATTCGAGTTTCGGCATGCGATTGTTGCTACCGGATCGCGGCCGCGGCCGCTTTTGGCGCTCCCGGTAGACGGCTCGGTGGTGATGGGCTCAACCGAATTATTGGCATTGGGCCGGGTGCCCAATCATCTGATTGTAGTCGGCGGTGGTTACATCGGGCTCGAGCTGGGCACGGCCTTCCGTAAGTTTGGCAGTCGGGTAACCGTGGTCGAGGCGACGGACCGGCTTTTGCCCGGAACCGACCCCATGCTGGTTCGCCTGGTGGCGCGGCGACTCCAGCAAATGGGGGTGACGGTGCATCTGCGTGCTGCCATTACACAGGCCAAGGTGGAAGGCAAGATGGCGACGCTAACCATCGGTGACGAGGTGGTCACCGGCGATGCGGTTCTGGTTACAGTCGGGCGTATTCCCAATACGGACACGCTGGATTTGGTCGAGGCCGGAATTACACCCGACAATCAGGGGTTTATCCCGGTGGATGAGAAACTCCGCACCGGGAATCAGGACGTCGCGGCGATTGGCGACATCACCCCCGGCCCCATGTTGGCCCATAAAGCCAGTTATCAAGGCAAGGTGGCGGCCGAATCGTTGTCTGGCCTTCCCAGTGCCGCCGATGCCAGCGCCATTCCCGCAGTGATTTTCACGGATCCTGAAATTGCCTCAGTGGGCCTCACCGAGGCTGAGGCTCGCCAACGCAGCGACGATGTGATTGTTGGCCGGTTCCCGTTTCAGGCCAACGGACGGGCGTTGTCCATCGGCCAGAGCATGGGAGAGGCGGTGGTGGTGGCGGAAGAGTCTTCGGGGCAACTACTGGGCGTCCATGTGGTGGGACCGGAGGCGTCCAACCTCATAGCGGAGGGCACGCTGGCATTGGAAATGGGAGCGACCCTGGAAGACTTGGCGCTAACCATCCATGCCCACCCGACACTATCGGAGACGGTGATAGAGGCGGCTGAGGCTGCCCTGGGACGACCCATTCACACTGCACCGCGAAGAAAGGCGTGAGGTTTCCGTTAACTTGCTGACGCTTGGAGGGATGATGTAACCTGGACAACCAAGATTTGTACACCGCGATTCATCCGATAGTCATAGAGGCACGCAGAGCCGTGCTTGAGGTGTACCACAGCGGCAATTTCGACACCGAGGAAAAGAGCGATCACAGCCCGATCACGCGAGCCGATCGCACTTCGCACACGATTTTATTGCAGGGGTTAGCGCAAGCCTTTCCCGATATCCCGATCATCTCCGAGGAGTCGCGCAGCGCTGACCTGCCGGGCGGAAAGGGGCCCTTTTGGCTGATCGACCCGCTGGATGGCACCAAGGAGTTTGTGCGCCGCACCGGCGAATTTACCATTAATGTCGGTCTGGTGGCCGCGAACGGCCGCCCCATCTGGGGGCTGGTGGACGTTCCGCTGGCCCGCCGCACATATTTCGGGGGAGCCAACCGGGCATTTCGTGTGAGTGAAGGCGATATTGAGGCATTGCCGGCGCTAACCGAAACGGCTGCCGATCAACCGCTTCGCATTGCTGTCAGCCGCAGCCACCGGGGGTCGGCGGACGATTGGCTGAATGCCCGCGGCATTCGCGTACGCGACCTGGTGTATGCCGGCAGTGCGGTGAAATTTTGCTGGATTGCCGAGGGTTCCGCGGACCTCTATGTGCGACTTTTGCCGACGATGGGATGGGATACCGCGGCCGGGCAGGCCATCGTGGAAGCGGTGGGTGGCCGGGTGACCGGGTTTGATGGGCAAAATCTCTGGTATCAGCCCCACAGCCAGGTGAACCCCGAATTTGTGGCCTGGCGCCCCATAAAAGGGGAGCCCGGGGTGATTATCCCGAGCTCGGACAGTGGCTGAGCCCCTTGCATAAAGCATCCCCTGCTTGGGATGTTCACTAGATTTTCTGCCACACAGGCCCTGGCGGTGACTTGGAACAAGCCGTGGTCAACGACCCCGGCGTGCTGCGACTCGGAGGGGGTTTCGTCGCAAGCGGTTGGGGCTTTAACAGTTCGCCTTCTAAATTGCTTATAATTTATCAATATGAGCAAGATGGCAACAGTGGCTGAAACCTGACTGATCCCCAGTTTGTAGTATTTGCGTGGTAGTTTCCCGTCATCTGCCGTGTTTTTCGCCCCCGATGTGGGCGCCACGGTCGTGGCACGTGACGGGCTCCTCGGTTTAGAGGTGGCCATCCATCTGCCGCGGTACGCGGCAATCGGCGCAAACGGTCATGAGGGCAGGCTGACGCCTGCCTCCGTCGAAACCGAGGGGAGGCTGAGGCTCAGGATGGGGATGCGGGGGCTAGGACAGCGGTCAGGTCGGAGCCAACGCTGACCCCACCGACGGAATGTGGTGGGTAAAGTGGGATTGGCGTGGGCAGATCATCCGCCAGGAGAGCCCGCCTCAAGCTCGGTTGTGGGTGAGGCCCCTGGCCAGGGGCCTCACCCACAACCCGGTGGAACTATCTTCTTTAAAGAGGAAGTTCAAGCCCATATCTTTATACGAGGGTTATACTGGACTATAGCGGCTCTTGCGTTAGTTGCTTGCGTTACTGTAATGGGAGTCGATTTGACTGCATTAACAGGAAGGTGAAAAATATGGCCCAAAAAACACCTCAACCATCCCGCAATCCGAGCGATACTCAGGGACTGAAGTCTGCGGCCAAACGTCCTCCCTTGCCGGATCCCATGCCGGTGCAATATTACGAAACCATCGAAAAGAGCTGGCGGGGTCACTCGATTCCGAAAGTTCCTCGTCACGACGATCACCAGTGAAAACAGATCAGAGCACGGACGAGACCCTGCACATCTCGTTGCCGCCTCCTGACCCGGACCTAACCCATGTTATTCACACGGGGCCTAATTTGGACCGCATCTTCCGTGCAGCGGAGTAAGCTAGAGTCAATTCCCAACACGTTCCAGGATTCTGATGTTAAAAAGCAACGGCCCGAGTTGTCGTCAACGAAAGAGAGGGGGGTCAATCTGTGTCCAATGTGTTCGATGTCGCACAATATATTTTGCAAAAACGCGGTACGATGACCACCATGAAGTTGCAAAAACTTGTCTATTACGGTCAAGCTTGGGCCCTGGCCTGGAGTGGTCAGCCCCTCTTCGAAAACGTTATCGAAGCGTGGGATCGCGGGCCGGTCGTGCGTGAGCTTTGGGATGTCCATCGCGGCTTGCATCAGATTAACGCGTTGCCGGCGGGCGATCCCGAAACACTTGATGTCGATCAGCGGGAAACCATCGACGCTATTCTCAGTCGGTATGGCGATTTGCCGCCCGAAATGTTGAGCGAACTCACGCATGCCGAATCTCCGTGGCGTGATGCTCATCGTCAAAGCAACACGACAGAGATTTCGTTGTCCGACCTCGAATCGTACTACCGCCAACTCGGATGGGATTTGCTCCAGGATATGACATCCGACAGTCCTGCCGATATATTCTATTTAAAATTGTTGCTGATGCAGGTCACGGCCGACAATCGTCATGACGCGATTGGGTGGGGAGCGCCAGCCGGCCAAGAGATTTGGTGATGGCTTCGGCTTATCAGATGCGCCGTAAAACTCCGCCGTTCAGGGCGGAGATATCCCCTGCTTTTGGGCCGGTCTGGGGATTTCCTCCAACCGTCGGTCATCCCCTGCTTTTGGGCCGGTCTGGGGATTTCCTCCGGTCATCAGGCGCTGGCCCCGCAGGGGTCAATCGGGGGTTTCCTGTTGTTCAATGTATGGCCGAATGATGGAGAGGGGTGCTCCCCCTGCTGATCCGGCAAAGTAACTCGGCGACCAGAGGCTACCACCCCATAGCGCCCGCTGGATAGTGGGGTCGTGCTTCTTGCGGATCAGGCGGGACGAGACGCCTTTGAGACTATTGACCAGTTGGGAAATCGCGACTGTCGGTGGGTAGAGGATCAGTCAGTGCACATGATCCCGCTCACCGTCGAATTCCGCCAAGGTGGCTTCGAAGTTCTCGCATACGTCAGAAAAGATCGTCCGCAAGTCCTCCAAGATTTCCTATCACAAGCCAGTTATTCCCAATCAGGATACGCCCGGATTCGTCATGTCTCCCAGCAAAACGTAATCCACCGGCGGCGGTTGCCGTGTCAGGTCCAACTCGTAGCGGCCAAAGCGATTCACATGGGCCGTCCCGTAGGGACTTAACGCCGCCAGGGCCTCGGGATCCAAGGTTGGGCCGCCTTGTTGCAGAGTATGCAACCCTTGGGTCATCCGGAAGACATTAAAGAAGATGAGGCAGTTGGCCACGAGGTGATTATATTTGATGATCTTGCGCTGCTCAGCCCGGTCATTGGTGGCAATCATCCCTTCCCCGCCGAAGAACGGCCACTTGGCAAACCCGTTGAATGCTTCGCTCTTATTGGTCGCCGCTTGAATGGTCTCTAGGGGGGCTCGATCGGTACTCACACCTCAGGGCGCGCCGTCTGTGTGGATCCAGGGGGTCACATCCGGTTGGGCCTGATAGGCACGAAGCGCTTCTGATTGCCCGAGCAAATGTTCATCCATGGCGGTCCACATACCCGTCACAATATCGTTCAACTGTTCGTCTGTCACGTAATCGGTGGCATCCACACTATTCGGTACCCAGGCGAAATCAAAAAATGACGGGTCTCCTACGGGATCGAGATAATATGGCTTGCCCACTAGTTCCGGAATCGTATGGTCACGGATTTCTAAACACCACCGTTCGCGGGTTCCATGCAGGTACCACCACCAGCGGGAGGTATCCGGATGATCCGGATCCTCTTCGGCGACAATGCCACGTGTGTCGCGGATCGCTTGCAAGGCGTCATAGAGGCGTCCGAGAAAGTTCGCCTCGCAGTGCAAACGACCATCGGGTGGTAATCGATGACTAGGCGGGGCCGTGCCGGGCCGATCTTGGTGAAATCGAAACATATTATGTCCTCCTACCATTATTGTCCGGGTTTATAGCGCCCCACATTAATCCACCACGGTACTATAGAAGTATTAGGAGTACCGTGCCATGTCTTGGTCTTGTAGTTACCGTCGCCAATTGGGTAACCGGTAATTACCGCTCCGGAACCGCGCCCTTGCGCTGTCACGTGGCCCGTAGCATTGCCCATTTTGACCACAATCTTCACACGCACTTTCCAATGGTAAAATGGTACCGTAGTGTGGAACCACTTCAAGTATAGATTATTTCCTCGGGACGCTTGCGGTTCGTAGTTTCCGGAATTGACGGCGGTTTTGACCGCATTTTGCGCGGCGGCCGTGTTTTTCCAGTTGTGGCGATATACCGCATATGCTGCCACCCCCAGCCGGGTTGCGCTCCTTCGTCACAAACTGTCCCGTGTGGTTCCCGTACGCATCCCAGATTGCCGTGTTGGCCGGATAACTTGCCGCCGACGTTGTGGAAGGATCCGAGATAGTGGAGAACCCCGCATCGTATTTCTGGATCGTATTTTGAACATACGCTATTTCGGCGGCGGAGAGGCGCTGTGCCTTGAGGGCGGCATTGCTGTCCGTCACGTAACCAGTGGTCGTATTGACGGTCTCGGTATTGCGGGCCGCCTCGGCGGCCTGAGCCATCTGCGCCGATGTGAGTGTTCCGGTTGTTGTCTGGGCAAAGGCAGTCGCCCCGACCAACGGCACGACCACGCCAACCCCTATCGTCAAAATTTTGTGGAGTCTTCCGCGGTTACTCACCTGTGACACCTCCTATTATTTTGGACAAAACATCGCTGACACTCGCCGTAAGACATAGGGGTGAGAACAAAAATCAGCCGGATGACAACCGCATGACATGAGATTAGCTATTCGAATTTCTTGGAACGCCTTGGGGGTCACACGACGACATGCTGGACCACCATCACAGTTCATTGAAATTATGTCCACGACGGGCATGATGATCTCGTCTTCCACGACTTGACGGTCCTAAGGTCCCGAAAATCTGCGCAAAACGGCGGCCAGAAAATCTACGAAGCCTGGGACAAGCTCTGGTCGCGCGGAGCTCGGCTTCATGGAGGTACCGCAGGAGAAATTGGGTGCGGACCGCGCGACCGAGCTCGCGAAAGGCTTGGTAGAGTTTATTCTTGCGGCTGTAGCTACTCAGTTTTCGTAACACGGTGGATGCCGCGATCCGCCCCTCTTTAATGGACAGTGTCACCCGCAGCATATCCGGCACATGTCGCGCGATCAAATCCCAATCCACGGGCGGTCCGAACAGACTGTCGATATGGACGTACTGGGTGCCCGAAGTGGGCCGCGCAAACACCAGGCCCTGCCAGTTGCGAATGCGCGGCATGAGTTGAATCCCGAGCAGATAGGCGAGCCCGAAGACAGGGGCATTTTGCCCTTGGGTATCGGCGGGCACGATATCCGGTTGGATGTCCGTGGCATTTTTAGGCAGCCCATCCAAAATGTACACCGCCTCCCAGACGCCGCAAGGAATAAAGTGGCTGAAGAAGGCGATGTAGGTATCCGAGACATGGTAGTAGCCAATGCCGCCATAGCCGCCGTAGCGAATGTGATACTCGGACAAGAGGTTTTGCTCATACAGATCCCACTTCGTTCCGTCGGCTGCAGCCTGGCGGCCCGATCCCCAATAGCGCGGCAGGGCAAAGCGATTGTAGGCGTTAATCACGTGGCGAATGGCGGCATCCAATTGGTCTTCCGTAATATGGTGCGCGTGAATCCAGACCACTTGGCGGCGATCCAACGTGCCCAAGGCGCGGGCCGTTTGGGACGGCCCCAGATTGCAACCATAGCAGAACACCGTCGCCAGGTACCGGGCCACGGGGTCGTCCACCTCATTCATCGCAAGGGGGGACCCACTCCTGTGGAATTGGTGGTCGCCATGATCCAAGAAGTAGCCACGTGGCTGCCGCATCGGCGATGGACGTGGATCGTCGATAGCGGGTACACGGCGTTGGCCGGCCATGCCTTACCGGAGGGGCATGTCGTGATCTCCCGGCTTCGCAAAAACACCGTCGTCTATGCACTGCCGCCGACGCGCCGCCCAGGTCAATGCGTACGTCCGCGGGTCCACGGGGACCGTTTGCCTCCCTTGGCGAAGCTCGCCGCTGGCTTGCCAGGGGACGCATGGATCCCCCTGATCTTGTCTCTTGGGGGGAAATCCCAAAAGCGACAGGTCACAACCCTCCCAGTGATTTGGTACCCGCATCAGGTGGCCCGCCGCATTTTATTGGTCCTCGTGCGGGATCCTGCGGATTCGGCCGGATTGACCGTGTTCTTCACCACGGACCTGACCAGCACGGGCCCAGCGGTGGTCCAAACCTACGGGCTTCGCTGGTCGATCGAGGTGATCTTTCACGATGTCAAGCAATATTTTGGGGGCGAGGATCCTCAGTTGTGGGTTGGTCCAGCTCCGACTCGCAACGTCGTCTTAGGGTTTGTGACCTATACCTTGCTGTGGGCCTGGATGGGACAAGCCCGTTCGGCGGATCGGGTGACTCAGTCGGTCAAATCCCGCTTTCATGAGGCGCTGGCCCTGTTACGCACCGTCCTCTGGACGGGAGAATACTTCCGAAAAGGCCCCGACGGGGCCATTCTGGAAAAAACCCTCCCGGATCTTCAGGAGATCTTATCCCGAGCCAGCTAGCGCTAGGTCGAATTTTGCGTAAACCGCTCAAACTCGAGTAACCATAGTTGCTATTACTATCCTCGCTTTGGTCTGGCGGAAGGCCGGTTGGTCGAATCATGGTAGATATAGGGGGCCATTAGTGCAAATTAGTCCCAAGGTCGATGGTGTCCTCCGCCCGAACCCACGGATCTTAGTAGACCACTCCCCATAAGGGATCCCGAACAAATCTCGGATACGACAGCGACTTATTAACGGGAGGGTCGATGTTTGGATAATCGCCCCGAGAATGCGGTGGGGCGCGAACATGAGCCGATATGGTCCCGCGATTAATTAGTGAACCTTCTAAGCCAGCTGTTGTCTGAGCTAACGGAGGACATCGAGGACATCTTCTCAGCGTGTTCCAGAGGACGATCGCACCGAGCCCTATTTGTTGGTCGCGCACGCCCTGCAAGAGACTCAGCGACCCTCGCAACGCAGGAATGACCCGGGCGTTGAATCCGCTGAATTGGTCGATCGTGAAATTCTGGCAGGTCGCACCGCGGTCGGCGCTATGTGGTGCCGCACGCGTGGAGCAAAATGCACTACGAACCGCAAGCCATTCGCCGTACCTACGCCAGACGCGGATCCGGGCTGGCGAGTTTTGCGCATGATAATCCTCCAGCATGGCATTGCCCGTAGCAAGCGTCGCCACGCGCTCCTAATTCTGTCAACCACTGCACCCCCTCCGGCCATAAAGTGCCAATGAATGGCTAGTGATAGTTCCGGAAAGGAATCGTTGTCATACCCCAAGTGGATCTGAACGACATCGAAGAGGCAATCGTTCGGGTGCCTCGTGAGACGGCGCCGAGTCGAAGACCCCGCGTTGCAGTCCCTCCGTTTTAAGTTGGATCCTGGCAGCAAGGCCACCGGCATGGCCATGATTTTAGATGGTCAGCATGGTGCTAAGGTGGTCTTCTTCGGGGAGATAGTCCACAAACCCGGGATTAAGTCACGATTGGATGACCGGCGAACGCATCGCCGCGGACGACGCCACCGTAAGACGCGCTATCGTAAGCCACGTTTCCAGAATCGAAAGCGAAAAGAAGGATGGCTGCCACCGTCAGTGGAAGCCCGGGTCAATCAAACACTCCATGCGGTGCACAAGGTCCGAACTCTCGCGCCTATCACGGCGATCAGCGTCGAACATGTCAAATTCGACACCCAGAAGATGCAGAACTCGGAAATCTCGGGCGTGGATTCAGGGGACGTTGCTCGGTTACGAAGTACGGGAATACCTCTTGGGAAAGTGGGATCGGCGTTGCGCGTACTGCGATGCCGAGGATGTCGAGTTCCAGGTTGAGCATGTCCATCCCAAGGATCTGGGCGGCTCTGACCGCGTCTCCAATTTGGCGCTCGCGTGCCCCGCTTGCAACACCAGCAAGAGCAATCAGCCGCTGGCCGAGTTTCTCGCGCGGGATGCCGGGCGGCGGCGGTCGGCGGCCCAGTGCCAAAGCCTATACCGGCAAGAATCCCTACAAGCAAAAGGAGCGGGCCGAATGGGAAGCCACCCGTCTAGAGTGGGTCCAACGCCAGATTCAAGCTCCGCTGAAGGATGCGGCGGTGATGAACCCCACCCGTTGGCGGCTCTACAACCAACTGCAGGCCACGGGGCTCCCGGCCGAAGGCAGGTCCGGCGGTCGGACCAAGATGCAGCGCGCCACGCACACGTTTCCCAAGGAGCACTACTACTACGACGCCTTGTGTGTCGGCGCCAGCACCCCAGCGGCCTTTACCCGCCTTTCGGCCTATGTTCAGGTCTGGTCTGCCAAAGGCCGCGACACTCGCCAGATGCGGCACGGACAAATACGGTTTTCCCATTCGGTATCGAAGTCGGCACCAGCAGCATTTCGGTTTCAAAACGGGCGATCTGGTCGTGGCTCGGGTGCCCCCCGGCAAATATGCCGGCGTATGGAAAGGACGGGTGTCTGCTCGCGCTATACTCGCGCTTCGGGTTCCTTCGATATGGCGGCGGGCGGACACCGCGTGGCCCAAGGGATTTCTTATCGGCATTGCCTCATTCTTCAACGCCAGGATGGCACTATGAACAAAAACCGCGAGCCGTCTAGCGACGGCCGGCCGCTTTCCTCCCCTTGCGGTCGTTCGCTCCCGAAAGGGAGGGACGACCGTTCGTCCCCGCGCCTAAAGGTGGCGGCTTATCGCGGGCTTTTGGTGAGATGTTGGAAGGCGACGAGCGAGGGCGCTACAGGCTGACCCAGACGGCTAAAATGCGTCAATCTTCCGCGAATGGCTCGGATTTTGTCCCCAGCTCATGCAAGACGGCGCGCCAGAATCCGGCCAGCCCGGCCAACGCGGCCACAATAACGAGCGCTGCCAAGACGTCAACCCCCACAATGCCGCCGGCCCAGGGGTTTCCATGCTTGGGTCCATAACCGATGATGTAGGGTGCCACGATTACCCACATGCCGCCCAAGAGAGCCACGACCATAAGCCAGGTTCCCAGTTTCATACGAGCGTCCCTCCTCCGTCCCCGCGTCGCTGTTTTTCCGCCAACTGTTCGGTGAGGTCTCGCAGGACCGATTCAGCCAACGGCCGCAAAAGACGGTCAAGGTCGTCCTGCGCTGGACCAGCTGCCGGGGTCTCGTCAGGCGGCGCCGCCACAGGGGCTTTGACAAGACCTTTCTCGACTAAATCTCGTTTCAGTCCGCCGTACCACGCGCCCAGCGAGGCTAAGCCGACGACCGTGAGCCCGACCCCTGACCAAAAGTCGGTCAAGGCAGCGGTGGTCCACGGTCCGGTGGTACCGGCGTGAACAATAAAGGGCCAGATTAACACGCCAGCTCCGAGCACGGCCACTAAGGCGGAACTCACGAGCGCCCACAGATATTTCGTCATCATGGGCTATCCCTCCTCACCTACCCTGATTGAGCCCGGTTGGACGCTAGCGGCCGTTCGGACGTTTCCGCAATGCGGCGCATCTCTTCCGTGCTGAGAACCTCACCATGCGGGTGGGAATGACCCAGCGCCAAGGATAACAGGGCTAACGAACGGCGAAGTTGCTCCTCCCGCTCTGGCGGTGCAGTCGCTTCGGTCCCATCCCTAGCCATCCAGACGGCCGAGAGCGCCAACAACACCGATCCGACGGCAAGTGTTTGTGACTCAGCCGTTGGAGCAACGGTCTGCGGTCCGTGTTCGGGTAGGTCTTCATCTTCGTAAATGAAGCGGCCGCCGCGAAAGGCGGAGAGGACGGCCGACAACAGCGTCATCGCCGCTGCGAACATGAAGACTATGCGTAGCGCCGCCATGAACGGATGCGAAATCAGCGTAGGAAAGAACTGCGGGCTGGTCAATGTTGCCAATTGGTGAGCAGGCAAATGGGCCATCACCGTGCGTCCCGGCGCCGTCGCGCTGAAAATCGTCTTCAATGGGTTATATCCCAGCAGTGCTGCAAACAACAGACTTAACGGGGCCATGTGCGCCAGATGCTGAATCATCACCGGGGGTAGCGCGAATTTACTCAAGCCCTGGCTGATGGTCGCCGGAAGGCCGGTTGACAGCGAGCTAATGACCATGGTGAAGAAGATTCCCATGGACAGCATCATTCCCGCATTCATGAAGGTGGCGCGCATTCCCGAAGCCGCGCCGCGAAAGCGGGCCGGTACCGCATTCATGATGGCTGAGGTGTTGGGCGAGGCGAATAAGCCCATGCCCGCACCTACCACGAAGATGTAGAATCCAAACGTCCAGTAGTGGAAGTCGGCCGGTAGCGTGTTAAGCAAGAAGAACCCAATGGCGCTGACCAACATGCCGATGGTGGCGAACCAGCGGGGACCGAAACGGTCCGATAATCGTCCGCTAATGGGGCCGAACACCAGGAAGCCCACCATCTGCGGAATGGTATCGATTCCCGCTTGCAGCGGCGTGTGGGCGAACGAAACACCGTGTATGGGCAGCCACACTCCTTGAAGCCAGATGATTAACATGAAGGCGAGACCGCCGCGGGCAATGGCGCTCATGAGGCTGGTGAAGTTGCCAATGGAAAACGCCCGGATCTTAAAGAGGTCCATGTGGAACATCGGATCGTCAACCCGCGTTTCCACGAAAACAAACACAATCAACAGCGCCAATCCGGCGATGAGGCTGGTCATGACAAACGGGCTGTGCCAGCCCATGGGGTGATGGCCATAGGGACTGATGCTGTAGGTGAGACCCAGCATGACCCCCATCAAACCGGCGGCGAAGGTAAGATTGCCCCACCAGTCAATCTGTTTGCCTTCACGGGTTGTTGCCGTCTCGCGCAGGGCAATGTAGGCCCACACGGTGCCGAACAACCCCACCGGAACGTTGACCAAGAAGATAGCCCGCCACCAGACTACCGATAATAGTCCACCGACAACCAGGCCGATCACACTACCGCCGATGGCAGCGATCTGGTTTAAGCCCAGCGCCAGTCCGCGCTCATCTGCGGGGAAGGCATCGGTGAGAATGGCAGCGCTGTTGGCAAACAAAAATGCGCCGCCGATGCCTTGGATAAACCGAAAGATAATCAGTTCCCATTCCCCGGTGGTTGTCTTGCCCGGTGTGAGGAATAACAGTAGGGAACCAATGGTGAAGATTAAAAACCCGAGGTTATACAGCCTGACGCGGCCATATGTATCGGAAATCCGTCCGAATGAGACCAGCAAAATAGTGGTGGCCACGTTAAAGCCCATCAAGATCCAGAGCAAAAGTCCAATGTTCCCGGAATGATGCAACGGGTTAACCTGAATGCCCCGAAATATCGCCGGCAGGGAGATAATCAGGATTGTCTGATTGATCGTCGCCATTAAGGTTCCCAATGTGGTGTTGGAAAGGGCGATCCACTTGTAGCTTCCCCCCGGCGACATGCGTCGCGCCGCGGATGCCATACTGGCCATGTTGATAATCCCTCCCTAGCGAAACTCTTCTGATAGTGTTGGTGTCTCGGCGTCACATCCTTCGAGGTCACGCACTGCTTGGATGTAGTGGGTCAACACCTCAGTCAGTTGCACACGCTCGCCCGAGTCCATCTGCCGGATGGCTTGAAACAAGGAGCTGGTGTACCAGCTGGTAAGGTTTGAGACGGTTTGTTGGCCCGTATCCGTAAGCTTGACCCATATACGCCGCCGGTCGTGCAGGTCCAGTGTGCGTTGAACCAACTGGCGCGATTCTAGCCGTTCAAGAATTCGGGTCAGCGAGGTGGATGACATGGACAGTTTCTTGGCCAAGTCACCGGCTTGTTCCGGCTGCACGCTGAGGATTCGCAGGCATTGCACCTGCGCCAGCGTTAGTTCGTGCCTCCGCCACAACTCGAATATCAACGGCTCGGACAATCGCACCAGGTTGGCGACGGCCTTTAAAGCCTGCCGCTCTTCGTCTGTGGGCGTGTCGCGTTTCGCGGTCAAGTCACTCACCCCGTCTCTCGTCACGACTATTGTCGCCGAGACAATCATTATCACGAAAACAATAATAGCACACCCGACAACTAATTCAATCAATTTCACCCCGGTGTTCTCAGTGTGCCCGTACGGCCTGATTTTCTGTGGCTTTTGCGGCAAGTTTTTGCGAACGCCGGAATAGAGTAGCGGTGGGACAAACTCCGAGAGGGTGGGTGAACCGCATGAATGAGAGCGGAATTGACTGGGTGAGTGCGGCGGGCCAGTATGAGTGGATGGTTCCGGGCCGCCCAGGACAGGCCGGTCCGCGTTGGTTTTTGGGAGGGTACAGCAACGTGGCGATTAATGTGGTAGACCGCCACCTGGAATCCGGTGCCGACCGGGTGGCCGTGCTGGACCGGCGGAATGGGGATGAACGCGGATTCACATACCGCGATTTGTACCATCGCAGCGCGACCTTGGCACGATGGTGGCAGGCGCACGGATTGGAGGCGGGCGACCGGGTCTATTTGCCTGGGCGGGCGACGTTGGACGGGCTGGTTGCCTGGCTGGGTGCCGTCCGGATGGGAGCTGTCGTGGTTCGAGACCGCGCCCCGCTCGATTCCCAAGTCGCGGCGCGCATCCGCGCAACCGAGGCGGGATGGGCGGTGGTTGGTGACGGCAAGGCCGTGGCGCAGTGGGAAAAGGCGGGCGCGGAGGGATACGGGCAGAGGATTAGCGTGTTGTGCGGCGCCAATGCCGGACCCGGCCAGCTTTCGATCGATGATGCTTTGTCCGGATCGCAAGGCATGCTTGACCCGGTACCGGTGGAGGCCAACACGATTGGCGTCCTGTTATACGGGGACCGTGACCAACCGTCGGCCTATTCGGGGGTGGGCAGCCTTTTAAGCTGGCATGCGAGTCTCGGGCGGCTTTTATCGTTGGCGGCTGACGACAGGGTGGGTCTGGCGTCAGATCTGGGCGGTCTGCATGACTTACTACCGCTGACGTTGGCCGTGCTGTGCGGCGGCGCGACGGTGGTGTGGATGAATCGCGCCAGCCCGGGAGCGACACCCTCCGGCCAGCCCAATAAGATGATCGTGACGTTTCCGGGGGCTATCCGTGACATGGAAGCCCTGCCGGATGTTGATCGGTACTACGTGCTGGGTCCAGGCCGTCTTTTAGCTAATCCCCGGGAGGTGCCGCCCCCTGTGCATATTGTCGGGGATATGACGGCGGGCCTCTACCATTGGTTGGGCGAGAAACATCCGGCGCCGGGACCTGGCCACGATCGCACCTGGACGAACGAAGCCGACGCCATACCGGCGAAAGCACCGCCAGTCGCTTTGCCCCACCTTGGATGGCTAACGAAGGCGATGACGGCCGGTCCGATTTGGGAAGCCTGCAGCGTACTGGATGCCGAGGGACGTGATTGCCTGTGGCTGGCAAGTCCTAATCCTTCTCGTGCGGTGGAGGATGTGAAGGCTTCAGCTAGCATTGACGGATCCGGATCAAGCCCACGCATCATCGTAGTCATGGAGTTCCCGCAAACGATTGAAGGGGCGCCGGCGGTGGGTGTCATTGCCGCCATTACCCGGGGAGAACGGCGGGTGCCGCTGACGGGCCTCCTGAACCCCGAGGTGGTGCCCACCCTGGTGCAGGCGTTCTGGAGTTCCTGACCATGGAGTAGTTGTAGTCGAGAGCCGGTCCTGGTACCTTTGCGATGTGACATAATGCACCATGGGGGTGGCCATGGCGGACCAGGAGTCAGACTATCACTATTTTAATGACTACCAGCGGCGCTATTTTGAATGGGCCGGTATTGAGGTTGTCGAGGCTGCCGACGGCCGAGCCCGAGTGCGCATGGCCGTTAAAGAGCACCATCGCGGAGGCGGCGAAGGTGCGGCTGTCAATGGAGGAATTGCCGCGTATTTGTTCGACGGGCTTTTAGGTGCGGCGGTGCGTTCCACCTGGGACCCGGACGTGACTGGACAGGTCACGATGACACTAACCGTCGACTATTTGCGGCCGCTCCTGGCTCGCCAGGCGATAGCCGCTTACGGTGAAGTCACCCATCGTGGGCGGTCGGCGGTATATGTCCGCGGCGAGATCTATGACCAGTCGGGTCGGGTGGCGATGACCGCCACCGGGATTTACCATTTGTTCCGCAGCCGCCATGAACGCTGACGGCCGCTTGTCCTTAGCCTGGCCTTTCCTTTTCATCGCTGCGGCGGTGGTGGCGGCCACCGGCTGGTCGATGCCCGCCAACCATGCGCTGTATACGTGGCTCACGCCGTTGGGCCGGCATCTCCCCGAGGCCAATTTTATTTGGATTATCGGCGGGCCTCCGCTTACCGGCCTGGTGGTCTTTTTGACGGCGATTCGCCGGCGCGAGTTTGCCTGGCTGTGGGTTTTTCTCGGCGGGGTATGCCTGGAGGTATTGACTAAGCACTGGATTCATACGCCGCTTCCTCGGGCTACTCCCGAACCCGCCTGGCTGGCTCGGATTGAGTCTTGGGCCAGCCCGTCCGCACATCGTGCGCTGGCTGTTCTCGGACGCGTGCTGCATCTGAGGCGGACATCAACTGCCACCGGGGGATTTTTTCATAGCAGCTTTTTTAGTGGGCACGTGTTTCGGCTGACTTTTACGGTGGGCATGTTAGTTCCGGGCAGGCGATGGGCGCCCTGGATTGTCGCGCTGGCGGCCGGTATTCTAGTGGTGGCCACCGGCGGCCACTGGGCCTGGGACGTGGTGGGCGGATTTCTCGCTGCACGGTCCGGATTAGCCTTAGTGCATCGGATTAGGGTCCATCGATAGGGGAGTCTTCGTGTTGAATCCAATCGCTCCAGCTTCCGGGATAGAGCATTGCAGTGAGCCCAGCCTTGCGCATAGCCAAAATGGTGACGCAGGCGGACACGCCGGATCCGCAATACACGATGGGCTCCGCGTCCTGGGTCGCCACCGGCTCAAACAGACGGGAAAGCTCTTCGCGAGGGCGGAAGGTGCCCTGATCAGTCAGAACGCTGCTATAAGGAACGTTGGCGGCGCCGGGAATGTGGCCGGCCTTGAAATCCACCGGTTCCACCGTGCCCAAGTAGCGCTCCGGTGTCCTGGCATCAACCAGCGGTACCACCGTTCTTAGGTTATATACCGTTTGATAATCGGCCACCATACGAGGATCGGGACGAGCCTTAAAGGGTTGAGGCTCGATGACTGGCGTTTCCTGCGTGACGGCATACCCCGAGGCGGTCCAGAGGGGAAAACCGCCGTCCAAAACGGAAACGCGGCAATGTCCGTAGAAACAGAGGCACCACCAGCAGCGGGCAGCGCCTGCCCCATCATCGTCATAACAGATGACATAACTGTCGGGACCGACCCCTAGCTCACCCATACGGCGTTGGAATGCTTCGGGCAGAGGCAGCGGATGGCGCCCGCCGTATCTTGCGGATGGGGCAGAGAGGTCGCGGTTCAAGTCGACAAAGCGGGCATTGGGGATATGGCCCTCGGCGTAAGCCTTGGCGCCAAAATCCGTGTCCGTGAGGCGCCATCGGCAGTCAAGCACGACTAGGGAAGCGTCGGATAAATGGCGAGACAACCAATCGGCGGTTACTAACGGCGGCGTTTTTGCATACGGCATCACGGCTCACCTCAGACTTAGTCTAAAGATCAGCTACTGGATTGACAAGTCGTGATGCGATCCCGACAAAACATCGCGTTTCCCGTGCTTACGACTCGTGCAGGTTCGAGCTACTGGACGATTGACTCGGCTCACCCGCGACCGGCCCAAGACTCGCCTGCCGCGCCTTCAACCGACTTCGTTTGGCGAACGCTGAAGGATGCGAATGATATTTTTTCTCTAACAGTCCCAGCTTTCCGTCGGTCTCGAGTTGAGCCAATTCAACGTTGGCCACACTAGCTATTTTTAGTTCGCGAAGACACATGGACAAGTCTTCGCGACTGAGCCCGGATCGTTTCAACTGGGTCGTATTGACCTGGCCTCGGACCACTAGCGGCCGCGGTCGGCCCACCAGCCAGTGGTGCAGCCGGTTGGAGGAAGTCGATACCCGGCCTAAAGCCCAGGCAAAAATGGCAAAGGCAAATACGGCTACCAGACCCGCGTAAAGTGGGATGCTGCTGGTGATGGCTGTGGATCCGGCAATGGTGCCGTAAGCGATGGCACCAACCCGATCCATCGGGGTGAGCTGGGCCATCATTCGCTGGCCGAGGACCCGAAAGACGACAAATACTGCGGCAAACATCACCAGTGAGCGTAAAAAAATGGCGAAAACTATCACAGTAGTGCTCCTCTCGTCCTAAGGCGGGAATTCGGCCTAGCTTTCCCTCCGGAGGCAGGAATTATGTAACCCCTGGCGAAATAGCCATGTAATGTAACTGGACACCCGAGTGTGGCGGGGCGCGTCCAGAGTACTATTTGTGTCTTTCCACCAGCCTCAGGTTGGAATATCATTTTAGGGAGGAACCGCGTTGGCATTTTTGGCAGTGTCATGGGAACGAGACAAGGCCTCGGTCACACTCAGACTCAATCGCCCCGAATCCCTGAACGCACTCACCCAGGGGATTCGAGCGGAACTCCTGGAGGGGCTGCAAAAAGCCGACCAGGACTCCGAAGTCCGCGTGGTAATTCTTCGTGGCACGGGGCGCGCCTTTTCTGTAGGACAAGATCTCAAAGAGCTTACGGATTACTATCAGAGCCGGGGCCCTGTGATGGGCGAGCTGGTGCAAAAGGAGTACATACCGATTGTTAAAGCCCTCCGTGAACTGTCTAAACCCAGCGTGGCGGTTGTCGAAGGAGCGGCGGTTGGCGGCGGCATGGCATTGGCGCTGGCCACAGATTTCCGTATCATTTCGGATCGGGCCCAACTGGTTCCGGCGTTTGTCAAGGTGGGATTGGCACCGGATACCGGAACAACGTTTTTGTTGGCCCGGTCCATTGGATATGCCCGGGCCCTGTCTATTTGCATGACCGGCCAGGCTCTAGCTGCACCGGACCTGGTGAGGTTAGGGCTGGCAGACCATGCCTACCCCAGTGGGGAAGAGTTGGAAAACGCGCTCGCTGGCTTAACCGCCGAACTGGCCCAGGGACCCACGGCGGCATATGTCGCCATCCGACGGTTGTTTGACCGCACGGCTGGACTGCCATTGGACGACGTATTGATGGCCGAGCGGGACACCCAGGACGCGTTGGCGCGGACGCGAGACCATCAGGAAGCGGTTGAGGCATTTCTGTCCAAGCGGAACCCCCGGTTCCGCGGCGAGTAAATCACCTAACCGAACAAGGGGGACGAGAACATGGCATCAACCATGTTGCCGGAAGGCACTCTGAACGGCCAGACCGCGATTGTAACCGGAGGGGGAAGCGGTATCGGCCTAGGCATCGCACAAGAGCTGGGCCGCTTGGGCGCGCGCGTGGTAATCGCCGGACGCAAGAGAGAAAAGCTGGAGGCGGCTAAGGAAGCGCTGCAGCGGGAAGGAACCCAAGCCTTGGCCATACCGACCGACATTCGTGATCCCGAACAGGTGCAGGCGCTGGTGGACCAGAGCGTGGTTGAGACTGGGCGTCTCGACATGCTAATCAATTCAGCCGCCGGCAACTTCATCGTGGATAGCGAGAAGCTTTCCGTGAACGGGTGGAATGCGGTCGTCAATACGGTGCTCAATGGCACCTTTTACTGCACCCGGGCATGTGGACTGAAAATGATGGAGTTGGGCCACGGCGGCCGCATTCTCTCGGTCGTCGCCAGTTATGCCTGGACCGGGGGTCCGAAGACGGTGCACTCGGTGGCGGCCAAAGCCGGGGTCGTGGCGATGACAAGAACCCTGGCGGTGGAGTGGGCCCATTATGGTATTCGAGTGAACGCGATTTGTCCAGGCCCTACCGACACCGAAGGGGCGCGGCCCCTGTGGGCGGATCCGGCCGAGGAACAGCGGCTGAAGGCCAAGATTCCGGTGGGCCGTTTTGGAACGGTTGAAGAGATGGGCCGTGCCGCTAGCTATCTCTTGTCGCCGTATGCGGGCTTCGTCAATGGCGAGGTGTTCGTCATCGATGGCGGGGAGTGGCTGGGGAAAGGATTGACGTCTTAACCGTCCCTAGGCCTGAAGCCTAGGGCAGCAGTCGAAAGACATCCTGGTAGGTTTTTCTAACCGGGGCGGACGCGTCAATCAAGAAAGGGGGGGCAGGCGGCGCCGTCTCCAGTCTCAGGGCTGGAGACCCTGCCGCTAATTTGAGATGGATAAACGGATGACGATTGATGACGTCATTAACCGCATTCCCAATGGGGGAACGGTGGCTATTGGAGGGTCCTCGATATCGCGCAAGCCGATGGCGCTTGTGCGCGCATTGGCCCGCAGCGACCGCCGGGATTTGACGGTGATCGTGGACGTCGGCGGACCCGATGTCGATTTGCTGTTGGGCACCGGCCGAGTCGCCGAGGTGATATACGCGTTTGTGGGTTTCGAGGTGCTGGGCTTGGCACCGCACTTTCGGCGGGCGCGCCAAAATCAGTCGATCCGTTTTCAGGAGTGGACGGAATACACGGTCATGGCGGGATTGGACGCCAAGGTTAAGCGGGTGCCATTTATGCCGACCCATGCCACCCTGGGCACCGATGTTCTCAAAGTGAACCCGTCATTCAAGGAGATTCGTGATCCGTTTACTGATGAACCCCTGGTAGCGGTGCCGGCGCTGAAGCCCGATGTCGCCTTGATTCATGTCAATTACGCCGACGTACAGGGCAACGGCGTCATTTTGGGCGATGGTCATGTCGACGTGCTGTGCGCCAAAGCGGCTAAAGAAACCTTTCTGTCCTGTGAACGATTGCTCTCCAGTGAGGAGCTGCAGCGTTTCGGACGCGACGTACAAATCCTCAGAGTCTATTCCCGCGGTGTGGTCGAGATTCCCTGGGGTGCACACCCAACCGGCTGTGCCCCGGATTACCGCACCGATCTGCGTCATCTGCAGGACTACCTCCAGGCGGCGGCATCCGAGGACGGTTGGCGAAAGTACGAATCGGAATTTGTGGCGATCGACCATGTTCAGTACCTGGAGAATCACGGTGGTGCCGAGGAACTGGTGTCCCGGCTCAAAGTGTGATCGGGGTGGAAGGGAGGAAGGCAGCATGCCGTTAGTGCCTGAATTAAATATTGACGAAGTGATGATTAGCACCATGGCCCGGCAACTGACCGGGGAGGTGCTGGTCAGTTCGGTGACCGCCTTCGGATCGCTGGCCGCACATCTGGCTAAGCGGCTTTATGCGCCGGACTTGGCGGTATTGTCCACCCCAGAGTCGGGTATGGACGTGACGCCGATGCCGACTCTCACACTGGGGCAGTTCCTGACCGATGTTCAACAGGGGATTCCCCTGACCATGGAGGACATTTTTGATGCGATTTTTACGGATCATTTCCGTATTTGGATCAATCCGTCTCAGATTGATCAGCACGGCAACACCAACATCACCTGTATCGGCGACTGGTACAAGCCGAAGGTTGCGCTGGTGGGATCCCGCGGAATCCCGGAGGATACGTCGCATCTCTCCGAAACGTTTTACTACATTTTGAGCCACTCGCCGCGCGCGATTGTGCCCAAGGTGGACTTTCGCAGCGGAGCCGGCAACGGTGAGAGCCGGGCGTCATTAGGCACGCACGGGGCGCCTACAGTATTGGTCACGGATTTGGGGGTGTTTGATTTTCGCGGACCGGGCGGCACCATGTCGGTCAGAAGCTTGCACCCGGGCGTGACCATCGACGAAATGCAAGAGCGGAGCGGGTTTCCCATTTACGTAGCTGAGGGCGAAATTCCGCCGACAGATCCGCCGACGGCAAAAGACATTCGCCTCATCGCTGAAGCTGACCCGCTTGAGGTGCGGAAACTGGAACTGATGTCCGGACCCACGGCGGCCGAGAAGTTCGTGAACATCTATGAACGGGAGCGTCAGACCTTGCACGCCACTTATCCGCGGTTTGGGCGGTGGGGGCGTTGATGGGCCTGAAAGACCAGGTGCTGCTGGTGACCGGGGGCGCACGCGGCATCGGACTGGCTATTGCCGAGCTAGCCCAAGAGCAGGGCGCGCGCGTGGCGGTGTGGGCACTTCACCGCGAAAGCGTTGAGCAGGCGAGGATCGCCGTGCCTCAGCTGGCTTGGAGCGACACCGTTGACGTGGGTCAGCCTGATCAGGTCCGCGACGCGGTGGGACGGTTGACCGAAGTACTGGGTCCTGTCGACGTCTTGGTCAACAATGCCGGGTACACCCTGACGTCCCCGTTTCTGGAGGAGACGGAAGAGTACTGGCATCGCGTGATAGACACAAACTTTTGGGGCGTTGTCTACACCACCCGGGCCATCCTCCCGTCGATGCGGGAACGTCAATCCGGCAGTATCGTGAACGTCGTATCCGAGGCTGGCCGCGTCGGGATGGCCGGGGAGGCGGTCTATGCCGGGGCCAAAGGCGGGGTGGTGGCCTTTTCGAAGTCGATCGCCCAAGAAATGGCGCGCCATCAGGTTCGGATCAATTGCGTGGCACCGGGACCCACCCGCACACGCATTTTAGCCATGAACAGCGAAGATCCCAGCGCGGAGAAACTCATCGATAAAATGATTCGCCGGATTCCGTTGCGCCGCATCGCCGAACCTGAGGAAATCGCGCAGCTGGTAGTGTTCCTGGCTTCGGGCGCGGCCTCTCACATGACCGGGCAAGTGGTTTCGGTTTCGGGCGGACTGACCATGGTATGACAATGACCTCGGCATCTACGGTAATTTTGCTGGACCAGTCCTCGGGCCCACACGAGCTTAATGTTTTGCTGCTCCAACGGGCCGCAACTGTCTCCGCTTTTCCGGGGGTTTGGGTCTTCCCCGGCGGTCGGGTGGACGCTGAAGACAGCGATACAACATGGCTGGAGCGCGTGCGCCCCGGTCCAGCAATGCTGGCCCGTCGCATGGCACTGCGGGACGTTGCCGCGGGTGGCTTTGGCACGCGTGACTATCTCAAACGTATGCGCATTGGCGCGCCCGACCCGGACCGCTGGGTCCCCAATTCGCCGTCAAACGCGTTATGGTCACATTGGGTGGCGGCGGTCCGAGAATGCTGGGAAGAAACCGGCATTTCGTTGGCAGGTTGGGGCGAGCGGGATGTGCTCGATTTTAATGAGCTGTATTACTGGGGGCGGCTTGTCCCTCCCCCTCAGGTCCCGCGTCGCTTCGATACGCGATTTTTTATTGCCCTGATCGATCGCGGCGCGATAAAGATGAGTCCGAGCGAGTTCGCGGCGTATGACTGGATGAAGGTTGATGAAGCGCTCGAGCTTGTGCCGCTGGCCAATCCAACCCGGTACGCGCTCGCCCGGCTGAAGGAGTTTGGCACCGTCAACGCAATGCTGGTCTTCCTGCGAGAAGGGTTGTGACGACGTGGAGCAGATTATTGCGGGCATCTTTCGGTCAGAGGTTCCGTCGCTGACCCTGCCTCCCTATCAGGGCACCCAATGTTATTGGATTGGCGACGCCCACGATGTGGTGCTGGTCGATACCGGCGACGGGTCACCGGGGGCGCAGTCGGTTCTCGAAGAGGATTGGCACCATCTGGGTCGCCCCAAGGTCCTCGCCGTGTTTGCCACCCACCACCATGACGACCATAGTGGCGGCGGAGCCTGGGCTAAGGCGCGTTGGGGGGCGCGGTTATACATGAATGCGCCGGATCTGGAACGTCTCCGGGAGCGTCGACGAGACCCGGTTGATAGCCTGTGGCAGCCCTACGCGAGCGATGCGTTCACCGTGGGCAACATGGGGGTTACCCTCATCAATGCGCCCGGACATACCCCCGGCCAATGGAACTTTTGGCTGCCGGCTCATCGGGTGTTGCTGGCGGGTGATAATGTTCTGGGCAATACCACTTCCGTAATCCTGCCGCCGGACGGGGATATGGGCCTATACCTCGGCACCCTGGCAAGCTTGAGAAACCTGCGCCCGCGTTTACTGCTGCCCGGCCACGGCGATCTGGTTGCCGATGCGGACGCCTATCTTTCCCGCTACATCACTCATCGCCAAGAGCGAAGCCAAGAAATTCTGAGCGCGTTGGCGCAGGGTCCACGGGAACCGAACTCAATTGCGCGAGTCATATACCGCGACATCCTACCGCCCGAGAAAATGTGGCTGGGCGAATGGATGGTCAAGGGACATCTTGACTGGCTTTCTCGTCAGCAACTGGTCGTAGAGGATAACGGACGCTTTCGAAAGGTGGGACAGTCATGATTTTTGACCGTGATTTGCTGAAGGATAAGGTGATACTGATTACGGGGGGCGGTACTGGACTGGGCTTCGAAATGGCCCAAGCCTTCGGAAGTCTGGGTGCCAAGCTGGCGCTGGTGGGGCGGCGCCAGGAAGTTCTCGACCGGGCCAGGGCTGTGTTGGGCCAAGGCAACATCCCGGTGTGGACGCGATCGCTGGATATCCGGGATGCGGCTAAGGTGGACACGGCCGTGGACGACATTTTTTCCCATTATGGGCGGCTTGATGTGTTGGTGAACAATGCCGCCGGTAATTTTATCAGTCCGACGGAGCGGCTTTCACCCCGGGCCGTTGACGCTGTCGTGAACATTGTGTTGCACGGTACATTTTACTGCACCCTGGCTGCCGGGAAACGTTGGATTGATCGCGGGCATCCGGGCACCGTGCTCAACATTACCACAACTTACGCCTGGACCGGCTCCGGGTATGTGGTGCCTTCAGCGGTGGCGAAAGCCGGCGTACTGGCGCTAACCCGGTCGTTGGCGGTGGAGTGGGCCCCGCACCACATTCGCCAGGTGGCCATTGCGCCCGGACCGTTCCCGACCGAGGGGGCCTGGTCTCGCCTGATGCCGACTGAAGAACTGGCGACTGAAGCCGGCCAACGTGTCCCCTGGGGCCGCGTGGGCCGTCCTGAAGAACTGACTACCCTGGCTGCCTATTTGATTTCGGATGCCGCCGATTATATCAATGGCGAAGTGATCACCATTGACGGCGGTGAGTGGCTTAAGGGTGCGGGCATGTTTAACGCGCTGGAGCGGTTGAGCCCTGAAGACTGGGACAAGATCCGGGCCATGATGCCGAAGAAGCCCTAAAGTAGTCTCCATGGAGCTTTGGTGGGTTCTGGCTTTGGCGGCGGCCGGATTTGTGGCGGCCACTAGCAATGCCGCTGTCGGTATCGGTGGCGGGCTTTTGGTTATGCCGCTATTGTCGCTTTGGTTCCCCCCGCGGCTTGCGGTGGCCTATACTATTCCCATGTTTTTCGCCAGCACGCTGGTGATCGCCTGGCGCTACCGCGGCCAGGTGGATCGGCGGTTTCTGGCTTGGTTGGTGCCCGGCGTTTTTATCAGATGCGCCGTAAAACTCCGCCGTTCAGGGCGGAGATATAAGGCGCTGGCCCCGCAGGGGTCAATCCGGGGTTTCCTGTTGTTCAATGTATGGCCGAATGATTGAGAGCGGGGCTCCCCCTGCTGATCCGGCAAAGTAACTCTAATCTTTACCCACAGTGGTAGAATAGGCCACATTATGTGAAACATGGCAGGCACACCTTGGTGTTGCGGAGATCATCTCAGTTCCGTTCCGCTCGGATCTCTCGGACTGCAAGGGGTATGAGCGCATGCCAATGACGCAACGGGTATCTCCTGCAGCAGAATTAGGGCGCCTGGCGGGCGAGCTGAATCCCCCAACAAATCAGCTGCAATTGTCGGTAACCCCGCCACAAGGTTTTGATACCCGGCTCGCCGTCACTCTTGCGGCCGAGAAAACCGCCCAGTTTGGCCATCGCGCGGACGGCATCCCGGAGGGTGAAGGGCTGTCCCGACCGCCGCGCCGGGGACTGTGTGGCGGCAACCCGCTCTAGGGCGTCAATTTCGTCCGCCGAAAAGGCCACCGTCGGCGATTGATCGGGGTCGATTCGCACTTGATAGGTCATCCACAGGATGCGCCAGGCCACGATCATATAGAGGGTGATAGCCCGTTCCAACCGCTCCCGCGTCTCTAATTGCAAGCGCTCGACCTGACTGCCCCCACTCTTGAGCGTAAAGTGGAGCCGTTCGATGTCCCACCGATAGCGATACCACCTGGCGATGCGGGCCGCATCGTCGGCTGTCTCCACGGACAGCGTGGTGAGCAGCAACCATTCAATCGGAGCGAGGCCGTCCGGCGGATCGATCTCCCGCGCCAGAACCACTGTGAGCGGCGGCGCGGCTGGCGTGTCCGCCCGGCGATGGCTCGGTCGGGCGACTTGGACCACGGTGGTCCGTAACTCCAAGGTGGCCTCGCGCTCGGGCTGGCCAGGCTTGCGCGGCACCGTGACGACGGTCGTCCCGCGAACGGGGGCGGCTTCGGCCACTGCTCTGAAAAACCCTCAACCCCATATACGGTACCCAGAAGCCGGCTAGATACAAGATATCGATGGTTCCAGCAGGGAGGGTGAACTTAACCACAGGTCGCAGAGATTACCACCATTTGGATCGGCGATCGCGGCCGTCCGCGCGTTCACCGCCCTCCCACCAGCCAGATACCGGAATACGCCGGCCCCGCTCAAGATCATCACAGATCTCGAATCTGCTCTACGTGCTCTCCGAAAAGGCGACAATCCGTGGTTCCCGAAGGCGTTCGGGTCAAACTGCCCCGCAGGCTCGCGACGCTACAGAGATACCGACCTCGTAAGAATGAACGCATTCTTAGTATAGCAGGGTTTTTCATCCGTCGTGGTGCCGCGCCCCGGCGGCATGGGGCACTGCCCAGAGATGCTGTTCCGATGGGTTTTCGAGTTTCCGATCCCACGCGCCTCGGACCAAGAGATGCTGATGAGGCGCACGCGGCCCGATGAAGAGATCGTAAATGTCCGCCTCGCGATCCCCGATGAGCGCGGTGTGAATGCCGGCCGGCATGCCGGCCGCCACTTGCTCCTGGATTTGCAGCCACCGATAGCTCTCTTTGTCTTCGATCGGCCGTTGCTTCCGATCAGCACTTTTGCCCTTCGTGTCGGGGTCCCGCGCCCACAGAATTTCCGCCACGAGTCCCAGCGGAACGCCGTCCGTGGTCATCGCCAAGGCACTATGCAGTAAAAGTCCTT
>JAKACZ010000010.1 GCA_021820965.1 Bacillota bacterium | reverse complement strand
CCGCCCATGTTGCTGGTGGGATAAGCCGTGGCGAGTCCGGAGGAGCACTCCCAGGGTTTCACAACCCGTCGACGCAGCCATGGTGGTTCCCTCAGAATCTCCGGCCTTTAGGCCGGGGAGGTTCAAAGGCTCAGGCTCGTCGGGTCCGCTTCCATTTCGACGAACTCGTAGTGGCCTGCGTTGGTGTTCTGCACAAATCTTTGAGTGATGGCAAACCCCACCCGCTCGTAGACGGTAATGGCCCGTTGGTTAAATGTGACCACGGCTAGTTTGAACCGCCGCGGCCGAAACCGCTCCGCGGCGAAACGCAAGCCGAAACGCAAGCCGAAGCGCAAAAACTCCCGCCCGAGACCGTGGCCTGCCAGGTCTGGACGCAAGCCGAGGCCGACCTCCGTCACACCATCGCGTGTAACAAATTCGTAGAACCCCACAAGTTCTCCGCTGCCGTCCGTGACCGCAAATTTGGTATCTGGCTCCCACCCCTCGAAGTTTAGAAACTCCCGCAGGTCATCGGGATCCGCGTCCATGTCGTAAAATCCATATTCTCCTGGATAACGACACTGACACACGGCCTGCGCATCCGTGGCGCTCATGGGGCGGATACCATAATCCAAAGGCGGCACCTCCGGCTGTTTGTTGCCTCACCAGCAAATGGATCGTACCCGATTTCCCGTGATGTTCCCACCGAATTGGGTTACATCACATTATCTTGCAGGGTACCCGCCTTCAACAATTACAGAGTTCGTTTCCCACACATTTTCTTAGCAGAAATATTGTATCGATTCGGAGGAGGATCCCCCCCGCGAAACCCCGAATTTCCTCTTTGCAGGGACATAGGTGTGCAGCACCCTACTATCGGGCGCTTACAGCTCAACGTTTTCCACACGTAGTCCAAATTGTCTACAGGGGAGTGGGGATATGTACCAATGGAATATGACCAGCCAAGTCCGCAGAACTACGAATATGCGGTGAATTACCGGGGTTACAATCAGGAATTCCATGTAACAGGTGTCGCCGGAACCGGCATGGTGAACATTGGTCACATACAACTTGAGTTTCGCACCGCGAATTCACAACAAATTTTTACCCCACAAAAGCGACGAAACCCGCATGAACACTGGGTTTTTTGGTATAATTAGGTGCCGTCCAAATTACCCAAAAATGGAGTGTTATCATGCGGGAGATCACGCCAGAACTCAAAACATACATACCCAGATAAGTCAGGTTGGCTCTCATGAATGCGGAATAAGAGGCTATTTCAGGCAGTTGGTGCGACGGTATCCCACCGGAAGGTGCATTACTGTCCTGATTGTAGGCCCCCATCCCCATCACCTGACTTAACCGATCATGTATGAATCAAAAAGGTGTTCGAGGAACACCAATATTCGATCGACTCGATTGTATTCGATGTCATGCAGACCTTCAAGCTCCATTCCATCGTCCGGCACACGCGGTTTGAGAAGCAGGAGGGATACTCGGTTACCGAAATCCTGGCGCTCCTCATCATGTTCCCCCTGATGATGTTAAGCAGCGTCAATAGTTTCTTTCGCAGCGAGTTTCACGAGATCACGACAATGAAAAAGGACGCCTTGTATCGCCTGAAAAACAACGAGAGGGTCCCGTGGCGGACGATGTTGTATGGAATCGCGAAGCGATTCCAGAAGATCGTCAATCCGGACCAGATCGTGGCGGCCCATTCGGCCTTCATCCTCGACGATACCACCGACCGCCGGGTCGGGTGGCACCTCGAAAACGTCTCGTATGTGTTCGACCATGTGATCGGGAAAACAATGTTGGGGTTTAAACACCTCGTGTTGGGCTTTTTTGACGGAACGACCTTTATCCCGCTCGATTTCAGCATTCACGCCGAACAACGCTTGCGGGGCCGCAAGCGCCGGGAGTAGTATCGGAAAATCTGCCACCCGGATCCCCCGGATCCATCCGGCGCAAGGAATGTGCCGGGGACAAAATGACCCAAGCGATTGCCATGGTCAAGCGGGCCGTCAAGCACGGGTTTCAGGCGCACTATGTGCTGGCCGATAGTTGTTCGGTAGTAAGGGGTTCATCCAGGCGATCCGGCAGATCAAACACGGCGCCCTCTCATGTGGTGTGTGGGGTGCGCAAAGACAAGCGACAGTACCTCTACCACGGGAACAAGGTGACCGCCCAGTCCCTCCTGGCAATCCTGAAAAAAGCAGGCAACGCCAAGCGTTGCCGCAGACTCAACACCCGCTATTATGACGTCGTGGTGCACTACGAAGATATCGGAGATGTCACATTGTATGTGTGCCACTTCCCATACCAAAAACAGTGGCGCATGTTTCTGTCCACCGACACGTCGCTGTCTTTTCTAAGGACGATTGAGGTGTTTTTCAAAGAAATGAAGCAGCAGCTCCGGTTGGGCCCATGTCAATCCCGCGATTCTGATGCCCAAATTGCCCACGTCACGACCGGCTGCATCCTCTACACCTTCCTCGCTTACTTCCGACGGGTGCATGTGTACGCCTCCTTAGGCGCCCTCTTTGAGGGCATGACGGCCGAACTGGTAGAAAAAAATCTCGCCGAACAACTGTGGGTCCTGTTCGAGGAACTCCTGGAGGCCGTCGTCCACTCCATCGCCGAGTCGGGCGCGGTCGACCTCCCGCAATTCAAACGGTCGCCCGAATATGCCACCCTGAAAGCCCTGTTTGAGGAGTCATTCTTGGGTCATCAATTACAAGCCCTCGATAAGACCGCTTAGACCGCCACAGTGGAAAGGGGCGACAACGTGCGGGCCAGCAAGTGTTCGCGGCATCACCGCCGGCGCAAAAACCCTGTGTTGTCGGGGTGCGAAACTCAAGATGCTTTATTAGATACCCCCGTTGCGCGGCATGATAGGGAGCCAAAAGGGCGAATCCGCCTTCCTTAAGCAGGAGGATTTTCGCGATTTTCACAAGCCGATGCCCATCGTCAAAGACAATCGTGTGATCCATGAGGTCTCCCCGGTTCCCGGCAGGATCGCCCGCCGCGAACTCATCCACAAAAATGGAATTCTCGGCACCTCGTGTACACGCTTCGGATCTGGCATACTAATACTCCCGAATACGGCAAAAGCCGGCTCCCGTCTCGCGACAGAAGCCAGCGAAAGCACCACAGCGAGCTGGCCATAAGCCGAGTTCTGTCGTGGACGATCATTTATCTGGGATATCCGTTGCCGGACACCTCAAGCGACCTACCCGGGAAGTCGGCGAGCAACCTCATCCTCCCCCTATTCGGTCTTGCTGCGGGTGGGGTTTACCAAGCAGACCAGTCACCCGGCCTCTGGTGCGCTCTTACCGCACCGTTTCATCCTTGCCCCGAAACCGGGGCGGTTTGTTTTCTGTGGCACTTTCCTTAGGGTTGCCCCCACTGGACGTTATCCAGCACCCTGCTCTATGCAGCTCGGACTTTCCTCAGACAACGCCTTTCGGACTGTTGCCCGCGATCGTCTGGCGAACTCGCGATGGTGGACTATGATTATACCATGTTCGCAGATGATATGGCGGATCCACATTCCGTCATCGCTAGCGTTTTTGCCCCACGGCGCTGCGAATGGCATCCACCGCCAATTGATCCGCCATTTCGTTGAAGCGATCGCCAGCGTGACCTTTGACTTTTTTCCAGGTCACGTAGCGAGCGTCGGCCAGAGTCTTTAATTCGCGCCACAAGTCCTGATTTTCGACCGGCTGACCCTTGGCATTCTTCCAACCGCGGCGCTGCCAGCCCTGAAACCAATTTTGCAGAAATGCGTTCACGACATAGGCTGAATCACTTAAAATCGTCACCCGGCTGTGCGGGCTGGTATGCTTCAATGCCTCAATCGCCGCAGTCAGTTCCATGCGGTTGTTGGTTGTCCGCGGGTCGAATCCAGAATAGCTGGGGCCGTCCACAAACACGCAGGCCCATCCACCAGGCTGCCCGCCCGGCGCCTGGTTATTCTGACACGCTCCGTCGGTATAAACCACGTATTCATCCACTGCGTCACATCCATTTCGTTAATGCCGTATAATACCACTCACTCGTCGTTTTTGTCCCCGATACAATGTCTTATTATATTGCTGGCCATGCAAGCGGTCGAGCCGCTATGGGAGGGCGGCGAGCGAGGATTTCACCACTTGACGCTCATACCCGCACCATGATATGATGCTAGGTGTTGAATACACTCCTCGATAGCTCAATTGGTAGAGCACCCGGCTGTTAACCGGGTGGTTGCAGGTTCGAGTCCTGCTCGAGGAGCCATTTTTATGTTATGACGACGGGCCCATAGCTCAGCGGTAGAGCTGCCGGCTCATAACCGGTTGGTCGTAGGTTCGAATCCTGCTGGGCCCACCAACCGTGTTGACAATTGGTCAGTGACGGAGTAGCATTAGACTTCGCAGAAACCAAATGGGCGCGTAGCTCAGGGGTAGAGCACTACACTCACATTGTAGGGGTCGATGGTTCGAGCCCATCCGTGCCCACCATTTTAGTATTCCGCAGGCTTGCGGTTCTCTTGTTTTGCGCGTCGCTGTTATACCATGCACGCTCTACGGCCAAAGGCAAAGTTCGAACCCCAAGCGTTTTTGTTAAACGCACCGCGCCACAGCGCGCCGGGACATCCTCTCCTTTTGGATCAATCTGGGGATTCCTCCGGTCATCAGGCGCTCACCGTGTGCAACAAATTAACAAATATAGCACCCAAAGCCGTTCGCTTGTTAAAAACGGGATACGCTACAACTCTGTCTTCAGCAAGCGTGGAATACGTCCAATGGGTCGCTCCGTTAAGAAAAGACGTAACCATAGAGTGAACAAGACTTCTCTGCTTCTCACGTAGAGAAGGGTCAAGTGTTGGCAATCACGCTACTTGTTCGGGTCCTCCGGCCAACGCGGCCCGCCGAAACCGAAGCGGCTTTGCACCATGGCTCCGACTCCCAGCACCATGACCGCCAGTTCCGCCAGCCATCCAATGCCGGGAATCATCTCCGCCAGCGTCACCAGTGCTCCACCTGCAAGAAGGATGACATACCATTCGGGCATCTCAGCCGAAGATCCCGCAGCCCGGACAATCCGAGCGCCCACAAGCCAAACCACCGCGCCATTGGCAATCAAAATGGCGACCGCGCCTGCCAATCCCAGCAAAATGGTGATGGGGATGCCGATAATAATGACGGCAAGCCCGAACATGGCTACCACCCACGCCACCAGGGTAAGACAGCCTACGGCGGCGGCGCGCAGGGGCGCCTCTTCCATTCCCGAGACGATACGGCGTATCAATTGTGGGAACAACAACACCAATACGGCTGACACTACCAGATTGATCACCAGCTTGCTGAGGAACCGACTAGTCCAGCCCCATCCTGCGATAAATGGGAAGGCCAGGCCATTGACGTGTGCGCTGGATATGATAGAAGTCCAATGCATCCAATGATTGGCGAACCCCACATTGCTGGCAGTAGCGTTCCCAATATCCACCGACCGGGTTCCGTCAATGCGGCCGGAATTCAAAACTTGAATCTTACCGATGCCAACGTGAACACTTCCCTTGATCAGACCGCTTACGTCCACGTTGCCAACTCCGACATTCACATTGCCGTCTACCGTGCCGTTAACAACGATGTTGCCCACACTCACGTCGACATTGCCGGTAATGGTTTGGCCCTGGTTCACCACATAGTTTCCAACACTTTGGGTGATATTCTG
This sequence comes from Bacillota bacterium, assembly GCA_021820965.1. Lineage (GTDB taxonomy): Bacteria > Bacillota > Sulfobacillia > Sulfobacillales > Sulfobacillaceae > Sulfobacillus_B. The sequence goes on along the minus strand of JAKACZ010000010.1, from coordinate 91,283 downwards.
CGCGTAGACCCGCGATCCGCCGGATCCCCAGGCCAGGCCCACCACCAACACCAGAAGACCAATCCACTTCAGCCACTTAGCCATGCGACTGCCCCCTTGCGCGAACAACCCAAGCGGCTCCGACAACCGCCACGCCCACAACGACCGTGTCAAGGAAACCCCAGGGGTGCTCCAAAGCCCATTCCACCCCCGCTACCCACGCGGTGCCAATCAGCCACCTCCATAATGTTCCAACCGGTTGGTAAAACAACAGCACGATGGCCAAAGATAGGGAGTAGAATCCAAACACCAGTCCGAGAACGCGACCATAGCGCGGCCGACGGGCTGGAATGGGAATATGGTGAATTTCGCGCATGATACGGTCCATGACCCGCATGCGCGCCTCTTTATCGTCCAACCGCATCTCTGCCCTCCTCCAACGCCCGCTTCAGGCGTTTTTTCATTCGCCACCACCGGGTCTTCAGCGCCCCCACCTGTTCTCCCCGCTCCTGTGCCATCTCCGGCCAATTCCGCCCTTCCTTTACGGCCTGGTGAAACAGCCACAACTCGTCGGCGGTAAAGGTGTCGCGGATGGTGTCCTCTAACGCCACTAATCCCTCAAAACCCGGAGTCCAACCCTCCCCAACCACACCCGCATCAACGCCGACATCCTGACACCGGGCGGTAATGCGATGGCATTGGCGAATGACAATCCTTGTAACCCAGGTGGCAAACTCGGCATCACGGCGAAACTGGTTCAAATGGCGAAAGCATTGTATCAACGCTTCCTGAACGGCATCCTCGGCGTCCTGCTGATTCCCCGTCCAAAAACCGGCAATGTGCAACCACAGCGGCAAATACGGCTCGATGAGGTGGGCGAAGGCGTCGCGGTCACCGGACAAAACCGCGTCAATGTACGTGTCCTGCCTCACCTCATCGCCCCTTTCTCCTGATTAGAGCACGGTCAATCAGCCAACGTCACACCCGAGAAAAAATATTGTGCGGACTTCAGCCCGATTTCGCGCAGGCGGGAGTCGTGAGCTCTCCGTCGGAGATCCGTAGACAGGGTCAATTAATGTCCAGCAAGACCGATTAGGAACCTGAAAGTCACAGTAGGCGACGGCACGAGCAACCTCCCCAATTTCGCTGACCGAAATTCCAAGGTCGATCAGTCCAGCCCACGTCACGCAGACTTTGTAAGCTGAGTCCACCTGCCCCGCACTCGGCCATGCCCTCATCAAGTGGCTCCAAATGCCCTTTACCATTCACGACCTCAACATTCAGGTCGATCCTGTCTACACCACCTTATGATTATTTATTAAGCACGGGCACTACCCAGTACCAACACGATTACCGCATAGCTGAAGCTAAGCCGATGGTTCAAGAAAGCCCGCAACCGTGCCAGCCATCGGACAGTAGGTCGCGGTTACCGTCGCATGGCAAGCCATCCCGCCTGCTTGTTGTAGGTATCCGGATTTTGTGGTTAATCGATAGCGACCATTTAGGGTCACTCTCACAAATTGGAGACCCATGACGAGCAATCCTCAATGCACTAACGGGCCGGATAGCGAGTTAGCCAAATAGTCCGAGAAAACGTTGATTTATGCCGAAACGTGACAACTTCAGCACGTTGACCCATATCCAGGAGGCTGTCCAACGTATCTAGCGCCGGACGGAGGGGATTTCGCACGAAGAGTTCCTGGATGATGAACTCCGGCAAAGCGCCATCATGCGCCAGCTTGAAATTATCGGTGCACTCCACCACTGTATCTTAGGGTATAGACGATTCGGCCCTTCTGACGTATGACTTCAGATCCGCCAAAAGTCTTGGAGTTCCCGTCGAAGGAATTCTCGTAGTCGTAATCGCCGGCTCTAAAATTCGATTGGCCGCGAAAAATGTGCTCTGTGGAAACATGCCGCAGCGCCGCCCTTAAAAAGGCATAAATGCCGCGTACCTTATTTCGAAGACCGAGTCCGCCAGCCATTACAGAATCTGGAGTTTTGAAAAACTGTTTACACAAAATTCTTGACACTCCCTTGATGAAAGCGAATGATAACAAGGAATACAGAAAAAGTCTTCGTGTTTGCTGTGGGCGACCGAAGAACTCGAAGGTGCTATGGGCGATGAAAGGTTGTGATTATATGGGTATGAGACCATTTCTGGTGGGAATAGTTGGCAGCGTGGCATCTTTAGCCCTTGCTCACCCGTCGTTTGCTGCGACAAGAACGCCATCGACGCCGCTGATAAATGCGACAATACATGGACAGAAGGTCATTTGGACGCAGCAAGACTAAACTGCTGCGTCGCAGCAGTTTAGCCAAATTCTGCAAAGGCTGTACGGTTCCTCGACCAATAACGGCCTTATGTCGACCTCTGCCAGTATGTCTTCCCCTGACGGAATTGTTGGCGGACCGCCGTCTAACTATGCGGTCCGGATAGGTACTGGGGACGGGCTGTCTACCGATTATATTCAAGACTCAAGTGAGGGAACCGGGAGCACTAAGGATAGATACTTGGTCCTCGAAAGCGCGACATCCTCTTATTGTGGCCCCATTGCGGCCCATAATTTGTTGACACACTTTGGAAACGCGCTTAATTATTCAGCCATGGCGACAGTCGTAGGGTACAGTGGGGGCGAAACGCCTTGGAGTTCCGCCTATTGGAACGGCCTTAATTCCCAACAGAGCCAATATAGTTATTCGGGCTTTTGGGAAGGTGCCGCAAGTGGGCAGAATCCGTAGCAGAATGCTTTCGATGTTCAAGCTGACACTGTCGGGCTAGGGTACACGCCGACGGCTTTGGATGCTTATGGACAGCTGCCGGGCTTCAGTCACCCTGTTGCCCATTGGTTTGTTGGCTACGGTTATACCGGATACTCGTCCACGAGCCCCGTATTTAGTAACGAGCATCTTGAGTACTTCGATTCTTCCGAAGAACATGCGGGGACTTACTGGTTCAACGAGTCATTGACAAACCTACAAGGAGACGACATGTATGGAGTCGTGGGCGGCTAGTCGAAAATTAACCGGCGGCGTAACGGTTATGTTAACTGGCTTTCTATCAGCATGCGGACTCAGCAGTGCATCAAGTCCCCATCCTGTCCCGAAGTACTTACCGACAACTGTTGCACATGTACGGGAAGCGGGGCCGCTTAGCGGCTCGGCTTCCCGTGCCGTAATACTCCCGCATGGTGAGGTTATGGCCGTAGCTGGCTCGCGCATGCTCGTGGGGCTTTTTCCCACCCCAAATCCACAAGGCTCTGGGATGATAGGCCATTCAGGCCTCGATATCGTCAACTTAAAGACCGGTGCCGCGCAGCAGTTGGTCAGGATGCTCCCCACCATGCAACCCAATGCTGCCGCAATGACCTCTCAATGGATTGTGTGGGAGCCTGGGATTGCGGGCACTACGCAGTACACACGCCTTGTGGCCGAAAACCTCAAAACGCACAACTCGTGGGACATATATCGCGTGCCAACGGATGCCGTGGCAACCGCTGACGTTAAGGGTCTCGATATTCGCGGTAACACTGCCTTTTGGCTAACCACTATTACTTCACCCCGCGGAGTTATCACGACGACCATTTGGTCGTACAACCTCGGTGCCCGGCATAAGTCGGTGGTTGTCTCGGAGCGGTCCAACGTAGATCATAGGTTGATATTTTCTATGGCCGTCGCACCCCATGCAATATGGTACTCCGACAGCTTTTCCGGGAATATCTATGACACTTCGGCCCGGGGCCAGCTCGTAGAGCGAAGGATTACAGCGCCTTATCGTAAAACTTGGGAACAACCTCTTTGGCATGCAGGCACCGTGTATGGGGCAACAGACAAAACCGTGGTATTCACGGCTAACTACCACAAAGCGCCGAATTCACCACAGAATCCGGGCCCCTATCCGATTTATGAATACGTCAAAGGGGCGCGCAAGCTTGAACAGTTAACCGGGCGAGACGCAGCGAACGCAACTTTAGGCGGAAGGACCCTCGTTATCAATGGATCAGGTTCCCAAAAGGCTACGTTATTGTCGCTTGGTACGAAACGAACCTACTCATTACCCGGCGCATACGCATACACCAACGGGCAAATTGTCGTTTGGGAAACCCAAAGCGGAAGAATTGAGTGGGCATCGCTTTCTTATCTGTTATCAAAGCCACGTTAGAACTTAGACTCCGCATGTCAGCATTAGGATTTTAGGGATTAAAAAAGACAGAACATTCCTCAAAGGAAGAGGGCCGGGCTTTCGCGAATATTGATGCATGAACACACCACCCTCATCGCCGCCCATCGACTTGTCTGGTGACCCCAATATCTTCCCGAACACGGGCATCGCGCTCGCGACGCGGGTCTTAGCGGATCGCGTGAATTGGCTGGCCGTCGTGGACCAGCGACTGCCGTGGGATCCGGCGCGGGCACGCATCGCGCCTAGTGTCTTCCTCTTGATGTTGGTGATGAACGTCCTCACCCAACATAATCCTCTCTATCAGGTGGAGCTTTGGGCGGACTCCTTGCCATTACCGATTTTGTGGGGGGACACCATTACGGCCCATCAGTTCAACGACGATGCGCTCGGCCGCGCCTTGGAAGACCTGGCCGAGCATGGTCGGACGGTATTGGCCACGCTCGGCCCGCGAATGCGGGCCGTCCAAAGCACGGGCCGGATGATGTTGCACTCGGATACGACCGCGTTTGCCCTCTTTGGGGATTATCCGAATCAGGACACGGGACCGACCGCGCCGGTGGAGCTCACGTGGGGCCACACCAAGGATCACCGACCGGATCTGCGCCAACTCATGGCTGGCTTGACGGTGGATGCCGCCGGGTGCGTGCTTGGAGGCCGCGTGCTATCCGGGAACACGGCGGACAAGGCCTGGCACCCGGCGTGGCTCGATGAGCTGGAGGCGGACTACCCCGAGAACTTTTGGCAGGGGAGCTATTACATTGCCGACTCCGCCGTGATCACGGCGCCGGCGTTGACCAAAATCCGCGCCCTCGACATGCATTGGCTGGGTCGCCTCCCGGCGACCTTCGGCCTCTCTGACCGGTTGAAAGACCAGGCCTGGAGCGACCCGACGCCGTGGACGGATTTGGGTATCCTCGCCGCCAAGCGGCGAGCAACGTCCGCCACCTATCAAGCCCGTACATTCGATATCACGCTGTATGAGCAACCGGCGCGGGCCTTTGTCTACCATTCCACTGCGCTCGACAAGAAGAAAGAGCACACGGTGCAACGGGCCATGGCGCGCGAAGCGCAGACCGTGGAAAAACGGGCGAAAAAGTTGGCGAAACAGGTGTTTCATTGTCGGGTCGATGCCGAAACGGCCAGTGCCGAACAGATGCGGATCGCGCCGATTCGATGGCATGCGGTGACCTCCACCATCACCGAACAGGTGGTGGTGCGACGGCCGCGCGGGCGGCAAAAAGCCGGGGTCGAACCCACCCCCATCACCCAATACACCGTGGAGTGGCACTGGACGGCTCCCAGTACCGAGCGCGTTCAACAGGCGCGAGAGCGCGAGGCCTCGTTCTGCGGCAAGTGATGGTTGACCAGCCGCCCGTGGACCTGCCCGACGGACGCCACATCGCGCAGCCCTCGGAACGGGTCATTTTAGATACGCTGCGGACCTTGTGGATCGAACAGCGGTCTCACGGCACCATGACCTGGTACCAGTGGACGCATGTGCAACCCCACGCGCGGCGGATCTTAGACATGCTCCAGGTGCCCATCGAGCACCGGTTCCAACCGCCGGGATCCGGCTAAACAACCCGTCGCCTAAATCCCTACGTTTTCTCGAGGTGACCCGCGGAATCTGAGTTAGAAGAATTGGCCCGTCCCCGAAATCGTTGACCATGGCACCTGAACGCCGAAGGAATTATCGCGCCGTACGAGATTTAGGGATAGGGGCTTTTCCGTTCATCGCCCCTGAGATTGGTCAAACTGCATGGAATGTGGGTCGTCATCCGACTTTTCCCGCACCGCACAAGGCAAGGGAGGAATTAGTGGTAAGCGACTCACTGCCAAGAAACCCGTTGGAAGCAGAATTAATGTGGAGAGCTCCGGCGCCCTCGTGGCAAGTTCAAAGTCGCGGCGCTTCACTGGGAGCGAGTGCGCGACTGGCTCGCGAGCCATTTCAGTACGGTGATGTGGCTAAGCGTGGGGTGGCCACGATGTCGGGATCGCGCCCAAACTGGGCGCGATGGCGATCCAAGGCGGGTACGAGCGCGTCCGCACGCATCCGGTGGGTTCCCGGTGCTAACCGAGTAGTCGGTCACAAACCCATTTTCCGCCTCCATAATCTGGACTTTGTAGCCAAATTGCACGGGTTTCCCCAGTTTACCCTTCTTAATTGGCCGCGCATCGGGATCCGCCACGCTCACCATCCGATCGGGGATCCGTTCTCCGGCGGTGGCCGCGCGACTCTGGCGGATGACCGTCTGAAGGTCCTGCAAAGCCTCCTCGACTTGGGCGACCCAGTGGGCGGAGGCTTGGTCCAACACCGCAATCTGCTCCTTCGCCCCGTCGATCAACCGGCCCACAGCATGCCCTTGCGCCACGCCGATCCGCGCCAACTCGGCGGGCAGTGTCCACACCTCCGGCGGCATCGCCGCCGTCAGAAAGTCTAATTGCTCGTGATCAACGTGTTGCATCGGTTCCCCGAAGTAGGAATTGAAAGCGGCCAGCGCGAATACCTGCTTATCGGGATTCCCCCCTTCGAATTTGGATGGTTTGGTCACTGGATAAATTCGACAATGGGGCCGGGAAGCCCTGCTCTTATGCGGTTTTTAAGGATCGGCAACCAGCGACTTTTTTAGCAGAATCTAGATCGCGATCCGGCCCGAATGTGCATTTAAGGACCATCAAACCCATACGCTAGTCCAACCGTATTTTGCACAAGGCAGAGGAGTATTCCGAACGCCTAATCCACCACGTTTTGCACAAAACAGGGCAACTCCATCGAAATGAAGCAGACGACTATCCAACCATAGATTGCAAATAGCCAAAAGTACTCCCGTGTCGGGGCTGACCTACCAGGTCGCCGGCAAGTCCTTTTCGGCCCAGTTCGTGAAGGAGGGTTTCTGGGCGGTGCGTTTGGGCAAAACGTTTGCCGGCCCGCCCGAAACGCTGACATTACGTGGTGCGTCGAATCAGCCCGTGTCGGCCTGCGAGCAGCTTTAACCGTCTCCTTATCGGTCAGTGATGAGTTATCAGCACGCTCCTATAGTGATACAACTTTTGACTGCGCTAATGATCGGCATACGGGGGCGAATGTGCCGTAAGGATCCGTATGGGATTGGGACTCGTCATGGGGATTCTCGTGTGGCTGCTGCCGTTGTGGTTTCTGGCCATAAATCTCGTCCACCTCTGACCTAAAGGCACCGCAGGTGCCGGCTACTGGGCACGGGAGCGCCGTGATGGCAGGAGTCCCCCCAACAGGCTGGTCAGGCCCGCCGGCACAAGCACCCAGTCGAGTCCGAACGACAAGACATAGAATCCGATGACCACGGCACCGAAGCCCGCGAGTAGCGCGCGGAGATGTCGGAAGCGAAAGAACACCCACCCCACCCCGAGGCCAACCACCAGCACCAGCGGCGTGAACGTCCACGCGGTCAGACCGATGGCCTGAGCCACACTCGGCGATTGGCAAGTCGTCGACCCCGTCATCGTCGTGGTACACGACGTGCCCGTCGACAGGAAGACGGTCGATACAATGGCCGCCGCCACCAAAATGCTGGTGATGGCGCCCAGCCAATCCAGTGTCGTGGCTAAATGGCGGCGACGCCACCGACTTAGAGGGTGTGGCATGAAAAACAACTCCTCCTGTACTGTTCTCTCACGGGCCCTTGGTGGCCGTTATTTGATGAATCAGCAGCGCCATGTCGTGTGGATCGGCGGCTAGCAGACGGGATGTGAGACCGTCCAACAGGTCGTAGAAATTCTTCAGTGCCTGCACACGCTCCGCCAGGGCCACGTCGCCGTCCGCCTGCGCCTGCTTCAGGCAGTCATCGACTAATTGAAGCGACGCAGCGAATGCTGGTTGATAGCGGCGCTGGAGAAAGTGTCGGGCGATATCCCAAAAGTCCGCATTGGGGGCAAAATAGACCCGACGGTCACCGGGTTGATACTGCCGCGCGACCATGCCCAGTTCCTCGAGTCGGCGGATGGCAACGCTGACGTTGCCCTTTGTCACGCCTAATGCCGCCGCAATATCGCCCAGTGTGAGCGGTTCCCTGGCCGCATACAGGACCGCGTATAACTCTCCGGTGATGCGACCCATCCCCCAGAATCCACTTTGCATGCCTAAGGCGCGGACGAGCAGGTGTTGTGCCTCGGTTGCTTCCATGAACGCTCTCCTCTAATATATGTTTAGTACATTCTAAACGTTACAATGATAAAATCCAATAGCTGTCGAGGTCGTGTGGGACTATTGGGGGCGAAACTGCACGAAGAATCCGCCGCGGCTGAACCGGCCCAAAACTCGGCGGTACAATGGACGTAATGGATTAACACCGATACGAGGAGAATGTATATGACGATGCTTCCGCGATGGCGACGGATGTTGGGGTGGGCGAGTGCCGCGGGTGTGCTGGTGGTTGGTGGCGTTGTGGCCCATCGGTTTTCCGACCACGGCACCCCGATACGAGCGCTGGCTGCCGCCCACGACCCGATTCCTGGGGTCGTGGAGTCAGTGCCGTTTGCCCATGGCCGTCTCATTGTGTCCGAAGTCCCGGTAGGGCAAGGGGCTGGCTTTAATGGGTGGTATCTCACGCGCACTCTATGGGGATGGCACGTAAACGGCTATGGGAATGTGGAGACTAACCTCGGAGGGACGCCGATCGATTGGTCGGTCTCTGGCACATGACGGTGCCCTTTGGCGTAGGTGTCATTTATGATCGCCAATGGTCGATGCAACTGCCAAACGGGAAGACGGTACCGATGTATTCCGACCCCTAGTAGGACTTTCGGGGGCAAGAGCGCCTCATGGTGTCGGTGTGTTTTCCGTGCGGCTATGGTGTGGGCAAACACCGGGCTCGCTTAAATCCACAATTGCGGTGGTGCGCCGATTTGACGCTTGGCTAAAATCTGGCCGTTGTGGCTGATCAGAAACAAGAGGGTGGCCGACTGGCGGGTTGGCCATTGCTCCGTTAACGTGACCGTGGCCACGGCTTGGGATCGGGCACCCGGCGGCAGGTGTGGAAAATTGGATTCCGACACGGGCTCGATGCCGGTGGTGCACCAACCGGCAATCGTCATGGAACCGGTTCCCGTCGGAATTTCGCAGGGGTGGCCACCCGGAGTGCGAGGAAATGCGGTCCGCCGAATCAGAGGATAGGGGATATGGCGCCAGAAGTTTGACGGAATGTAACGGCTCGTCGACGCGGCGGTGGGTGCGGAGGATGCAGGACCACACGCAGACAGGACCATCCCAAGACTCATCAGAAATACCAGAACCGACCCTTGCCTGACGTGTTTCATGGGCCCGCTCCTTCATCGTCCGCTCATGCCGTGTGGTCCCGCCACGGTTGTGGACAGTATACAAGACGTTCTCCGCGTCCTCAATGGGATAGGGACCGATTCACGGGAGGCGCCGCGCGAGCGTTCAACCCACCGCTAGAGATGCCCGCACGGAACCGTACGAGGATGTGAATGGGGTGTGCCGTTACCTCTGCCGCCCATACGACGTTGTTTGATCAACATGGCGAAAAGAGGAATCCGCGATGTCTAACATTGTCCCCACCCCGTGGGCCCAAAGACTCATGACCGCATTGGCGGCAAGCAGTGTGATCGCGTTCTCGGCCGTACCCCACGCTCAGGCGGCCGGCGCCCATGCCGGACCCGGGCCTGTGGCTAGACGTTGGCCCATGCGGCCAGTGTCCAATTTGGCGGGAACCCTCAGGGGCTCAACATCGAGACGATCCGGTTGCACTGGTCGCGTCAGTACCCGGGGGATTATACGTTTCGCTTTCGCGTCCCCACGGAACCCTGGCTGACGGTCACGGGCGAGCATCCCGTGGTGGACGGTCGCTATCCCGTCACCGTGACGTGCGCGGATCCGGGGTTCATCGGGTGCGGCTTAGGTGTCGACGCTCGTGGCACCTTCACCCTGACGGGATTGACACGCCCCCGTCGGAAGGCGGCCGTGTTGCATTTTTCCCCCCGTCATGGTGCCCCCGGGACGTGGGTGCACGTCACCGGCTGGGCGCCGCTAACGGCGGTCAGCCGCCAGCCCAGCGCGTATCAGCTCACGGTCAACGGCGCCTTCCCGCCGTCGCTGGATGTCCGGCACTTGACGCAAGCCCCCAACGGCGCCTTGTTCGGTGCATTTCGGGTGCCCACGGCCGCGATCCTCGGGAAGCCGTTGCGACCCGGAAAAATCTTTGTTAATCTCGTCTACCAGAGCGGCCAAGTGCCCCTGACATTCGCGGCGACGCCCTTTCGCATGCAGCGCCCACGCACCTGGGCTTCGCTCGGGCGGTTTCGGCCGAAACAGGTGGCGGACAATGCCGCGGCGGGATCGTTTGGGATCCAGTTCGGCATCGCCGGTTCGAGTATGGCCGGCATCGGGGCCCCCATTAGTCGCGACACCGGGGAGATGGTGGTGTCCTCGGTCCCAGGCACGCTGTGGATCGAGCGGAGCGCCGCATGGACGCCAGTTTTGACAGCGCCTCTCGCCTCCCTAGCGCAGACGATGGGATATCCCATCGCATCTGACGCCACCCAGTCCCCCATCGTGACGTCCGCGACCCTGCTCCCCTCGTACCCTGAGAGTCTGTTTGTGGCGGTCGAGGCGAACTCGACCGCGAAGTCCCGGTGGTTCCCGCCCGAGTTCAACATTGCCTGCTATTCGACGAATGACGGCACGACCTGGCAGGCGGTGCCGATTCCGCACGGCTATACCGCTGGGGACTTTGGCGGATATCAGACAGAAGGTTCGACCCTGGCCGCGTACTTCACGGCGGGCAAACGGTGGACGCTGGAAGTCACCGCCAACGGTGGCGCCACGTGGGCCAGGGAGTCGACCTACATGCGACCTGCGTCGGGCCCTCCGTTGCGGTTCGGGGCTATGCAGAACGGCCGTGTTCCGGGTTTCGTCAATGAACAGCCGATTTTGCGGGAAAACCGTCGTGGTGGGTGGGTCACCGCCGCAGAGGTCAATAATCAGGAGGGGGTGGTGACCCTGGCGACGCTGTCCGCGACCCGGACCCTGTTGATTCGACCCGGCAGTCCCTATCCGGTGGAAGTCAGCGTCAACGACGGTAAGGATTGGACGTATGTGCAGCTGCCCGCCCTGCCCGGGTTGGATCAACCCCGCGACAGTCAAATTGTGGGAATGATGGCGAACGGCGACCTGGTGGCTGATACCGTTCCCCTCGCGTCTGACACTCCCGAATGGTTTATCCTGAAACCCGGAGCCGATGCGTGGGAGCACGTTCCGGCCTCGCGTGCTCCGGCGACCCGTGTCTCGGCCACCATCAACGGGGCATCGATCGAGTGGCTCGTTTCGGCCGGAACGTCCACGGTGCCGCCTACGGTGGTGTCGATCAGTCAGCAGCGTCTATAGGGGAGGGATGGACGGGCGTTACCATAGGGTCGCTGCGGGACAGCGCAAGTTCGGGTGAGCGCCCTCGAGTCATCACCATGTCTTCCGCTCCTTGCCGGACGATTCGGGGGCGAGTGTGCAGTAAGGCCCGCTCCCGATGATGCGTCCCTAGAATCGTAATCAGCACAGCGATTAGCTGAAACACGCGGCCCCTGCGTCACGTTTTGTTTGATGATGGGCTCTATCGTCTTGAGATTGGGCACAGCACATGGAGGCGATGGGATGACAGCCGGATGAGTTGGGCTTCCGTATGCAGTCCATGGATCTTAGCGGATATCGGGTTTATAGGAAGGTGTTGAGGCTAACTTGTTTTGTCATGGGTTTGACTCATTAGGTTGTCATCATGGTTCCGTTGTGAGCAGTCGCTATGTTGAGAGTCTGGGGATGACTGTCGAACGCATGCGCCTCCCCCATAGCATTCGCGTTTGGCGCAGGCCGTGGGCTGCAGCCGTCAGCCAAACGCGAATCCCAGCCCATTGGGCTAATTCTTCTGCGTTCCCAGAACCCTCTGAACCGACAATACCCGGCAGATCCTGTGACAGGCATGTTAGTCGACGTGATGACAATTAGCATTAGCCCCAACAGAAGGTGATCGATGGTGAACAAGGGCATCGTGCTCATGGCCCTGTTGGCGGCGGCGCTTCTGGCATTTGTTACGCCCCCCGAAAATCTCAGCTGAGCCGGGTTCCGGTAACGACGGTTGCTTGGCATGCAGCATTCCCTCACATGGCGTCCCCGCCATGGATTTGGAAGACCGTCACACCGAACCGGTTGCCGGATTAGCCGACCAGAAGCCCTGAGAAGTGCCATCGCTAGCTACCCGGCTAAGCTTCACATCCCACAGACGATCTTTTTACAGCGCACAGGGCTGAAGGATGCCAATCCTGGAGACGGGAACCCCGCATGTTCCTATGTGGTGGACTTTTCCAGTCCGAACCTGGGCGTGGTCAGCCATGATGGCTCGCCTCCTGCTGGGGCATCGTAGAGGGTGGTGGTCGTCGTTAACGGGGTGACGGGGCGGGTCGGTAATGAGACATTCGAAGGCTTGGTAGGAGAAAACCGATGTCGGACATTCGGGGGCGTTATCGCAGTGGCGCTTGTGCCTGACCTCTCTGTCGACCCATTCACTGTAGGATGTCCAAAGGCGGGATCAACACGAAGTTTCCCGGTGTTGGTGGCCCCTAGAACGAGGTCGATCAATGACACAATCCGGTTAGCCATTGTTGCAAACGGCTGCGTGCAAATCGGGGCTACACCAACCCACCCGCACGTTAAGCGAACGCCAGTATCTACGGAAACGGCGATTCTGGCTGTGATTAAAAGGTTAACGTTGTCCGGGATTGGAGGATAATATGCCGGGTCACGCCGTTAACGGTAACGGTTACCGGTTCCCCTTTCAGACCCGGCTGTTTTTGTAGAACAACCCGGTGGATATTTACGCTCTTAGGCAGCCAAAACTTGGTGACCACGGTTCCCTGCGCCGGTGGCTCCTGCGCAGACATGCGGCCCGGCATGGTCATATGGGCACCGAGCTCCAGCTTGTTCAGAATCGGGTCGTAATATTGCTGAACGTAGCTGTTTATCCCGCCTCCCTGACCATTCCCGCCGCTAGCGGACCCCGTCATCGACACCAAATTGGAGCCGGGGGGTGCAAACACAGTCACCCAAGAGCGGTATGGGACCACCAGGTATGGCGGCTTTGGCACCACGATGGCCGGTGTCATCCAGTGGACCGTCACCGTCTCAAGATTTCCGCCCTTCTCACTGGTAATGTTTACATGATAGGATTCATGCATCCAATAGTTGTCCTTGTGTCCCAGGAGGTTTTGGTCCACCACTTCGACGAAATCGCCATGGACGTGAGCGGGGATAATGCCACCCCAGTGGTGTGCTGCTACCAACTGTTCGGCAGCTCGGTTGTGGAAATACGGTATCACTTCTTCCCGGTTGAGCCCCTGGCTGAAAGTGCCAGCCACCTTCAAAAGCTCCGACAAATGGCCATGAAAGATGTCGTGCATGAGCCCTCTCATCATCCGGCCGATGAATACCTTGCGTTCTTTGGGAGGCAGAGCGCCGCCTTCCGCCATCATTTCCATTTCAAAGTTGGCGTTCTGCGCAGTGAGGTGAATCGATTTCCCAGGAACGGTCGGCACGGTCAGGCCGCCCACATCGGCGATCAGGTTGTCGACCAGCCAGGTGTTGACGAACACGATGCCATTAAGATAGGGGGCGTTGGGAATCGAATTGTAAAATCGCATAATGTTATTGACGGCTTCGGGCACGTCAGGCACCGCCCCGTTACCGCTGGGCATGCCCGTATTGGCGTCGCGAAGATGCCAATACGGCACCGGAAGGTAGGGAGAGACCGGCAGGGGTGCGGCCGGATGATATGTCACCTGCTTGTCCAGTTGCTGGATGCCGTGCGACTGAATCTTCCCGAGCTTGCCGTCGTGGAAGGTGATGAACGCGTAAGCGGTCATGAACCCGCCCGTTGCTCTCAACTCCCCGCTATTTTGAAAAACTAAGAGGTAGCGCGTCAAATTCGGCAGTCCCAACAAGTTGGCAAGAACCGGATGGGGACCCGTCATGGCCGGCAGCCATTTGATGAGCGTGTCACTGAGAGTCTGCAAAGCGACCACATTGAGCCCCTTGTTTTGCAAAAACCCAGGCATACGGCGGGGATTCATCGCCTGGATACTAGCGTTGGCTGAGCGCAATTCCGGCGCTAGACGTGCTAAGGTGACGCTCGCGTGAGTCACCGCGGCCTTGATTTTTTGCGCCCTAAGCGCGGAATTACCAGGCGAATGAGTCGCTTCCATTATCGGCGGGAGGACCCGGCCAAACACGTCAAGCTCTTTATAAGCCGCGGTCAACAGCGTCATCCCATTCATATAATAGCCACGCACGACGGGTATGGCATCCATCCATCCCAGAAAGATAGCCTCGGTGTGCATCGCACCCAGCCCACTGCTTATCTTCTGAATGGTCGACGCCATTCCGACGTAGTTATGGGCATGGAAATCGCTCTTTAATGCTTTGGCATCAGCCCTAAGTCGAAACGCGCTCCATCCTAATCCAACCAATGGAACGACGACACCGATAACCAGCAAAAACCCGAAAAGCCGCCCCCAACGCATACGAAACCGACGGCGGGGTCGTGGCGGGTTGTGTTTATGCGCCATATATGCCTCCTTGCACTGCCTCCGCAGTACCTTTGACGATTATACCGCGAGGATTGTTGCATAGGAGCGAGCAGTCGGCGCATTCTAGAGCCATGCCGGAGTTGCCCGAAATGGAGACCTATCGTAGACGTCTGGAATCATGGATGAGCGGATGCATCGCGTTATCAAAGATGCCGTAAAACCCCGTTGGCGGTTGTCTCACGCAATCGTGGGAGGCGTAAAATGTATCGCGTCGTCAAGACCATACGTTAACAGGATTTGGCAAGCGATCTTTCCAAGTACCCGGAGACCTGCGGGCGACCGGGTAGGGCGCGTTTGCCTCGCCGTTTGCGAGTAAAGCTGACGTAAGTCGGTTCCTCGCAAGAATTCTCCGCCTTTAGCCGTGGGGAGTGTCAAATCCTTGCGGACAGCGCTACGGCGGCTGTCACCGTCGGCTGGCGCGTCTCCTTCCGTTGGGCTTGGCCGGATCGACGCTCTAACCCCTGCGGAACTTGAGGACCGCTGTCTCAGCTGGGGGTTGAACCGCTCGGCCCTGACTATCGCACCAACCTCTGGGAGAAGGCATATCGCATGAGTGCGAAAGCCATTAAGACGTGCCTCATGGACCAAAGAGCGGTTGTTGGCATCGGTAATGTCTACAGTGATGAGATCCTGCATCGAATCCGCCTGTATCCCGGTACCCCAGCCAGGGCACTGCGCCCAGATGACTGGGCCATTCTCGGTCAAATCGTTCCTCGAACGCTGCAAAAGCGGTCCAAGCCGGAGGAGTCGGCCCCGCCATGGATCCGGATGCATGACGACTGGCCAGTTTCGCCCAAAAGCTTTGTGTCCACTATCGCCAGGGAGAACCTTGTGGGATTGGCGGCATTGTGACCACCGAGCGTGTTCGAGGCCGTACCCGCTACTGGTGTCCAAAAGTCCAAACGCGGCGTGAGTCCTTCCGTTCCCGTGATTCCCCCCCAACAGCGCCTCACATTTGATAAGCTAGGAACAAAAACGAGGTGCATTGATGGCGACGATCAGGGATGCTTGGATTGGCCGTTCGATCCCGCGGGTAGAAGATCCGATGTTGGTTCAAGGCCGGGGCCAGTACGTTAGTGATGTCCGCTTCGACGGACAATGGGTCATGGCGTTGGTCCGCTCACCCCACGCCCACGCTAAGATCCGGACCATTCGCACCGAGAAGGCTCAACGCTTGCCCGGCGTTCACGCGGTGATTACCGCGTTTAATATGCCGGATCTTGGGCGCCCACTGCCCGGGATGACACCCATAGCGCCTCCGATTTTAGGTCACCAACGCGTCCACTACGTGGGCCAGCCCGTTGCCGCCATTTTGGCGGACAATCGGTATCTTGCGGAAGATGCCGCTGATCTGGTGGAAGTCGATTACGAGCCGCTTCCAGCACTGATCGACGCCGAAACAGCCGCTGGCAACGAGCTAATTCTGCATCCTGACTTTGGCACAAACATTTTGGAGCGTATTGAAATCTCGCACGGTGAAGGGCAGAACGCGCTGAAGGCGGCGGACCATGTGATTACCGCCACGTTAAAGATGGGACGGGTAAGCGCCCAGCCGATGGAGCCCCGGGGTGTTGCCGCCGCATACGACGCCGACGCCGGGTCGCTCACCATTTACCATGCCACCCAATCGGTGCATCGGGCCAAGGACCGTATCGCGGCACTGCTTAACCTTGATCCGCGCCTAGTACGCGTGATCACGCCGGAAGTGGGCGGCGGCTTTGGCGTCAAGAACGGAAGTTATCCGGAAGAGGCACTGGTCGCCTATTTGGCGCGCCACTACCAACGGCCGATCAAATGGGCGGGCGACCGATTCGAAGAGTTTTTAGGAACGTATCAGGAACGGGAGCAAACCCATCATGTTAAGCTTGGGGTCAAAAACGACGGTTCTATCGTCGCCTTGGTCGACACCTTTTATCAGAACAACGGCGCCTTTCCCGGAGGAGGCACGTTGGTGGCACAAAGCACCGCACGCAACCTCCCCGGCCCCTATCGCATTCCCAATTTCACCATCGACGGCTACGTCGTTATGACCAACAAGGTGCCGCAAGCCCCGTATCGCGGTGCGGGCCGCCCACAAGGGCATTACGTCATCGAGCGCATGCTGGATCGCGCCGCCGACCAGCTGGGCATGGACCGTGCCGACATTCGCCTGAAGAATCTGGTCAGGCCGCAAGACTTTCCCTATAGCACCGGAATTCAAGGTGTAACACTCGATTCCGGTGATTATCCCGCGGTCTTTCAGGAGTTACTTAAGGTTATCGACGTCCCAGAGTTTCGAGGTCGTCAACAAAAAGCCTTGAAAGACGGGATCCGGTTAGGACTGGGACTTGCAGCCTGTGTCGAGATTTCCGCCGGATTCGGGTTCGAAGGGGTTCGGTTGCAGCTTGAGGACGATGGGCGCATCCTCTGCACCACCGGCGCCACCAATCAGGGTCAGGGCCACCGGACCAGCCTGGCCCAAATTGCGGCGGACACACTCAAGGTGCCGTTACACCAAATCGTGGTGATTGAGGGGGACACGGACCGCATCGAAAAAAGTATCGGCACCTTCGGCAGCCGCACCATGATTATGGCTGGGAATGCGACCCATATAGCCGGGCAAGGGTTCATCACCAAAGCGCGCGAACTGGCCGCGCACATACTGGAAGCGCACGTCGACGATGTGCAGTTTTCCGATGGCCGCTTTTCCGTCAAAGGGGTCCCGGGCATTTTGCTTGACTGGAACGCGCTGGCGCACGAGAGGAGGAAGAGCGGCTCGCAGCCCCTGATATACGAAGATTACTTCTCATCGAATCAACCAGCCGCCGGATTTGGCGCTCATGCTGCCATCGTCCGGGTCGACGAGGACACAGCCGAGGTTCGGATTGAGCGCTACGTCATTTTGCATGATAGCGGAAACGTCATCAATCCGCTGCTTGCTACCGGCCAGGTTATCGGAGGTATTGTGCAAGGCCTGGGTTCCGCGCTCTATGAAGAGATGTTGTTTGGAACGGACGGTCAGCCGCTTACCACATCGTTCATGGATTACCGTCTTCCGGGAGCCAACGAAATGCCCGACATCGAGGTACACCACCGCGACTATCCCGCCCCTACCAATCCGGGTGGCTACAAGGGAGTGGGCGAAGCGGGCATCATCCCATCGCAAGCCATTGTGCTGGCTGCTGTGGAAGATGCCTTCAGGGACCGCGGACTCGTGCTGGAATATGCCCCCGTGGCACCACGGCGACTATTCACCGCACTGAATGAGAGAGGTGACGCATCATGAAACCGCCTGCGTTCGACTACTATCGACCCACTACATTAGCCGAAGCGTTAAGCTTGATCGGAGCCGTGGAGGAGGCCAAGGTTCTTGCTGGCGGCCAAAGCCTTGTCCCTATGATGAACATGCGCCTGGCGCGCCCGGGCGCTCTGGTGGATATCAACCAGGTAACCGAACTCACCGAAATTCAGACGTTGCCCGATAGACTCAGCATTGGAGCTTTAGTCCGGCACTATCAGTTGGAACAGAGCCCCGTGGTACGCAAGTACACACCCATCATCGCGCAGGCCGAGACGCTCATCGGCCATCCCGCCATTCGCTCCCGCGGCACCATTGGCGGGAGCCTGTGTCATGCCGACCCGGCGGCAGAACTGCCGGTGCTCGCGGTGTTGGGGGATTGGGAACTCACAGTTCAGTCATCCGGACAGTCCCGCACCATACCCGCGCGGGAATTCTTTCTGAGTTTCTTCATCACCGCGATCGAACCAACAGAACTATTAACCGCCGTCCAAGTTCCCAAACAGACGGCGGCAGGCCAGATTGTGGAGTATGCCGTGCGCTCCGGAGATTTCGCCCTGGCCATCGCTGCCGTCACGGTAGACGTCGATTCGTCTGGAACGGTGCGGGATGCCCGGGTGGCGCTTGGCGGAGTGGCCGACGTCCCCTGGCGAGATCCGGAAATGGAACAAGAATGGCGGGGCCAGCCGATCGGCGACAATCTGTGGCGGGATATTGCCTGCACCGTCTCTCGGGCCATCGATCCGGCGGACGATTTGCACGCGACCGCGAGCCACCGACGCCATTTAGCCAAGACTTTGATCCAACAGGCATTCAAGCGCGCCATGGAAGAGCGCCGCACCACCACACAACTGGGGAGGTCACACTAATGGCTTCGATTTCGCTGAAGGTTAATGGGACCACGCATCATCTTGAGGTCGAACCGCGCTGGCTTTTGGCCGACGTTCTTCGCGACCAATTAGGATTGACCGGAACCCACCTGGGTTGCGAACAAGGCGTCTGCGGCGTCTGCACCGTATTGATGGACGGCCGGCCGACACGCTCGTGCCTGACGCTGGCGGTTACAGCTGACGGCTCCGAGGTTGTCACCGTCGAAGGGCTGGCAAGCGGCGAAACCCTGCATCCGGTACAGGAAGCCTTCTGGCAAGAGCACGCCTTGCAGTGTGGATTTTGCACACCGGGATTTTTAGTCACCGCCGTGCATTTCCTCAAGGAGAATCCCAACCCGACCCGAGCCGAAATCCGAGAGGCGCTAGCCGGCAACCTCTGCCGATGCACAGGCTACCAGTACATTGTCAACGCGGTGCAACGGGCTGCCGAAACAATGCGTCGGGAAGGAGCCCCAATTGCATCCCCGAAGTAACGCGCCGGTCACCAAAACAATTTACCAAATTGGGGCGTATAGCCCCCACCCTTACGCGTGGAAACCGTTGACCCCCTCCCTTTCAGGAGTAAACGATCGTAAGGGGATATCCCCGTCTCTGGGGTCGATCGGGGCATCCCCTTAGGTCATAAGCAGGCTGGCCCGATAGGGCCAATAAGGTTTTTAACGATTTCCAGTGAGACCGTACACCAGGAAAGAACGGGCGTGTTCGATGTTCGCGCGCACAGGGGTCTGGTGATCGGGACCTGCATGGCTGAGCGTGCCGAAAGGCACGTTGTCGGATTCGGTACATGAGCGTCCGTGCTCGTTACCGTCCAAATCGCCAAGGATTTAGACTCTTAGCAGGTGCGGAACCGCTCCTGCGAACGGCTTGGCAACAGCCGATCCAAAACCAACCCGCGAGTGGATAGCAGCCGTCGTCCATTCTTTGGCCGCTACTCCCGTTTCCGAATCAAAACGGGTCGTCCGAGAAAGAAGGCCTCCCGGATCATAAGGCAGCGGATGCTGTAACTTCTGCCCAAACGGGAGTGAGAGCCGCTAAGAGTGTGAAGGTATAGGTTTTTAGAACGCCCCGGATTCACCCGTGGGGAGAATTAGGGCGCCTCTAGCCATTCGACAATGACACGAGGAAGGGTGATCAATGATGATCCGACCCAGATAAGTCTATCAGAACGGGAAGTCGATCGCGAAGAAAGGCGACATCCGAACCTTTTTCAGCCGTGCGTGGGACTTTGCTAAGAAGAGCCCTTTCGGCGGAAGACATCCCACCACTCCGGGTGCTCATCAATATAGGTTACGAGACGTTCGATTTGGCCCACGCGGTTTACATCAAAGTGGTGTTCAATCCCTTCTACAATCCGGTGAATATCCTCCGGCGTGCCGATGGCCAAATGCGTCAGAAAACGTTCCAGGATTTGGTGGCGAGCATAAAGCAGCCGGCCGGTTTTCCGTCCTCGTGGGGTGAAGCTGAACCCACGATAGCGCTCATAGGTTAATAGACCCGACTCATGCAGACGGCGGACCATCTTACTGGCGGATGCCGGGCTAATGTTGAGCCGTTCCGCTAAATCGGTTACCCTGGCGTATCCCTTTTCATTAGTTAATACCCAGATTGCCTCGAGATAGTCTTCCTGGCTGGGAGTTGACATCTCGCTCCCCGCTTTCCGAACCGTTTTTTTATTCTACGCATTAGTCCGAGCAAATTGACTTTGGCGTGCCGGGTTTGGTGCATTAGTGTCCTTCGAGACCCGACAACGCCCCTTTGTATGCGCAGCCATGACCGGAGAACTAGCCTAATTAGCAAGGGCGCAACGATAAGGTGTCAAACGACTAAGGTACCGGCCGACCGCTACTCCGTTAACGAGAAGCCATAAGTCGATGTACGCCGGCCGTCGAACGACTCGCCGATCACCTGCGTGCCGCGCACTACCACGATGAGGTCGCCAATGGAAAGCCACTGCGCCAACTGGGCGGCGTCCTGTACTGTAAGACCAATAGTTCGCCGCGGAACCCCTGGCTCGCCGTTCCCCTGGGGCCAGCCTGACAACATGACGCCTCCGGTCAAGGACCACTGGTACACCAGTTGGTTACCGAGCACCGCGCGATAGCGAAGTCGCACCAGGTACTGGCCTGGCAACGGTCTCCCGTGTCGCCCCCACCGCAGCGGATAATGCTGCCAGCCATCGGCCGTCCGGTACGCGAAGCGGGCCGAACGTTGAAATATCACGGCACGGTGCACCGACATCACGCATCACGCTTTCGGCAAGGTGATTCCATATTATGCCATGTTCAAGCCAATGGTTCCGGGAAACGACGATGCCTCGCTCGGCTATCCGATTTTATGGTTGATACGGGGGTCTTTTCTCCCGGCTAATCCAGGGCTGGGCGCGAGCGTATCATTGACCTCTTGGGGGTCACCTCTCTTCCATCATTATGATCGGACGCACCAATCACGCGGCAGCGCCCGCTTGCACCCAAACAGCGTTACCGTACTTGGTCCGATTTTGCTTCTCAAATCATATAACATAGCAAACCATTAGGAAGTGTGAATCATGGCGCAACTCATGATGACGCAACTTCGCCAGGATGTTGCCCGGGCGTGCTATCGGCACCTTAAACGGGGAAACATTGTTCATGCCGCACTGGCGATCCGCTACCTAATCTGGATATATCAAGCGCAACGGATTGTTCAACAACACCGCTCCGAATTGCAATTTCTCATGCGGTTGGAAGCTGACAAGGATCTGCAGACATAGTGGGGAGCCTATTCCGCCACTCCCGGACGGGGCGACCGCCTGGCCCTCCATCGAGCTTCGTTGAGGGCTCGCCCGGCCTGCTCCACGACCTGAATAAATGACGCACCTTGAGCGCCCCAGGCCCATCCGAAGCCCACCACGTCTAACAACGCCACCGAAGCGTCGTCTACCCGCACAATGAGAGCACCAAGGGCCCGTGCCGTTCGGTCCCTAACAGTGTGCTCTTGATGGAACGGAATCCCGGGAAAAATCATGATGAACCCCCCGCCGTCCCAACGCACTACCCGATCTTGCCGGCGGCAAATTTGTCGAAGTTCATGGCCCAGTTCGGTCGAAACTTGCATAGCGGCCTCTTCGCCCCACACGCGCGGCCAATCTCGAAAAGCCTCGACACCTACCAATAGCACACCTAACGACTGCGCACGCAGCATCCGAACCCCATACCGAATACCGTCCTCAGGGCTCATCGCCTCTGACGCCCCATCCGGCAATTGCTCCCACGACTGGCGAAACGCCAGCGATAGCGACGCCAGCATTGCCAGCCCAATGAGCCACACAGGCGCAAGGGGAAACGGTTTTCCAACTGATATCAGAGCATTATCCACCTCAATGATGCCCGCTATCACGACGGTGAGCACCAAAGCCACCCGAGCCACCCGGGACTGGTACCGTGCAAAAAGCGTCAGAGCCAGCCCCCCCGCTGTACCCAAAACCTCCATCAGAGGAACAGCCCACCGGGCCGGGCCCACAACAATAAGCCAAAATCCTCCGACGGCTCGAACCAATTCAGGATGCCAAAAGAACGCGCCGACGAAAAGGGCAAGGCCCAGAATATAAAGCAGCCAATATTGGCGCGGAAGGCGGGCCCGGAGCAATTGGCCCCACGCTTCCACCAAGGCTGTCACGAAGAGAAAGGTTAAGGGGACCAAAAAGCGATACCACGCCTCGGCACCAGCGGCCAACGGCGCGGACAGCCAGCCAACCGAAACGAGCGCCCATGCGCCCAAAGCAACGCTAAAGCGAATCGCCGCATGATCGACATAAGCGAAAGGCCTCGACCACCAAAACAGGGGAATTACTACTGCCGCACAGGTCGTAAACAAGAAGGGCAACGCCGTGAGCGGAATCGACAGTGCCTCATGCATCTGTCTCAACCCTCTTTTACCGTTTTTTCGTTATTTCTCCAAAACTCGGCGAAATCCTCTTCCATGAGGCTTCTCTACGATGAATGAGCTCGGCCGCCAACTCAACAGACATCCCAAGAGTTCTGCGAGCGTTGTGCCACTTCCTGCTTTGGTGCATGGGCCAGGACTGTTAACCGAAGACCTTCTGCTGGTTGGATTGAATCCGGCGAATGGCAATGCGGACCGCATTCTCGCTAATGTCCCCAACCCAGGCATTCCGCTGGCTTTGCAGCGCAGCCACTGCTGTGGTCCCCGACCCCGCGGCAAAGTCCGCCACCCAGTCGCCGGGAGCTGTGGTCAAGGTAATGATGCGCGCCATGAGCGCCAGCGGCTTTTGGGTCGGATACCCAACACGTTCTTTGGCGGAGGTGTTAATAATGGGAATGTTCCAGACAGAGTCGATCGCCCTGCCCCGCTTAACGTGCTCCTCGAGATAGATGCGATAGGCGCGGGGCCTGCCTTTACCCATGTGCCCCCAGATCCATTCGCGGCCGTCCTCGTCCACATACACCTTTGCCCGCTTCATAGCGACATACTCATCCCGCTTCCACGGCTCGAATACCGGGTTGAACCGCGATTCGGACGTCTTGGCCCACACCAACAGCACGTCATGCTTTTGATTGACACGCCGGATGGCCGGTTGGCGGCGTCCGCCGTAATGCCAGATCCACTCATTTCGAAAGTTATCGTAGCCAAACAGGCGGTCACCGATCACCTTCAGATAGTGAGAGGCATGATAGTCGCAGTGTAAGACCATAAAGCCGCGGTCGTCCACCCACGGATGGACCAAGGACAGCCATTCGCCTATCTCTTCAAGATAGGCATTGAGTGAGCTCCACTCATCGGAGAAGCTGCCGTAATCTTTGTTGGAGAAAAATGGTGGATCAAGATAAACTAATTTAAAGTGAGGGGTGAATTCCGCCTTAGTAAGCCATTCAATCTGCTCAGCAATGGAACCCAAACTTACGCGAACATGTTCAGCTGTAAGGACTAGTCCGTTCGGGATCTCTTCAGGAAGATTCGAAAGCGTTCCCGCACCTGTTGTCTCTATTTTGCTCATAGATGGAGTATATCATGATTTCTTTTCGAAGGTCGGATCGTAGAAATCCTTTCACAAAAAATAGACTTCCAAGGTTCCATGCAAATCGAATACGGGTGCCCTGTATCATTGCGTCGACGGTACCAGTATATGGGAAAGGGGCTCAAGCGAAACCAGTCGGCGATCACCGATATTGGCCTCCAGCGGACCAGGCCTCATGACCGACGATAGGAGGAAATCCCCACACCTGCTCACCAGTCGGGTTTGTCTTTAACGACTCGGTTTTATGGAGCCCCTGCATAAAACTCCACCGGTTGGGCAGGGAAAATGCCGCTCCACCGCGAATATGCCAACGCATAGGCTTAAATGCCTCTCAACAACGCTGCCCCCCGATTCGGCATCGGTCGCGATAGAAGGATTACGGCGGATTCCGGACCGGCAATCGGATTAAAGCGAAGGTTCCGAAACGAAAGTGCACCGGAACCTTTATGAGTTGTGTCCTGGTGCAGACAAAGGGCCGCTTCGACATCAAACACCGTGTGGCCCCATTCGTATAAGCACTGTAGTATTCTGCAACGCAAGAAGGAGTGGCTCTATGCGCAACAACCTGTTTCCGCCTAACGGCGGAAACCCGCCTTCCTCCTCTTACGGTCGTGTACTTCCGCAAGGGAAACAGTCCCCGCGGCTGAAGCGCCAGGCGGCCTCTCGCGGGCATTCGGTGAACAATGTCCCCACAGTCGCACCTTGCGGCACATGGAAATCACCGATATCCGCAGAAATGATCGTTCAAGGGGCTATCGTTGTTGAAGCGGTAGCGCTCGATGAATCCCGCCTGTCCTGGATCGAGGCTCGGCCCAGTGAAGGCGGCAGGCGCGCCTTCATGGAGGAGCAGTCCGGCGCCACCACTCGGGAGCGCCTCCCCATCGGCTATGACGTGGCCACGCGGGTTCATGAATACGGAGGCGGCGCATTTGTTCTTGACGGAGGAATCCTCTATTTCTCCCACGGTGGAGACAACCGGTTGTACCGACACGGTCTCGGTAAAGAGCCCGATCCGCTGACCGCCGAAGACTTTTCCGTGCGCTACGCGGATCTAGTGCTGGATCGCCAGCGTAGCCGCCTTTTAGCAGTACGCGAGCGCCGCGACCACCACGCTGTTGAAAATACTCTGGTCGCTATTCCGCTTGACGATCCCACCACCATCGGTGAGGTGCTGGCATCGGGAAGCGATTTCTACATGTTCCCGCGCATGAGCCCTGACGGTAGTAAAATGGCTTGGGTCCAATGGAACCACCCCCACATGCCGTGGGACGCCTCGGTATTGATGACCGCGGACATCCTGGCGGACGGGTCGATCGGACCTGCCGCCACAGTGGCAGGCGGGCCGGACGAATCCATTTTCCAGCCGGAATGGTCGCCGGATAACCAGCTCTACTTCGTGTCGGATAGAACCGGCTGGTGGAACATCTACCGATGGAATCAGCGAGATGTCCGTCCAATCACAGCGCTTCATGCGGAATTTGGAGAGCCGGCATGGTCCTTTGGGTTATCCACCTACGGCTTTGTGTCGAAAGAAGAAATTCTAGCCACCTACTCGTTGAGCGGCTTTAGCCGGCTGGCGCTGATCGACGTCAGCACTCGCGAGATGACGCATCTAGCCTGCCCTTTTTCGACGTTGTCCCACCTTAAGGTGTTGGGTAGTCGTGCCATCATGATCGCTGGTGCTGACCGTTCGCCCAGGGCAGTGGTAACGTACGATGCAACGACTAAGCGATTTCGCATCGTCCGCCCAAGCTCCCAGGTAATGCTGAATGAGGACAGCATTTCTCTCCCCGAGCCAATCGAATTTCCCAATTCGGACAGCAGCATGTCCTACGGTTTTTATTACGCGCCGAAGAACCGCGACTACATCCAGCCCGAAGGTGAGCGGCCGCCTCTTCTGGTTACCGTTCACGACGGACCAGCAAGCTGCGCAAAACCCCAATTCCGCCTCGATATACAATACTGGACCACCCGCGGATTCGCGGTAGTGGAGGTTAACTACGGCGGGAGCACCGGGTATGGGCGAAAGTTCCGAAATCGGCTGCACGGGCGCTGGGGCATCGTTGACGTCGATGACGTACTAGAGGCCGCACATTTTCTCACGAGGTACGGCAAGGCCGACCCCAACCGCCTGTTAATCCGCGGAGGTAGCGCTGGCGGCTACACCGCCCTGGCAGCGCTCGCCTTTCGCGACGCCTTCCGCGCAGGTGCTTGTTATTATGGCATCAGCGATTTAGCGCAAATGGCCAGGCGCACCCACAAGTTTGAATCGCACTATCTCGACAGTCTGATCGGACCGCCCGATAATCCCAGTCTGTATCGCGAGCGCTCACCGCTATACCATGCCGAGTCAATGACCGCCCCTGTTATCTTCTTTCATGGGGACGAAGACCGGGTAGTTCCGCCCGAGCAAACATCCTTACTGGCCGACGCGTTGAAGTCCGCTGGCTCACCTGTCGCGCGCCTTACCTTTCTCGGCGAAGGCCACGGATTGGCAAGTCCCACCGCAGTCATCCGCTGCCACGAAGCCGAACTGTTCTTATATGCCAAAGTACTGAGCATTCGGCTGCCGGAACGGATAGAGCCCGTGAGTATCGATAACTGGCCGACTCCGGTACGGCATCGGTAACTCGTGACCCAATCACAATGTGCGCGACACCGCAATGCGAATTCTGCTAGGTTTCCGGACGTTTTACAATCACTAACTCGGAACTACTCGCGCTGGCGTGTACTCCACTCCGCCGCCAAAACGACGTGGTCGCCTCCTAATCGCCGTGCCCAATCGGCCAGTGCCGCGTCTACCGCCTGGCGCAGTGCCGACGTTCCGACCCCGGGTTCCCACTCCGCATTGTGAATCACCAAAGCGGCTTCTGGCCGCTTAAGTTCCGGGTCGATGCGCCCGACCAGCTGATCGCCGGCCAGGACTGGCATAGCGTATACGCCAAAGCGGCGCTTTCCCGGCGGAACGTAGACCTCCCACCGATACGGAAAGGAAAATAAGTCAACCAGCCGCTCCCGATCCCATAGTAGATTATCTAACGGCGGGAGGAAACGGATGGGGCGGCGCCAGCCGCGATTGCCCTGGGTGTCCCAAAAGATGAGGCGATCCACATCTGCCGCCAGAACAAAATACGGTGTAGGGACGCCCTCGATGCAAAACTCGACAATGCGACCATCTCGCACTCGCTGGTTAAGCATGTGCCTACGCTCGGCCATCGGCTGTCCGCTCCAACCTAGGCGGGGATTCCCACGGCGAACCAAGCGGTACGCGCGAAAATACTTGTCAAACAAGAGTTCGTCCGCTTCTTCACTGCTTCGATGGGCTGCATCGGATAAAATGGGCTCCGGTACCACCCGTTCGGGTAAATCGAAAAAGCGGGTGGTGCCTTCGCGCCGCACCACCATAAGTTCGCCCGCGTCGTACAGCAAATTGAGAACGTGCGAGGTTTCCTTGGTCGTTGCCTCCCCCGTATCCCAATAGCCCAGCACCTTTTTGTCACTCATGAAGGCACGCGACGGCAAAGGACCGTCGTTCTCCAGACGGCGGCGGACGTCATGAACAACCGTGGCATAGCGGTCTAAGATAGGCTGTAGCCGTTGGCGGTACCGCCGGCGCACGCCAGCCAAAACCGGATAATCTTCGATGGGAAGTACGGACGCTTCGTTGGCACGATATTCAAACACTAAACCTCGGGCTAATAAGTGATCAAGTGCCGCCGGACGATATCGATTATCCCGGGCCAAAAGCGCCAAGTCTTGATTGCGGCCTACCCGAGCTACCGGGTCAATTTGTACCGCTTCCAGCTGGTCAATGCGCACAGGAAGGCTCAATGGTCTCAATGGTCGGGGTCGATGGGGACCAAACCCGAGCTGCAAACATTCCAGCAAAAATCGCCGGGCAGCCTGACGGCTAATAGTTATCTGGCGCAAGCCATGGACTCCCTTCGGAGGAAACGTATGGGTTCATTTTAGCCGACAGGCAGTGGAAAACAAAGCGTGTGGCTTGGACTTCCAGCACGACCTATTTCCTGTTGGCCGTTGATGTTCGAACGATACGGATCGCGGAAGCCTGAAGGGCCCAGTGGCGCCGCTCGATAAGAGATACTCACTCCCCGGCCGGCCGAAAATGAGGGCCTGCTATCTAGGGAAAGCTTCATCGATAAGCGCCACAAAAGCGCGTTCGCTCAGAGCGGGGTAGCACCGGAGATATCGACTTCGTATTGACAATTCGCTGGCAAACCATCATACTTCCTTTTAGTAAGTACATGAGGGGGCTTGTCAATGCCTGCAGTGACACCTGACAACTGGACTCATTTGGCACGCGTGCCCGAGCCGCCGGAATCGGTCTCGGATCGACCGGTTGAACGCATCTCAACCGCCCCATCCCTCTTGGAGGGCGCCGGGTTTCCCGTACGCCGACCGTGGCCCAGTCGCGATATCGGCTTCCGTCAGGCCGATCCGTTTCTATTGCTCGACCATATGGGTGCGGTGGAATACGCTCCGGGTGAAGCCAAAGGTGCCCCTTGGCATCCCCATCGCGGGTTCGAAACCGTGACCTACATCATGGACGGGGCCTTCGAACACCACGACTCCCATGGCGGAGGCGGTTATATCAGCAACGGCGACACGCAATGGATGACGGCCGGCTCGGGCATTTTGCATGATGAAATGCCGCCAGAGGAATTGGTGCGCAGGGGAGGCCTGTTTCACGGAATTCAATTATGGGTTAACCTCCCACAAAAGCTTAAGTGGACACTTCCCCGGTACCAAAGCCTGGAAGCGTCGCATGTCACCTTAGTAGCGTCGGAGCGGGGCGACTCGCTTATGCGCATTATCGCGGGAGATTTAGCCGGCTATCATGGGCCTGGCGTGACCTGGAGGCCGATTACGGTGATACACGCCAGTCTGGAGCCCTCGGCAAGACTGAGGGTGCCCTGGCCCGAAAACTTCAATGCTCTCGCGTATGTGTTGACGGGAAGCGGCAGCGCGGGCCCGGCCGGTGTGTTGGTGCATGAGGGGCAAGGCGTAATGTTCGGCCCGGGCGGAGCTCTGACAATCACGGCCAGCCCCTATCCAGAGGGGCCGAGCAAACGCCTGGAAGTTTTGCTGATGGGCGGAGAGCCGATTCGTGAGCCGATCGCCTCTTATGGACCATTCGTGATGAATACGCACGCTGACATCGTGCAGGCCTTTGAGGACTATCAGTCGGGCCGCATGGGAACTATCCCCGCCACCCATCTCGCGACCACCAATTCTGATGCGCCAGATAACTCTTAAGGCGCTCGCCCGAAACTTCGCCTGGGGCCCTGTGTTTTGGGTCCCAAACGGCTGGCGGCCAAAGCCGGTCGCCATCTACCAAACGGTGCCGGCCGGCGCCGACGTTATTGCAGCACCCATGCCCACGAACGAAAGGCGGCATGCGGGTTATTCTATATAACCGGGAGACGTTCCTGGTCGAGGTCACTGTAGACGCGGAAGTTTAATGCAGGCCGGCTCCCGTTCCGCCGGTCCGGATCTACTGGTTAGCCATGGCAAGATTGGGGGCTGGTCGGCATTCCGCGGCTATTCACCAATGCCCCTAAATGCCGTAGGATGAAATGAGACGGTGGGGGGAAGACGCCATGAGGCGAATCGAATTACAGGATGATAACGTGACCATTATCTTAACCGGCCTTACCATGCTGGAAGCCTTGCAGGGGCGCCTCGTCATTCCCTATGCCAACATCCGCCGTGTCCATCCAGAACTGCACCTTCCATCCAATTTGGTAAAGCTGGGCGGCACCACGATTGGGGCAACGCCGGAAGGGCACTTCATGGGTGACGACGGTTGGTACTTCCTCTCGTTCGAGCACCAAGACCGCGTGATCACCATAGAGTTGGAAGATTTTTACCTGGGGCGGCAGATGTACCACGCTGTGACGGTAGAAGTCGACACCCCCGAGGAAACGGCGGCCGCCATTCAAAACCGCATCCCGTCCACCGCCCGCGATTAACTCTACTCGCCAACCAAGATGCCCAATTACGTCGAACGATTTGAATCGCCGCGATGATAATAGCGCCGATACGGTCAAATAACAACTCGCCAGTCGGAGCCTGTGGTTCAATACCCGCCAAGAGCACGACGGTGGCTGCTACCGCACACTAATTCGGCAGCAGCTTTGAACGTGTGCACTATCGCGGGCCGGAAACCAGCTCGGCCTTGCCTTTGACGGAGGTGCCGAATTTGCTGAGTAGTCGCAGCCCGCCACCAAGATGAAGACGCCCGGACTTGCCCCGTCCCGCTCTGTCTAGACCGCCTCCCAATCCAAAGCGAACCCCGCCCCGACTTTACTCGACAATCTTAGTTGTCGCTCGATGCGTCATAGCCGATTGCCATTTAGGACTAAATATACTACAACAAGGTAGGCGATCTAGAGTCATGAATTGGCGTCGGGTTCTATTCGGCCGACCGCTCAAGAGTGCGGAAGAAACAGGCCGGCAAGTTGTCGTCTGGCAAGGATTGTCCGTACTAGCGCCCGACGCCCTATCGTCGGTCGCCTACGGCACCCAGGAGATTTTAATTGTTCTCAGTACCGCTAGTGTGGCGGCGCTGTGGTTTTCGTTGCCGATCTCGGGAGTCTTAGTGCTGCTGTTGGCGTTTTTGGTGTTTAACTACCGACAAATCATTGCCGCCTACCCCAATGGCGGCGGGGCCTACGTGATTGGCCGCGATACGTTGGGTCCGTGGTCGGGAGTGGTCGCCGGCTCCGCTCTATTAATTGATTATACCCTGACCGTGGCGGTCAGCGTCACCGCCGGCGTGGCGGCGTTGGTTTCAGCGTTCCCCTTTCTTTTGCATTGGACGGTTGAGCTGTCGGTCTTGTTCACCATCCTTATTATGGTCGTCAACCTGCGCGGGGTGAAAGAGTCCGCCGCGCTTTTCACGGGTCCCACCTATCTCTTCATCTTGATGGTGTTAATCATGGCAGTGTGGGGGCTTCTTGAGGTTGACCCCACCGCCAAACCGGTTCATGATTTCTTCGCACCCAGTTCCCTGACCTACGTTGGGCCGGTAATCATTCTACGGTCCTTCAGCTCTGGCTCATCGGCTTTGACCGGTATTGAAGCCATCTCTAACGGCGTACCCATTTTTCAACATCCGTCGCAACGGCGGGCTCGCGCTACTCTACTTTTGCTTGGGCTCTTGCTTGGTTCGATGTTTTTAGGCACCTCTCTGGTAGCGTATCGCCTCGGCATCGTGCCCAATAACCAGGTCACCGTACTTCAGCAGATATCCGGGAGGCTCTTTGGTCACGGCGTCTTCTACTACTTGCTCTCATTTGTGACTATGGCCATTTTGGCCATCGCCGCTAACACC
The DNA here is from genome assembly GCA_021820965.1 of Bacillota bacterium. GTDB lineage: Bacteria > Bacillota > Sulfobacillia > Sulfobacillales > Sulfobacillaceae > Sulfobacillus_B. The sequence goes on along the minus strand of JAKACZ010000010.1, from coordinate 59,963 downwards.
AGTTTCGCCGGCTTCCCCCAGCTGGCCAGCATTATGGCCCGGGACCAGTGGATGCCGCGCATGTTTTTATCCCGCGGAGACCGACTGGTCTATCAAAACGGCATTATCGTCTTAGGCAGCGTCGCCATCCTCCTTATCGTGGCCTTCGGGGGCAACACCAACCGGCTCATACCACTCTACGCGGTTGGCGTGTACATGAGCTTTACCATCGCGCTGATCAGTTTGGTCAAGAAGCGGATGAGAAATGGAGGTCCCGGCCGCGTCACCACCATCATTACGGCCAGCTTGGGGGCGTTCCTTACAAGTGCCGTGGTCCTCATCTCTGTGATCTCCAAATTCACCGAGGGTGCGTGGATTGTGGTGGTGGCCATCCCCCTGATGATTAGCGCGCTTCGAGCGATCCGCCGACACTACCAAGGCGTGGCGGACTACCTCAGGCTTTCCGACCTCTCCGCAAAACCCGAATCCAAAAAGCTGGTCGTGGTTGTACCCATGGCCAGCATCAATCGGATGAGCATGGCCACGATCAGCACGGCCCTGTCGATGAAGCCGGACGAACTTATCGTGCTAAACATTGCCACATCGGCGGAGCGTGAAAAACTGATCACCGAGCGCTGGAAGGAATGGTCGCCCGATCCCTCCATTCAGTTCGTCAGCATTCGCTCCCAATATCGCTCGGTACTGCGGCCCATGGTTCGCTATATTGACCACCTTACCAATCTTTTTGCGAAAGGGCGAGTAGTTGTCGTCATACCCGAACTGGTGGTGGGCAAGTCCTGGCAAAACGTGCTGCATAACCATATGGCGTTTACCCTTGAGGCTATTTTGGTGTTCCGACGTCAAGTCAGTGTCACGGTAGTGCCATATCACCTGCATGAGCCCTAAGCCCAAGCTCGCCCTATCAACAAAGGGCCGCCCAAGCGGACGGCCCATTTGGCTGGGAGTCATCATCACTCAGTCGTTGTCAATGACGGTGCGCCTGAAGGTGTGACTCGGAAGGTGGCCCACATATTGCTGACAGGGGCCGACTCGCCCGGGCTGTAAGCTGCCTCGGAGTTTACTCCCGCGTTCATCGTCAAATCGGCCAATGTGAACGTACCGACGTGCGATGCGGTAAATGTGTATGTTTTTGATTGGCCATATAGCAGTCCATCGACGGGATTTAACTGCGCGCCTAAGTTGGCATAGTACGGATTTCCCGCATGGGAAAACGCCAGCTGCCACGACGCATTATAAATCCCATACGCTTCCGGAAACGGTCCCTTGTTGATCACCGTCATACGAACAACGGAGCCTTTTGGTACAGAAATCGTCAGATGGCCGTCGGCCTGAACACCATCAATCAACGGCATATTCAAAGCATTGCTGTAGCCGGCTAAAACCTTAAGGGCCACCACGTCCGTACCGGGCTGGACATGAATATACTGGGATGCCTGAGCCGCCTGCACACCGCATCCAGCCAATAAGGCGGACATCGCCACAAGTCCAGCGGCTATCCCCTTAGAGCGCTTCACGCCACTACCTCCTCGATGCATACGGGAGTAGTTCCTACCGTTCAGTGGAACCCATCTCTAGTTTAACATCATGTAGTACACATTGATCAAGGTTTTCGAATACTCAAATTGTCGCAAATGGTGATTAATCACCGAATTCGCCCTTGCGAGCGCTGGATCGGTCGACCTACTTACCTGCAACGACCCCTATCGAAGTTGTTACATCGGTGGCACTACGGCGTCACCCACGCCGGCCATGTCCCATGAACCCTTGCCGTCAATCCGGGAAGCCATCTCAAACACGTCCCGCAGCGCACCTGCGCCCGGCATATCCAAACGCTGTTCTTTGGCAACCGCCATCATTAGGTTGAGATCCTTGGCCAGTAGCTGGATGGGGAAATCCGGCTCTTGGTAATTGTGTGATTCCCACCGGGTTCGTTTTCCTTTGAGTACCGGTGCCGCAACAGAGCTCTCCACTAATATGGAAAGCAATTCGGCTCGCTCAATCCCTTCGCGGTCAGCCACGGGAAGACACTCAGACACCGCGTCCATGTAGGCCGCCAGCAGGGTATTGACCATCAGTTTCAGCACCAACGCCTGCCGAACGGTCCCTACGTTCCGTACGGTGCCAAAACGTTGAAGCAGTGGTTGCGCCGCGTCGACGTCCTGAGGGGCGCCTCCGGCCAAAACCGTCAGCTGCCCCGAGGCCGCCGGCCCCAACGTGCCCAGCACGGGCGCCACGATAAAACGAGCGCCCTGGGAGGCGGCCAAGCCATGAAACGACTCTGCCGCTGCCGGGGATCCGGTGGTCATGTCCACCCATAGCGTCTGAGGCCCCAATCCCGCGAACAACCCCGCTTCTCCGACCGCACGGATAGCATGGTGATCGCGAACCATCGTGACGATAACGTCCGCGCTTCGGACACCTTCCTCCAAATCAGTAATAGGCTGGTAGCCCTCACCTTCTAGCACTGCTACGATGTCACGACTCCGGTTCCAGACCCCTGTGTCTTGAGGATTCAAACGGCGCACCATTCGTCGGCCCATTTGTCCCAGACCTATAAACGCTATCCGCATGACATACCCTTCCCCTCGTATAACTTTATCGCCATTATACCCCGGGGCACACGCACGGTTCCCTCGGAATCCCCGCCCTAGCTAGAGCGGGCAGGTTCAGCGAAACCCCCTCAATGTGGAACTCCTTGATGCGGCGACCTTGTACAGGAGCCCGGTACGGTTGCCAATACCCCTCTCGGATGACGGTTGACGAATTGGCGCAGAGCTAAGGCCCGCAAAAGTCGAAATATCCCATTCCCAATGGACTCTTTTCGTCGAGTCAAAGGGGACGAGTATCGAAGCCTCTAGACATACGAGCCCTCCCCGCAGAGCTTGGGTTGAATGGCCTTGGTGAACCACAAGTCGAGGGCATAATGCAGACACACGTTCCTGAGGAGCACCCGAATGGAGCTTCCTTGCGGGGTTCCCTCCGTACTCGCGGGTATCTGCCCGCCTTTGAGGACGCCGACAACCACCGCCGGATGAGACGGAGGAGCCGTGGGGTCTTCCGCCCAGTGCTCCGAAAACCGCATCATCCATCTGTGGTCGAGACTGCCGAAGAAGTTCTTGAGATCGGCTTCCAAGGCCCAACCCACGCGTTTGCGCGCCATAAATTCGTCCAACGTGGCCAGTGCATGATGCGCGCCTCGGCCCGGTCGCCCGCCACACGAACCGGGCAGAAAGTCCTGCTCGTAGATGGCCCCCAAGACCTCGGTGGCGCAGCGTTGTAGCGCACGGTCAGCAACATTGGGCACCCCTAAGGGGTGCTTCGCCGTTTTCCCGGGCCCGCTGTTTCACCAATACCCCGCGTTCTTTGATGCGCACGACGAGGCGCAGGTGAAATACCAGATGTTGCGGGCGCATCATATCGAGGGGGAGTCGGTGACGGCGGTCGCACCGGTTCGGCTTCAGTCGCCAGACCTTTTATGCGACAGACACCGCTTTTCAGGGGCCCGTTGGCGGGGGCTGGCCCCCGCTAAGTCGGGTCCCAAGGGGCCGATCAAAGTCACGGCGGACAGTCCAGATTCGCTACTTGGCGTCCGTTGCGCTGGGCCTGCTCGCGCGGCAACTCCCCGGCGACTGGCAGGCCCGGTACGGCTACCGCCCCGTCCTCATGGAGACGTTTGTGGACCCGGCCCGCTTTGCCGGCACCAGTTACTGGCCGGCCAACTGGATTCGGATGGGCGACACCCAGGGGCGCAGGAAAAACCGACCGCTATCATCAGCACGCGAAGCCGATCAAAACCATTTGGGTCTATCCCTTGCACAGGCAGTATCGTGCCCTCTTAACAGCGCCTTTGGAGACCGACTAAATTTCTCCACCAAAACCGGCTCTGCCGAATATGTACGAGATTCTTCTACGTTCCCAGGCCCCCTCTGAACCGACAATACCCGGCAGATCCTGTCACAGGTATGTTAGTCGAAGTGATGGCAATTAGCATTTGCGCCAACACGTATTCCCAAGATGCCCATTGTTTGTACGCCGTAGGTACGAACCCCGGAAGCCTCGCTGCTCCCCTGGCCAGTGCGGTGAGCAGGATGCTGTCTTCTCCACAGAGGGATAGATCGACGACTTCGACCACGTTCGATTTCGAGGCTAATCATCCTCTTGATGCGATTCCGGCCTGCAAACCCCTGTCTACGCTTCGCCGTGCGGGTTGCACCACGCAAGACTCGGTACCGGGCTGCTGGCTTGGCTTTGCCCGCGCCGCTATTTCAGGCGGCACGTGCCCCTTGAGCTTTCAAGGCGTAACCCTCATCCAACGGGACTAGTGGTTTTCCCACCTCCGACCCCCGCCGCCGATCCCCCCAAACGCTCCCGACAGCGATCAGGGGCCGATTGCGTAAGCTTTGCCCATCGAGAGCCCGGCCGAGCGTTTTTACCCATCCGGTTCTTTTTTGTCTCACGGCGGTCCGTACGGTTAACGCAATCTCTATCTTCCGTCACCATTGACGAGGCTCTGAACACCATACCCGCGCATTCTCCTCGGTGATAGCCAAAGAGGGGCAAGTGGGTGACCCGCAGGGTTAGATACGCCAAAACTAGTGTTTTACAATAAGGACCTAGGGCTGATCCCCCTTCGAGGACTTCCAAGGGTCGTCCACGACTGGGGAGATAGTGTGCTGCCTGTCACGCTCTTGATGTGGAACGCGAACTCAGTGTTGGCCCGCGTCACTCTTCTGAACGATAATACACGCCGAACAGATTCCAGATTTCCTCGAGACGTCCCAATTCATTCACCGTATTGGTGTACAGCTCTGAAGACATTCGACGGATAATTGCCTGAAGGATGGCAATGGGCGCCACAAACGAATCCATATACGACGCAACGCCCGTTGCACAGTAAAACGTCTTCGCTGCGTACTCTGCCAAGGGCGAAGTTAGATAGTCTGTGATGACATAGGATTTCAGTTTCTTTTGGCTGAGATACTTCAAACTGTTGACCGTAAACTGGCTGTAACGAGAGAAGCCAATGGCCAGGACAATGTCCTGCACCGCATCGAGCCCGGCAATTTCGTCAAGCGTACGTGGGTCTCCGTTGATGACCAGTGCAGTTTTTCCTAAAAAATTCAAGTAAAACTGAAAGTACATCCCGAGCGCATATGTGCTTCTGGAGCAGATGATCCCGATTTTCCGGCACGAGAGCAAATCTTTTACGCACACTTCCAAGCCTTCGACGTCGAGATCGTCGAGGAGCATCTGCAGATTTTGAACATCCTCTTCGACGGACTGCGTAATGATATCACTGTCCGCTGCAGGTTCTTTCGTGAGGGACTTCTCAAGCCGTTCTTTCGTTGTCAGACGCATTCTCACCACAGCCTGCAGCTGGCGGGACAATTCCGGAAAGCCTTTGTATCCAAGTGCACGCGCAAACCGGGTTACCGTCGCATCGCTGACATTTGCCAACCTCGCGAGTTCGGAGATGGTATAAAACGCCGCGGTATCGGGTGCCTGGACAATCACATCCGTGATTTGCTTATGGGCCGTACTTAGCTGGGGATACATATCCATCATTGTCTTTATCACGTTTGGAACGTCTGACAAACTGCATTCTCCTCTGTTACATTTTCTTCAGCGCGGCAAAGCTCTTTTCAAAGGCATCTAAGGTGACTTGAATGGCCGCGTCATCGTGGCTCAGGGAGACCGAGAACCGATTATACGGCTTGGAGAATACGCCATGCCGCATGAGTAAAAAGTCTAGTTGACCGCGTAATTGCCGATGCTGCTGACTAAGCTCCTGCTTGACCATATTCCTCGGTTGGACCGGCAAAGACGAGTCGGTAAAGACAACATTGAAAATGGCGCCTTCGCCAACGGTTTGCACCGGAAGTTGATAGGCCTTTGCCAAGGACTCAATTCCGTCTCGTAATTGTTTAGTGGTGTTCAAGAGCGACTCGAAATTTCCTGCCTCTTGCAGGTGCTCAATTGTACGTAATCCTGCCAGCAGAGAGATGGGATTTCCGTTAAATGTGCCGCTATGGAATACCACTTCCTGCGGATTGTCCGAATGGCCTGGAGCCATCAGTTCTAGAATTTCTTTTTTACCCCCTACCGCTCCTATCGGGAACCCTCCGCCCAAAACTTTTCCGAGAGCTGTCAAGTCGGGCAATACACCATAAAACTCCTGCGCGCCGCCAAGTCGGATGCGAAAACCGGTTTTTACTTCGTCAAATACAAGGACCATGCCAAGTTCTGTTGTCAACTCTCGCAGTTGCAGGATGAACTCGCGTTCAGCAGGGATGTATCCATTTTGGAAGGGTTCAAGGATGACAACACCGATTTTATCCTTATTTTTGCGCAAGATGTGACTGCATCCCTCAATATCGTTGAAAGGCAGAATCTCAGTATGGTCGATGAAGTAATCAGGCAAACGAAGGGATTCAGCGACCTTTTGGGGCTCTCTGCCGTCACTGACTGTCGCTTTTGTGCTGACGAGTACCTGCTCGTGTCCGCCATGATAATGTCCCGAGAATTTAGCGATGGAGGGCCGGCCCGTATATGCCATACCAATTCGAATGGCAAGCAGGGTCGCCTCAAGTCCAGAGTTTGTAAAACGCACTTGTTTTACGCTCTCGTACAGCCTTTGGATGACTGCGGCCATAGTTTGTTCCAGTGGATAAGGCACCCCGAATGACGAAGTACCATAGATGTTCCAAACGTCTTGGACGGCTGTCCGCACAACTGGATGCCCATGACCGAGAATCAAGGCACCAAAGGAGAGAAGGTAGTCAACGTAGGCGTTTCCATCGATGTCATGGAGCCACGGCCCATTTGCTGTCGCAAATGACAATGGATAGGGTTGATAAAACTTGATGTTGCCTTGAACTCCGCCCGGGATGATGTGCCGTGCTTGTTCATATGCATCCCTCGACTTCCGAGTGTCGTGTTGGTAACTCGGCGTCTCTGTCATGGCCGTTTTCCTCCTCAATGATTGTATGAAAATATTATTGCACACGAATCAGTGGTGTGTAATAATAATTTTAAAGAACTTTCTATTGTGACAATTATTGGGACGTTGACACTCACGAAACAGTGATAAAAACCTAATACCTTTATACGAGGAGGAGTTGAATTGGCTGCCAACAATAACAACACGACATTCAAACGGAACATTGGTACGGCTGGGCAGATATTTATTGCCGTTGCCACCATTTCGCCCGTCGCGGGGGTCTTTGTAAACATCCAAGGGACCTTAGGCGTAGCAGGAACCGGCATGCTTTGGGCGTATCTTCTTGCTGCAATCATCACCTGGGGCGTTGCGTTTACGTATTCAGAAATGGGCGCAATGTATCCGTATTCTGGCGGTCTCTACAGTATTGCACGGAATGTTCTCGGCCCGACCCTCGGATTTGTGGTGTTGATGGACTACTTAATCCAGGCTGTGTTTATGCCAGCGACGATTGCACTCGGTGCTGCACAGTATTTCGCCCCTTTGTTTCCGTCTCTTTCCCTGAGTGCCCTTGGATTCATTGTCATGTTGATTGTCACCATCATCGCTTTGCTCTCGATTTCTTTAGAGGCAAAATTCACAGGATTTTTCGTGGTTTTAGAGATCTTGCTGATGACAGCGCTTACGGTGAGCAGTATTTTCCATATGCATCAGAACTTGTCCATTTACACGCATCCAACAGCCTTGAGCAGTGGACATGACGTCGCCGCAACTTGGGGGCTTGTGATTACGACAACAGCCATTGCACTGTTTTCATATAACGGCTATGACAGTGCCTTGAACGTCTCTGAGGAGACAAACGCAACACCGCGAAAGATCGGACTTGGTGTGGTTAAGGCAGCGACCATCGCCATCGTCTTCCAAATCATCCCCATTTTCTTCATGCTCCTGGCGACGCCGAGCGTCTCTCAACTGCTGAGCAGTAAAGACCCGCTCTCTTTTCTCGGCGCTACACTGTTCGGTACGAATGCAAGTGTCATCTTCGACGCCGCGGCGGGTTTTGCGATTCTGAACAGTACCCTTGGGGTCACCATACAATTCAGCCGCATCCTCTATTCGAGCGCACGCGATCACGTTTGGCCATCCGCCATGTCGAATGCCCTGCAGAAACTGCAACCAAAAACCGGATCGCCATATGTCGCCGTTCTTGTCGTCGGCATCATCGGTCTCGTCATGACATTCTTCTCATCGTTTTTGTTCGACTTAGCATTCATCGGGGTGATTGTCGTCGCGCTGTACTTTTTCATCGCGATTGCTGCCATCGTCAGTAAGATTCGGGATAGGACTATCGAGCGAACATATAAGGCTCCACTGGGCTATCTATTTCCGCTGCTTGCGCTCATTGGTTCGGTGTTTGTTCTGACACAACAGTCCGGGAAATCCCTGCTCATCTCACTCATCCTCTTTGTGATTGGTGCAGTGTACTACCTGACCTTGGGACGCGTCTTCGCACGGAAGGCCTACAGCCTGGATTCGCACGACGGTATACGCACCAACATGTGACAGGAGACCACAGGCATACCGCCTGTGCGTCATCACGTATCTGACTGTAAAGCAGACCGTTGACATGATGGCTGTCATCCAGATGCAGTCAGCCATTGGAGATGTAAAGGCCTTTCGTGCTAACGCTGTAGAGCGCGGCGCAAATGTAATTGTACGCCAGCTCTCTGGAACACCGGCTATTACATACGCGTCTAGCGAAGCATTTCTGGAACTCGCTGAACAGATAAACGGGGCAACCGTACGCACGTTTATGGACCCCGAATTAAAAGCCTATTTGGATCGCCTGCGTCAAGACTTGATAGCACACGCAGAGCGATTAAATCAAGAGACGCGCATCCTCGTTAAAGACCTCTACCATTAGTTCCAACTGATAGCCGAAGGGGTGACGGCCGTCAACGACATGTAGGACCGGTTTCATGACAAGGTGAAACCGTCCCTTCACGGACTTGATCGCGGCATTATGCGCTTCCAAGCCCAACGCGCGTCCAGATCGAACGGATAGTGAACGGCCCATTTTCCACCACGTGCATGTCGACTACAATGCCTACAGCGTATCCGACGCGTATGTTACCCAGACGATGGCGGTGCGGCTAACCGCCGCCACGGCGGAGTGTTCCACCGATCATCTGCGTCGCCAGTCATCCCCTAGGTGGACATTCACTTAGCCCAACCTTTTCCACATTTTTGAAGGTCTTGCGGGCTGGTGGCGCTCCGTCATCGCGGGATAGCTTATTCGCTATCTGTTTTGGTGGTTCGTTTTTGCATAGCCTTTTTCCAGTTTTCAGCCCGCCGCCGTGCAACTTTTGGGTCAACTTCTCTGAACGCTTACCATGTATGAATTTAATAACGAGCTCGACAATATGATCCGACAGCAACATGAGGAGGTGTCTCTTGTGCTGGTTACCACCGACTTTCTCAGAATCCCCGCCGCCATGGCATTGCTAGCAGGAATTCTGATCCTCTGGCGGCCGCACCTGCTTAACTGGATTGTAGCCGTTTACCTCATCGCGGTGGGGCTGTTGGGACTTATTCACTGATAGAAAGAGGACCCGTTCCATATCGGGTCCTCTAGCAGGAGTTTCCGAGTTGGTGAGTGCAAAACGTCTGGAACCCCGGTAGAATCACGGTTTTGAGCATTTCGCCCGTATTAGACAACTTAGGGTCGGTGTTGGCGGCATCGGGCGGTACAGTGAAGATTTGATGAATGCCCCAAACGACCGTCTCACGCGGGATTCGGGAATTTCACCAATAGGTGGCGGCAACTCAAATGACTAAAATATGGTCAACGGAAACCATAAGTAGAAACTCGCTAGCGTCCGTTAGGTTTCGCAATCCCGTATACACATAACCGGACCCTGATGCCATCCGCCGGATGGGGTATGCAGTTCCTTAATCACTATCTTTCACCGAAATTGGCGCAACCGAAAGCCTCGGCTCTTTTAGACGAGGAGGAACGCGCCGTGTCTCTTTCTATGATAGAGTGGGTTTGAGGAGACAATCGTTGATTCAGGCACTTCTATGCCTTGAACAACAGTATCTATATAGCTACCATCCGGTTCCTCCGCCTTCTTCCGGTCGGCGCGGGCAGGTGAAGCGCAACCCACCGCAGAACTGGGTAACCCACCATGCAATCGCTGAGACCCTAAGGCAGGTTGCTAAGACCCATTGGCCTTGACCTCCATGGCAACCTCCAATAGCTGTCGGGTGACCTTGCCAAAGCCGTGAAAACGCGGATCACGGGTCTGCCCCTTATAATAACGGTAATAGATTTGCGCGATAATCACGGCCAATTTGAAGTAGGCAAAGGTTAAATAGTACCCGAAGTTGTTGATGTCCCGCCCCGTTTTTTGTGCATACGCCTGGATCCATTGGTCACGACTGTAAAACCCCCGTTCGACCGTGATCGGCAATTCGCCAAACGCCTGCTTGAATACCTCCGGATCATCGGACTCGGTCCAATAACTAACGGCCACCGCCAAGTCTGCCAGCGGATCGCCTACGGTTGCCATTTCCCAGTCAAACACGCCGGACAAATCGGTCAAATCATCGCGGAACAAGACATTATTCAGCTTATAGTCGTAGTGGATCACGGTTGCCCCGGATTCCGGCGGGATGTGGTCAACCAGCCAGCGACATAGTTGGTCCACGCCCAGAATTTCCTGGGTTTTAGCCCGTTCATAGCGACCCACCCATCCCGTCACCTGCCGCTTAAGAAACCCGTGCGGTTTAACCATCTCTACCAACGGAGACTGTTCCCAATCCACTTGGTGAAGTGCTGCCAAACGACTCACCATCACTTCAGAGATGCGCTGCCCATCACCCGGCGCAAGTCCGCGCCGTTTTGCCCAGGCTCGGTCTATTAAAGATCCGGTGCGCTGCTCCATCAAAAAGAACGGTACCCCCAACGGGCCGGTCTCATCAGACACGGCAAACACATTAGGTGCCCACGGATACAGAGGATGAAGCGCCGTTAAAAACCGCGACTCGCGCAACATGTCATGGGCCCGCGGAGGGACCGGTCCCATGGGCGGCCGTCGCAGCACAACCGAGCGTTGGGGCGAACTCAGGAGATAAGTTAGGTTGGAATGCCCGGCAGCATACTGTCTTACCGTCCAGGGGCCACCATCATCGGGAAATACCGTATTCAGATATGGTACGAGCGCCCTCATGTCTAATTCTTCGCCCCGACGCACAGAAATAAGCTCAGCCATTCTTACACCGCTCTCAAGAGTCGAACCGAACCGACTCTTCGCGCACAACTCGGCGCAGGATTTTGCCGACCGCGCTTTTAGGAAGTTCGGCACGGAATTCAATGATAGTGGGACGCTTGTATGCCGCCAAGTTGGCGACCAAGTATTCCTTCAGAGCGCTTTCGTTAAGATCCGATCCGGGTTTTGGCACCACTATCGCCCTTACCGTTTCTCCGCGGTACGGATCCGGCGCGCCAACTACGACGGCTTCCAGCACGCCGGGATGCTGGTACAATACTTCCTCAATTTCGCGTGGGTAGACGTTGTATCCGCTAGCGATAATGAGGTCCTTCAGTCGGTCCATGATGGTAAGATACCCATCGTCGTCACAAGAGGCCAAATCGCCGGTACGCAGCCACACACCGTCCACCAGCGTCGCCTGGGTTTCTTCCGGCTGGTTCCAATAGCCCTTCATTACCTGAGGGCCACGAATCCACAACTCGCCTAACTCCCCTGGGCCCAGGTCGTTAAGGGTGTGCGGGTCCACGATGCGAAACCCCGTTGACGGAATGGCAATCCCGACGGTACCGGGCTTTCGATCCATCCAGGGCGCATGTCCGTGCGTTACCGGGGAGGCTTCGGTCAGTCCATAGCCTTCCAGGACGGCAGCACCTGTCTCCTCCTCGAATTGCTGAATCAGTTCAACCGGCATGGGCGCGCTGCCGCTGTTGCATATACGGATGCTCGAAACGGAACCGCGATCCAGACCCGGCACCTGCAAAAGCGCCACGTACATCGTAGGCACTCCCGGCCATAAGGTAATGTGGTGCTGCCTAATAGCATCCAACACCTCGGTGAGTTCAAAACGGGGCAGCAGCACAATGGTTGCCCCAATATGGATCCCGAGGTTCATTACGACGGTCATTCCGTAGACATGAAACAGCGGTATAACGGCCAGCGATCGCTCTTCGCCGCGATAGAGTTGGTTGAAGATACTCGACTGCAGAACATTGGCCACCAGATTGCGATGGGTCAGCATGGCACCCTTGGATCGCCCGGTTGTTCCGCCGGTATATTGCAGGACCGCCACGTCATCTGCCATGACGTGCACCGGTTCTGGGACGATTCGTGAGGCCGATGCCATCAGTTCAGCAAAATCCTCAACATCCGAGCTGGCCGTCTGGCCTTGAAAGCTTACGCCAATCACGCGTTCAAGCGGGGTTTCTGCACGGACGGCCTCCACCCGGGGCAATAGCGCATCCCACACTACAATGGTCCGGCTGCCCGAGTCGGATAAGAGCTCTGCCAGCTCGCGCTCCACCAACAAGGGGTTAACTTGGGTCACAATCGCCCCAGTCAGCAGGATGCCATAGTAAGCAATCACGTAATGCGGGCAATTTGGCAGCATGACGGCGATGCGATCGCCCGGCTGGATGCCGCGATCTTGAAGCGCCCGCGCGAATCGATTGGCATCCTGCCACAACTTTTGATATGTCCAGCGAGCTTGATAAAAAATGAGGGCATCATGATCGGGATATGTCTCCATGCTGTGTTGAAGCAAGTCAAAAACACGCCAATCCGGGATTTCAACTTCCGTAGGAACACTAGCCGGAAAAAGCCGCCGGCCCAATTCCTCAAGCGGCATAGTACCTTTCCTCCATTTCGACAAAGCGGACCGCCATCACCGCCAAGCCTTTTCTAAGACACAACGCCGCCATCTACCACCAGTACCGCGCCCGTCATGTAATCCGAAGCGCGAGTGCCCAAAAGCAGCGCCACGCCTTTAATATCGTCCATTGTGCCGAAACGTCCTAGCGGAATGGCCTGTGTCAAGAGCTCCCCGCTCTGCTCCAGTACCGGCTGCGACATTTTCGTAGGAAACCAGCCTGGAGCTATAGCATTGACCCGTATGTGATAGGGCGCCCATTTATGCGCCAAGTCGCGAGTCATGGCGATCACTGCCCCCTTGCTGGTGCTGTAACCAACCGCATCCAATGCCCGCGAGTCGATGCCGCCCAAACCAGCCACCGAGGCAATGTTAATGATGCGGCCCCCGCCTTGATTTTTCATTATCCGTGCCACCCGCTGACTCATAAGAAACGTGCCGGTCACATTCACCTCAAGTACCTTTTGCCAGGCGTCCAACGGCATTTCCAGCGCGGGAGCGCCCCAGCTAGTGCCGCTGTTGTTAACCAAGACATCAATACGGCCGTACTGTTCCATGGTCAGCTCCACCAATGCCTCAATATCCTCGGGCTTTGTCACATCAAGGCTGGCAGCCAGCGCATCATATCCGTCCCGGTGAAAGGCCTCTGCCGTTTTTTCGACGATGTCGCGTTTGCGCGACGCGATGACAACCCGGGCACCAGCTTCCGCAAAAGCTCGAGCCATGGCTTCGCCGAGACCGCGTCCTCCGCCGGTAACTACGGCCACCTGCCCAGTCAAATCGAACAATTCTTGAACTCTCACGCCGTATCCTCCACACCCATGGAATCCTCAATCCGCATCAAATTAGCTAGGACTGTTCCATCCGCTGTCGAGCCGCCTTCAATTCATCCCGTGCCAGCTGGTCCAGATGCACCTCGTCGGGCCCGTCTGCCAAACGAAGCGTGCGGGCATTGGCCCAATGCTGCGCCAACGGAGTATCCGGTCCCACCCCGGCCCCGCCGAACGCTTGAATTGCCCGGTCCAAGACACTAAGTGCCATTCGCGGCGCCACCACCTTAATCATAGCAATCTCACGCCGCGCAGCCTTGTTTCCCGCTTGGTCCATCTTCTCCGCGGCCGACAAGGTTAACAAGCGGGCCTGCTCGATTTCAATGCGGGAGAGCGCAATCCATTGCCGGATAACCCCTTGATCGGCCAGAGGCTTGCCAAACGCTGTCCGATTGAGAACGCGTTCGACCATCAGGTCTAGTGCGCGCTCGGCCGATCCGATCAGGCGCATGGCATGGTGAATGCGGCCCGGGCCCAGCCGGCCCTGTGCAATGGCGAAACCCTTGCCTTCGCCCCAAATGATGTGACTCTTGGGCACCCGAACACGGTCAAAGACAATTTCGCCGTGACCACTGGGTGCATCATCATAACCAAAAACGCTGAGCCGCCGCTCCAGCCGAACACCGGGCGTATCCATAGGAACCAAAATCATGGACTGCCGCTCATATCGCGGCGCGCTCGCATTAGTGACGCCCATCACTATCGCAATACGGCAGCTCGGATGCCCGGCCCCGGTCGACCACCACTTATGGCCGTTGATGACGTAAGAGTCACCGTCGGCGTGGATATCGGTTCGGATGTTGGTGGCGTCCGATGACGCCACATCCGGTTCGGTCATAGCAAAGCAGGACCGGATTCTGCCGTCAAGCAGCGGTTTTAGCCACGTATCCTGCTGCTCAGGACTACCGTAGCGCACCAGTACCTCCATGTTTCCGGTATCGGGGGCGTTGCAATTAAATACCTCGGGAGCAATTAGTGAGTGCCCCATAATGGCGCACAAGGGTGCATATTGGCGATTGGTCAATCCCGCCCCGAAGTTGCTGTCGGGCAAAAAAAGATTCCATAATCCCTCCGCGCGTGCCTTGTCTTTGAGTTCTTCCATTAGTTCGGGAACCTTCCAGCGATTGTGCCGCAGCGAGTCCTCGAAGGGCTTCTCGTTCGGATAGATGTAGCGGTCCATGAACTCACGGAGACGTTCGTCGAGGGGTGTCTTAGCCATAGCCTGCCTCCTCAGCGGAAAAGCGCAATAAAAGCTGGATTCACTATACCACCACGGTCGCCCTTGTGTCACAAGTCCGTATCTTTCCGTTTTTCAACATTAACGAATGTTTGACATCCCGGGAAACGGACATATTGTCGGGCTGTCGCTTGGAGCGCCCGTGGCAATCCACCTTGCAATTGAGCATCCCGAGCTCTGCGATAGCATTGTGCTTACGGGCTATGTGCCGGCCATCCCCCCGGAAATGAAAGACATCTTGGCGCAACAGCACAACATGTTTTTGAATGTTCGAGAGAATAACCCAGAAATCGCGGCGGAATTTGAATCCCTGCACGGTGCAAAGTGGTATAAGACGTTGAAGGCAGTCCTTGATGACATGACGTTTAACTACCCGACCGTAACCCGAGAGCAAATACGGGGCATCAGTGTTCCAACTCTGGTTCTAAATGGAGCAGGGGAAAGGCATGAGCGAGAGGCAGCATGTGAGATGGCCAGTTTGAATCATCGGATTGAGGCGGGGCTCATTCCTGGATCTGGACATATTGCACAAATGCAACAGCCAGTTATCTACAATCTAGCGGTACAGGCTTTTTGGGATCGAGTTAGCGACGGTGCCTCTGAATAGAGGTTCCCGTGGTTTCTTCGCCGCTTATCCATTGTTGACTGATTCCTGAATCCGTGACAGGGAATGGGTGCATTTTACATTTATGGTATACGATTACCGACATGGTAATATGTGTTATCTACTAACTCGCATGAAACCTGTCGATCGTAGAACAAGCCAAAGGCATCAGCGTGGCTCCTTGAGGGACGCGCGAAAAAGGGCAGACGCAAGTTCCGCTCGCCAGGAGCGGTGAAAAATCCTACCACGATATCTACCCGAAAATCGTGAGCTTCCCTGAGGCCCGCTCAGGTGTCAGCAAAGGCTGTGTACAGATGCCCAATCACATCCCCCCACGGGTTGGTGCGCGCATAGCGAACCCGTACCGTCCGCCCATGGCGGACGAGTTTTGCTGCACATAGCACCAGATTTTGAATGATCGTGCGGAGCCGGCGCCGTTGGACTTTCGTTCGCAAGGGCACGCTCGCATCGGCGAGCGTCGCTTGGCCTATCACCCGCAGCACATTGAAGACCAACAAAGCCATCTGTAAGATCAGGCGATTGGTCGCGAACTTGCCCGACGGGAGCCGTTCCAGATCCAGATCGGTTTTGTATTCGCTGTGATATTGCTCCATGGTGCCGTGATCGGGGTACCACGGCAACACTTTCGCCGGTTCATCAGGAAGTGAGGTCCAATACGTGGCCACGTCAATCTGCGGCAGTAACAGTAGTTGGCCGTCGGCGGTGCTGGTGCGTTCCACGACTTCATACACAATTCGTTCCAGAGCATGACCTGCTTTCGGTGCCCGCATCGTGGTGCCCCGATAGAGGGTCTTCCCTTTTCGCAAAGATTCCGCGGTGCCTTCCGTTTTGGCCAAGGCCAGCCAATCTTCCAGGCGTTCGCGCCGAAGATTCCGCTTGATAAGAAAATCCGCCTTAGCGGCATGGCACGTATCGATATTATCCGCGCTGTCGTTCCCCGAATCGAGTCGCACCAAGAGGGTCGCGGCCATTTCGGTTTCCGGGATTTCTAGATTTTCTGGGTTTTTCGGAAGGATCCGCTGTGCCCGTTTGAGGCATTCCGCAAGGAATGCCGGGGTGCCCTTTTGGCAATGTTGTTTGCCTTCGCGAAATTCTACGGCAAGGGCGTAGCCCTCGTGCCCCAGATAAGCAAAATTCGGTGCAAATCCATCACAGCCTTTGTACGTTCGGGACACACCTTCTTTTTTGGTCTTGCTGTTGTCCATAGGAGAGACATCCATATCTAACGGGATATATTGACGCTGGCCGATCTGGATAGGCTCCAAGTGGGCATAGCGTTGCAAGAGTTCGTCGGAGCTGTCGTTCAGGGCTTGGCCCCATCGGACCGTGGATTCGTTGGCGGCCGCTTGGTCGAGGCGTTGCCGCAGGGTAGGGCTGGATGGCACCTGTTCCAGATCGAGGGCCGTCTTGAAAAACCGATCCTTTCGAAAGGCCTCAATGTGATCGAAATCGTTCTTGCCCTGAGCGAGGAGGCCGAGATAGGCGACCACGACGTCGCGATGCGAAATATCCGGGTGCTCCGCACCCGGTACTTTAGAGGTTTGGACGCGCTTGCCGAACGGCAAGCGGGACAATATTTGGCCGACGACACCAAGCCCAGCCTGGCCGGTGAGGATATCGTTGCCGGGTTCGTAACGGAAACGGAACGGCAATCTAACCATTTCGCGAGCACCTCATCTCCAAAAGATCTCGTTCAGCCGATTGGAAGTCTTTACGGCGTGGACTTAATCGAATGATGGCACATCACGACCGTTACGTCCAGCTTTTTTTCTGCCAACTTAGGGGCTTCGCGACCTCACCCGTTGGGTGAACCATGGCAAATTGCTACAGTGCTGATATCGCGCCGTTTTGTACGGAATTGGTGGCGGTCCATCACGGATTCAGGAGATTGTTTACGTTTTCCGATTATCGATACGTTCCCCTTCTTTTTTACTACGGGAAGGCGGTCTCTGCGATCCTTGAACGCACAGGTTTGGGCGCCAATATCGCGCAACTGTTAGTCGTGCGCGGACGGGGATTGATGGACTCCCGGCTGATTACCATGGTCGTAGCTGACGGCAGTTAATCGACTTGGCGGCCCAAATACCGGTAAACGTCGGCCACGAAGGATATGGTGCCGCAAAGCAGCACCCGGGACTCCGGACTGAGCGTGTTTAGCGCCTCGTCTAACGCATCGTTTACGGCCGACACTACAGAAACTCCCTCGGTTGGTGGGACGCGATCCAAACGATATGACAGGCGCGGATTGGAACAAGTCGTTAAGATCAGCCGGCGACTGTGGCGCTTGACGAGGGCTGCCACACCTGAGCGGTCTTTGTCGTCGGGAATGGAGAGCACGGCACAATCGAACGGCGGAAGCTCCGCCAGCAGCGGGCCCAACGACTCGGGACGAATAGCCGCATCAAGCAACACCCAAGGCCGTTGGCTGATGATTTCTCCCCTGCCTGGCCACCTCGCACCGGCCAGCACATTACGCACCTGGCCCTCGTTCAGCTTACCGGCCACCGCTTCCACCGTCGCAATGGCCGTTCTGAGGTTCTCCACCACGCGCCCAAGCATGGGAATCCTAAGATCCACCCATAGACGCCCATCCGCCAATTCAAGCGTAAACCAGCTACCCCCGGCATCAATTCTCAGATCCCGGATGCCTACGGACGCATGCGCGCGCACGATGTACGGATCGGCCCCGAGGACCTCGATCTGCCGATCCACTGCCTTTTCCATCGCCTGGTTGTCCGATCCCAGTACCAGCGTCTTCGTTTGTGATGACACGACGCCGGCTTTGTGCCAGGCAATCTTCTCGACGTCAGGCCCCAGCTCCTTCAAATGCTCGGGCAAAATTGCCGTTATCACGCTGGCCTGATGCTGAACTTGTGCCACGTCGTCAAATCGCGCTCCACGACCCGTTTCATAGACGCCCCATTGAGCCCCGCGACGGTGAAAGTGCCAGGCCGCCAGGACTGCGAAAACGCCCACCGGTCCAATGTAGCGGCCCCGCGGAAGGATGTCGTGCAGACGATCCAGCGCCGGTTCCACGGCCTTAAACGCCTGCATGAAATGCAGCTGGGAGATTACGCTTCCATTCACACGGATACGCTCGAGTGAGTCAACTAAATGAGGGCTGGTAAAAAGCCCAACGGCCGGGCTTTTGGTTGCAAGAAGCCTGGCTATGAAATAGGCGGTGGAACCCTTTCCCTTGCTGCCCGTCACCATGACGTTACAAGGCACCCCATCCGGCCCCCCGAGGCTGTCCAAAAGGACCCGGGTATATTCGGGGTGCCGCTCTTCATCGCTGCCCAAGGTCCGCCCGAAACGATTGAAGGAGTGATAGATTTTGTCAAACGCATGATCTAGCGCCAACATGTCTTCCATTTCAACCCTCGAAGAGGGTCCCGAATTGTCGCCATCCGTCGCCATTTGCAGGTATCGTACCATACCAACCGTTCTGCTGAGCCTACCATTTTTAGCTCCGCACCTCCGGTGCCGGATTCCGCTCCTCGCTGGGGAGACCGTCGTCCATGCGCCGGACCGTCGCCTGACCATCCGAAAGCTACTGCGGTTCCGGCGGCTAGGGCTTGATCAACCGGTGAGTCTGCAATGTTCCGCAAACTTCTACCTTTAGTCCGGGATGGTTTCCCGAGTTTTTAATTGAGCCGATACCACCCGAACGGCTCACCGTCGATAAATGGGGCGCTGAACTCTTCAAGCGCCACGGCCGCCTCGGCCGGAATCACCATATCCAATGCCTTCAAGTTGCCTAGTAGTTGATCAACGCGGGTGGCACCGACAATAGCGCTGGCAACTGTTGGGCGGCCCATTAACCAAGCCAGCGCCAGCCCAGCCGGATCTAGGCCCGCGCTCTGCGCGATCTCGGAAAACTTGTCACCTGCCTCACGCACCTGTTGGCTGACTCTGGCCCTAAATCCAGGGTTCTTATCCGCCCGCGATCCCTCAGGAATTTGACCTCCCCGGTACTTGCCGGTCAACACTCCACCAGCCAGAGGGTAATAGGCGACAAGGCCGATACCTTCCGCCTGAGCTAACGGGATGAGCTCACGCTCCGGCGTCCGATCAAGCAGAGAATAGGACGGCTGTACTCCGCAGAATGGCACCCAGTCGTGCTGGCGAGCGATACCCAGCGCCGTGGCCAGCTCATGGGGACGGTAGTTCGAGGCCGCTACATAGAGCACCTGGCCCTGACGCACGAAATTATCCAGTGTCCGTATCGTCTCCTCTTGAGGCGTGTCCGGGTCAAAAGTGTGGACATAAAACAAGTCAATATGATCGGTCTTCAGCCGCTTCAAGCTCTGTTCCAATTGCATGGTCAAATGCCGACGCGAAGTTCCGCGATGGTAGGGCCCCTCGCCTTGGGGGAGACCCGCCTTGGTGGTCAGTACCGCATCATAGCGCCGCCCCTTCAGTGCCTCGCCGATAATTTCTTCGGACATGCCGCCGGTATACCCGTTGGCGGTATCTATCAAGGTGACGCCATTTTCCAGCGCCGCATGAATAATATCGATGGACGTTTTCCTGTCTGCGCGTCCGCCAAAGCTATTGGCGCCCAGTCCGAGCGCCGACACCTTGAGCCCGCTGGCACCCAAATTGCGATATTCCACGATACTCAACTCCTCTGTTTCGTCTTAGTCAATTACTGTGAAGATAGGTAGATCAAACTCGACTTGGCCGGCACCCCCCTGGTGTCGGCTAGGCCAAGACCACCGCTGTCTCATGTGAGGGCAAATCTGGGAAGGCGCTGCATGCGCCCGCTGCCATCATGGTAACACGGACCGGAGCACGCTTAGAATAGGGCGATCCAATCGCACTGGATCCATCAAGTTCCGGCCGCTTGTTCCATCTATTTGTTGCTTTTATCTGAGCAGTATCGCGTCCAAATATGATAGGATGACTGTAATTTTATCCTGGAGGCAATTATCATATGCGGGGCGTCATCGAACGGTATCGACCGTATCTTGACCTGGCGGATACGCCAGCCGTCACCTTGGGCGAGGGGTCCACTCCCCTGATTTCCTGGGCCACCTGGGGCACGACGGACATCTTTCTAAAGCTTGAAGGCACGAACCCCACCGGGTCGTTTAAAGACCGGGGCATGACCGTGGCCATTAGCGTCGCTCGTCAGCAAGGTGCCCAGGCCGTTATCTGTGCGTCGACCGGCAACACCGCCGCCTCCGCCGCCGCCTATGCGGCTCGAGCCGGCCTTCCTGCATTTGTCGTTGCCCCGCGCGGTCAAATTACTCAAGAAAAGATGTTGCAGGCGTTGGTGCATCAGGCCACGTTTCTCACTGTGGATGGAAACTTCGATGCGGCCTTGGCGATGGTGCGAAAGGTCGCCGAGCGCACGTCTCTTGTCACGTTGGTCAATTCCGTCAATCCCTGGCGTCTACGTGGACAAGAAACCGGTGCGTACGAAATCGTCGATGATCTGGGGCGAGCGCCCGACAGCCTGGTCCTGCCGGTGGGAAACGCCGGTAATATCTCTGCGTACTTTCAGGGATTTAAGCGCTACGGGCACGGCGTTCCGCGTATGCTGGGCATACAAGCCCAGGGCTCTAGCCCGCTGGTATCGGGCCAAGATGTCGAAAACCCTGAGACCATCGCTTCCGCCATCCGCATTGGTAAGCCCGCCAGCAAACACCTCGCGGTCAAGGCGGTAGCGGAATCTGGCGGGGCTTTTCTGGCGGTCTCAGACGATGAGATTTTAGACGCTCAGCGCGAGCTTGCCGCCGGTGGCGTGTTTGTCGAACCAGCGTCGGCCACCGCCTACGCCGGCATCAAGCGCTTAAAAGCGCAGGATATGCTGCCCGACGGCATCGTGGCCGCAATCCTGACAGGTACCGGCCTGAAGGACGGCCACACACCGCTGAAATGGACCCAGGCCAAAACTGAGAGCACCGATGCGGACCGTCTTGAGGAAACCCTTCGCACTCTCCTGAATGGGGGAGCTGTCCATGTGGCACATTAAGGTTCCCGCCAGTACAGCCAACCTGGGGTCCGGATTCGACAGCCTCGGCATGGCGTTGGCACTGCCATTGGAATGTTGGTTCTCATTAAGTGAGGAGCCTGAGTTCGCGGTGCGTGGAGAAGGCGCAGACGTCGTTCCCGAAACCGCGCAAAACCTTGTGTGGCAGACCGCTGAACGTCTGCACCGCGAACGCACCGGAAACCCCATGCCGTCGGGCCGGCTGACCATCAGAAGCCGGATTCCCCTGGCGAGAGGGCTTGGCTCCAGTGCGGCCGCAATCGTGGCAGGACTGGTGCTAGCCAACACCTTTCTCTCGCCGCGGCTGACTAAAGAGGAACTGCTCTCCTATGCAACTCAACTGGAGGGCCATCCTGACAATGTCGCCGCGGCGATTTACGGCGGATTCGTCCTGGCGTGGGAAGAAGGAGGTCGCGTTCGCGTCCGCAACTATCCCGCGCCGGAGCTAAGATGCCTGTTAGTTATTCCGAACTATAAAGTGTCCACCGAAGACGCCCGCGGCGTGTTGCCCCGTTCGGTACCAATCGAAGACGCGGTGTTTAACGCGCAGCGGCTTGCGCTCTGGATTGACGCGCTCAACCGCCGCGATTGGTCCCTCTTGCGTGAGGCAGGACGGGATCGGCTGCACCAGCCGTACCGCGAGCGGTTGGTGCCCGGCATGCAGGCGTTAATTGCAGGAGCGCTTGAACATGGTGCCAGCTTCGCCGGGCTGTCCGGATCAGGTCCCACCGTTGTCACACTAGTGGAACCAGAGCGCGCAGACCAGGTGGCCCGCGTCCTGGACGAAATTGCTCATCAATATTCACCGCAGGGCGTCAAACTGCACGACGTTGTGCCAAGCTACTTCGGCGCCGAATGCGTGCTCGACGGATGGCAGTGGCACACGGGAAAACATATGGGATTCAATACCCGCGCCGAGGAGCACGTCGGCAACGCCGATTTTCACTAACGACGGTGCGCTACTAGGCGTCCAGTCCAAAGGCGTCGTGCACTTGATTGAGAGCCCGCTGAGCATCCTGCCGAGCCACGATACATGACACCTTAATTTCCGAGGTGCTAATCATTTGAATGTTAATGCCGGCGTTGGCCAACGACCGAAATAGGGTTGCAGCCACCCCGACATGATTGCGCACACCGAATCCGACCGCCGAGATCTTGGCAATGTCCCCATCCACAACTAATGCCAATCCGCCTAGCTCAGTTAGCGTCGCCTGGCACACTTGAACCGCCTTGGGGCGGTCCCGATCAGCCACGGTGAGAGCGATGTCCGCGCGGGCGTTTTCGTGAGACAGCGCTTGAAACACCAAGTCGATATTAACCCCCGCCTCGGACAGGCGCTCACAGGCCCGCGCAGCGACGCCAGGCCGATCCGGCACCCCGACCAGTCCCAACTTGGTTAAATGCGTATCGAGGGCAACGGCGGTCACCGGGCGCGGCGCGTCAACTTCCAAGGTCTCGATTCGCGTGCCCGCCTGGCTTTCGAACGTCGACCGAGCATTCACGGTGACTCCCGATTGCCGGGCGTATAAGACCGCCTGGGTTTGCAGCACCTGCGCCCCCTGTGAGGCCAATTCCAGCATTTCGTCATACGATAGCGCCTCAAGCGCCTTCGCTTGCGGCACCATTCGCGGATCGGCGGTAAAAACGCCGGCAACGTCAGAATATATTTCGCAGGAATCCGCTTTAAGCGCGGAGGCAAGAGCAATCGCGGTCAAATCCGAGCCGCCTCGGCCAAGCGTGGTAAAAAACCCCTCGACCGACACCCCCTGAAAGCCCGTAACCACCGGGGTCACGCCGCGATCCAGCAATGACTCCAAAAATTTGGGGTCGACGTCCACAATACGTGCTTGTCCAAACACTTGGTCGGTTCGGATGCCGGCCTGAGCACCGGACACAGCCTGGGCCAGGCACCCCCGGCGGGTCAACTCCATAGCCATCAACGCGGCCGACTGCATTTCTCCGGTCATCATCAGAAAATCAAGGTTGCTCAACGACGACGGGCCGTCAACCTGAAGCGCCTTGTTCAAAAGCTCATCGGTGGTGTCACCCATAGCCGACACCACAACCACAACCTGATGACCGTTTTGCACGGTTTTATGAATCCGGGCAGCGACCATTCGCACCAAATCCAGATCTTTCAGCGAGCTTCCGCCATATTTCTGCACAATCCGCATGCATCATCTTCCAATCTTGTGGTGTCCCTATGATCCGTTCATCCGATGATACCTGACCGCGGTTCTTCCGCAAAGCTCTCTAACCAACTTCATCCGCTTGTAAAATCAATCCGGCCCCCGCATCCACTGTCACCACCTGGCCGGTCATTAACAGGGAAGCGGCCTCATGCACATCAACTACCGTCGGTATGCCCAATGATACCCCGACAACGGCCGCGTGCGATGTTAACCCTCCCGCCTCGACCACAATGGCGCGGGATTTAGCCATTAAATCGGTCCAATCCCCGTCGCTCTGCGCTGCCACCAAGATTTTGCCTAGGGCCTGCTGAGGATCTACGGTCAAGGGATCTTCCACCACCAGCACCGGTCCCTTCACCTCCCCCTCCGGACCTAATCCCTGCCCCCGAAGTAGTACCCGGCCCAATCTGGCGACCCGAAGCACGTTGGTGCTGCCGGGCTCCCCGACCGGAGCCCCGGCTGTCACGACCACCCGATCGCCCGCATCGGCCAGCCCGGTCTTGGCGGCGATAATCAGGGCTTCGTCTACCATGCCGTCGAGGGTGGCGCGCGTCTTCATGATTTGTGTGTTGAGCCCCCATACAATGGTTAGTCGGCGTCCAACCTCTTGGTACGGTGTTACCGCTAAAATGGGAACTTGCGGGCGGTGGGCAGCCATCGCCTGTGCAGTGTGGCCGGACTCGGTGGCGGTGATGATGAGGCGAGCGTTTAGATCATCCGCCGCCGTGAGGGCGGCATGACACACGGCGTCGGTCACTGTTCGCGAACCATAATGTACCCGCGCGACCCCGTCCCAGGGATGCGCCTCACTGGACTGGGCTGCCCGGGCCATGACTTCGACCGCTTGGACCGGGAAATCTCCCATGGCGGTTTCTTCCGAGAGCATCACCGCATCACTGCCTTCCAATACCGCATGCGCGACGTCAGTCACCTCGGCCCGCGTCGGCCGGTCGCTATGGACCATCGACTCCAGCATCTGCGTGGCGGTAACCACCGGCTTGCCCGCCCGGTTGGCCGCGTCGATAATGGTCTTTTGCAGCCAGGGAACATCTTCCGGCGGAAACTCCACACCGAGGTCGCCACGTGCCACCATTATCCCATCCGCCAGCCGCACAATCATGTCAAGATTTTCGACCGCCAGCCGTGTCTCAATCTTTGCCATGATCGGAATGGCGGCACCGCCCCATGATTCCAATTGACGGCGCACGTCCACAACATCCTCCGGCTTTCTAATAAATGAAGCCGCAATCCAATCGATGCCTTCTTCGATACCCATCTTGAGCGATTGCACATCGTCATCGGTCAGCACCGGGAGTGCCCAGGCCTGCCCCGGTGCGGTCACTTTTTTGTTGTTGTCCAAGTGGCCGCCCTGCACAACTTTTACCAACGCCTGCTGACCGCTATCGATCACTTCCAGCGCCAAATTGCCGTCTCCCAGGATTAACTGATGACCGCTTTTCAGGAGCCGCGCAAGTCCGGGCACGGACGGCTTGAGATCGGCATCCGCCCTATCGCTGATCGTTAGTGTCATGCCATTCCTCAACCACAGCCCATCATCAGAAATGGTGCGCAAACGAATCTCCGGACCCGCCGTATCCAACAGGATTCCAATCGGGCGGCCCAGGTCCCGCTCGACCGTGCGCACCATGCGAATGACGTCGCGATGGCGGTCGACCATGCCGTGTGAAAGATTGATCCGGGCGACGTCAAGACCGCTCTCGACAAGCCGTCGAAAGACCTCGGGATTGTTGGATGCCGGGCCCAGGGTTGCGACGATTTTCGTCTTTCGCAAAGTTACCCCTCTCTTTCGTAGGCCTCTCCATCGTACGCGTATTATAGCGCGACCTTTTTAGGATCCGCGACCTTACGGGCAAAAATGAGTAGCCGCGGATTCCCGTAGCGATGGCATTCTTCATTGGCGTGACATTTAGGGCTCCCAGGATGTACGATTGTTCCGATCAGTTTGCGCCTGGCTGGTGGGGCCTGATCCTTAAGCTAGCCACTCAACGTCGGAAAGGACAAGCATT
The DNA here is from genome assembly GCA_021820965.1 of Bacillota bacterium. Classification (GTDB taxonomy): domain Bacteria; phylum Bacillota; class Sulfobacillia; order Sulfobacillales; family Sulfobacillaceae; genus Sulfobacillus_B. The sequence continues at coordinate 34,195 of JAKACZ010000010.1, read as the reverse complement.
CCATCACTCCCCCATCGGAAAACAGGGACTTTGTCACGACCGCCGAGCCTGCGGTGGGTGGAGGTGCGGGGGGTCATTGCTGCCTGTCGGGTGTTTCGGGTTCAGCGTCTTTACTATGTTCATGTCAAATCCTATTTCGACATTCTGCGTCAAGACGTGTGCCCGGCAAATGGCCGAATCGCTCGCAGAGTCTCATTTCACCACGCGGAGAGACAGAATCGAATGATCCGTCTTCTGACCGATGCTATGCATAGTGATGACGTACGCGCAGTAGCCGATCCGTCCTTCAGCTTAACGCTCGGCTGGAACAATCCATGGCCGATCAGTTTCACCAACACGACAAACGCTTGCCGCGGTGGGAACCGAGCCGGAGGGCAGGCGTGCGTGCCTTTGGCATGGGCAGGTATTTCGGATGCAATCCTCACACCCCGGCGCGTTAACCAAACTTCCCGTTATCGCACCACACTTCCCGGATCCCATGGGGTCAGGCCTGGGACTCGCTCAATGGCTCGCATCACCGACGGTGACTTGAGCCAATGCTGAAACGCCTTAAGTCGCCGATCATCGGCCCATTCCTCCCGTGTCACCCATTCATAGGGTTCTTGAGTCCACGGATAAAAAGGCAGATTCAAGGCGTCGGCCACCGCCCGTAGGCCCACGCCCGCCGTGTTCGGATGCGACCGAATGTATCGGGCAACGGCCCAATGCGAATCAAGCTCGATATGCGCCTGACCGTCTATCCCGCGATGCCGTTCAAACAATGCCCGTGCCTCACTTCCGGGCTCGCGAAGGGCCCAGTTTTCCGGACGCTCTACCGCTCCCATCACACCCTCTTCCCAATGGAGATATTGCCAGCGGCGCACGGGAAACGGCAACCGTTCAACAAATCGGTTATATTGGCCGGTGGCTTCGTCGAACAGGTGCGTGCCGGCAAGGTGAACGGCGCCGTCTTTCAGTGCCTTCAGGGCGGATTGACTGCCCATCGAAAAAATATAGAGCCGTATATCCGGGTGAGGCGTCCGCTGCCAGAGCCATGGCAAAAACGGATCGCAGCCCGCCACAAAGAGTGTGGACGCCGGATCGGCAGCCCCTGCCACTTCATTCACCTGGGCACTAGCGGGATTCCAGAGCCCGTCCATGGCAAATTCGGGCGTTAGGCGACCCGAGGAAGCCACGGTCAGGCATCCACCAATAAAGGTCCAGACCACGGGGGTGTTTATGCCGGGGGGAGGGTCAAACGCCCAGTGCAGCCCAAGGCTGGCTTGAGGTGCCGGAAGAAAGCCGGCCAATTGATCCAAAGTCCACCCGAACGCCATCGCCAACTGTTGTGCCAGCGGCAGCTGAGGCAGGCGCCGGCCGGCTTCAATTTCAATGAGATTTTGACGTGAAATTCCGAGCTTTCCCGAGAGCTCGGACTGGCTTAAACCGAGTTCACGCCGGCGGCCTTGCACAGCCTGGCCAAATCGCGCATATGGCAAACTGCTCATCCCCTTTCGCTCACTGGAACCCCGCGCACAAACACATTCACTGCATTGTCCCCGACAGACGGCTGCTCACCAGAAAGCGCAAAGTCCCGACGCCCCACCTCGACCGGGAGTCGCACCACCAGCCCTGCAGGCCGATGTCTAACCACCGGTACGTGGAGGACATCACCGGGCGGCAACAAGCTGACCCCCTCCGATTTCACCGCGACCCGCCGTCCATTGAGCATTAATCGTGCCACATAGCCCACGAGAGCCGCGACATCCCACGAGCTAGGACTTCTCACGATCGCCGCCGGCTCATCGTCGCGAAGCACGGACCCATCCTTTAATACTAAAACCCGATCCGCCCAGTGGGCCACGTCTTCGAACTGATGCGTGGTCATAATCAACAGTCGTTCATCCGCTTGTTCGGCCCATTGCCTCAGGTGTCCGGCTATCGCCTCGCGCGACGGCGCATCAATTTGGCTAAGCGCTTCGTCCAGGGCTAAAATGGTCGGCCGGGAGGCCAGCGCACGCAAGAGCGCGGCGCGCTGCTGCTGACCCCCGGAGAGCTTTTTCGGTCGCATGTCTAGCCACTTACCGGCATCCAGCAGTTCAATCCAGGACGACAGTTCTGGAGCGTGCTTAAGTTCTCGGTTCATCACCCATTCCACCTGCTGGCGAACGGTCCGGTGCGGCAGCAGCGCCGGATCTTGGGGAACCCATGCCAGCGGGCGTTGCCAGGGGGCGCCTTTCAGTCCTCCCTGGCCCTCTCCCAAAAACCCGGCCAACGCCCGCAAAAACGTGGACTTTCCGGCACCGTTCGGTCCCACAAGCGCCAACATGGGTTGATGCGCCGAATCAATGGCCACGTCAACCGCCAGGCAGATGGGGTGTTTAACGTTAACGCTGAAATGCCACATGGCGATTACTCCTAAAAGCCAATCCTAACGGGATAGGCAGGCCCACCATCAAAAGCCACAGCGCCAGCGGCAGGGCCTGCGCCAACCCCACCTCCTGCAGCGCCACCCAGATAGCCACCGGCAGTCCGCTGGGGTGATAGGCCAAGATAATCACGGCGCCAAACGCGCCAACCACCCGGCTCCAGGTCATCGCCAACGCGGCGATTAAACTGGGCGCAGCCAGCGGCAGGGTGACATACCAAAATACGTCCAGCGGAGTCCGATTCAAGGTCAAAGCCGCGTCCTCTACCAGTGCGGGCCAACTAGCCACGCCCGCCCAAGCCGTGAGAATGAAGTACGGCAAAGCCTCATAGACCTGGCCCACCACCAGGCCAAACCAGGAGTTGGTGGGCGCGACGCCCCAGGACGCAATCTTGATACCGACAGCGGTATCGGGCCCCAACACATAGGCCAACACCAAACCCAGCACCAAGGGCGGCATAAACAGGGGAACCAGAACCAATCCCAAGCCCCACGCAGCTATCCTCGGTGGAGCATGGCGGGCCAAGTACCAAACCGTCGGACCACCGAGTGCGAGAATAATGAGCAGCGCGATAACTCCCGAAATGAGGGTGGTGGAAAAGGCAGAGGCCAACTGAGGCGAGGTGTGCCAGGCATGGAGAAATCCATGCCAGCCCACCACCCCCATCAACACCGCGACAGGTACAAGACCCAGCGTAACCGTCAGCAGCGTGATGCCCACCAGCACTGCTTTAGATACTTTAGCCATTTTTAATGCCGGACGGCGCCCCGGTGCCCTGTATTACGGGACTCAAGGGAGGATAACCATATTTCTTGAGAAGATTTTCGTGGGCCAGCAGATACTTTACGAACCGGGTGCCCACCGAGCTTTGATTTAGTGCCGTAGCCCACACCGCCAGAACGCCGCCGGTCACCTTGCCGGAGGGCAGGTTAATGGAGGCCTTAGCGTACCATGAGGCGTTTTTAGCCACGGAAAAGTTCAGCCACCCGGGTAGCGGAATGTAGCTTAGCTTGTCCTGGATGACTTCCGGCAAAAACGCACTGGCAATATCGAGACCGCCTGATTGGAGTTCAGTGGGAAGACCCTCTTCGGAATAGACTTGGCGGGGGTTGTTCCACGACCCCAGTATTTTCTGGACGGTTCCGCTAGGCAAGTGATATCGCAGTTGGGCGAGTTCCATCATCTCATAGAAGGCCTGGCCCTGGGGATCGGTGGCGGGATTTGTCCGCCCGATGTGTACCGGGTGTGACGCCAAAAACTCGAAGAAATTTTTCAGGGGAACCTGTCCCTCCGCAACCCTCTTAAAGTAAGGCGCATCCGGTGAGTGCGGATTGTAGGCGATGACTAATGGTGTCGACGACACTCGCACCGCCCAGGTTGTTTGCTTGGGCTCAAGACTTTGGATGGGCGCCGTTCCAATACTTTCAAACACATTACCGGTAATGAGATGGGACGATAATTCCTTAGCCATGGCAAACGATCCGCCACCTTGCCCTTGGTAGGTGATACCGGTCACCTTTTGAAAAGCGGGGCCAATGACGTTGTCGTTGATATTGGCCAGTGAGCCCGCGTAGACCACGTTGATTTTTGATGCCGTTGTAGATTTCGGTGCCTGGGACTGGGATGTTGGGGCCTTAGGCCCGGAAGCACCTGAACCGCATCCTGCCAGTACTACCGCTCCTGACACGATAAACGCGGCTGTTTTCCCCCTCACAGCAATCACTCCTGTTATGTTTAGTTTACATACACGTTGCAATTGTAAAGCACAAATGTCATTCCGACAAGCAAGATGCCCGCTGGCTACAACCGGATCAGCCGACGCGACCCGCGTAACAGCGTCAAACCTATAACGGCGCACGAGGCTTTTAGCTTGAAACATGGGCACAAAACGACGGGAAACACCACTTGGCATTTTCTAACGGCGCAGAACCTCCATTGGAACTACTATCGCCGTCCCCACCATGTCTCAGCACGAGGATCAAATCATCTTACAAGCCATATATTCAAGAGTGTAAATATATACCATAAGACAAGAAAAATATTTGCCGATGGGAAAAGTCGCGAACTGTTAGGGGTCAGTAACCAAACCATCCGAAGGTGGCCGGCGAGAGGGAAAATTCAAGAGGTGCATACCCAACCAATCGATGCCTATGGTTTGAGACGTCAAACGGATTATGGGGATTATGGGAACAGGTCACAGACCACCAGAGTCTCCTCAGCCCAGCAAACAGCGGATGAAAATAAGCGGATCATGGGTACCACGCGGTGGGCGTGTTTCAAGAACAGTCATCCGGGATCAATGAAAGCCGCTAGCCACTGGTCATGTATCGTGTGCAAGAAGACGGTCATCGCGGATTCTGGGCTAGCTTTCGCTCGGGTAACGCCGCTTAGACAGGGCAATGCCACGCCCAGATTGCTAGACAGTAAGTTCCTCCTGATCCAAAATATTGTGAGGTCGAAGGGGTGGCCACGTGGACCCAGTTATCCTACATAGGCAGGTCATGGCTGCAAACATCAGTTGGCACCTCCAAGACGGGGGTGAAGGTGAGCCTGCTCTCGTGCTTTTGCACGGGGGCGGCATAGACAGCGGCCAGATTAGCTACGGCGCCGTCTTGTCCCGCTGGCGCACGCGTGCGCGTCATCGCACCAGATCTTCCGGGTTTTGGGGAAACGGCACGTGACGACCAGCTATCCACGGTCGACTCCTATGTGACTGCTGTTGCATCCCTCATAACCGAGTTAGGCTTGCAGTGGGTGTGCCTGGGCGGTCTCTCGCTCGGCGGCGGGATTGCATTGGTGTTAAGTCTCGCTTTATATGACGCAAGATTGGGGTGATTGTCTCACATTCGGTGACGACCTGGGTGTGGTGGTGGCATCGGTTTCACTCATGCCCGGTGTCATCATGTGGTGAGTCGCCGCGTCTCTGCGTTCCCTTCCGTATACCGCGGTGTTAAGGCTCACGTATTTTGTCATGGGTTTGACTCATTCGGGTGTCCTCATGGTGTCCGTTGTGACCACTCGCGATGTTAAGAGTCTGGGGATGACTGTCGAGCGCAGGCGCCTGCCCCATCGTATTCGACGTTCCCAGGCCCCCGCTGAAGCGCCAATACCCGGCAGATCCTGTGACAGGCCTGTGAGTCGACGTGATGACCCTGCGCATGAGCGCCAACACGCGGCTGGAGATTCTCGTCATCGCAAATTGTCCCGGAAAATCCGCGGTTTCAAGAGTCGTGGCATTGGGAGGTTCAAACTGCTTACTACTAATATATGGTTATCTATGAAAAGATGGTATAATACTCTCGACTTTCCACGAGCAAGAACAACTTGAAAGTCTTGCCCTGATTGATTTGGGCGGCGCGGTAAGTCCACCCCCATCCATACATTTCTCAATGCGTGGCGGCATCAGGGTGTCAGCCACCATGCGAGCGTGGAACGTTGCGTGGATCCATGACCATTCCAGAGGACAAATCGTTCGACACCACTCCGATGGTGGATTGACTCTGCACGGGGACCATGATACACTGTGTTCAAACATATGTATTGACAAAGAGGCGTCGTCCGGATCGAAAAGGCACGTGTACGGCGGCAGACCGCTGACTTCCTTCAGGGGGTCAGGGGTGCCACAACGCGGAGGCTCGAGGCCGAAGTGTGGTCCAAATCTTGGGGAAGGATGTCCACGCGGGCCCATCACATCGCATGGGAGCAAGGATCGGCGTGGCGCCAGTCCATCAGAACGGAGACAGGAGGCCGGGCCAGGAATGAGAAGCGCGGGATTGGGCTCTGGGCGGAAGGCCAGAACCCGTCGGCATGGGGGTCGGAGAATACCGGGATTGCCGCGCGCGGGGGGATGTTGCTGATCTCGACACCGTTCGGCACGCCGTCGGCGCGCCCATTATCGTCAGGGAGCACACGGTACAGGATGACCCACAAGACCTGGTGGACGAGTGGATCGCGATCACGACGCGGTCTCCGCACGGATTGCCGGCCAAGGCGGGGGCACCAAGCTCGCTGCCACCGGGCGGCAAGCCCTGGCGACCGGAGCTCAGGAAGGAGTGTCGGAATGAAAACGACCATTTTTGGCGTGTTGCCCGACGTCACACCCGAACACGACACGGTATTACGCCGCCTGATGCGCAAGTATGGCTTGATGCTCCGGTTTGCGTTCAAGCGCTGGGTTGAAGGACTGTCCAACGTGGGCGCTTTAGAACGTCATCTGCCGAGTGACACCACGCTGCCTTTACGCTATGCCAAAGATGCGGTACAGGAGGCCCAAGACCTCATCCGGGCCCGCCATCAAGCCATGCAGGACGGGCTCGCCTTATGGACACAGCGCGCCAAAAAGACGCGCGAACGGTTGACCGCACTCCGAGGATCCCTCCATCCCAATGGGCGACGGATTGCGGGACAAGAACGGAAGCTGGCGCACCAAGAAGAACGGCAGGGGTTTTACCAACAGCATGTCGAGGCCGGCACGTTTCCTCCCGTGGTGTTTGGCACCAAGAAACGCTGGTTGGAGCGGTTCAAGATCCTCGATGACCCCATCGCCGAACAGGCACGGCAGCAGGCGTGGCGGGAAGCCTGGGAGGAGAGCCGCAATGGTCGGCTGTCCGCGCGGGGGGATCGCACCAAACAGGGCAACCCGCTCTTGCGCGTGCGGGAAGGCGCCGACCATTGGCTGTTAGAAATCTCGTTAGATAGCCTCAAACCGGGCAAACCCGACGCCAAAGTTCCTCGGTATGAGAAACTGGAGATCCCGCTCTACATTGCGCGCAAGGTGTCCAAGAAAACCGGGCAGGTCAACGGGCGGCACTATGAAGACTTGCTGCGGCGGACACTCGCCGCGGGTGATCCGTATCAGGTGGAAATCTTGCGGCGGCAAGGCCGGTATCAGGTGCGGATTACCGTCGAAGAAGCCCCTGCGCCCATCCAGACCGATCCTCGGCAGGGCTGGGTGGGCGTGGATACCAACCGCACCTTTTTGGCTCTCTGTCACGTGTTGTCGAACGGCAATCCCCACGCCTTCGCGACGATCGGGGACCCCCGTCTCTTCGATGTCCGATCGACCCAACGCGACGCGTTGGTGGGAGGTCTCGCGGTCGAGACCGTTCAGTGGGCTAAGGCTCGTCGAGCAGGACTGGTCGTGGAAGACTTGCAGTTCATCCATGATCGGGATGTGAGCGCCAAGTTTAACCGCGTGACGCACCAGTTTAATTACCGGGCCTTGCTGACGGCGGTCGAACGACAGGCCGCGCGGGAAGGCGTCACCTTGCGGAAAGTCAAACCGGCTTATACCTCGATTATCGGGCGGTTCAAGTATCAGCCGCAATACGGGATTAGCGTGCATCACGCCGCGGCCCTCGTGATCGGGCGACGAGGCGGACTGAAAGTCCCGGGCTCCGACGGGAGTCCCGGGAAAGTCCGCCGGGAAAACGTCCCTAAAGCCTTGCGGCTCTGGATGCAAGACCGCGATCAATGGAACGACCCCACTTATCGGAAAAATGATTGGAGTGCATGGGCTCGGATTAAACGGATCATGACGAAGACGTTGGCATCGCACCATCAGTATTTGAGTGCCTGGTTAGGGTATCGCAAGACGTTATTCTTCGAATGACCAACATCTCATTCCCCCGTCGCCACCACGTGGCGAAAGGAGCGACGGGGCATCTTGATGAGGGCCCAGTAACACTGGGGCTCAGGGCACCACCGACGGGACACCGATGGGAGTTTCCTGCCATCCTTCTCCTGCCGGGATCTTGAGCGGTGCGTGGGGGAAAAACATCCCCACGCGATGGGGCGGAAGTCACCCCCGAGCAGACGAATCCTGTGAGGACTGCGGGTCCCGTGAGGGGCCGAGAAAAGCCAAAAGAGATTATCATAGGTTTTTCTAACCAGGAATTTGATCTGAGCCATACGAACGCGGAGGCTGCGTACAACCAAGGAGCCACGTCGTCGGAGCCGCCGTGGGTCAGTCGGAGCCGCCGTGGGTCAGTACCACGATCCAATAACGTTGATGAGAAGGTCATGCTGGTGGATAGCAACCGGTTTGATTGGACCCTTTCGCCCCACGTACTCGCGGACGTGACTGAGATTGTTTACCAAGTTCATCAGCGGCTATTGGGGCGCATTAAGGGGTTATACGAGTTCAGGGAAAGAAAAGTGTGCGAGTATTTTTCGTGGATCGCTGCCCTGGGAACGAGTGTGCATTGAGACTCGTGGGCAGAGCGAACAGTCCACGGAACCTAAAGAACGAATCCGCCATCGTGCAAGGAAATGACTAATCGCGCCTGTTCGTCTACTGCGCGTACTGGACGTGGGTACCATTATCGCTGTCCAATACGCCAAACGAGCCCCACGTTACCTACGTTTCGCTTGGGAAACGCTCGAGCAAGCCAGACAGCAACGGCAAGAGAATCCCGGTCTGCCCGTCGTCACGTTTGATTTAGGGATGAACCGGAGGCGTTGCACAATCATCACCGACACAGGTCATCCATGGTGGAGACTCGATGCCCGACTGAGAAATGGGACGCCCCACGCCGAAACCAAGCCACAGCGCGTCGGTCCGGGTAGGCGGCCACTATCAGACCCAAAATCCGGCGATAAGGGTTATAGCGCCAAACACGCGCGGTTGCGGGGGCCAACGCATTCCTTCCCGCTGGGTCATTGGCCGTTTCATTCAGTCGAAAGAAACTCGCTGTTATCAGGCTGGCCAATTGCGCGCATGCCAAACCGTTGGCCTGTCACGTCTTCGATCCGTGACACCGAACTAATGAGAACTCGAAGAGTTATATAGAGGAGGTCAATATTAGCGACTGAAATAGTCAAGTCGCCCTGGATGATCACACCCTTGGCCACTACGCGGTCCAGCAGATCCAAGAGCGTGAGGTCGTCTGCGGGATCGAGCTCCTGCATTTAGTCCACTCCGTTCAAATAGGGCATCACCCCATCGCAGAAACTATAGGGCGCCCAAGGTCCTGTTAAGGCCAGAACTATGTTCTGATGGGTGTATTCCCTGCGAAGGTTGTCGACCAACGAAAAAAAAGGCTCACGGGAATTCTTTGAAACGAGATACGCCGCTTTGAAAGTGAGAACCTCGCCAGTCTTCAGTCGCTCATTGTTGTTCTTTCCAATGATATGCGTCGGATAGCCACAGGATTCGATCCGTTGATGCATGGCTAAAGCCATGGCTTTCAGTTCGGCCTGGGCTTGTGCCTGCATCGAAGACGCGAGCTTTCGCCGGATAAAATGCATTCGCCCAGGCGGCATGCCCTGGGCCATCGCCGTTTGTAGTTGGTCCTCCACCAGTGCGGCGGCACGATTGTCCACATGGGCGAAAACCTTGAGTCCCCATTCTTCGGTGCCCCGGACCTTTTCCAATGTTTGCAGCAGCACGGGCTCATGCGTCTGAAGAACATCCAAAAGACGGCGATCCGATTCAAAAACGGTTCCAAATCGCCACGGCATGATAAGAGTGTTCTCAAATGTGTCCGCGATGACATTAGCATACGCCACCATACGAGGCACAAGCCATTCGTTGTTGGCAATATTTTGCTGAACGGATGATTGTCCGTATTCCTGAGTTGGTACCTGGCTTGCCAGAGCGACGACTTGGGATGTTGCCACCAGGGTGTAATTGGATGTTCCCTCAATGTCTGGAACGGTTGGCACATATTCCTCGCCCTTGCGGCAAAGACCGTACACCCAAATGAGAGAGTCTTCGTGTTCCTCCATCCGCGTTCCCTCCTCTCTTCAAAGATTTGTAGCCCGGGATGCCTTTTGGCTGCTCCCCGTGAATGCCCATCATGTCGGCCGCCGACTAAGCGCGGCAGGGCGAATACTGTACAAACGATTCATTTGCACCAGGGGCTGTCATTGCTCCTGTACCGGATCAGGTTGTCTGGCCTTTTGGGATAGGTCTTCTTGGGGATTGTCAACCGTTTGTTTGAGCGCTCGATTGCTTTCGGCGAGTTTTGCCATTTGAGCATTCAGATAGGGGTCTGTTTGCCACCAATTGACCCCGATTTCCATCGCTTTATCAACAGATGCGATTAATAGCCTAATTTTTATGGTCAGCAACTCGACATCGGCGACAAGTATCGTAATATCCCCGGCAATCACCACCCCTTTATCCAAAATACGATCAAGGACATCCGCGAGCGTAGACGACCGGGGTGCGCTCATCACGTAACTTTCAGGCATTCGTGTCACCTCACAGTAAATTACCTAACGGACCTAAATCCACATTGAGATCCTGGTCGGCAAACCCAAAGAACTGTTTAAGCTCATGCATTTTACGGTCTAAATCCTCAAACGCCAGACCAAGCGCCTCAATTTCCTCGTTAACCAACTGGCCGCTGTCTACGCGCCTCATGGCTTCTTCCTCTAGAAGCCGTCGCAGCAGCTCAATCAGGGTTAACACCAATTTGGCCAGCCCGTGCTCGGCGTTACCGAGCTCGAGAGCCGTGTGCGGATTTGCCTCCTGCGATAAGACTTTTCGAAATGCTTCTTGACCGTTATCCGATACCAGCGACTCCATAGATCCCATTACGCGAACCCCCTAGGAAACAAAATGGTAGGGAGGCCATGGGCCCGTGCACAGCCACCGGTAATCTGACATTTCCTCCATAAGCGTGCGTACGGCCTGTTTAAAGGCCTGTGCCCTGGGCTCTGGCATGAGATAGTTGGCCTCTATGAGCAGGTCAGGATGCCGGGGCGTCGCCATTAGCCGCTTAAGGTAAAGCCCCTCAAGCCGGGTTTCAATTGCGGCGATCTTTTCTCGAGAGGCAATCCCTAGAGTCTTCTGCTGTTGCATTGCTTGCAGGCGTTGAGTGAAGTATGCGGATTGTAAGGGTCTAGACGGTACGTCAAACTTTGGAGGGACCCACAATACTTTTAGGGACATTTCCACGGACCCTTCGATGTCTTGAAGCAATCTGGTCCATTCGTCATGTCGGCTTTCCAGCAGCGAGAGAATGCGGTCCGGTGTAAGAATCGTACCAAACCGCAAGGGAAGCACTCGATAATTGGAGGCATTTAATAAGCGCGCGACAATGCGGTGATGTTCCGCAACTGACTGCGGCGAGGGATCCCTATGAGAGTCCGCTATTTTGGATACAATGGCCGATAAATTCCAATATCCAATCCGCTCCAGTGTCAAGGAATCCGATGATTGGTCCCCGTTGAGCGGGAAAGGAAGATCGGGTGTAATGGCATACCAGTAGTAATACGTACTCACGAGGACACCGCACCTCCTTTTGCAAGGTTGGCACAAATCGGCAAGTAAATCTTCAACTAGCCTATGTAAAGAATCTCGGCGACATGCAGCTATCCATAATCTTCTTCCGCTATCCCCGTAGTGCCGCAGACGGTCGGCGAACCGGTGAAGAAGCGGTAGGATACACACCATGGAGGGCATTGACGGTGCGGGAGATGAAACGTCATGTCGCGCGTTCCCGTTTTCAGGAGCATCTGGGCGGGGATTGCATAGCCCGTCACATGTGCGAAGCAGGCAGTCTTTGCGGGCACGCAAACGCTCGCTCCCCCTTTGCCGCGCGGCACGGACATCCCACCCCAAGGAGCCATACTACGGTAGTGGCTTGGGAGAGCGGCTATTTTCCAGAGCGCCCCCTTCAAATCATGCTTCATATCACTTATGAAGCGTCGATGGTGTCCCCGCGGTGACGTGAGCTTTTCCGGCGAAACTGCTCAATGTTACCCTCACCATCTAAATCGAACTCATAAAGGCCTAAAAGATCCATCGTATTCGGAATGCCCTGCCGCTCTACCACTTCACATTCCAGGCACCACCCCTGATCTCGCTTCGTCAACCCAACAATGCGTTCGACAGTAACCCCGGTGAAATGATTAATTTGTTTGCTTGCCGTTTGCACAATCGTTGACAAGTCATTCATTCACATTCACCTCGTCTTCCGCCAGGCTAACATCAGATATCAATAACTGGGCTTCCAGACCCGAACGCCTCTCGGTATATTCCTGGTCCGTAATTTGTCCAATCTCCCGAAGCACCTCAATCTCCAACAACTCTTCCCACACACCGTGTTGAGAAGCACTCTCGTCTACCTCGCGCTTAAGATAGGACAGTGTTAGCATAGCTGACCGCAGGGGCAGAGAAACGGGTAAAAATAGAAGGTCCCAGAGATTAAGAGACAGTTCCTCCATGCGCGTTCCTCCTCAGATTCAAATTTGCAAAGTTGAAGGGCGGCAAATTGTTTGCATAGTGAATCTCAAAGTCCTTTCCAATGTCGACTCCCAATTGACACACCTCGGCTTGAAATATAGGTTCGGCATCGCGCCGAATCAGAAACGAAACATTGGCCAACATATAAATCGAGGTCAATCGCCCAATCACCGCGTCGTCTGTATGCGGACGGAGCCTAGTCATCAGCAGCGACAGAGCCCTTTCGCGCCACTCATCAGTAATTTGCTGCGCTACCTGCCCCACTTCCATCGCGATTTCCCGCTCACGGGCTGGATTCATTAAACTGTCGATCTTGGCGCGCTCAAGGTCCACGTGCTTCGCTATCGTTTCTTGTAAAAGTTTATCGGTCCAGTAAACTTTTATGCCAACTTCCATACGCCCGGCGAGCTTATACAGCAGGTCTGACAGCGCTCCCTCGTTATCCTTGATCGCTCGGTCAAGGTCCTTTAGATCTTGGGCAACGGTGCCAAGTCTAACCGGGACAACAGTTTGAGCCTTTCCGACGTTCTCGAGTAGGCGAGCATGCGCTACAGCATCGGCTGGAGTCAGTACTCCAGCCCGCTCCCATTCGGAGACAATAACGTAATGATCGCCTAGGCGGTACGTCTGAACCGAGTATGGAGGGCTTCCGATCCCTGCCAGTTCACTGAGCCGCGCCAAAAGCGGCTGGTCGGTAATGCCGTATAGGTAGTACGTGGTGCATCCCTCCGAGCACTTGACTGTGAAACCCCTGGCTATTTCATCATCGGGGTTAAAGTTGTTGCTTGACCTTCATGAACTCCCTGATATCTCCCACGGTATGGCCGCAAAATGGTCCGGCCAGATCCAAGACAATAGAGGGAAAGCCTTCGGGCCACTTTGTCCCTTTCAGTGACCATCCCTCAGACTTCACTAGCTGTGCTAAAGCGATGCTGGTGCGAATGGACGTCGATGCTGGATTATCCGTCGTGCCGGATTCGACGTTGTGAACACGGCGTGCCAGGCGTACCACCTTGCGGGTTTCATCAACGGTCGTTCCCGCGTGGGCCCTCACAATCTCTATCTCGGTCGCTTCGTCGGGAACATCGAGCGAGATGGTGACAAGTCGATCCATCAGTGGCTCTAAGACGGGGTAAGTGCCGGATTGGCCATGGAGACCACTGGTTACGATGAGTCGAAATTCCGGATGGACTTTAATATTTTCTGTATGGCCCAATCGGGTAATGGGCAAGATTTTTTCCTCTAAGACTGATAACAGAACGGTTTGGACCTGTGGAGGAACCCGATTGAACTCGTCAAATATCACTATCTGCCCTTGCACAATTGCCGTATTTAGCCAGCCTGACGACCATTTGGTTTCAATCCGCTCATCAACCTTCAATACATCCCGGATAAAATTATCAACCAGTCTATGATATTGATAACCGCGGTATCCGCCGACCAAATCATCAATCGCCATTGAGCTGTGCCCCTGAACAAATAAGGTCGAGCGCCCACGGGTCTGTGCCAGGTGAAGAGCTAAAGTTGTCTTGCCAACACCGGGCGGACCACTCAAATTCACGGCAAAGCCATGGCGCAAGTACAGATTGGCCCGATCAAGGACGTTTTGAACAGAAGGCGAACGGACCACCGTCAGTGCATGTGTGGGTATCATGGCCGTGCTCAACACGAAGCCCTCCTTTATCAAACAGCACGCGACAGGGACGAGAGTGCCGCTCCCGTCCCCCACGTAATTACGCTACGACGGTGGACTCGGCTTCCTCTTCCTCCTCGGCCCCTCTATAGATAGGCCTCAGCAAGCCTACGGCGCGGGCATAAACAAGCCATGTCTCAACCGAAGCAATCACGACTCGAGCTTCGATGGCGACCAGCTCAATTCCCACGAGATTGACCTTAGCCCACAGGTCGATAACGATACCTTTATCGAGAACACGGTCCAACACTTCAACCAGACTGGAACCACCGGTACTTGTTCTGATGGCCATTAGTAACCCTCCTGAATTCGAATTTTGGAGGATACCTCCGCACGCACTATATGCGCCGCCTGGGCGGATTGTTCGTGGGGAGTGCTGCTCTAAAGGCTTGCCGGTGAAATTTTTTCCAATTCGGTACAGATCCATCGGGCGGATCACCAATTCGCCCTTATCGTCTGCACGACAGTGCGGACGTTGACGATGGCTAATATAGAATGCGGAGGTGGAGCGGGCACTCGGGTCACCGCTCCGATCAATGGTCAGCGTGACCCGTACCGCCTGGCTTCTGTACGTAGGCTCGGCGCTTCCACGCTTGTACTGGCCGGATGCCACGCGAACCTGTGGTGGGCTGTAGGGGTTTAGGGCTTGCACCTTCACCGCGGCCTGAGGCGACAGATCATTTTTTATCCGGATCGCCGTAGAACTCGGCGTTTAGGGCGGAGAGGTCCCCTGTTTTTGGGCCAGACTTGGGGATTCCCTCCTACCGTCGGTCACCCCCTGCTTTTGGGCCAGACTTGGGGATTCCCTCCTACCGTCGGTCAGGTGCGCGTCGGGAACGGGTCAAGGCGCTGTCGGAGATCGTTGAGCGGTTTCCCAGGGATACGGTTAGTATCGGTCTGGTCGCGCGGGCGATCGGGTATGCGGCGCGGTCTTCCAGCCTACCCAACGCGGAACCGTAACAAAACCGAACCATCATCATATATGTAAACCCAGGAGGTGTCCTATGAATATCGCAGTTGCGGGAGAGACTTTTTCTATTACGGTAGAGCCCGCTTCTAATATTGACCTGTCACTACCGGTCGCTGAATCCGAGGAGGGGTCCACCACTCCTGCTCAACCAGAGGAGGAGATCCCCCGAGGAACAACACCATATCTGGAGACCCTCGCCACCATCCATCGCGTACTGGAACCCGCGATGTACTTGGAAATCGGTGTGTGGCAGGGAAATAGCCTGGCACAAGCGCATTGCCCTGCTATCGGCATCGATCCGCTTCCCGATATCAAGGCCACTCTAGCCCCCGAGGTTCAGCTCTTTAGCATGACATCCGATCAGTTTTTTTCAGAAAGAGCCCACCAAGTACTCTCCGGCCCGGTCGATATGGCATTCATCGACGGCATGCATTTGCTGGAGTTTGTTCTTCGAGATTTCATGTATGTCGAGCGTCACGCGGGACCTGGCTCCCTTATCGTCTTAGACGATGCTTTTCCCGCCCATCCGGCGCAAGCCGCCCGTAAACGCCGCACCGGCACCTGGATGGGCGACGTTTGGAAATTGTACCCGGTTCTGTCGCAGGTGCGTCCCGACCTCTTTTTGCTGCCCATTAACACCTGGCCCGCCGGGCTCCTGCTGGTGGCTGGGCTCGATCCCACAAACGGAACACTATGGCACACGTACAATCAGATTGTTCGCCACTTAAGCATAAACCTAGATCCGCCACAGGAGGTCCTAGATCGCGTGGGAGTTTACCCTCCCACAGTCATCGAACCATTTTTGCATGTTCTAAAATCGTTGCGACACGCTGCGGCGCCGCCAGCGCAAGCGGTAACCGAATTGCGTGCTATCGCTTCACGGCTGTAAAGCGGCAGATCTCCAAACTATGCCTGTGGAATATCGGGGGTCACAAACAACCGGGCCCACACACCCACCTTTTCATCATCTGTGACCATTAAACAGAACGGAGGGGACACCCAAACCAACGATGACCGAAGTTCTAATGTCCTTCTGTAACGTGGCGCCCGACCTGCCGCCGCTGGGTATCATCGATATGGACCATCCTCGTCTTCGGTATGTAACGTTGCCGGATTTTGGCCGTCCGGTAAACGGAGCAACCGGAATATGTTGGCTGGATGCTCAAATCGCAGTAGTTCTACAACATGATGCGGGAGAAACTGGCCTATTACTCATTGCCCCGCAATGGCGTTCACTATCATATTACCCGTTACGGGCGGTGTTAGACGGCCACTCCGCTATTGCGATAGGTGACGAACTCTTTGTTGTGTCCACGGGCACCAATTCACTAATTCGACTGCGGTTCACCACACAAGGCACTATCGACGAAGATCTGGCGTGGGCATCTGATCAGACACTAGGCCCCGTCCATCTTAACTCGCTGGCCACAGTTCATAACGACGTTCTGGTTTCCTGCTTTGGTGTTCAGCATACGCTTGGTTGGCAGCATACGCGTGAAGGCTGTGTGATTAACACCCGTACCGACGCGATCATACTCTCGCCGTTGTACCATCCCCATTCACTGATGCCAATCCAGGGCGGTTTCCTGGTAGCCGAATCAGGAACCGGCACTTTGTGGCAGTATCATGACGACCTTCACGCCGCCCAATTACACCGTGTGGTCCACGGATATTTACGCGGGCTTCAGGCCAATGAAGATCGGATATTTGCGGGCGTAAGCCGCATGCGCCGAACTTCAAGAAGTCGAGGAACGGCTACCTCACATCCGGGTTCTGTTATGGACGCATGTCTGCTTGCCCTCACTCCAGATATGACCGTAGTGCAAAAAATTGATCTTCCAAAAGAAGTGGCGGAAATCTACGACTTGTTACTGCTCTAACGAATAGGTCTAATGCGAAATGATGCCCGTAGGCCACCAACTCAAAACGAACCGAGACTGCAGTCGGAAGATACCGTTAGCCGCTATCCGCCCCAAGCGCATCGCCCCACCCTCTCTTTCTAACCACTCTATACTTGGGTGATGCATACGGGCCAACAGCGGAATTGGGCCATGCAGGACCGTATCAACCACCAGCAATCCATTCGCGAGATTTTGCGGCGGATGAATCAGCCGAAAGCGCCAGTGTAGCTCGGCCCTTCTACCTGGCGATGACCCAGATACGCGATACGGACTGCAGACGGATGGATCTAGAATGAATTGCGACATGGTAGGCACGAATCTCACCATTTACACCAACCTCCGTGAGCGGATGAAGCCGGATCACCGCTGGTTGGTCATGTACGAGGCCGACCATGTCGCCCACTGATCCAGTTACGTCGGGACAGGTAGCGGGTCGATGGCGTGCCCCTGTCCGACTATCTGTAGCCAGAGGGAAACGCTCTATTACCCGTAGAGAACATACAGAAAGACGTTGTTTCGGATCGAGCGGCCCAATCAATACTTAACGATGTGAACACAATACCCACGCATTCCCATCCAGCGGATACTGCGCGCTCTTAGGCGCAAGCCAAGAAGGGGTCAAGTCCCACGGGGATTTCCTTCGGTCACGGGTTAGCCCGGGCTAGACACGTCAAACTTTGGTTTATATATAATAAGGGCGTCGGGCTGGAGCGGTCCGAATCCTCCGTCGGGGGTTTCCAGGGTCGTCCACGCCTGGGGAGAGAAAGTGAAGTGCTAGCAGGTAAACTTGTCCGAATATAGAATAACTTGCTGGCGCAGGAAGACGCACGCAGGAGAGAGCGCTTCAAGATCTCTTGAGTACGGTTGTCGAACTATGGGACAAAAAGTCCTTAGCAATTACAGTATTCGTTGGATTAAACGGAGGAAAGCGATCGAGTTGATGGAGTTAACGGACGGCGTCATACGACTACGTCTTTACCAAGAAAATGATGATGACATCGGAAGGGCGTTGCAATGGTATCGAGATGCCGAAGTGCTGTACTATTCTGAGGGGCCTGGGACCGAGCCGTTCACGCGAGATCGCGTCGTCCGGATGTATAGCTTTTTGGCCTCACATGGCGAGTTGTACATTATTGAGGTCAAGACCCCCGATGGCTGGCAACCCATCGGCGATGTCACGTTGGCCGAAGATACGATGCCCATCGTCATTGGTGACGCACAATGGCGATCCCGAGGAATCGGTTCCCGTGTTCTCCGGCTTGTAATCCAGCGAGCCCGCGATTTGGGCTGGACAGAACTTCAGGCTAAACATATCTGGACGGACAACGTCCGTAGCCAACGACTTTTCACGGGCTGCGGATTTGTCTTGACCCAGTCGGGCATCGACAAAGCCGGGCGTTCATTTCACCGATACCAACTGACACTATCATCGCAGAGTCGGGAATGATGAGACGCACACCCCAAGGACGGGTGCGGCCGTCTCTTATCGTTCATACGGTCGCGATAGGTACTGGATGCTGAAGCGTGGCGCACGCAGGAATGGTCCAACCAATGCGCCCAGGGTATTCGTCGAGCGCATATCGGAGCCCCGGGCGACCTACATGGGAAACTTTGTTTAGCAACCGAATTTCGTCTCCCCATGGTTGCCGAAGACCTCGGGCGTCGGTGCGCTATTGGGGGCCTCAGTGTCTTAAGACAATGGCCGAGCCGAACCGCCGATGGTCGTCCATTTCCTTGATGTCTCCGCACCTTTACTGACGAGATTCAGGCGGCTTTGGTTTCCCAATCCCCCGCACCGAAAGCACGACCGTCTGATCAAGGCGACAGACCCCCACCGCGTATGAGAGACAAAGGGGCTCGGGATAACGTTTGGTTATCCGCGGCCCGGCTCCACTGTTGATGGCGCCAAGTACCTAAATTATGCCAGGAACTGAAGCTCTCCACCAACCTCTCAGCGGGTCAGACCTTCTCCACCCACAGACCGTTGCCTAATTCTCGCCACGCGAGATGAATTATTTGTCTTTTGCTCGTGTAATTCCCATTTATGGGATTTGTTGTCACCCCTGAACCCAGGCCGCATAGCATAAGTCCATCAGGACAGAGGAGGAGACACCCGTGAACGCATTAGTAACAGGGGGTGCAGGGTTTATTGGGTCCCACTTGGCGGCGCGGCTGCTGACCGATGGTCATCGCGTAACCGTATTGGATAATCTTAGTACCGGCAACACCAAACGGATCTCGCGACTTGCTGTTCGCTTTATTGAAGGCGACGTCCGAGATTATCGCATGATCCGGCAAGCCCTCCAAGATGTGGACGCGATATTTCACCTGGCAGCGGTCGTCGGGGTGCCGCATGCGATGACACACCAATGGGATAGCCTCACCACAAATATTCTCGGCACGCATAATCTTCTTAACGCCGCCGACGCCGGACAGATCCCGATCTTTGTTGCATCGTCGTCGGCCATTTATGGCAAGGTGGCCCAATCGCCGGTATCCGAGGAGGACGATATTTGCTTAGGTAACACCCACAAACCTTCATGGACCTATTCTTATGCCAAATTGGCCGAGGAAGAGTTGGCATTGGCCGCGGCACATGAACGGTCAGTTTGCGTCAAAATTGGCCGGTACTTCAACGTGATCGGTCCCGGGCAATCCGCCGCCTATGGCATGGTCGTCCCACGCTTTATTGCCCGTGCTCTTCGCGGTGATCCGCTGCCAGTTTACGGCAACGGTACACAAACTCGGACCTTTGCCGATGTCGAGGATGTCGTCAATGCCACCCTGGCAATGTGGAACCGCGCTCCTTGGGGCTCCGTCTACAACATCGGTGGCCAACAAGAAATCACTATACTTGAGCTCGCCAGGAAAATTATCCAGCTCACCCATTCCACCTCGGAAATCCACCTGATTCCATATGAGTTGGCATTCGGCAAAGGGTTTGAGGAACCCCTTCGCCGCAGGCCATCCACTGCCAAGATTCACACGTTGGGGTACACCCCCCGGTTCTCGTTGGACGAAACCATCATGCGTGTGGTGAAGTCCATGACTGAAGAAAGCGAGAGTGAGTTAACGCCGTGAAGATCCTATTTGCGACGTACTGGTACCTCCCCCATGTCGGAGGGGTGCATAACTATGTTGAAGAACTGTCCCAGCATCTGACCCGTCAAGGTCACCATGTCGATATCCTGGCGCACCACCCGGACATGCAAAAAATCTGGATGATGTCCACCGGACGATACATTGATAAGGCCAAAATCAAGGACTACGTATATGAACAAGTCCTGGGCTTCTTTCACCACGAATTGCCGCTAGTCGACCCTTGGGTGCGCTGGCGAGAAATCGAGCGCTACGTCTTTGAGCTGTGCGCCACACTCCTCGGCGTGAACAACTATGACCTGATTCACACCCAGGACATCGTGTCGACTCGCGCGATTGCCCGGATTAAACCGGCGCATGTGCACCACGTGGCCACCATTCATGGTATTTTGGCGTCCGAGTACCTCTTGTCGGGGGAAATTAAAAGCCAGGACACGATATCATATGCCTATGCCAAAGCCGAAGAGTACTTTGGCTTTACATCGGCAGACCAGACAATCATCCCCAGTCATTGGGTCGAGGATCAGGTCACTTCCGGGTTTGGCGTCCCCAAGGGAACGCTAACGCATATCCCCTATGGCATCGACATCGAACGACTACATCGGCAGTCAAGACAACGCCCGGACCCGCTTCCCGGGAACACGGCCGGCAATACGATTATTCTTTGTCCCGCTAGGCTGGTTCCCGTCAAAGGTCATCAATATCTTTTTACCGCTTTGACACACATCTCGGGGCGTCATCGCGTGGTCTTGTGGTTAGCCGGCGACGGCAAACATAAGGACGAATTGCAGCGTCAAGTCTCCCATGATGGCCTCGAACGCGTCGTGCAATTTCTCGGAGCTCGTGATGACCTGCCCCAATTAATGCGTAAGGCCGATATCATTGTGTTGCCATCGGTGCAAGACGCGCTCCCGTTCAGCGTCATGGAAGCCCAAATATTGGGTAAACCCATCGTCGCATCGCGAGTGGGAGGCATACCGGAAATGATTGAATCGGGGAAAACCGGCATTCTGGTCGAACCGGCAAATGCTCAGGCCCTCGCCCGAGCATTGGTACAACTCATTGAGTCTCCCAACCTTCGCCTAAGAATCGGCCAGGAAGCCCAGGCGTGGGCCCAGAAATCGTGGGCACTAGATGCCATGCTTAAGCGTACCACCCGCGTATACCATGAGGTGTTGCGCCAGACGATGTCGGAGGTGCAGCGATGATTCAACGCATTGTGAAATGGATTCTCAAAGTCTGGTTATGGTTGTGCGGAAAACGAAGGAAGAGCCGGGGGCCGCACCTAGCCAGACCTCTGACCACCGACATCACAGAAGCGACGCATCTGAGTGCTCCGGAGGACATTCGATACCCGCTTCAGGACCTGTTTCGGTTCCCCATACAAGAGACACAAGTCAGTCTGGATGCGAATGTTTGGGGCAGTCTTCGGCTAAGTTTGCCCTCGTCCTACGCTATCCCCGACCCGGACTTTACACGGGTTTTGGCGGTAACGACAAGCATGCGCTCGCTTCGATGGACCGTCGGCGACATTGACCCAGAAATTTGTTCGGTGACCCTCGGTTGGAATTACTATCGGACCTCTGGGAGTGAAGCACGCCGCCTGACCGACCGGGGCATAGGATACAACCGGCCCCTCATAGCTTGCCGAAGCCGCGCATATCAATCAGCAATTGATGAGAGGAGGCGCCAACGTAGCATGCAAGTGGTCGTAAAATTTATTGACGCGGACAAAAACGTCTACGAGGAGGTGCCGGAAGATCTCAAGCTGCGAATTATCTCGCGGTTCGCGAAACAGGCCTTAGAAACTGAATTTCCCAGCGTGACCCTCCAACTGATTCGGGACCCAACCCGCTAGCGGCTGTCCATCATCCGCACGAGAATAGCGTGTGCCGGTCCGAAAATCGCATACTAGAAATTGCCGCTTTTCGCGTGGAAGGAGACAAAGGGTGGCGAGCAAGAGCAGAAAAGAGCTCGAGCAGTTTCGAGGAAACCGAGTTGCCCTATATATTCGGGTCAGCACGGACCAGCAGGCTGAAGAGGGGCAGAGCCTCGAAGCGCAAGAAGCGGCAATGCGGAAATACTGTCAGGAAAACGGATATCTCATCGTCGACAAATTCGTCGATGCGGGTGAGTCGGCCCGCACGGCGAAGCGGCCCGGATTTCAGCGTATGGTGGCCGTCGCTAAAAAAGATCCACGGCCGTTTGACATTCTGTTAGTCCATAAATTCGACCGATTTGCTCGGAACCGTGAAGACTCGGCAGTATATAAGGCGCTGCTGAGGAGAGATTTGGGCATCGATGTCCGATCGGTGACGGAGCGGTTTGACGGTTCCCCCATGGGACGGATGGTTGAGGGAATCTTAGAAGTCCTGGCGGAGTTCTACAGCGCCAACCTTAGCACTGAGGTGATTAAGGGAATGGCCCATAAGGCGGCTAAGGGCGAGCCCTTAGGAGTTGCGCCGTTCGGTTACATGATTGACGGGAGGGCCCGCCGGTTGGTCATATCGCCGGAGGAGGCTCAGTGCGTTCGGTGGATTTATGAGCAATTCGTGCTATCCCGGCGCTCCATGCTCTCCCTTGCGGTTGAGCTCCGGGAAGGAGGCCTCCCCAAGTTTGGCGCGTTTGCCCTGAAGCCTAAATGGTCACAACAATCAATTCGCATCATTTTAACCAATCGCACCTACCTGGGCGAGTTCCACTGGTCGCACGACGGGGAAAAGTTTGTCGTTCCGAACGCTCACGAGGCCATCGTCTCCCGGGAGTTGTTTGACCGCGCACAAGATATGTTCCAATATCGCCGGCGCAAAAAAAACACCTATGGGGATTACCTCCTCAAGGGGTTTGGCAAATGTGCCATCTGCGGATCAGGCATGGCCAGGTATCGCTCTTTCAATCGTTGGCAAAAGAACGCGCAGGGACCGGCCAATACCGATTTGCCGTATACCGACTGGATCTGCTGTATGGGCTATTACAACCACACCTGCAAGGGCATTCGAAATGCGATTAAGATGGGTGAATTGGAGCGGATGATTGCATGCAAGATTGGGGAGTTGACGCAAGGCCGCTTTGACCTCGCCCCTAACCAGATTGTATTAAAAGAACGGCAGGTCACGGCTTCACGGTTAAATGCGGCGCGACGAAAATTGGATCGGATCCCTAAGAAGCTTCTCACTCAAATGAAGCTGTTGGAAGAGGAAGTGATAGATATAGAGGAGTTCAAAGAAGCCAAACAGCGAGTGCTCGAAGAAAAACACATGCTGGAAACGACGATTCAGCAACTCGAAGCCATCCTCTCGAGCCAGCAGGTGTCTTTGCAATCTGTCACCGAACAAGCCAAACAGGTTCATACCTTTTTACTGAATAACGCGTTAGGCACTGAAGAGCGCCGCACGGCTCTGTCATGGATTCTCGACCACTTTGTCTGGGACCGTCGTACCGAAGAGCTACAAATCTTCTTCCACCTCTAATCACTGTGGTTTCGCCCGAACGACCTAAAACGCTTACAGAACTTATCCTGCCCCGAAGATTGTGCGAGGGCCATCTGGCTCATTTCCAGGGCAATTTCTCAAATATCTTCCAACTTATCTTTGCGTAGCGCGAGACTCATCACAGCGACCGCGTCCACCGCGGTGCCTCCCCAACAGTACCCAACCGATAGCGCCAGCATGCACATCAACCCAGACACCCGCTGTGGCTATCCGTCCAATTTCCGGCGGGGTACACGCGGTTCAGCCGAGGGCCCGAAACGCGCCTTCGACAGGCGTTTGTCCGCCAGCATGTCTTCGACCGATAGACTCCGGTCAGTGATAAAGAACCGCCATTTTCGGTGTTCTGATACCGCTCCCGTTTGGCGCGACCCAGCCGCATTGGCAAGCAACTGGGGCCATCGACATGCGTGACCCAATACTACTTTGTCTTGGTCCCATGACCTTGGCTTTCCCCGACTTCGCACGTTGAGGGAACTGTCGTGGCGCAACCCAGATAGTAATTCCAACCGAGGTGACCCTCAATTATACATCGTGGAATCCGCCGTACTTGCCGCCGGAGATTACTCGAGGAAAGAAACCGCTCTCTTCGCTCTGAGCCCTCTTAATGCGTCTTTGATAATCAGGATCGGAGGTTACCTTGATGAGTTGGGCAGACACGACAGTTGACAGTCGGCAGAATCTGGACGAAAGGATTGGCGTCGTTGGGTTGGGTTATGTGGGATTGCCGGTGGCTTTGGCCTATGCGACGCACGGGTTTCACGTAGTAGGCTATGACATCAGTCAAACCCATATTGCGGCTCTCTGCCAGGGAATCCCCGAGGTCGTCACCGCAACCGCGGATGACCTCACCACCGCCTTAAACTCCGGCTGGTTTGTACCCACAACCAATGCGCAGCACTTGCAAGGTTGCGCAGCGCTAATCATTTGCGTGCCGACCCCTCTCGCGCCTGGCGGCATTCCCGATTTGTCGGCGCTTCAAGCGGCCGCAAGTACGGTGGCGGAACACGCGCATCCAGGGGTTACTGTTATTTTGGAAAGCACCAGCTACCCCGGCACAACCCGCGAAATTCTTTTGCCTCTCCTGGAAAGCCGACTCGGTAAAGTCGGCGTTGACTTCTTTTTAGGTTTCGTGCCCGAGCGCATTGACCCAGGCAACAAAGCCTATCGGCTCGATAACACACCACGCATTGTCGGTGGTATGACACCCGAGTGTACCCGCCACATTGTGGCCCTGTATCAGCAAATTGTTTCGGACTGCTACCCGGTGTCGTCGCCGGAAGTCGCGGAAACCGCCAAATTGCTGGAAAACTCGTTCCGCAATATTAACATTGCCTGGGTAAACGAGCTCCTGCGCTTTTGTCAGGAAACGGGTCTGGACGTCGATGAGGTGATACGGGCCGCCGCTACTAAACCCTTTGGCTACATGCCCTTTTGGCCCGGCCCCGGTGTAGGCGGCGAATGCATCCCCGTCGATCCCCGTTACCTGGCTTGGCGTGCGCGAGTCGTCCATTCCCCGTTATACTTGTTGGAACACGCGTTGGACACAAACGATTGGCAGCCGCTGTATGAAGTGGACCAAATCAAGGAGATTTTGAATCAAGCAGGCCGCCCCATCTCTCAAGCCCTCGTACTCATTATCGGTGTTGCTTATAAGCCGGACGTGGCAGACGTGCGCAATGCGCCTGCATTACTTGTCATCGAGCGGTTGCAAAAAGCGGGCGCACGGGTGATGTACCATGACCCCTACGTCAGCACTATCGACGTTTCCGGCAACAGATTGCGATCGGTTGACCTTTCAAAGCGCTTGCTGCAAGGAGTCGACTTGGCGGTGCTGGTGACTGCACATTCGTCGGTGGACGTGGACCATATCTATCGGCTGGTTCCGCGATTTTTGGATTTGACCCACGGAGCGTAGTGTGAACCGCGACCTCGCCGGGGATGAAAACAAGCAGATGACGCGGCCGATGGCTGGACCCGGGAGCGCACCGCATCGGCCGGTCTGAATCACAAAAGACACCTGCCCCAATTGCCCAGACGTCGGTGACGTTGGTAGGCACCGCCGGTCCCGGGTTCGGAGCGTGGTTACCGCAAGATGTTTGTGCGACCAATCTCATAGGAGGGTATATGACTGAGATTTCCATCATCTTACTGAACCGGTTAGCCAACGACCCCATGAATGAATCGTTGGCAACCCTGGCGCCAACCGAGAATACGGAGGTTATCTATGTGACGCCGGCCGCGGTTCGGTCCGTTTTGTCCACACCAATATCGCCGACCATCCTGCGCCTGGACTATCCGAGAAATATGTTGGACCATGAACGCGAGGCGGACCGCTTGATCGGCACGAAATACGCAACGGGCCGGTGCCTTTTGTACTCCGATACGCTGAATCTATTTACCCCTTGGGAGATCCCAAATATCACCGCCATGCTGACCGGAACCCTCTGCCTGGCTTTACGATTGCACCGTCCTAACGGTCGGGAAGTTGATAACACGGCCGACCTCGCTGCCTTATCGCTCAACGCCATGTTACGTCACCCTCATTTGGCCGCCGCCTCGCTTCTGCGATTTCCTCACGGAATCCTTCGCGACGCGTTTAACGTTGTCGATATTGATGAACTGCGCATGCCCCCGAAGTTCTTCGCCAAATGCATTCTTGCAGGAATGCGGGCGGACACCTTTTATCGGGCGGATCAATCTAACGACCCGGTGCAAGATGACGATATGCTGATACAAAGCCATAGGGAGGCCATACATGAGTTATTGCGACAAAGAGGCACACGTGGCGGATTTACCGATTTTTACAGGCGACGCCAAGAGTGGAAGGCGTCGATGAAAGCCCTTCGCCAATGATGACGGGAATGAATGCATCACCGTTGAATTCACGGGACCTCAGTGTCATCATCCCTGCGTCGAGCGAAGCCGCTACCATGGCCTCCGTACTACAGGAAGTGGAGCAATTGCGCCCCCGCGAGATCATTGTCGTAGTCAACGGGAGTCGCGATGAAACGGCCCACATCGTAGCGGAGCGCCACCATCGGCTGGTGGAGTTTTCGGAGCGGCTGGGGCATGACGTCGGTCGCTCGATCGGCGCCTTCTTGGCCACCGGCAGCGTGCTGCTCTTTGTCGATGCGGACATCGTCATACCGTGGACCGAACTCGAGCCCTTCGTTCGAGCCATCGAATCCGGATTTGATGTTGCGCTGAACGATATTGACACCATTGTCAGCAAGTATCCATGGGACCCTGTTTCCGTGCAGAAAATCTGGCTGAATGTCTGTCTCGGCCGCCGCCATCTTGAAACGGCATCGCTTACCGCGGTGCCGCATGCATTAAGCCGCACGGCGTTTCGCTATATTACACCGGACGATTTGTCGGTGCCGCCAAAAGCCTACGCAAAGCTGGTTACGGCCAATGCGCACATAACCAAGGCGCACATCGTCGATGTCGTAACCACCAACAAAATACACGGTTGGCACGGCGTGGACAGCGGGCACGACCTCATGGCAGAGCTCATTGTCGGCGATCACTTGGAAGCCCTCGATTGGCTTCGTACCACTCCGACGGTTGCAGCCGGAGAACATAGCGATGCCCCTGAGAGTGCTGTGACGTCGCCGCTGCAACCCGCTAAGTCACCTCCGCGTGCAAGCGCCGGGCGACAAATCCGCCGTGCCTTGTATTTGGCGTGGCGCTGGCTGATTGGCGGCTAGTGGTTGGCGCACTTTTCCATTGATCGGCATCGCCCGAGGAGGAAAGACCGTGAAGATTAGCTTGGTGATGTTGTGTTACAACAATTGGTCTGTCACACACCATGCCGTTCTGTCTCTGATGTCCTCATTGACTTCCCAAACCCGACGGCATGATATCGAACTTCTGCTCGTAGACAACGGCTCGACCGACGAGACGGCCGTGCTCGGGCCCGAGACCGTCGCGTCCGTTTCTCGCCCGCCGATATCGGGCTTGTACGTACGATTACCGGAAAATATGGGCATTCCCATCGGTATGAATATCGGTATCGGCCGGTGCCAGGGCGACATTATTGCGTTCCTCAATAATGATTTGGTGTTTCCCTATGGATGGCTGGATGCGATGTTGGAAGCCCTTGTACGGGATCGGTCTTTGGGCCTGGCGGTGCCTTATTTAACCTACACCTCAATTCCTGAACAAGGGCCCGGTCCGATTTATTCAGATCTGGCGGAAATGCCCCAATTCGCACGTCAATTTATGGAGAAAACTAAGGGACGCACCACTATCGTCCCACGCGTCATCACCTCGTGCGTCCTCTTCCGACGCGACCTTCTCGACCGCATTGGCGGGCTTGATTTCTGGTTTGGCCTGGGATCACTGGAAGACAACGACTGGAGCTTGCGCTCGCAACTTGCGGGCTACCGAAATGCCGTCATTGGCGGTTCGTTCGTCCACCACATCGGATCCGTGACCTACCACCAACTGCGGGAACACGAGCACATCTACGGTATCAACGGCGCCAAGTTTCTTCGCAAGGTGGGCAAAATGAGACCGCCATATTCCCGTCAATGGCACTACATCCCGCTTACGATTGAGGACTTCACGCCCCCCGCCGCATTGGAAAAAGCACCGGAACCCAGCCACAACCAGACACTTCTCGTTGCGGACTGGACCTATACATTGTCTGGCTGGCGCGAAACACTGGCCGATTTAATGAGTCGGAACATTGCCCATCATGTCTCATTATATATTCCATCCCTGTACTTCGATCCGGATGAGGTCAGCCGGTCGGTAAGGGAGATCGTGCGTATGTACGACACACCGGCTTCAGGAATTCAACTCCTCACGCACGATGTTCCACCGACGGACTTCCTCCGTTTCGTGATGAGCTTCGCCACCATCGCCACCGTACCCGAAGACCCGGTCAATCGGACCATTCGTTTTCTGAAGCAAAGCTATCTCGATGCGAAGGGGGCCCATTAAGGAATGACTCTATCGGAGGATGATTGGAGACGGATCGCCAGAGGCGGCTTCGATTCGCAAAATCCCGTTGAAACCGCGGCCGCCTATGGGTTATTTAAGGGAGGGGAAGAGATTCTCCAGCATCAGTTAGGCTATTCCATCCTCAATGCCGATTTGCCAACCGTCATTAGGGAAGGGCTCCGGCAGTTGGAGGCGCGTAGAATTGCACTATTGCAGACGGATGAAGTCGTTTCCCGTATCGACCAAGCGCTGCTGTCGGACAACGGATATGCACTCATTCGGTTTGGTGACGGAGAACTCCTAACATTGGCTCAGGATACGGTTCTCACGGTCCAAGAGGTGCAGACTGTGGCACCCTGGCTTCAACTATCGGGGGTAACCATCCCGGATTTAGATGCACGCGATCGATTGGCTGAGGCGTTTAGCCGCGCAGATTTGGTCGGCGTTCCCACCTCTCGATTCATGACCTATGGCGCCCTTTTCCTTCGACTGGCGTCGCACTACAGCTGGCCCATCGAACAATCGCCGCTCACCTCCTCGGTCGTCAACTACGCGATTTATGAACACACCGATCTCTACCAGCGGATTTTGCGAAATAATAAAGTTTTGCTAATCGGCAACCGATCAGCAAAACTACAGACGGTCCTTGAGAATAGCGGCTTTACCACCGTGGCTGGCCACATTACCGTGGAAGGCATGTCATCCATTACATCGGCTCTACAAGAAGCCGACCAGTATGATTTTGATGTGGCGTTGGTAGCTGCCGGCATCCCTGCCTGCATCATTTGCCCGCGCCTTCGCGACCGTGGAAAAGTCGCGATTGATTTCGGTCATCTCGCTGACGGACTGGCCGACGGAAATCTTAAGCTGTCGGTGTAGACCTGGCGCAAAAGCCGTTCGCGCCACGTGTTTCATCTGAATTTCGCGGCGCGGAGACCTCATGGTTAAGGCCAGGGACCGTTCCCCTTACGGAGACGAACGGTCATCCCTCCCTTTCGGGAGTGAGCGACCGCAAGGGAAGGAGCGCCGTGCTCTCCTTTTTAGGCGCTGATGCGCCGTTGGGTGTACTTCCAGCCGTCCCCGCGTTTAAGAACACGGCCGTATTTGTACGAAGTCCCCTGGGCCACTTTGTGACCTTTGATAGCGATGTCGGAGCGTCCCGTGACCCGGACCGTCATGCGGCCGGTCCAGGTGCCGGTGGACTTCCCGCGAGGCACGAGACAGCTTACACGATCACCCGTTTGGAAGCCAAAGTGTTGCTTGTGCCCCTGACGCGGATACTCGCGCCCCCTTCATTTGTGGAACTTGGGAAACATTCCCTGGGGTTAGTCCCGAAGCGCCGATGAAAACGGTCTAGCACAATGCTTACGTTGTGAGAGTCTTCTCACAAACCCCCACCTCGGGCCACAGGCTCAGGTGGGAGCTGTTGACCTTCCTTCTGCAAGCTACTGTCAGCGATTGACCGGTGGTGCTCCGACCTTTAGGCCGGGATTGTTGACGTCCAATATTATCTTGCCGATGCTGTCCCGACTCTCCATCCAGCGATGGGCTTCGGCGGCTTCGGCCAGCGGATAGTGGCGCCCGATCTGCATGACCAGCCTTTTTTCTGCCGCTAGCTCTAATACCGCCCGTGCCGTGGGGGCGATGGATTGCGGCCGTTCCACGCGAGCTGTTCCCAGACTATAGCCCCGCGCCGAGCGGCAGCTGGCATGCAGGTCGCTAACGCGAATATGACCGGGCTGTCCACTGGCACTTCCAAAATGGACGAGCCGCCCGAAATGGGCTAGGCAGTGGAGGCTTTCCTCCGATACGGATCCGCCGATAGAGTCCAACACCACATCCACGCCACGGCCGTTGGTCATATCATTGACTGCATCGGAAAAGTGGCCGTCGCCATATTCAATCACCTCGGCTCCCATAGCCTCAACGGCAGCGCGCTTGTCTGGGCGGCTGACGGTCCCGATGACGCGGTTCGCACCCAGCAGGCGGGCTAGCTGCACGGCGGTCGTGCCCACGCCGCCGGCTGCCGCATGAATAAGAATAGATTCGCCGGGGGTCAGCTGCCCAACCTGGGTCAACAGCGTGTAGGCGGTAAAACCGACGGTGGGCAAAGCGGCGGCCGCCTCCCAGGAAATCGCGTCAGGCAGCGGGTAAACCAGCATCTGATCCGCTACCACGTATTCGGCATAGGAGCCTCCCTTGGGAAACACTGCCACTCGCATCCCCGTAGTTAAGCTCTCTACGCCGGGTCCCATCTTTTCGATGATGCCAGCTGCGTCTAGGCCAGGAATAAACGGCGGTTTTCCGGCGCCGTGATACTGCCCCCGGCGTGCCTTGATATCCGCAAAGTTGACACTAGTGGCCGTGACCCGAACAAGCACCTCTCCCCTGCCGGGTTCCGGAACGGGCCGGTCTTCCCATGACAACACATCGGGTTCGCCTAAATCTCTGACAATGACTGCCTTCATGATACTGTAGCCCCCTCTTTCGTGTGAGCTTGTGTATTGGCAACAATCGTACCACGGGAGAGAAGGATGGCATGCCTCTCCTCACCGGCCAAGCCTTCCTTAGAGGCTTTTAAACACCGTACTGGTACCCATTACCCGTTTATCCCGCTCCTTAGGCATTACGCCTGCTCTTTTAGTCTACGGTCCCGCACGGTGCCCGCCATCTCTCCGTTGTCGCGCATCTCACGGCAACGCCCTCGTCCTGGGTTAAACAAAAACTCGGCAGGATTCCCCCACTGAGCCGTGAGGCCAGTGGCGAGCGAAGATCCGCGAAGGGGGGAGGAATGCCGTTATTGCCGAGGTAAGCAGGGCGCGGACGGCATGGCCTCGACCAACAGCCGTGTCGACCGCCGCAAGAGACGGAGGTTTAAGACCAGAAATTGCCCGAGGCGATGTCATTGGGCGTCGGTCACAGCGATATTCTTTTGTTTGGCCGTTGCTGTATAGCCGAGACATAGCCCCAACCGGCTTTGGTCGCTTCCACGAAGTCGCCCTTGCGAAAACCCCACAGGGTGGTCGTGCCCCCGCACCGCTTGCGCCGCCCGCCTTTGACAGGGTTTTGATCATGCAAAGCGCGTCGATACCACAGCGGATGCTGAATGATAGCAAACGGCGCCTCGGTGATGTCGCAGGTGCCTTCCCAGCGTTGGCCGTGTGCAGCGGCGGTCTCGTGCCGGGCGTAATGCAGAATATGATTCGCGGCCAAGGCGATGCCATCGACAACATGAGTCGCGGAGGACCGCTCGGCTTTTTTGGGGTCTTCTGCAAACCTAACGCCAACCGAAGCCGGGCGGTCCCAGCCGAGTCGGGGTTCCAGAGGCCATTTTTGGGCGATACGGTCCATCTGTACTGCTGACCTACCATGACGGGGCTGAACGACTTGGCGCCGCGGGCCTTCACCACTTCGGAGACGACGTGCGTGATCGGATAAATCCGGGCGAGTTCGTGCAGCACGCGCCACTCGAGCTCGCGATTGGCTTTGATACTCGGCGGAATCTTATGCCCGGTTCGGTGCCGAAACCGGATCGGACGCCTGCGCGTCTGGCGATACCGGCGAAAGCGGCGCAATCGCCGTCGACTCTCCATCGCCTTTTTGACCATAGAAAACGGCAAGACCAAGTGTCCCATCCACAGGGTGGCCCGGGGCGTTTGCACTCCCACGCCGGAGTATAGTTTCCCGGGATCGATGCCGACCACGGTTTCGTGGGGAATCGTTTCGCCCGTCGGCGTGGTCAGCTGAATGTAAAACGTTCCGAGCTTATCTCGCCGGGAGACGGCCCCGCCGCTCTTAATGAGCTTGCGTGCTTTGGCGGGCGTCGTCGGACTCAGGGGTTTTCCGTGTATTGAGATGACAGCAATACGCATCAGGATAGTCCTCCTCCATCATGGAGTGTGTGTGGCCCGTCGGGCCACGTCCCAGCGACCTTGCGACTTCGGGCTGTATCGGGCGGTTGAACACCGCCCCTGACGCGGATACTCACGCCCCCTCGTTCGTGGAACTTGGGAAACATTCCGTGGCGTTAGTCCCGAAGCGCCCATAAAAACGGTAATAGTACAATGCTTACATTGTGAGAGTCTCTTCACAAGCCCCCACCTCGGGCCATAGGCTCAGGTGGAGGTCATTGACGGGCCTACCACTCCTGCCGTGCGCGATTTGCGCTCAGTGTGTCTTTGGAAATGCTTCGCCGAACCATTGAGATTTCCTGCCCGGAAAAACGGGATGAAGACTTTGACAAAATCCGTAACCTTGGCTTGGGAAACAGTCACCAATGCGATTGCCCCCTTGTTGTGCGAATTCTATACTGGGCGTATCATGCATAAAGGTGTGGTCACTCATGGACGTGTTTTCGCCGCTCGGGTTTTCCTGGGATCGAAGCGCAATTCCTACCAACATATCGACCCATTCGGTGGACCTCGTTTGTTTCCGCTTTCATCAAATGCTTCCGCAATTTGTCTGGGACGCGGGCGTGTTGGAGGGCAATCCCTTCACCTTTCCCGAGGTGAAAACTCTTCTCGATGGTATCACGGTGGGCGGGCACCGAATCTCAGACGAACAGCAGATACTGAACCTCGCCGAGAGTTCCCAACACCTTTTGAGTTTGGTGAAGCAAGGCACGTTTTTGCTCACTAAAGAGACCTTTTGCCGCCTTAATGCCATTGTGTCGCGTAACGAGGCCCTTGAGTGGGGCCATTTCCGCGGTGAAGGGTCAGAGCATTCATACGCGCCGCGCGTTGCCCTTGGACCTTCCGGCTTTTACACACCCTTGGCCACCACGCCGGGGGCACCAGGGCTTAATCGGGTTTTCGATCAGGGTCTCCGGGCGTTGGGCGAGCTTGCGCCGTTTGAACAGGGTCTGGCATTCTTCTTGTTTGGCGCGCTGCACCAGTTCTTCTTTGACGGCAACAAACGCACCTCACGGCTTATGATGAACGGCCTGCTCATGTCTCACGGTATTGACGCCATCAGCATTCCCGCCGCTAGCGCTCAGCGTTTTCACGCAACGATGGTGGGATTCTACACATCCAAAGACGGGACCCCGATGATGCAGTTTTTGGTCGAGTGCTTCGAAAGGCTCAATGGGTAGTCCCCAAGTCGTTGGCAAAGCGTGTTTAGGCCAGCAACATTCGAGTGCCTGTATACTTTAATTCGTGAAAGCCTGCGGGTTGTTCAGGCGACGGATTCCCGTGACACCTGGGGATCACGGCATCAGACCTCCCGATTGCGGCTGGGTTGAAAGAACTAGGTGCGGCATATTTCGCTGCCCGAGAGCTGCGAAGACATCCGTCGCGCAATTCCAGACGGGGTGCCCTGCCACGGAACGCGTGTGTGACAAACCGAAGCGGCCTATCCTCCGTTATAGCGCTTCTTTTCCAGCGATAGTAGAACTCTCCAATGACGGCGTGGGGTGGCGGGTTTAGAATGACAAGACCATGAAAATCGTGGATTCCGCTTGTCATGGAACCACCCAGGTTGTGGAAAA
>JAKACZ010000001.1 GCA_021820965.1 Bacillota bacterium | reverse complement strand
CCACGGTACCAACCACGGACATTCCATGGCTTCTCCACTGACGTCTTTTCTCGTGATGGTAATGATCGGAACCCGTGGATACCCCTGAAACGATGGGTTCGGAGGCCCAGAATCCTCAGTCTTTTCATGGGGCCAACGCTTCATTTTGCAAACCTCTGTTCGATTAACCTTCCCTCCAGAAGAGCCACACCCAAATGATTTCCGTAAAGATTAGGTTGGTAAGGGCTGAGCTTTGTCAACGTGCTCCATCCTAGTGAAGTGCTGCTGTTGCCAAAGGATTGGATTCATCCTGAAAGGAGGCCCCCCTCATGAGTCACCGGGCGCTGCTTTGCTGGAGGGGCTCAGCCCAAGTGCGTTGTTGGTGTGACGGCCTTTACTACGTGCGAGGACAGGCCTAATTGTACTTGGCACGCTGCCTTGTAGGGGATTAGGATGAGGGAAAGCAGAAAGTGGGAGAAGCTATGTGGGAGGTTTCAGACGCTGTATACCAGGCTATAGCCGATGGCATACCGATTCCTCGTCATACTGCCGCTGCATGGCGCGACTTGTTGGCACTGGCAGTGGCCGAGCCCCAACTGGCCCGAGCGTGGCGGCATCACGGAACCTGGGAAGCGGTGCGGGCGGTCACCGGCTGGCACCGTGGGCTGGGGGATATTCTTGCCCGCCATCACTGGCCCGAAGTTCAAGCACTATGGCATCGCCAGGGGGGACCCACGTGGGATCCTTGGGGACTAGCGGTCGTGTTGGCCCAAACAAAGGCAAGCACGATCTCTGCCGAATTTGAGATCTGCTTGCATCATGTATTGCGTCCCAGTGCCGCACTTTGGGTATGGGCGGTGACGCCCATAGTCGAGAATTGGCCGAGTTTAGCCGGCCTGTCGCCGGCACTGGCTCTTGATCGTGTGCTGCGGACCCTCATCCCTCCCGCAGACATTCCCGGTTCGCCGCATTTTTGGCATGCCTGGGCCGAATGGGTTGGAGACGCCCAGCCCGACGCCGACACGCCGGTCACGTCTCTATACCCCGCTAATTTATTTAATTCCTGGAGCGTCGCATTGGACATGGCCGACGTCATCGAGCCGCCAGCGGTCGCGGGTGACCAATTGACTTGGTGGGATTGGCGGCTGGATGCGGAATGATGGTGGGCAGCGGCCGTCCGTTGCCGGTGGTAGGCGTTCCGCATCACGACCGCACCGCTTTCGGTTTGGCACTGTCGCCCATTGTCTGTCTATATAGACAACCGCTAAGAGGGCCAAATGGGTTAATCCGTGGGCGGTGAATCTTTACGGTATCAACGTATTCTGCGATGTCAGTTGAAGCGCGGCATGAACGCGTGAGCGGGCTGGCCGGGTGTGGTCGCGCACGCGTGTGTGGCTGGAATCCCGGTGTGACAGTCGCGTGCCATCAAAGTCGGCGCAACGGTTGGGAAGCGGACCCAGCGTAGGGGGCGCGTCCGATGACGAGGAACTCCGGGGATGAGAAACCCACCTCTGCCCGAGAGGGTTTGGGAGAGCGCATTCGCCCACCCCTGGCGGCGAGCGCCCGCGTCCGGGCGGCTGGCTCGCACCGGGGTGAGTTGAGTTTGGGCAAGAGGGGGCGGAAGCTCGATCCGTGGGCATTAGCTTTCCAACCACACCCCAAAGCGACTTTTAGACCTCGTTGTACACGGTCGTGCTAAAGGAATCGGAGGTAAAGATAGTGCGTGCCTCGTCGGCAATCTTTTGATATGCAGGATCGCGTCGAATGGCCATGGCCAATTCCTCCAACTGACCCATACTCTCAAAATCCATGACTCCGCGAAAGGTGCCTGGCGTTCCGAAGGTCTGATAGAACACATCAAGCGTCTTCTGATGGGCGTCTTTAAAATAGTCCTTCATGTGGCGGAAAAGGCGCATGGCGTCGTTACTCTTACCCGGGTCGGCACGAAATTCTATCACATAGCGTGTCATTTTCTACACCCTTCCTGACTCGGCGGACGCTGGAGGAGTTCCGCTGATGATTTTTGTCGTTCCAGTCTATCCCACTTCCAACTTTTGTGCCAGAGTGCCGTAAGGCTACAGCCAGCGCCGCACCCGCTGCTGATAATCGCAATAGGCTGCACCAAATTTATTGGTTAGGTATCGTTCTTCGCGCCGGATCACCCCGTAATGGAGCACGATGTGGACGAGAACCAGGAGCGGGATGAGCCAGATATTCTGGTTGATGATGGCAACCCCTACTACCGCGATAGTCAGGGCCACATAGATGGGATTGCGGGAAAAACGATAAGGACCGGTTTGCACCAGCGCGGTGACGGGGTGGGACGGATCCACGGAGGTGCCGTGTGCGGTAAAGGTCAGCACTGCCCAGAGGGCCAGGCCAATACTGGCCGCTAATAGCGCGGCGCCTATGGGCCAAACCTTCCATATCATCATCAGTGGCGGGTTGATGAGGGCTTTAAGAAGAAATCCCAAAGCAAGACAAAGACCATACAGTACCGGGGGAGGAAGGAGCACGTCGGGCTTGTCCTGATTCATACCGTTCACGCATGGCCTCCTTTCTCCTGTAAGAATTTGAACTTCATACCGAGACCAGCTTTTTGCCAGTATCTTTTGGGTGTGGTTCTTCTAGAGGGACATAAAACAGAACAATAGTGCGCCAATATGGCTCTAAATCCAAGAAGCGTAGAGCCAGACACAAGCAGTAGAATGAGGGGCCCGACCGTGAAATCTACAGGCCGGGTGGTGTCTGAATGCGTTCCGGCGTCGGACCGCGTCCACTCCTTCGAGGTGGCCTAAAGGGCAATCCCCAAATCTTCCTCGAAACCCCGAATGAATGATGAGGGATGACGTCTTCGACCAGAGGGCCCGCGGACTGAATTGACGCTTATGTCGTGGTATCGCGGGTTGACAGGCGATGTCATGCGGCAATCTATACCATGCACGGGATTTCCGAGATTTGCTGCTGTTTCTATGACCTTCAAAATAAAACCCGTCCCCCTCTAAAAGAGCCACACCCGTATCTTTTTGGTCATCTCGATTTGTGCCTTTGAAGATGGGTTCCAGCCCTTCCCCTTTTCCCTTTTTGGCAGTTCGTAAGTACGTTTCGGGCTCCTACAGCCTTTGGTGGTAAAGTCCCTGAGCCGCGGGGCTTTAGCTAAAAACCCCTGACCGGTCCGGCCCTTCTGACAAGTGCGCCGTCCTGCTGGGTGTCTTTTTGTTCTTCCCTGTGAGAAAACGCATCCCCCGCATAAGGTTTTCTGATTTTATCTTGCCGCCGCTCCTTGATTTTGGCAACTCTAAAAAGCGAAGTTATAGTCAGCCGGGTAAGTCGGGGTTGAGTTCGTATCTGTAGAATGCGAATCGACATGAGCACTGGCACCTGGCTAATAACCGAGGCTAAGAGGTTGGGAGGAGATGTCGGGTCCCCGCACAGTCGCCGAGAGTTCGGTGGGCGGCTGCCCATCCGTGTCTGCCTCACGGTAGACCTGCTCGGTGACAGCCTGGCGAGCGCCCTCCGGTGGACGACCGGTCGTGGAGACCCTAAGAAGCCGTGACGCGATGAGACAGGAAGGTGGCGACAGGTTGATCAATTGCCTAACGATGATCAAACTTGGATAAGTCCATCAGAACCGGATACACCCAAGACGCTCCGATCAAAACTGTTCCGCGCACCCGCGACAACACAGAGCTCACGGTCTTCCCCAATGAACGCCGACGCTTTTCCGCTATCAGACGGGTGGTATACTGATGACGTGAGGAGTTCGGCAATGGAGGAGATCGTTCCACGCCGGACCAGCCGCCGATGCCGCCCACTACGCAGGATTTCCTAATCATTGGGGGATTTTACCTCTTGCAGGCGATCAATCGGCTGGATGACAAAATTGATGCCGTACGCCGCGACCAGGAAGACATGGGCGTGGTCTTGCGGGCGGGAATGGCCGACGTGCCGCAAGAGATTGGCAGCGTGCGGCAGGAGATGCTGGGCTCGATGCGAAGGTCGATCAGAAGTTCACCGCCCTGCAATTCTGGTAGTCGGGCAGTTTGAGCGTGAGTAGTGTTGGATTTGTGACGCTTTGGCTTTTCCACCCTTATTCTGCCACAACGGTTGGTTGCGAGTTCAGGCGCCGGTTTGTTAGTGGACCAAGGCCGGCCGATTGTTCAGCACACGTTGTTTCTTGCTGCGATAAACATGAATGCCATCGCGTACTAGACGTTTCGCCGACTGCGTTCGGACTCGTGGTTGAATGGTCCTTGAGCGGAGTCGGATTGCTAAGGCGCTGCCGACTCTCCTCCATGTGGACCAAGCCCTTGAGGATTCCTCTCGTTTGGCCTCGTAACATGGCGGCGGGATGATGCGGCACTGGCTGTCTAACGGCCTTGACTTGTTCCGGTGTCAATCCTACCAGCGGGCGAACGGCGCCTTGCCGGCCGCCGGGCGGATCATCGGAACTGTTCCGCAGTTGAGCCGCTTTTGGTCGACTGCATTTCCTGGAACGGCGAGGAGCGGAGACGCGACCACGCGGAGCGGCCTGCCGGAATCTCTGGGACAAGCTGCTCGATATTGCGTTGACGGTCGGCGATATCTCGAGGCGATCCCTGGTCCCGCTTTTGCATCAAGCCTACCTCATAGTGAAGAGGTTTGCGGGTGGGCGGAGCCCTTGCCTCTATGCTGCCGCCTATGATGTGAAGCACCACGTGTCCGAATTTTAAATGATGGGGGTGTCATGATGGGATGGATGGACGCGGTTCCGCTGTGGGATCACCATTGCCATGCGCTACTGCGGGAGGAGGAGCGGGATAATCTGGAAGCCTTAGCGCGATGTTTGACAGAAGCACCATTAGATTACCCGCTGCGGGATATCAAGAAGACGGTCGTGTACCAGGAGGCGCTGGCGGTCGCAGCCCAAGAACTTGGCACCCAGCCTGAAGAGGAACCGCTGCGCCGCGCCCTGCGAGCCGCAGATTACCGGGCCTATTGCCGACGATTATTTCAGAACGCGGGGTACGGCCGCCTCTACATTGATACCGGTTATACCCCGGAGCAAGCGTGGTCGCTAACAGAACTGCAGGAAGTGCTGGGAATATCTGTGTACCCCATCTTGCGGCTCGAAACCACCGCAGAATGGTGCTTTCGGCAAAGCGGCTCATTTGAGGAATGGAGGACACTTTTTATACAGCAGGTGTCTCAAGCCCGCCAAAGCGGGTATCGTGGAGCCAAGTCAATTGTGGCGTACCGTTCGGGGCTACACATCATGCCGGTAGACGAGGGTACCGCCAGCCGCCGCTGGGAGGAGATGCGCCAGCTTGGCCAGCAGCGATTGCAGCAGGCGGAATTGCTGAACTATCTCGTCCATCTGGCTACCCCGCTCCTCATCCAGCAGCAGCTGCCGCTCCAGTTTCACACCGGTTACGGCGATCCTGACACCGACTTGTTACAGGGCAATCCGCTGCTGCTGCGCGTCTACCTCGAAACGTACGCACAACAGGATCATCGGGTGGTGCTACTGCACACCTATCCCTATCAGCGTGAGGCCGGCTATCTGACGTCGGTTTACCGCGGGGTGTACGCGGACGTGTCGTTGGCATTGCCGCTGGCGGCGTCGGGTGCCGTGCGGATTTTGCACGAACTGCTGGAATTGGCTCCTCTATCACGGGTTCTGTTTGCTTCCGACTCCCATTCGCGCCCGGAAAGTTACGCCCTGGCGGGCCAATTCTTTAGGGAGGGCATGGATCAGTTTTTGTCTCGGGTGGTTGGTGCTCATCAGGTCAGAGCCTCCGTCGCTGCGGACTGGGCAGAAGCGGTGTCGTTCCGCAACGCTGAGGCGCTGTATGGTACGTGAGTTGTTATCGGCAGCGGCCCCAAACGAGAAAATTTTCTGCAAAAGCCAGGTTAAACTGACAGGAAAAATTCGATTATGCCCCGAATATCAAAAACAGAATGGTCATTCCATTATGTTTT
Source organism: Bacillota bacterium (assembly GCA_021820965.1). Classification (GTDB taxonomy): domain Bacteria; phylum Bacillota; class Sulfobacillia; order Sulfobacillales; family Sulfobacillaceae; genus Sulfobacillus_B. The sequence continues at coordinate 297,126 of JAKACZ010000001.1, read as the reverse complement.
GGGAGGGGTAGTGTTGGATTCTCACGAAATTCTTCGCGTCATCGAGGAGCATGACATCGAAATTGTGCGGGTCGTGTTTAACGACAACGCCAACGTGGCGCGGGCGCGTAATATCCCGGTGAAGTTTTTTCGCGAGAGCGTGCTGGAAGGCGGAGTGCAATATCCCTCCGCAATGCTATCGGTCGACACAGCAGCCAACTTCGTGCTGGATGCGGGAGCAGGATTTGCCGGAGGCTACGGCAGTTGGCTTCTGAAAATCGACCCGGACACGTTTCGACCCATTCCGTGGGCGCATAAGAGCGCACGGGTGTTGGCAGACCTATTCACGCTTGATGGAAAGCGCGTCGACGTCGCGCCTCGTGCGGTATTTCAGCGGGTTTTAGAAGCGCTGGATCGCGAGGGGTACAAGGCCTACGGGGCTGCGGAACTGGAATTTTATATTTTTAAGCAATACGACGCCGCGGGATATCAGCCGACCTGGACTGGCCTACAGTGCTACTCCGAGGTTAAACAGGGTGAAGTGGATGAAATTCTTTACGCTATTGTTGACGGGCTGAAGGCGGTCGGAGTATATGTGGAGGCGGCCAACACCGAATATGGACCGGGTCAGTTTGAGGTGTCCATAAACCCGGCGTGGGGCATTGGGCAGGCCGACAATGCGTTTACCTTTAAGGCGGTTATCAAAGAATTGATGCGCCAGCGCGGGTTGTTGGCTACCTTCATGACTAAGCCGCTAACGGGACTCAGCGGCAGCGGCAGCCACTTTCATCATTCCTTATATGACAAACACAGTGGTCAAAATGTGTTTTACGACGAGGATCAGACGGATGGTTTAAGCGATACCGTCAAGCATTTCATTGCCGGTCAGTTGCACCATGCCCAGGCGATTGCGGCACTCGCTAATCCTACAGTGAATTCCTATCGACGCCTGCGACCATATACCTTCGCCCCCTCCAATGCCACTTGGGGTTTGGAAAACCGGATGTGCATGATTCGTGTGCCAGCTGCCCGAGGACAGGGAACCCATTTAGAAAACCGGCTGCCCGGCGCTGACATGAACCCCTATTTGATGATGGCAGCGATGTACGCGGCCGGGTTGGATGGCATCCGCCGGCGGTTGGATTGCCCCGCTCCGGTCATTGACCAAGACGCTTATGCGGTGACTGATGCCGTGCCATTGCCGCGGTCGCTGGGTGAGGCTTTGGAAGCTCTGAATCGGGATGAACTGCTGGTTGAAATGCTGGGCGCCCCCTTTGTGCAGAGTTACACAGCGCTTAAGAGGAACGAGCTGAAGCGTTACGACGACCATGTGAGCGACTGGGAGATCCAGGAATATCGCGAACTCTTTTGATGTCCGGAGGGGAGGCAGACATGGCACTTATCGAGGGAATGGCCGAAAAGGACGCAACCGGCTTGGCCAAGAAAGTATTCGAGGAGATGAAGGCAGCACGAGGTTGGGACGAGGTGCCGCTGATCTGGCGGGTAATGGCGAAGAAACCGGAATACCTAAAGGCCAATTGGGACCGGTATAAGGCCATCATGATGGGAGGTATGCTCGAACCGAAGGTCAAAGAAATGATTGCGCTCGCGGTCAGCATGGTGAACCGCTGTAGCTACTGCATTGACAGCCATTCATTCGCGCTGCGGCAGATGGGAATGACCGACGAGGAGCTGTTGGAGATGGTGGCCGTCATCGACTTTTTCTCCGGAACCAACGCGTTCAGTAGCGGACTGAAAGTCGAGTTTCAATGGCCTCAGGGGTTGGGACCCACTCACCCGGGGGTGGACTCATGAGCCATATGCAGCACGTTGTGCTGGTAAAATTCCCGCGGAACCTGACTGAAGCCGAAGTATCCTGGATTGGACAGCTGTTAGCGCGATGGCCAGCCGAGATTGGGGGCATTGAGTCCCAGCACTGGGGGTTTGATGTCAGTGGGCGCAGCCGGGGATACCAGTGGGGGTTGGTCATGGAGTTCGCGTCGGAAGAGGCCGAAGCTCATTACCATCCGCACCCACTGCATCAAGATTTTGCCCAGTGGGTGGCAAAGCAAGGGGGGGAGGTCTTGGCATTCGACTTTTCCTTGAGTGACGGGCCGTAAATAAAAATTCGAGAGGAGTAGGATGACAGATGAGCACGCCCGAAGCAAAGCCATTATCGAAATCGCGGCCGGGGTATCAACGGGAGCTGGGCTTTTGGACAGTCGTTTTTTTGGCTACCGGGGCTATCTTGGGACCTGCAGTTGGGTTCACCCCCATTTCTGTCTTGGCATTGGCAGGACCTTCCGGAATTCTTTCATGGATTATCGCCTTTTTGCTTATGCTGGCCGTCGCGATGTCGTACGTCGAATTGGGAACGATGTGGCCTCGAGCAGGCGGCGTCGCCTATTACCCGGCTAAGAGCAGCGGGCCCATTGTCGGCACCATGAATGCCTGGGGATCCTTGGTGGGATATGCCTTGGCGGTGCCTTCCATTGTGGTGGCCTTTACTGAGTACCTCAGCTATTGGTTTCCGGCTCTCGTCAAGAACGGCATTCTCACGGTGGACGGCATTCTGATCTCCGTGCTGGTGCTCTTGGCAGTGTTCGTCATTAACACTCTGAAAATCCGCTATATGGGGCAAATCAACAATTTCTTCACGGTGCTTACCATTGTCGGATTGATAGTAGTCAGCATCGCTCTGTTCGGGCATTTCAACGGAGCCAACCTCAGCCACTTCCACGGCTTTATGCCGGCTGGAACCAACGGTCTCTTTCTCGCGATTGCGGCCACCATATATGGCTACGGGGGATTTCGCCAACCTATCGATTACGCTGAAGAGGTTAGGGACCCGGGACGGACTATTCCGAAGGCCGTATTTTTGACTATGGTCATTACCATGGTGGTCTACTTCGTAGAAAGCTTGTCCTATGTCGGCGCCATCCACTGGGGCGCCATGGGCCTCCATTCCGGGAATTGGGGCCAGCTCAGCTCTATGGCCTACCCCTTTGTCTCTGTTGCGGGAGGACTAGGGATTCCGATGGTGGGCTTGATTGCTATGCTAACCATGCTGATTGCGTCATTTAAAGATGGCTACATCTACTTTGGCGGAGCTAGCCGCATTGGTTACACTTTAGGGCGGTACGACGGCTATTTGCCGTCGCTCTTTACTCGGATGACCGCCAACGGCATACCCTTGCCATCGGTTATTTTGACCCTGGTTGTGTCGACGTTGTACATTGTGTTGCTGCCGTCCTTTTCCTCGCTCTTTCCGCTTGTGGCCAGCGCCTTGTTGTTGTCGTATGCTCCGGGACCTCTCAGCTTGGCGATTTTCCGGGTTAAGTTTCCTAATGAGCCGCGCCCATATCGCCTGCCCTGGGTTCACGTGCTGGCACCATTTGCCTTTGTGGTTAGCACCTTGATGATTTTCTGGTCAGGGTGGGCCTCGGTGCGCATTCTCATGCCATCGGTATTCGTGGGGCTGTTGCTGCTCTTCTTTTACGCGCGACGTACTGCGCTCACCGCGCATGATGTTGTTCAGGGCATCTGGTTCCCGGTTTATCAATTGGTGATTATGGCGGTGTCGTATCTCGGCAACAGCAACTTTGGCGGACGTAATATTATTCCGTCGCCATGGGATAGTGTAGTGTTGATTGTGGCCTCTCTGGTGTTCTACTACTGGGGTTTTCGCTCCGGTGTTGCCTATCGCGGCCGAAGCGTGTTTGACGACGACGACGCCGCCGTCGGCTAAGACTGGAAGGGGAGGCCGGAATTTCAGTCTCCCCTATTTCTTGTTTGCGATGCGGATGCTGCTATGGCATGAAGATGGCGGTCCCCGGTGCGAGGCGTTCAATGTCGTTGGCTCCCGGGAAGACGGTATCAAACAGAAAGAGATCATGGCTGTGCAGACTGGTGGAAGCCAGTTGTACCGCTCCCAGACGAAAGCGGTAGACTAGATTTTCCTCATTGCCGGCATAGACGGCCAATTCGCCGTTGGCCCGCAAGGCCATGAGGTTGGCTTTGCCCCCCAGTGCCTGGTGCGTCGCTGCGAGGCTTTGAGTCACACTATTGCCCTCCGTGACCCGGTCCAGCCAATAGTGGAATCCTACCTCACTGTCGGAGGTACCCTGCAACCGGTTCTGGTATTGAGCACGGAACTCTTGGTGACGCTCAAGGTACCCATTATGGGCAAAAGCCCAGTCATTCTCCGGTGTTATATACGGTTGCGCATTGACATAACCGATGGTGGTCATGAGGCTTGGCCGACGAAGGTGGACATACCCTCGGGTCATGGTCAGATTTTGCAAGGCGCGGGGAGCGGTCCCATCCTGGCGGATTCCGTCGACCGAGCGGTATCGGTGAATCGTGCTGCCGTCCGTCCAGACGATACCCCAACCATAGCCGGCGACTCCGTATTCGTCTAGAAGACAGCTCCATTGCAATACTTCCGTGATATTGACAGGCGTCGGCGACGCGATGGCCAACATTTCACACACCTGGTGCTCCCCCTCTTGGGTGAATTGAAACCATGATTCTATTTTATCGATGCGGCTGTAACCTCCAAGGCTTTTTTGGGAAATTTCTCAGGTATGGCAGGAAATTAGAGGCGCAGAGCGAATCAATTTAATGGAATGCCAATTCCACTCCGGAACGGAATAGGCAGGGAGGCGGCTTAAGTGGCACTCGCGCATGAATCGCAGCATCGTCCATCCGTTAAGGCGTTGGAGCGGGGATTGGCGATCCTGGACCATCTCTTGACTGTTCCCGAAGAACCGTTACATGTCATCGCCGAAAAGACTAAGATGCCGCCCTCAACGCTTCACCGGTTGCTGGCGGTGCTGGAGGCACACGGGTACGTTGTCTCACAGCACGGCACCTATCAACTGGGCGTCAAGGGCTTGTGGATGACAACATCGCGGGAGTCAATTCGTCACCTGTTGCAGGAACTGTCTAAAGAGGTGGGGGAGACCACTAACTTCTCGATACTGGTTCACGATGAAATGGAGTTCGTAGAGCGGGCCGTATCCGACCATCCGTTGTCATTTGTGGTGTCGGTCGGATCGCGGGTGCCGCTACATTGCAGCGCTATGGGCAAGGCGGTATTGTCGCTGCGTCCCGAACTGGTTGATGGATTGACGTTGACCCCGGTCACGACGCGGTCAATTACCGATCCCATTGAGCTCAAGGCCGAGTTGGAAGTCGGACGCCATCGCGGCTTTACATTGGATGCAGAGGAGTTTTTCGAGGGGGTTTTTTGCATTGCGGTACCGGTTTTAGGGCGCGGCCAAACAGCCGTCGGAGCGGTATCGATTTCGGGTCCGGTGGTGCGATTTTCACGGGAACGGGCGTTTCAGGTCGCTCCCCGATTGCGTGACGCCGGTGAGCGTATCAGCCAACTGTTGCAGTAGACGAGGCCACATCCAAGGACATGGGGGGAGAGAGTCATGGGGGACAAGGCAGAGGGGGCCGGCGGGTATTTCCAAGGCCCCAAGTCACGGGTTGTCGAGGTGGAGGACGGCCAACTGCCGCAGTTCATTCACATTGATCAACTGCCGATCAATCTGGTGGACAAAGGGGTCGGGCTGAAGCCGATTTTTGGCACGAATTTGATGTTGTCATTTGTCTATATGAAGCCGCATTCGGTGGCGTCGTTGCATGCACATCCCGAGGAACAGATTGGGTTAGTGCTCGAAGGTGAGTACGAATTTGAACTGAATGGCGTTCGCAAGATGATTGGCAAGGGCGACGTCTACATCGTGCCGCCCAATGTGCCGCATGCCGCGATTACGTACGATAAGCCTTGTTTGGCGTTGGATATTTTTGCCCCGCCCAGAACCGGATACCGGGAGATGATCGCAGCCGCGAGAAAGGTGATGTCGCTTGATGAGGAGTAGTCAGGCCCAGGGTCCGTCGGCCCGCCAAGAGGTTGATTCCGGCATTGCCTTCTTTCGGGGACAATTGATGCCGATTAAGGATGCCAACGTTAGTATCGCAACCCATGCACTGAACTATGGAACGGGCTGTTTTGAAGGAATCCGGGCCTATTGGAACGGGGACAACAATGAACTTTTCATTCTGAAAGGTCTGGAGCATTTTGACCGGTTCTTGCGCTCCGCCAAGATTTTGAAGATCCAGGTGCCATACACGGCAGAGGAGCTTCTTGAGTGGACGCGCGCGATGCTCAAAGCGAACCAGTTTCGCCAGGATGTCTATATTCGGCCGTTGGCGTTCAAGGGTGCAGCGGTGATTAAGGTGACGCTCTCCGGATTGCATGATGACCTGGCCATTTTTGCGGTGCCGATGGGCGACTACGTGGCAACCGAGGGGCTCAAAGCGACCGTCTCCAATTGGGTCAGGATCGCCGATAATATTATTCCTTCCCGGGCAAAGGTGACCGGAGCTTATATCAACGCTGCACTGGCCAACGATGATGCAGCACTCGATGGATATGACGAGGCAATAATGCTCTCTCAGGACGGCCAGGTGGCGGAGGCCAGTTCTTCGAACCTGTTCATGGTGCGTGGAGGCCGCGTCATTACAACGCCGGTAACAGCCGATATCTTGGAGGGCATCACCCGCCAGGCGGTTTTCCAACTGGCAACTGATCAGGGGATCCCTGTCGACGAGCGCCCCATTGACCGTACGGAGCTTTACGTGGCGGATGAAGTGTTTCTCTCCGGCACCGGCGTCCAGTTAGCCGGCGTAGTGGAAATCGACCATCGCAGCATCGGGAGCGGCACTACCGGACCCATCACGGCGGCGTTGCAAGATGCCTACTTCAAGGCGGTGCGAGGCTCCGACACCCGTTATCTAGACTGGCTCACCCCGGTCTATGCGGAGGATCGCTAATGGACCTGGGGTTGGCGGGTCAAGTGGCACTGGTCACTGGGGGGTCGCGCGGCATCGGGCGTGCGGTGGTAGAAGAGTTGCTCAGTGAAGGAGCCCGGGTGGCAACAGGCTGCCGGCATCCGGAAGAGCTGGCGGGGATTGCATCGGCGGATGACCAACTGCTGACCGGGCTCTTGGATGTAACCGAACCCACGAGCATTGATGCCTTCGTGGGAAAGGTGGTTTCCCATTGGGGACGCATCGATATGCTGGTCAACAATGCTGGCAAAGCCTATCCCGGCTCATTTGACACGTTGACCGACGAGGACTGGCAGCGCGATATCGACGTCAAGCTGATGGCTCAGGTGCGGATGACCCGGCGTGTCCTGCAGAACATGAGGGATGGCGGGCGCATCGTGAATCTTTCCGCCATCTTCGGCAAGCAGCCGAATCCCCGATTCTTTGCCTCCAGCGTCAATCGGGCCGCCTGCACCTCGTTTACCAAAACGTTGGCCAAGTCAGTAGCCGCCCGGTCCATTCGCGTGAACGCGGTTAGCATTGGATTTGTCCACTCGGGTCAGTGGGAGGGACGTCCGCAAGACTTCTTTGATGAGACCGTGGAGCGGTTTGATGTCCCTTTGCGGCGCTTTGGCCGGTCCGAGGAAGCGAGTCATGCCGTACTCTTCCTGCTGTCTGAGGCGGCGTCATATCTGACCGGGGTGATTCTTGACGTGGATGGCGGCATGGCGGCATATCTTTAAGACAGGGGGGACCAACGATGGTGAATCGCGACTACTTCAAAGAACAAGTGGAATGGGACGGCACCGCGGCGTATGAACCCAAGTTTCAGCACATGGCGGACCTTGACGGGTTTGAGGCGTCGCCCGGGCTTGTGTTGCGCCCATTTTGGGGACAAGGCTTGATGGCCAGCTATGTCACCTTCGCGCCGGGTGCTGTGGCGCCGGTGCATCAGCATCCGCAAGAGCAGATGAGCTTGGTGATTTCCGGGCGACTGTACTTTACGATAGGCAGTCATGCGCAATGGATCGAGGTGGGCGACGTGGTATCCATACCGCCTAGCGTGCCTCACGCCGCTGAAGCGGGAGAGGAGGGGGCTGTAGCGGTTGATATGTTTTCCCCACCACGGGATGGATTCCGCGAGTTGACCCTGGCTGCTAAGGGGGAGACCAACGCATAAAGTGGATAATGGCCGGCGTCTAAGTTATCCCTGGTTTTGATCATACTGGCGGCAGTTCTCAGCTGCGGTGTTTTTCGCACACCGATGCGTACCATGAACTCGTGGCACGCCTGCTGGCTCCTCTAGGCAGGGGCGACAGTGGACCCGAGACGTCCCAATAGCCTGAAGCCCCCTTGAGTGGGTCAGAGTAAAGCTGTCGTGGCGGCCCTTCTTCTACCGCGTGGGATACTCGGCCTGCCCGGTGAAGAAATTCTTATATTCTTTCGTTAAGGGGATCACCTCCGTCTGCGGCGCGTTTTTGGTAACCTCTAGCATGCACGAAAACCGGTCCTCTTTGATGGTGTTCAATTGACGCCGCAGGGCGGCGTCCGAGGGTTGCGGCAAGAACGGATCGACGTTCCACGCGTCATATTGCTTCGCCATTTCGAGAGCCCCATTGTAGGCGACCCGCGCGATCCCCGCAGCCTTGCGACAGTACGTCTCCTGAACATCGTTGGGGTCGAGCGCAATCTTGTGGGCGATCATCATCATCATCATGACGACGACTCGTGACCAGCTATGTTCATCCCGCGTATGCCATCGTCCCCTCGACGAGTCAATCCGCCCCGCCAGTTTTGCCAAATGATTTTTCGTCTTAACTGATCAGAAAAAATCAGGTATGGCCTCAAATAGACAAGTTTTCAAGAAGCTGTGCTAACCCTCACCTACCTGCCCCGCGCGCTCAAGGGCAGTAATAGGGGAACAGGGGCGTTCGGGCCAAACTGTTGCGCGCGCATTCGCGATAGCGACGACCTTTCAACTGAATGCCTACGTTGGTGATGATCGCACATGCTTCGCCACGCGGCATGGGCAACGGTTGTACAGAAGGCATGGGGTTGGTCGCGATTGTACCGGATTCGAAGGCGTTGTCTGCGGATGACTCACGATTTCCCCGATGCCGCGCTGCGCTCAGCAACCTGCGCGCATGTAAATAGGGTATCTTTCCTGATTCGACCTTGGGGCATGCTCTGTTCTGTGTCTCTCCACGGAATTCTCTCCGCCATTCAGAATGCGTAACGTGTTCACGAAAAATCCGAACTCCGATATTTTTACGGATTTTAAACGCTATGTATATAACATTTTTACTGCGAACCGGACCATCCTCCCCATATAATGACGCTGACTCCATGACTGAGCATGAAATGCTGTGACCAGGGATGTCATGCTCGGTAAACTGGCGCAGGTATAATCTGTGAGATTAGGCGTTAGCACGGGTGACTTGGGGGGATGTTGCTCACCTCCGGGATGGTAAGATCCACAGGCTATCCCATGTACTGGAGGAATCTGAAAGCAGACTAGCCGTTGGGAAAGGCGAAGCAGCTCGACCGGGGTCGTTTGGCAAAGTTTACGGGGATCAGGCCAGCCACACTGTGCCATCTGGTGTTTTCCTGCGTGTCACCAGCGATCCTCAGCATATTTGGATCGCCGTTGGCGTCTACGGTGCGGGGTCATGCGCGGTCTAGCCATGTCCCAGGTATTGCATTCGCGAAGCTGAGGAACGTCTAAGGGGACGGAACAGCGGGGGTTGACGGCTTCTCCAGGGGTCATGTCAGCCTCCCGGTGGTTTATGGAGGGACGTCGATGCGTCGAATATTATTGCCTATGGACGACCGAAACCATGCGGACCGAGCCGCCTGGGTTGTGCGGGAGTGGCTACGCCGAGACGTGCAATTGCGGGTGGAAATTCTGTATGTGACGGAGATTGTCTCGGCGGGACGAAGTCGAGGGCCGCGGCTGCCGATGAGTTATGAACGGGAAGTGGCACAACAGATTCAACAACGGATGGAGCAGGAGGTCTTTCGCGATTGGCGATCGCGCGTGCAATTTCACCATAAAACCGGCCCCTCCGTCAGTCAGGTGATTTGTCACATTGCGGAATTGCTAGCTTGCGATACGATTGTGTTGGTAGGGCAACCGATGCGCGGCCTCCGCCGTTGGGTAGGAGGCAGCGTCGCCCACGCTGTGTTAACACGGGCATCTGCGTCCGTTTTCGTTGTGAGGCCGGAGAGCGTCGGGAGTGTGCATCCTGTGCCTTTTTCTCGTAACCCTCACAGGGTGGAGTGATGACAGTCCCGTTCGGTGCCACCACGTCGGACGCGCGGCGGTTTGCCTGCACGGGAACCACAGGGGAGAAATCGACCGCTCACACGGTTAATAATAGACTCGATACGACAATGCTCTATCCTCACTCAGCTTTCCGTGGCGGGGAGTGTGGCATGACGGGAAAAGCACAAAGTCAGCCAATCAAGCGGCCCAAAAACAGACGGTGTTCAGCGTCACTGCCGTCGCTTGAGCTGTAGGTCGAGCTTCAGCCGTCCGCGCTTTCGTTGATCGGACGCCATACCCGAACGCTCCAGTCGAAGCCTCTTCAGAGACTGGTGACGCCGTGCTGACGCAGGGTTTCTGTGTGCCCATATTCAGTCGCGTCGCGTGCTACTCTCACGGGGCTGGCGTGACCCTGAGCTTGCGTTTAATGGGCGGCTGGAGCGGCGGGAGGACGACCGACGGTAGGAGGGAATCCCTGGATCTTTCTAAAAACGGGTATCCGGAATTCGTGATTGATCGCAGACCTTTCACTCATCTCTAGAGTGGCATGTTTCAGGTTGATCGGCACAGTTCTCGTGGTTAAGATTTTTAGCAAAAGAGGTGGAGCCAGGTCCACCTCTTAGTGTACTAACGCCCCCGTTAACAGATCATTAGCTCCATAAACCAATCTGACCATTACCCAAAGGGTTAGGCAGTGTAGGGGCCATTCAAAATAAGCCGACGTTCTCGTCGGCCAATCTATTCACCCATCGAACCAGGGTGGTTGACGCCACCCTGGTTCAGAGTTGTTAGGGGGGCCTATTCTAATACGGATCCGCTACCTTATGACCCAGGAGCCGCGCCACGGTCCAAATGATTCCCAGATGCAATGCCTCATGTTGCGCCAAGATCCCCACTATCTGAGCCGGCGTGAGCGCATCCATATCCGGAAAAGCAATGATGGCCGTGGTCCACGCCTCACGGGGAACGGCGGTAATCTGACCGGCAACCCACGCCCGTTGCGTGAGAAAATGCTGGCGAAGCTGGGTCGGGTTGTGTTGCATCGCGCGATCGTCGCGCTTCTGGCTGAAGTCGACCACCCCAGATTTCAGTGCGGTGGTGTAGAGTTCCGCGATGTCCGCCACATGGCGAAACTGTCGGGCCAACGACTCGACCAGCGGGTGCGACATGAGCAGCACCTCGTCCGGTAACTGTTGGATATATTGTTCGAGTTGCTCGCGAGTAAAAGTAAAGTTCTCCAACGACAATGAAAGACCTCCTCACAATGGACTGCGTGGCCAGCATACACCCCGAATTGGACAAATCATGTCATAATTAAGGGAGGAGGCGGACGAACGCATGAAAATGTCGAAGGCACAGCGCCTTCTCGCGCTCATCATCGCGGTCAACATCCGGCGTCATTTCACCATTGGCGAACTGGCGTCAGAATTCGGCGTGTCCTATCGGACGATTTGGCGAGACCTCCGGGAGCTCGAAGACCTCGGCATGCCGTTGTACGCCGAAGTGGGCGCAGGCGGTGGCTATCGGGTGGCCCACGAGCGCCTGTTGCCGCCCATGAGCTGGACCGAACAGGAGGCCCTGGCCATGTACTTTGCCGCGGCGTCGTTGCGCTATCTGGGAGCCCTGCCCTTTGAAACGGAAATTCAGTCGGTCTTGCACAAAATTTTGCGGGTGGTCCCCCCGGATGTCCGCGAGAGTATTGCGGCCCTCAAGGGCCGCGTAGCGATTTGGCATCCGCAACGTGCCGGGTCATCGCATGACCTGACGGCGCTGATTGCCGCGAGCTTGAAACGCGAACCCGTGCAGATCGTGTATGATGGGCTGCCAGCACCCACGACGCGCGACATCCTACCGGTGGGGGTCTACGTCTACCAAGGCTTTTGGTATTGCCCGGCCTATTGCTACCACAGCGAGGATTTTCGGTTGTTTCGCCTCGATCGCATCCGGTTTGTAAAGCCCGCGACTCGGGAAACGCCGGATCCAACGGTGGAATGTCTGCGGGTGGACCTCACACAACGAGGCGTCCGACGCGCCCAGGACGACTTATGGCTATCACGGTACCTCACGGTCCATGCCGATGGATCGGGGACTATCGAGGCTCCGTTGCCTCGACGCAAGGTGGAATGGGGTGCCACCGTGTTATGGGGCTGGGGAACCGAGGCGACAGTGCGATCGCCGGATTCCGTCATCGACACCATCCGTGAGCGCCTCGCTCAACTGACGGAGCGCTATGCGACCTCATGAGGGTCGCTTCTCCGCGTGGCCCCCGAACCGGTCGGCCAGTCGTTCAGCCACCGACTGAATCATCGCCTCATTCCAGCCCGCCCGCCGATTGTCATGCATGTCGATCCAGACGGCTTGCCGTCGGGGCCAGACCGTCACTTCAAGAAGGCCGGGGTCATGTGGGTGCCCTAAATGGCAGTGAACGGAACCCTTTTTGGACAGTAACGTGGTCTCTTCCTTGACGACCAATCCAAATTCCTGAGCCAATTCCCGGATGGTCGCCAGAAGCGTGTCTTCATCCCAAGTTGAGACATGCAAGTCCATGATGTCGTACGTGACCACGAGACCCACTCCCCCAATTTGCTAATCCCATTATTGTCCTATCCGGCTCAAAACGCGCAACCCTTTCGGGGGATTATCCGGCCCGAGGATGGTTTGGGCTTGGTGCAGTTTCGCCCCCGAATGTCCGCCATTCGTACGAGAATAGTTGACATTCGACAATTTCCTAGGGATTCGGCACCGGTCCGCCTCGCTTTAGATTTGTTGCGTATAAGGCAAGGAGACACGCTGCCACCCTCGGGACCCGATCTCGCAGGGGCCCAACATTATTCGTCGCTGGCCACACCCTTCTCGCCTTTGAGAATCAATCCGATGTCCACATCGCAAGTTGATATACTGAACCTAGTGATTGGAATTGATAGCGCTTTGTGACAAGGAGACGCTTAAGTGGCACAGAGGCGATATATCAATCCGTGGTTAAAGGAACTATCGGATGATGAACTCAAAGATCTATTGTAGCGTATATGCCCATCATTTTCCGACCGCTCTGATGTAAACGAGCTAACGGAAGATGACCGCCTGTACTTCTGGTACCTCGGATCGGTATGGCTCAATCGAAATGCGAACCTTGTTCCAGACGACTATTTATGGATCCTCATGTCGGCCATAGAGGACCAAATCCGCTGATAGCGGGGATTGAGAGGTGTATGCGTGGTGTGGGGTACAATACTCGCCACTTATTAGCAAAAACGTTTATCGAGACCAAAGCTCAATCGTTGGCGTCCCGGAAAGATGTTCAAGATGTTCAGACCAAACAGCAGGAAATGGCACTCGAACTGGCACATGTTAACTCGAAGCTTAATACGCTGACCGATATTTCTAGTCGCCGTGTGCAAGCCAAAGAACAGGCACTATTGACTTTCGTGAATTCATTTTTGCGGCTAAGCCATCAAGTTAGCATAATTCGCAATAAGACACCTCGACTATCGGAGTCGGCATGGATCGATGACTTGGAGGATCCGACAGATGAATTGTACAACGAGTTCACGTATAGTTTGTTTAAACTGTTTATCTATCTAGACCGCAACACGGATGCGGATCTATCTGCAGCGGTCACGGCGTGTTATGAAGTCGCAACTAAAATTCCTGTGAACTTGGCAAATTTAGTGAGTGACTTGTTTGACGTACATAGCCAATGGTTATTGGCCAACAAGAAGGTCGACCTCGTATTTCAGTTTGTCGAGAGATCAACCCAAGCCCCCGCACCACAATCCTTCAATCTTGACGCTATGTTTGAGGAACGACGCCGATGCCAGACGGAATACTTAAGGGCTGCTACGGCAGGGCTTCGCAAGCATATCGCTCCGTTAGGTTCAGAATCCGGAGAGGTTTTGGGGAAACTCGTCGTCATAATGCAGCAAAGCCTTGGTGTACGGTTTCCCGATCCCGCAACTTTGCTCTAACCCTCGCCAGTGGGCCAAGTGGCTTGTCGAAAGTGCCGGTCGGTATCGCGAGCGTACTCAGTCTGACCGTCGCCATCTAATGGCCTAATGGCGTTCCTATTTGACAATTAAAGGTGCGTACTGGGTAGGTCTCTCACGCGAACGCAAGGATTGCCTTAAGGCGCCTTCTCCCCCGAATGCCGATGACTCGCTAGACGAAGTAACGAGGGCGCCTGTGAGCACGGGCGGGCAAACCGATACGGAATATTCGGGGAGGAAAAGCCCTCGGCATCGGTCAGCCGAGGGCTTTCGAGGTTTCACGATTCCCTACAGGTTCCGCGTAATTTTCGTCCGGACATCTGGATCCGCCTGACCGATGGCTTCTTCCACATGTTGCCGGTCGCGATCCGCGTACGGGGCCGGTAAACTCGCTGATGCCGTCATGCGCGCGGCTAAAAATGGTTTCAGATGCTCATCCGGCATCGACGCCGCCAGGGTCAAGTTCGTCCCACAGAGGCGCACGTATTGCGCATCCGTGGCCTGTTCGGCCATCTCCAAGATCATCTCCCGTAACGCTTGGAGCTGTTCGGCCTCCGACAGGCCCCCTAACTGCTCAAACATCGCCCGCATCTGGCTCATGCGCTCGGCGTCGTCAAGATCGCCAACGCCACCATACTCATCTGACTCATCGCCATCCCTCCACTCCGAGTGCCACATTCCAACTAATTGTACCACCCATGGCCTAACCACATGCCCAGCCGCCGCGGTCGCTTCCCATGGCTCTACTGGCCCGCGCGGGCCATGACGACCAATGGCTGGAACCTAGCACTCGATGCCGTCCAAGAATCTGTTCCAGGGACTTACGGACTACGGGACAAATGCCCCCAATAACATTCCATACCTGGTACCGCAAACGAGGTCTCGCCGCTCCGCCGAACAACAGCTCGGGAGCAGAAGCACAAAGCCCTAGTCCATCAAGAAGTCCGAAAGATAAAGACTCTCACTATAAAGCGTACAACACACGAAGGGCTCCGTGGGCGCTGGCAGGATAATGCAATTGGGTAACCATCTGTGCTCTAGCGCATCGGTCAATGACTTGAACCTCTGGTTGAAAGCTGCGTAGAGCCATGCTATAAAGTGCCTATGAGCATTTTGGGCTACGGTGCTGCCTTTGGGCGTTCACTGCCATTTAATGTTCTGTCGGCTGACTGTCCCTCGCGGCAAGTTCTGGACTTGATTGCCGACAAGTGGACGGCGCTGATTTTTGCTGTCTTGGAAGAACGGCCTACACGGTTTAATGAGCTACAGCGCAGAATTGAGGGCATTTCTCAGAAAATGCTCACGCAAACCTTGCGATTGCTCGAACTGAATGGGATTGTTGAGCGTAAGGTAACGCCGAGCGTTCCAGCGGCGGTAGAATATTCGCTGTCACCGCTGGGAGTGACCCTCATACCGGTGATGGTTTCACTGCGCCAGTGGGCAGAGCACCACATGCAGGACGTTGAAAACGCACGCGACACACACACGAAGTGACCGTTGCACGTCTGTTCGCTTTAAATCAACGGCTGACCACCATCAACGTGCAAGACCGTGCCCGTCATATAGGTGTTCTTCATCAGGAAGAGGACGCTTTTGGCTATGTCTTCGGGATCCCCGACTTTGCCCACAGGTAATTGGTTCGCGAGTGAGGAAAAGAACGTTTCGCGCTCTTGCGCAGGGATTTTCTCCCAAGCGGGCGTGTCTGCGATGCCAGGCGCAACGACATTGACCCGGCGCGGAGCGACTTCCAACGCGAGCGTTCGTGCCAGTGCTACCTGGGCGAAATTGATCGCAGCCATGGTGCCTGTGGCCGCCATCACTTTAAAGGGGACCACACCCGCGATGAAGGTAAGAGAGCCACGTTCAGACAGCCTCGGGATACCATATTTGGCAATATAATAAGAGCCCCAGTATTTTAGGTCGAACGTTTGGCGGGCCTCAGCCGTATTTTCTTCGAGCACGGCAACGTTCCCCGGCATACCACTGCTCACGAGCAGGTGGTCGAAGATCCCGTTATAGTTCTCAAAGAAGGCTTTTACCTGCTCTTCCTGTGCCATATCCAGGGCGACGGTTTCAATCTGATTCCCGAGCAACGCTCTCGCTTTTTCCGGAGTTCGACTCGCGATGACGATCTGGGCACCTTCGGCCAAAGCTACGTGAGCTGTGGCCAGGCCAATGCCGGAACTCCCACCGACAATGAGGATATTATGATTTCGCAATGGCATGAGACACCTCCAGGAATCGGTAATGGTTCACTTTGCGTCGCCGTTTGTGCGGCTGATGCACTCTGAGCATAATCCTGCGAGGCGATAGTATGTAAGAACGCACTTTAAAGTGCGTACTCGGGGCAAGTTGTATGGAAAGTTTTGAAGTATAAACTGACCAAGGCACTTTTGAAGGTTAACGTGTCCACCTGGACATTAATTGGGTCACTCCACACAACGTGTCGTTTTACCTAAATCTTATCCCTAGTTTGGAACCATATCTTGCCCAAACGCGCCATTGGACGCATAAAGTGGCCAAAGTCTTACGGGATTCTCGCCCCCGTTCGTATTGTGAGGCCACGACATCAATGGCAGTCCAGCGGAACCCGAACCTCTATCGTGGTGGACTCGTTGGGTTGCTCAACCTGTACAACGACCACCTCACGAATAATCGTCGTAAACGACTCATTCCAATCGTGGGTCTCTCCCAAAGCCGAATCCCATGTCGGTCTATCGTCCAGTCGCCCGATGGTCAAATGTGGCGTGTACGTGACGGCGCGGTGAAGGAATGGCTTCAATACCCTCGTATACAGACGGTCATGGAGCCGGACAATCCCATCATTGCCCACCTTCACATTCAAAAACAAATACGCATTGTCCGCCCCCGTGAACCCCTGCAGCGTCAGCGTGAATGGCTCGACGCTCCGAAGCGATGTGCTCACGTGATCGCCCAGGTCGTCCGTGGCGATGTCACTGGCAAACGGGAATACCAGGGTTATGTGGGGAGAAACTACGCGGGCGAGGGGATCATATTTCGCTCGCAGGATATCAATCGCCCGGTCGTTGGGAAATGTGGGGAATAGAACAATGGCCCGTCGCCACATGGCTTCCCCCCTCTAAACTGCGCCGTATTTGGCCAATCACGCAGCGTGTTAACATGTGGTGATGACACCATCTTACCAATCCCGCTCTACTGCCTCACAAGTTCTAGACCACCTTAGCGTGTACTGAGGCCTAAAACGCAATCCGAACTTACTGTACACTCGCCCCCAAGCGCCGCAATCTCGCACAGATACCCACGCTTAGATAACATAATGACGCCTCCTGCCGTGACGTGCGCCTCTCAGTTGTCTGTATACTGGAAACGACGATGCTACTATACCTTGGTGCCGCAAAGGGGTGTTGGTCAATGTACTCTGAACTTGAGCCGGTTCCGCAGCGTGTCGCTGTCATTGGGGGCGGAGCCGTAGGCTGCTATATGGCAATGCAGGCGTACCAGGCGGGACACCAGGTTCATCTCTGTGTTCGCACTCCATTCAATCGCCTGATTATCGACTCCGCTGAAACGTCCCACGAGACCCCGGTGACAATCACGGCTGATCCGCAAACAGTTAACGTCGTCGATTGGGTTTTGATTACAACCAAAGCTCAGGACACACGGAGCACAAAACCGTGGCTGGACAACCTCGTCGATGCGGACACGGTTGCTGTGGTATTGCAAAACGGGATAAATCATGAGGAACAGCTTCGTCACGTCGTCGACCGCGGATTCATTTTGCCGGGGCTTGTGTATGTGGCGGTGGAACGGCTCTCACCGGGCCACATCGTCCATCGAAGCGGCAACCGGATCATCGTGCCGGACGGGGAACAGGGTGCGCGGTTTCGAGACCTGCTACGGGGTTCGACTGCTCACGTGGTATTGGACCCGGATTTTCTCACCGCTGCATGGAAAAAGTTGCTGAGCAATCTGGCGGCCAATCCCATCACCGCAATTACGCTCCAGCGTATGGGAATCATGCAACGGGCTGATATAGGGGAACTGGCTCAGAGGCTTCTTGACGAAGGCGTCCGAGTCGGGCAGGCAGCAGGGGCCCACATTGGTCAGGAGGATATTGATGAAACCCTTGCCCTTTATAATCAGTTCACGCCTGATGGCGGCACGTCCATGCTCTATGATCGCCTTGCGGGACGTCCCCTTGAACATGAATACATTACCGGTGCGGTAGTGCGCGCGGGACAACATTACGGAATTCCGACGCCATTCAACCAGACTCTTCTCACGCTTTTGAGAGCACTGTCATGACGTCAGAATCGTTGCATTCCAGAACCGTCACTACGCCGGGTTCGGGCAGGAGGGCGGCGCAGGTTGCCCCTTTCGTGTCAAAAGAGATCGGTTAACGCCTTAGTCCGAGGCCATGGACCGATTAAGGGCCTTCGTTCTTCGACAACCGGCGGAAAATGAACGATCGTACTCACGATCGCGCTGACGGGCAGCAATATTCTGGAGATCGTGCCGGTCTGGACCCCCGATCCCGTGGTCGTCGGCACCACGACCAGCCGAGTCATTGGCAACCTCGGGTACAATCCGGCACACGCCGTGCAACACGGAGCGTATAGCGGCTTTGTCGCAGAACGGGCGGCCCTCACCGCCGGGGCGACCTTTAGCGGCGAGGGCACCAACCCGGCTTATCTGCCCGCGATCTTGGATGGGTTGGATGGGTCCGGCGTCGGATTACAGCGCGGAGCAGCAAGGCCAATTTGCGGACCTCTATCAAAAACTCGGCATCATTCCGACGTGGACGGACAACACCGTGAGCATTCCGACCGGCGTCGCCGCCTTGGTGACAGCGTCAACCCGAATCTGCGCGAAACCCGGCGACGAAATCTCCCCCAAACTCTCCGAACCCGCCAATTGCGCACTTTCTGGTCTCTACCGAGCGAACGTGGCCGCCCGCCTTCCGTGGCCTCGTTGCAAAAGCTACTATCAACTACTATCTACTAAGGGCTGAACGCCCATGACGTCTACGGTGTCCAGGAGGCTCCGCCGTGAGGCGGAGTACTTGACTCTTGAACCTCCCCGCCCTAAAGGGCGGAGATTCTGGGGAACCGTGGTAGCTGTGTCGACGGGTTCTGAAACCATGGGAGACGGCGATGTGTGATCCGTGGGGGTACCAGAAGTTCCCCGGGGCGAATCTCCCCATGCATCCCCTTGTTGAGGATGCCTTCGGCTGCACCCACGCCATCTCGGTGCGCCCGATAGCCACAGGCGCGACAACGGTAGGTGCGGCCCGCCACCTTGGTGAGGTGACCACATTGAAGACACGCTTGAGACGTGTACGCCTCACTAATCTTGACCAGTTGGATGGCGAAACGCCGGAGCTTATATTCCAAGTATTGTTCGAAACGTCCCAATTCTAATGCTCCGACATCCTGATTTGTCCGCCGGGACCGACGGTGCCGTTTTTTATAGTTGAGAGTGCCCAGATCGCCCGCGTAAAGGATCGTGATTCCGTAAGCGAGGCAAAACGCGACGATCCGGTTGGCCGTATGATGCCAGGCATTACGCATCACCCGTTCGACTTTGTGGCTAGCACGGTGCCGTGCACGGTTCAGCCGTTTTCGTCGTTGTGACCCCGGTTTCGTGCGACGCCGCTTCGTCCGGAGTTTGGCTTGGGCTTTGGCCCGGTCCTGTTTCACGGACCGCAAGCGTCGGCCCGACACCGCTAACGCCTCGTCACCGTCGGAGACCATGCCGAGGTGAATGACCCCGTGGATTCGGACCGCTCCAGCCCTATGTCCTTATTGTAAAACAAAAGTTTCGACATGGCTAGCCCTCTAACCCGCTGACCTCCTCTTGGCCGTTGGCCTAAGAAGGGGAATGCGTCATTGTGTTCAAGATTTGCTGAGTCATCCGCGCCCACTGGCGGACTAGGTGGCCTTCTGTGGAGAGGAGTCCATGTATGGCGTGCTGCCCGCGCACGGGATTCAACCCCAGTACGGTGACGTTTTGGGATGCTTGGTTAACGGTGAATGCAGTGCCCGTGCGCTCATTGACGGTAATACCTTGCGGCTGACGACCTGTGGGCAGGGTTTGAACAAGCCGATTTCGTTGAGTGTCGATGATACTCACTTGATTGCTGAGCGAGTCGTTGACCAAAAGGCGGTGTAAGGGTCCATCCAATGCGATCCCGTGGGGAGATTGTCCGACGGGAATGTCTTTCGTGACCCGATTTTGTTGCAGCACAGCCACCTCGTTAGCTCCCGAGACCCCGGTATAGACCTGGTCATTGGCGACATTCGCCACGATGTTCCACGGATGAGGGCCCACAGGAACGGTCGTCACCACCTGGAAGGTCTTGCCGTTGATGACCGTCACGGAATCGCCGTGGGAATTGACTTGTTGGGACGGACGCGATGCAAAGGGATTGATGCCCGTGTTGGCCGCGTAAATCGTGTCTGTTCGGGGATTGACAGTGACGCCCCACGGATTGGGTCCTACGGGAATCGTCCGGGTGACCTTATTGGTGTGGAGGTTTACGACTTCCACGGCGTTGAGGGAAATATTGGACACCAAGGCCTCATGGAGGCGCTGGGACACGGCCAACCCATGGGGATGGCCTCCGACCGGGATTTCCTGCTCGACGCGATCTGTCCGGGCATTGATCACATCCAGCAGCCCGCGTTGGATATCGGTCACATAGACCGTCTGCGTTTGTTGATCAACCATTACCGTATGCACCGTGCCGCCGAGGGGAATGGTGCCAATGATCTTTCCGGTTTGGGTATTGAGCACCGTCACCGTGCCGTGGGCCAGATTGCTGACAAAGAGCTTGTGCAGCCGCGGATCTACGCCCGCAAAGTGCGGCGTCGGACCGACTGGAGTCCAAGTCGCCTGCACGTGATAGAAGGCTTGGTTCGAAGCCGAGACAATCGGCGAGTGCACCAACGGACGGGCAAAGAGCGCTGCGGTGCCCGTCATAGCCAAAAGGACGGTGGTTCGCGAAAGCATGGAATCCTCTCCTTCCCATACAATTTGCCATGTTAGTCCGAAGAAAGTCCGACTCCGTCTGTGATACCATACATACCCAGTCACCGCAACCCGCGGTCTCCCCACAATTAGGAAAACGTCTAAATCACGATGGCTCATCCGGGCTGCCGGTAGATCGTCGGAGATGCCGGGTGTCGTTGCCCCGGACCGCGATCACGCCTCAGAGCGACGGAGGGTCAGAGTTACGATGAGCCCGGTCGGATGACCGAGGCTTCCGGTCCGGTCGATTTCCGTAGACCGGGTGATAGAGCCTCCACGGCCCGTCACCATAAGTGGACCGCCCGTGGAACTTGTTGGGGGGGGGGGGTACATCACTCGCCAATGTTCCGATGGGTTGCATCATCCCGTCGCACGACTCGCACTACCCCGAGCTGGCGTTTAACGGAGGACCAGAGTCCCGGGACTTCGTTTGAAGCCCGGGAGAGCGCCTGGTGACCGACGGTAGGAGGAAATCCCCGGATCATCCCAAAAGCGGGGGGCTGGAGAAGCACCCCAGGGTCTGCACCAAAGGAACGGAGCCGCTCGCTCCCCGAGCCGTCAAAGCCCCTGTCAGCTCCGGCGGCTAAAGCTGGTCAACCGGTGGCACTTACGGTTTCCCGCAAGCTCCGGCCTTCAGGTCGGGGTGGTTGACGGTCTCAAGCTCGATTACGTGAAACAACCGCGGACAGCCATACGCAAGTAGAGTTCGGTGATCTCCTCCGCGGATCGGGGTCCGTCGGGCCGATACCATTGCGCGGTCGAGTTCAATAGGCCGAGCAGCGCATAGGTCAATAGCTTGGCAGGATAGGCGGCGTCGACAATGCCGGATTCAATCGCAGCCTCGACAACCCTTTGCACGCGGTTAGTGTACTGACGCCTGGCTTGCAGAGTTTCTTCCGAATACGCGGCCTCACCCAAGAGCACCGCCACCAACGAACGGTGGCGCATGATAACCATGAGGTGGCTTTTAATCAGGCCGGTTAGGCGCTCTTGGGGATCAGCGGTCGCGGCCAACACTTGATCAAGGTCATGATTGAGCGCCTTCACGGCGCGGCTGTGAATTTCCAATAAAATTTCTTTCTTGTTCTTCCAATAGTAATAGAAGATGGCCTTGGACAGCCCTAAGGCGTCCGTAATATCACTGACTGATGTGCTAGCGTAACCGTGTCCTTCAAAGAGCTCTGCCGCCGTATCCAAAAAGACATTACGGCGCTCCTCGGCAGTTAGCGAGACCAAGGGATTGAACTCATGGTCTTCGCGGCGCGGGCGACCAACCCGCCTGATATTGGACGGATTCATCCGACATCCTCCCGGGGTTAACAATTCTCTTTAGCGTAGCAGAAGTCGGCGACCGGGTACAACAAATCCGCTTTTGACCCAGAAACTCCTCACTTGCCGCGTCAACCAACCCCGTGAGTCTCACCGACCACGCTGTATCGTGTGCCACTATCGTCAGGGACCGCGCTCACGATGCCGCGGGCATGATTGTGACACCAAAAGCCCGAATTCGGCTGCATTCGCGGCCGGGAAGTCAGGTTCCACCCATGGCCTCCCGGCTTATGCCGGTTGCCGTCGCCATGGCTCGAACCATGTGGTCCGCATCAACACCCACGGGCAATCTCCATCCACGTCCCGTCCGGCGGGCCATCCGACGGGATGCTGGGCTGACGGTGCCTCGCTCCGTCCACCAATTCCAGAGCGTGATCGCAATCAGTTGCGCCCCCACGAGTGCCTCGATCATCGCGGGATCATGACCAAAACAATGCTGCAGTTGCCAAGTTGTTTTGCCCTGGTGGAAGATGCATTCCTCTAAGTCCCAGCGACGGTGCATCATGTTATAGACAGTGAAGGCCGGAACGTGAGATCCCATGGTTGTCAAAAGCCACCCTGTTTGGGTCGTAGTCACCCGCTGGCCGTGATGCCGACGACCACGGCGGCTCCGCGTGACCACCCGTTCCCATGCAATGATGCGAAGATGGCCGATGTGGTCCCACCCCAGATCGAGGAAATCCCACAGCCCGCTCCAACTTGACCACCTGTACGGGCTTGGAAATTTTCTTGAGGTCTTGGGCGTCCCGCAAGATAGTCAGCCGTTGGTCGTCCTTCAGGCGAATGACAGCATCCCAGCCGTGCTGCAGCACGGCCTCGATAAAGACACGGGAGGCATATAACGCATCCGCCACGACGATGTCGACTTGGTGGTGGTACTGCCGAAACAGCGTGTCCAGTAAGCGGTACGCCCCGGTTTGCTCCCCCTCTTGCTTGGCATCCCCGTCCCGGGGATGCACCGCTTCCCACGCCAACACAAACCGCCGGATCGGGCCCACCGTACTCGCGACGACGATGCGATGATACCATTCGGTGGTCTTGTTGACGGTTCGTTTCAGACAATCGGCACACGTCACGGCATGTTGGACACACAATTCCACGCCATCAATCGCGACGACAGGGTACCCGCCGAGGGTTGGCCACACCCGGTTTCGGGCCAGCTTGCGAGCGATTTGATGGAGGAGATGATGCCAGTCAGCAGGCGACACGTGCGCTAACTGACGCCGGATCGTATCGGCGGAAATCCACCGGACCCCAAAACGCCGCAGGCGCCCGCGACGGATCCAGCCCTCTAATTGTTCGAAACTCCGCATACGTAACAGACTCCCCACGAGGACAAGCGCGGCCACCGTGCGGGGCGCATGCGTCGGGTCGATGCCTGTCGCCGAAATTTGCTGGAACCAGGTTGGCAAATCGAAGATCTTAGTTGCTTAGTTCAGAAACGTTCTGAACACGAAAGGCACCTCCTCTCTTAGAGCCTGAGGTGTCTTTCTTTCGCCATGCCACGCAACAAGTCCTCCATAAAATGGTAAAACTAGCCCCTTCGAACCTCGGTGATTCTTGCGCTTCTCAGAATCCCTGATCGTTGGGCGACCGGCCTAAACTAGAGATTTCCTGAGGAGTTTCTGGCTTTTGACACTTCCCACGGCTAAAACCGGGGCATTCTTGCGAGGAGCCGACTTACGTCAACTTTAACTCGCAAGGAATGAACCAAACGCCCCCTATCCGGGTGCCCGAAGGTCTCCGGTTGCTTGGAATGGTCGTTCGTCGAATCTTGTGTATCCGATTTTCTAAGAGTGAACACATATTTTGAGATAGCGCGAATACCGGTGGTTATGTGAAAAGACTTTCGCCTGACCGTGAGCCCCTTATGTCGAAGGGAATCCCCTCCCACTGAGCCCACCGGAGGGGATATCCCTATGGCTAAAGCTCGGGGTTTTACGGCGCATTTGATAAAGTTTTCGCAGGATACATCCAATGGCACGGCCCAAGGTTATAATATTAATTGACGACCCAGTTAATAAGGAGGACAAACAGCATGACATTTCAAGACATTTTGTATGCTAAGGAGTCCGGAGTCGCCACCATTACCATCAATCGCCCTGACGTTCTGAATGCATTTCGTGACCGCACTGTCGATGAGTTAATTGATGCCTTTATTGACGCGTGGGACGACCAAGAGGTGGGCGTGGTGATTCTCACGGGCGCGGGCGACCGCGCCTTTTGCGTCGGTGGTGACCAAAAGGTGCGAACCGCTTCGGGGTATGGCGGAGCGCGCGGGCGAGACATGGGCATTGGCCTTCGGGTGCAGGACTTGCACGAGGTGATGCGCAACATCCCCAAGCCCGTGATTGCAGCGGTCAACGGCTATGCCATTGGGGGTGGGCACGTGCTGCACGTGCTCTGTGACTTATCCGTTGCCTCGGATAACGCCAAGTTTGGGCAGGTGGGCCCTAAAGTCGGAAGTTTTGACGCGGGATATGGTTCTGCCTATCTGGCGCGGGTGATTGGCGAGAAGCGAGCCCGGGAGATGTGGTATCTCTGTCACCAATATACGGCGGACGAGGCCTTGCAAATCGGGTTGGTCAACCGCGTCGTTCCGCGGGCACAACTGATGGCGGAAACACGCCGTTGGGCGGATGAGCTATTGCAGCGTAGCCCCTATGCGCTGCGAATCCTAAAAGCCTCCTTCAATGCCGATTCGGCGCAAGTCAAGGGGATCGACGATGTCGCTATGAGCGCGCTGGCGCTATATTACGGCACCGATGAATCACAAGAGGGGCAGCGGGCCTTTTTGGAGCGGCGACGGCCGGCGTTTGCGCGGTATCGCTGAAAGGAGGCATCGATTATGGGACGCTTGCAGGATAAGGTGGTGGTAGTGACCGGCGGTGGCCGCGGCATCGGAGAACAGATTGGCGTTCAGGCGGCTGAGGAAGGAGCGCACGTGGTTATGGCGGATGTGCGTCAGGCGGCCGCTGAGAGGGTGGCCGGACGGCTTAGCGAAGCCGGTTACGATGCCTTGGGGCTCTTGTGCGACGTGACCCGCTGGGACAGTGTGCGCGCCTTGGTCAACACGGTATATCGGCGTTTTGGCCAGATTGATGTTTATGTCAACAATGCCGGTTGGGATAAAGTGGAGCCGTTTTTAGCCATGGATATGGCTGACTGGGATACGATTATCCGTATCAATCTTTACGGTGCACTCCATGGAGCCAAAGCGGTCCTGCCAATCATGCGTGAACAAAAAAGGGGAGCTCTCATTCATGTTGCGTCCGATGCAGGCAGAGTGGGATCAAGTGGAGAAGCGGTGTATTCGGCTGCCAAGGGCGGGGTGATCGCTCTGACCAAGACGCTGGCGCGGGAGGTCGCACGTGATGGGGTACGGGTCAATTGTGTGAGTCCCGGTCCGACCGACACCGCGCTATTGGCCGAGGTAGGGCAAAACAATCCCAAGTTGGTTGACAGCCTAACCCGGGCAATCCCTCTGCGACGTTTGGCAACGCCGCGTGACATTGCCGGTGCAGTTATCTATTTGGCGTCTGACGAGGCGGCGTATGTCACAGGACAAACGCTCAGCGTGAGTGGCGGGCTTACCATGGTGTGATGGAGGTGCAGCGGTGGATTTTTCGTTGGCGCCAGAAGAGGAGGCGCTGCAAGCGATGCTGCGGGATTTTTCCCGCAAAATCTTGAAGCGTGACTATCAGCACTGGGATACACATGGGGAGTTTCCGCGCCGCCATTGGAAAGCGCTGGGAGAACTGGGCGTGCTCGGGGTTTCTATGCCGGAGCAGTACGGCGGGGGCGGCGCATCGTCTGTGGCAGCCGGGATTGCGGTCGAGGAGATTTCGCGCGGCGACGTCAACCTGGGCTATTCTATCGTGCTGAACAGCCTTATCGGAGATATTTTGGTACGTGAGGCGGCGGCATCACTGCTCCAAGAGTGGCTGCCGACTATGTTTGACGGCACTCGCCTGGCCGCGATTGGCGTGACCGAACCTCAGGGCGGATCCGATGTGAGCAGCATTCGGACGGAGGCGCGACCCAACCCTGAAGGCGGTTTGGAGTTGGTTGGCGAAAAGTCGGGGATTAGCCTGGCGGCAGTGGCGGATAGTGCCGTGGTGGCTGTGCGCGAGAGCGCAGGTGTGTCGTTGTATGCGGTATCACTGCACAGCACGGGTGTTCGGCGGGTGTCCTTTGATGATCTGGGCAATCGCCCCATCGGGCGCGGATCGCTCTTTTTTGACCACGTACCGCTACGGGAGGAGCAACGGATCGGCCGTCCCGGAGGAGGGCTGCGATCGGTGCTGACCGGGTTTGATTTCAGCCGGGTATTGATTGCGCTACAGTGCGTGGGGGCCGCGGAAGAGTCGTTGGATGAGGCTATCGCCTATGTGCAAAGTCGTACCGCATTTGGCCGATCTTTGGCCGAGTTTCAGGGGGTGAGCTTCACCTTGGCCCGACGATATGCGGAGCTTGAACAGTTGCGCTGGTACTGCTATCGCACCTTATGGCTCCGTGATCAAGGGCGTTCCCATGCCACGGAGGCCGCCATTTGCAAATGGAAGGGCCCGCAAGTGGCACTGGCGGCTATACACGATTGCCTCATTTTACACGGCCAATACGGCTACACCCGCGATTTGCCGCTGCAGCAGCGCTTGCGGGACGTCATGGGACTGGAAATCGGGGACGGAACCGCCAACATCCAACAGATGATTATCGGACAAAGCCTGACAGGTGTTCGGCCGCGTTAGTCCTTACAAAATGCTGACGTGTGGAAATCCCAAATAAGGCAAGATAAGGCGCAGACGGAAGAATGGGGGAAACGCCGAGTGCGTGATGCGAGGCTAGCGGCGATTGGACGGAGTCGCCCCGTAGAGACATCGGATCCATAAGCTAGTAGTTGGTCAGCGCGATGGCACAGGCGGTCTAAAATCGCGGTTCGTCGATAGTGTTACGGTACCGGACGTTTTTCCCGTTCCCTTATGGGGACGCATTGACTGATTTCGACCGTCCGAAGTTCGTTTCTGCGTCTTATATAAATCCCCCGTGGTCACGGGCGACGGTACCGTGGGTAGGTCGGCTTCGGCTTTGTTCCAATGCCAGCGGCCAGTGCCGCAATGTCAACGTCTGATAGGAATGGTATAGGAATGGTACCCCGACCGTGGCGTGGAGGGTGGCGATCGATCGTCGTGGTCACTATTCGGTGGCACGGGGGAACTGCTAGGAGGAGATATCTTGGAACGTGTGCACTTCGAGAATGAGCAGGCATTCCGCGATCAAGTTGAGCGACTATTTCGTCAGCAAAGCCAGCGGATTCGGGCGGTGCTGCCGGAGGCCGATATTCAGCACGTCGGGAGCACAGCCGTTCCTGACAGTCTCACCAAGGGCGATCTCGATATTCAAGTCCGCGTGCCGGCTGCCTTTTTTCTGCAGGCAGTCGAGCGACTCGGGGCCCTTTTCCGCGCGAACGAGGGTAGTAGTCGGACCGAGACCTTTGCCGCCTTCCAAGACGACACGACGGACCCGCCGCTCGGCGTGCAGTTGTCGGTGATCGGGTCGCCCGAGGATTTCTTTTGGAAGGTCCGTGACGTACTCCGGGCGAATCCGGACCGGCGGCGTGCCTACGACGCCCTGAAGCAGCAATATGAGGGCGAACCGATGGAAGTGTATCGGGCGGCTAAGGCGGGGTTCATCGAGGCGCTCATGGCAACGGAGGAGTTTCAACGCCTCGATTAAGGAGGGCACGTGTATGGACCCATACAGTTCGGTAGAGGCGGATGCCAGATCGCCATGCGTATCCGATGCGGATTTTGCGTGTTTCCTTGCCCCGGTCCGCGGAGTCCGCTTCGGCCACACTACGGTGCAACTCCTCCTCATCGGTCTGGGAAGACGTCGTTAATGAGGAGTTCTTCACGTTTTACGCTCCAACATGGTGACGTGGTAACGAGTCCCGGTTTTACCGTTATGCTCCGCGCTACGAAATGGACTCTCGTGGTAGGTTAGGGGGAGCGCCCTGTGTGCGCCCTCCGGTCGGCAGCTTGGCGCGTCTGGTGTCGCAGGAAAATTGACCGAGTCATGGCACTACAAGCGGTCTCCGGCAATAGAAGCGGCACGTAAGTCCAGAATCTTCCTGGATTCGGCTGCTTTGGCTGAACGCCGTCAGTGGCTTGAAACATCTCTATGAGCTTCAGCGTTTCAGACGGTGAGGTGAATGTGAGTGAATGCAATGAGGAAGATCGTTCGAGCCATCCTCATGGTGCCTGCGCTAATCGCCGGTGGATGTGCCGCCGTGTCCCCGCAGGCGCAGGTTCAGCCATCCCAAGCCAATCACTTAGCTCAGGCGGCGCCCACCCAGCCGACCCCGACCACTCGATCGACGGGGCCATGGGATCCCAAGATTGATAAAGCATGGATGGTCGGGAACTCCGAAGCCATGCAAAATCGTCCACCTGCGGATCCGGCCGAGGTAAAAATCCTTCTCCATCATTTGTTGGCGGGGGCGGTGCGAGCCTCTGGCGCACCTGCCGTGACCGTGCCTCGACATCTGATGACGATGGACCCAGTTGGTCCGCCAACCCTTTATCTTAAAACACCATCGGGGGTCTATGCCATCTTTCCGGACTATCGCATCGCCAAGGCCGCGTCATCGCAGCGTGTAACCGTGACCTTCTTTCGTCACGGTCATCAAATATCTCAGATCACGAAAACCCCGTCGTCATATCACTTAACTCTTTATTCACCTTACGTGGTGATACAACGGGAAGGTAACCAGCATCAAAAATGGGCGGTCAGAGACCCGGCGTTGTTTCAGTGGCTGGCTAAGAATCAGTGGATGGGTCAATTTAAATAGGGGTGTATCGTTGAGGGAAGGAACCAGGGGCCCACACCCCAGGGAGGTAACGGGGATATCACGCATTAAGCCGATCCTCTTCTGAAAGTGCCCGGTGCGGCCTGGGGCCATTGACCAGTAAAATGCCCAAGGATACGGCCACAAAGCCTGCGACAAATTGAATATTGAGGGGCTCATGAAAGGCAATAATGCCGATGAGGCTTGCCACTGCTGGCACACCAAAGAGAAACGTGCTCACGCGGCTGGCTTGACCGCGCTGAAGCAGCGCCAGAAACAGCACCCACGCGCCAGCGGTGCCGCCCACCATGATGAAAAGCAGGTCGGCTAGGGCAAGGGGTGTCCAGTGTGACGCTGGACTGGAAAAGACGAAGCTAATAATAGTAAAGACGGTGCCACCCAGTAGAAATTGCAGACCGACGAACCAAATGGGCGAATCATTTTGGTGCGCTTTGAGGTAGACGGTTCCCAGCGCCCAGCCCAGGGCGCCGGTGGTGGCAAAGATAATTCCCAGGACCGACGCCCGTGCTCCGGCACTGACTGCAACCAGAGCGACACCCGCCAGACCCGTCAAGATACCGGTGAGCTTTCTTGCCGATAGAGATTCATCCAGCCATATCCGCGCGAATAGCGTGACCAGGACGGGCTGTAAATAGATTAACCCTGCCACAACCCCGGGACTAAGATAGGCGCTGGCAGCCATTTGGCCGCCATATAACATCACGACGTTAAGCAGGGCGGATATCGCCGCCTGGGCCCAGAGACGGCGAGACGGCCTCGGATATTTGCGGATGAGAGCCCAAAGGCACACGATTATCCCGGCTGGGAGCACCCGCCAGCCAGCGAGAACTAGCGGCGATATGTACTGCAGCTGCAGTTTGATGGCAGGAAACGTTGTGCCCCATAAGAGAATGATCAATAGAGATAAAAGCCAGGTCGGTACTTTGGCCATCGCGGTCCTCCATGATAGGTTAATTCCCCAAATGCACGCATCGACACCGGCGCCATGCGTTCGAAGCCGTCCTTATGAAATCCCTTGGCATTATATCTAAAATTGTTGCATGTTCGCAGGGCAGGTCGCCTAAGCCTTGTACCGACGTGTATGCGTTGTCGGCCTGCTCGTCCGAACCGCCCGCCGTTCCTCGTCGGACCCACATCGAGGATCGGGGGTAAAGCCTTCATAGCGGTTGGGTCGCGTGGCATTAGTTCGCTGACTATCGATGAAACAGTGTGTTCAAATATTGCTAACGATTGTGGAATATTGTATTATAGCCTTGATCCTAGTGAGGGGGTCTAGATAGATGGCCGTGGCCGGTGGATTAAATCGCATACGGCAAGGGGTTGAGCAGCTGAATCCCTCAGAGCAACGCGTGGCCGAATGGATCCTCGAGAATCCCAAGCGCCTATCATCGTTAACGGTGAGGGAGCTGGCCAAGTTGAGTAAGAGCTCACAGTCGGCCGTGATGAGGCTGTGTCACGCGCTGCAATTTAAGAGCTATCCTGAACTGAAACTTAGCATCATTGGGGATTTGATTCGGGCGGAATCAACTAACGACATTGTGTTTTCCGAGATTAACCCGGATAGCCCGTTTCATGCCCACATGGAAGAGTTGCAGCATAGCCTGATTTCATCGATTCAAATGACACTGAGTGGGATTAGCATCGAAGCCTTGGCGCAAGTTAGCGATTTTCTTCGTATGGATGCCCGTGTCCTGGCGTTTGGCTCCGGCGCATCGGCGCTGGTAGCGTTAGATATTCAACAGAAATTACAGCGTTTGGGCTACGCGGTCTGGGCGGCTGAGGATTTCCACACAGCCGCCATACTTGCCACCCATTTCGGACCTAATGATCTCTTCTTTGCAATTAGTTACTCCGCTCGAACCACTGACGTGATTGAGATGACTAAATTGATGGCCAGCCAGGGTGTGAATATTGTTGCCATCACGCAGTTTGGCACCTCAGCCTTACATGAACTGGCGGCTGTGGTGCTGCCCATCAACGCCAATGAGGTTACCGTGCGCGTCGGTGCGACCGCGTCGCTTGCCGCGTCGTTAGCCATTGTTGATGGTGTCCTGCTGTACCACGTGAACCGGTATCCGGATGCGTCGGCGGCGCTTTTGCAGCGCACACGCGCCGCGGTGGCCTCGCATCGGTCGAACCCGTAACCAGGGTTATTCGGTGCGCTCTATGTCTGAGTTGCGACCCCAGGTGTTTAATCAAGGAGGAGTATTTCGTGAAAACCCGCAAAGCGAAGTGGCTCGGACTGGTGAGTGCCGCCGCACTCTTATCGGTTCCGTTAGCTGCTTGTGGTTCCAGTACAAACGGATCTAGCCCAACCAACGCGGCTTCTACCAAGCCTCAAGTGGGCGGCACGCTGACGATTGCCCAAAAGGGTGACGCCCTAACGCTGGATCCTATGCTGACGACCGATGAGTATTCGAAACCGGTCGAGGAATTGCTGTACAATTCTCTAGTCAAATTGAGTTCCACGGGAAAGATTGAGCCCGATCTGGCCAAAAGTTGGAGCATTTCCGCAAATCACCTGGTCTATACGTTTCATTTGCGCAGCCATGTACAATTTCATCAAGGCGGCACCATGACGGCATCCGACGTGGTGTACAGTTTCAACCGAATTATGTCGTCGAAATTGGCTTCGCCCTGGGCATCCTTTTTCCAAACGGTGGGTAGTGTCAAAGCCTTAAATCCCAGTACCGTTCAAGTGGCTTTAACCCGGCCGTACTCTCCCTTTCTTACGGTTGTCGCAAGCTTCCTGGTGGTCATGAATCCGACGTTTGTGTCTCAACACAAGGGGAACCTGCAGCGCGTGGAAGATGGAACCGGTCCGTACATTCTCAAGGACTGGGTACCCAATCAGTCGATTACGCTGGTTCGCAATCCACACTACTTCATTAAAGGGGAACCGTATATCAACAAGATCGTCTTCCAGATTGTCCCTTCGTCTACGTCCCGGATCGCCGCCCTTCAAAGCGGACAGGCCCAGTTTGCGGAATTTCTTGACCCGGCCAACTATTCTAAGCTGGAGGACATGGCCAAGGCACATGACATTAACACCGAGAAGTTCATCAGCTCCGATTATCATATGCTTGGGTTCAATACCAAGTGGGGGCCCTTCAAAAACCCAAAGGTTCGCTTGGCGCTAAGCTATGCCATTAACCGCCCGCGAATTTTAGATCAGGTGGGTTACGGCGAGGGCGCAGTCACTGGCATTTTATCCGGCGCATTACGCCGTTGGGCCATTCCGGTTTCGGAATACCCGTCGTACAAAACAAATGTCACAAAGGCCAAGGAGTTGTTGAAACAAGCGGGCTATCCCCACGGATTTAGCTTTAACATCATGGCCCCGTCCTCATTCCCCGTCGACGAATCCGACGCGGTTGAGATCGCGAATGAACTCAAAGCCGTCGGGGTAAGCGCGCATGTGGTTCCGACCGAGTGGGGGACGTACATTAGTAATTGGGACAAGCGCTCGTTCGAGGCGTTTACGGGGGAAAACGGAGACTGGACCGATCCGGATTTGGCCATGTATGCCGCGCTTCACACTGGCGGTTCGACCAACGCATTCCAGTTCAGCAACAGCCAGGTTGACAAGTTGTTGCAACAAGGGGAAACGGACTTAAGCTTTAATGCGCGCCACCAGGTGTACGCTAAATTACAAAAATTGGTTGTTCAACAAGCGCCGATGTTGTATCTGTTTGCGTCGTACAATATGGTGGCGATGAGTCCCTCTCTGCACGGTTACAAGTATGTTCCGGGTGATGAATATGCGCCACTGGCGGCTGCCTGGCTCGGCAAGTAGTGGTAGGGGCGACGGGGCGCGATGGGCGCCCCTGCCCTCCTTTGATGAGGAGAGGGTATCATGGCGCGATATGTTGTCCGACGGCTCTTAATCGCTATTCCCACGCTGATTGGCGTCACAGTCGTGGTGTTTCTCATGGTTCACCTCATCCCGGGCAATATCGTGCAAATTATGCTGGGAACTCGAACCAATGTGAGTGCTGGCCAACTCAAAGAGTTGTACCGGTTGTACGGGATAAATAGTCCGTTGTATCTGCAGTATTGGCTGTGGTTTAGCGCATTGTTGCACGGGAATCTTGGCTTTTCCTTGCGTTCCGGACTACCCATTAGCTCACTCATCAGCCAATCGTTCGTGGTGACCGCAGAACTCGCACTCGGGGCTCTGATGTTGGCAATTGTGGTTGCCATTCCGCTTGGAATGGTGGCTGCCTTGCACCAGCGCGGGGTTCTCGACTGGATTGCCAGAGGGTTTGCCCTCATAGGGCTTGCCATTCCGAATTTTTGGCTAGGCACCTTACTGGTATTAGGAACCTCGATATACCTTCCCAGTTTTTCGGCTTTCAATTATGTGTCCTTGTTTAGCCAGCCTGTCAGCAACCTAAGAGACATGTTGTTTCCTATCGTGGCGTTGGCGCTATCTCTCATGGCCATTATCACTCGCATGACACGAGCTGCGGTATTGGAATCGCTCAAACTGGATCACGTACGCACCGCGTATGCCAAGGGGCTCACGCCGCTGGCCGTCAACGTTCGGCACGTTTTGCGCAATGGGCTGATTCCGATTACCACCATTATCGGCCTGCAGCTCGGGTACTTGTTAGGCGGTGCGATCGTCGTGGAGAATGTGTTTTCCCTTCCGGGGATGGGGCAGCTGGTGGTGAACGCGATTAACCAACGGGACTATCCCGTTGTGCAATCGTCCGTACTCATCATTGCCGTGGTCTTTATACTTGTGAATTTGGTGGTGGATATTTCGTATGGCCTTATCAATCCGACAATCCGATATCAGTGATGGTTCGCCCCGTCGTCGCCGGCGTCTCGATGGAGGGTTTATTGTCGGCGCGTTAATTGTTGGGCTCATCGTCGCGGTGGGCGTGTTTGGCCCGTTTTTCCTGCCGAATCCGAATCACATGAGCGCATATAGCTTTGCCCGCCCTGGCCAGCACGGATTTTTGCTGGGGACCGACCAGTTCGGCCGATCGGAATTGTCGCGCATCGCCGCGGGAATCCGGACCTCCTTGGTCATCAGCACCATTTCCATTGGCCTGTCCTCTGTTGTGGGCACACTTCTTGGCCTCCTGTCGGCGCAGCTGCGGTGGTTTGACATGATCGTCATGCGGGTCATGGACATTTTCATGGCATTTCCCGCCATCTTATTGGCGATTGGCATTATGGCTATGGTCGGCCCCGGCATATCCGGTGTGATCGAGGCTATTGCCATCGTCTACCTGCCCATTTTTGCGCGGGTCAGCCGAGGGCCCGCCTTGGAGGAGGCACAAAAAGAATACGTTGAGGCTGAACGCTCCATGGGCGCGTCCAACGCCCGCATTCTTATCCGCCATGTCCTCATTAACATCTGGCCCATCATTATCATTCAAATATCCCTGGCCGTGTCTGACGCCATTTTGATTGAGGCCGCCCTGAGCTATTTGGGATTAGGTGTCGTCCCGCCGGCGTCGTCCTTGGGGGAGTTGCTTCAGTCAGGGCAGACCAGCATGTTTAACGATCCGTGGACGGCGATCTTCCCGGGCCTCGCCATTGCGGTTGCAGTGCTTGGTTTCAATCTGCTTGGGGATGCCATCCGTGACCGATTTGCGGTGCGATAAGCGGGGACGGATATCCATTTTGAGGAGGAACGTTGGTTGAGTAGTTCAGACATCGATGATTTGCGTACGGAAAGTTTTGACCAGGACAGGGGGTTGGATGATCGCACCACGCGGGAAATTCTGGAATACATGAATCAACACGATCAAGGCGTTCCGCGGGCGGTGGCAAAGGCCATCCCCGACATTGCGCGGGCTGTCAACCTGATTGCGGGCAGGATGAAACAAGGTGGCCGGCTCATTTACGTGGGCGCGGGAAGCAGCGGACGCCTAGGGGTGCTGGATGCGGCCGAGTGCCCTCCCACGTTTGGCGTGGGCTACGATCTAGTGATTGGCATCATCGCCGGCGGCGACGAAGCGCTACGCCGGGCCGTCGAATATATTGAAGACAGTCAAGACGAGGGCGTTCGGGATGTGGCTCACCTTGGTATCACGGCGATGGACTCGGTGGTTGGCATCTCAGCCAGCGGGCGGACGCCGTACGTCATTGGTGCGCTGGAGGAAGCTAAGCGGCGGGGCGCCGCGACTATCGCCGTCAGTAATAATTCGGCCAGCAAAATCGGATCGCTCAGTGACGTGGCTATTGATATCGACACGGGTCCCGAAGTCTTGGCCGGGTCAACCCGGCTGAAAGCGGGAACGGCGCAAAAGTTGGTGTTAAACATGTTAAGCACGACCGTGATGGTGCAGTTGGGCAAGGTATACCAAAATCTCATGGTCGATATGCGGGCCACCAATGGAAAACTAGTGCGTCGCGCCATTCGCATCATTACTGCTGCCTGTCAATGTTCGGATGCAGACGCGACCCGGCTATTCGAAGACTCAGATGGGGATATTAAGGCGGCGATTGTGATGGGGTTATTGGGGCTGAGCTACAATGAGGCTCGACAGCGGCTGAGCAGGGCCAACGGGTATGTTCGCAAGGCTCTTGAATCCGATCCCGGGACCGAACTCAAATGAAACCTTTCGCGATCGGGCTCATGTCGGGTACTTCAGTTGACGGGATTGACGCCGCATTGGTGCGCATTTCGAATTTAGCCGGGAAGCCGTCTATCTCGTTGGAGCACGCACTGTTTGATGCCTACCGTGAAGAAGAGCGTTCCCGAATCTTTGCGGCCTTCTCGCCTGAGTTCAGTGCGCACCAACTGGGCCGGCTGAACGTCGATATGGGACGGTGGTTTGCGCGAGCGGTAGAGCGTCTCATACGCGAATCCGGTGTAAGCCCAAACGACGTACGCGTCATTGGTTCGCACGGGCAAACCATTGCCCACTATCCGCCAAATCCTGCCAATACGGAAAACGGCTACTGTATACAAATTGGAGAACCCGCCGTCATTGCGGCGTTGACCGATATTGATGTAGTATCTCAGTTTCGCGCGGCCGACATGGCTTCGGGGGGGCAGGGAGCGCCCCTCGTCCCGTACTTCGACTACGCGATGCTGCGAAGCTGGGACGAACACCGTGTGGCGTTAAATATCGGCGGCATTGCCAACATTACCGTGCTGCCCCGAGGCGTGACCTTAGAAAATGTCATAGGATTTGACACCGGACCGGGAAACATGGTGCTTGACGGTTTGGTGGAGCTCGTCACCAATGGCGCTCGCCATTTTGATCGAGACGGGGGCCTAGCCAGGCAAGGAGCCGTGGACACCCCGCTGTTGGCACAATGGCTGAAAAACCCTTATTTTTTACGCAAGCCGCCCAAATCGACAGGCCGGGAGATGTTCGGTCTTCAGTATTGCCGGAGCATGCGCCAAGACGCGCGTGCTCACGCCGTGTCTGACGCCGACCTAGTGCGAACCGCGACGGCGTTGGTTGCCGAATCTATTGCCCGTGGCATCGGGAGTCAAATTTCGGAGCCGATCGCCCTGATAGGGTCGGGAGGAGGGATCAAGAACCCGGTTCTTATGGAGGAGTTGCAAAATCGGGCGAGGCTTCTTAGACCCTGGGAATCGGCGACTGCCTACGGTATTCCCAGCGATTTTAAAGAGGCTGTGGCCTTTGCCTTGTTTGCATGGCAGTTCTCAGAGGGCCTTCCGACAAATGTTCCAAGGACAACCGGCGCCAAGCGGACGGTAATGCAGGGGTCTTGGACTCCGGCACGTCCCGGCACGAAACTTTATGTAAAGTAGGGAGCAACAATGTGGGCAGAAAATCGACTCCGACAGCTTGAAGATTTTCTTAAGGAGGCCGTCGCGGCACGAGTCGTACCGGGTGCTGTGGCTCAAGTCGGCATGGCTTCAACAATTATTGCCACCGTTAGTGTGGGCTCTGCCCTGGTTACCGGGGGAACTCCCAGGCCGATGCACCGTGATACTATTTTTGATCTGGCCTCCCTGACTAAAGTGACGGCGACCCTCCCTCTAATTCTACGGCTGGTGGAAAAGGGGCGTATCTCCTTCGATGATGCGGTGTCGGCGTACATTCCGGAGTTCTCCGGGGGAGCCAAGGATCGCGTGACTATAGGTCACTTGCTGTCTCACACGGGAGGGTTACTGCCGCACCGGGAATACTTCCGTAGCCTATCCGGATACGAAGCGGTTGTCCAAGCGGCCGGAGCGGAGCCGTTGATTGCGGAACCGGGAGGGGAGGTCGCCTATAGTGACCTCGGGTTCATGTTGCTGGGCGAGCTTGTTCAGCGTGTTTACGGTCAGTCGCTTCCTGACTTAGCTCGGGTGGAAGTCTTCGACGTCCTTGGCATGCCACAGACGGGGTTTTGCCCAAATCCCGGTCTGGCGTCCCGGATGGCCGCGACGGAGGTAATGCCTGGCGGAAAGGCCAAAGTGGGCATCGTGCACGACGACAACACGGAAGCGATGGGCGGCGTGTCAGGCCATGCCGGGCTGTTCTCGACCGTCGACGATATCGGTCGGTACCTCCAGGCGTGGGTAGACCCCGACAATGAGTGGCTGTCTTGGCCAGCGCGAGCTGCTTGTACCCTTTCCCGAACAGCGGGTCTAAACGGGAATCGTGGGTGGGGTTGGGTGCTCCGGGGTGATGGACACGACACCCTGGGCGATCTTTGGCCCGCTAGCGCGGTGACGCATACCGGATATACGGGCACTTCCGTGGCATTTGACTTAAGTTCACGCATGTGGTGCGTTTTACTGACCAATCGTGTTCATTTTGGGCGCGGGCATGACGTGACCGCATTCCGTCGGCGCTTTCACAATGTCGTGATGGCGGGCTTTGGATTATGACCGCCCCGATTATCCGGCCCTGGCAAAACGACGATGTGAACGACATTGCCCGCATTATGGCGGCTCACGCATTGTGGCAACGCTACGGAGTGACTGTCAAAGGAGCGACGGTCCGGCTGCGCACCCTATGGCATGACCAGGAGCAAGGGTTTGTGGCAGTTGATGCGCAGGCGGGGAAAGTCATTGGGTTCGCGCTCTATAACCAGCGGTCGTTCGGAGACTGCGGGTACATTCGATTATTCGGTGTCGACACCGCGGCAACTTCGCAGGGGCTCGGCCGGCGTTTGCTCTCAGCTGTCGAGACAGCCTTGAGTCAGGCGGGGGTAGCCAGGCTTTTGCTTCTATGCGCGGAATGGAATAGCGGTGCCCGGCGCTTTTACGAAGGGAACGGGTTCGCCGGGGTCGGATTGCTGCCTGACTGGGTCATCGACGGAACAAATGAGGTAATCTATGCCAAGCACCTCATGCGTATCGGCAGTCCACTAAAAAGATGAGACGCGTAACTAGTCATCTAAAAACCTATCACGCAATAATCGCAGGAGGAGAGTTCTGTGAGGGTAAGACGCTTTTGTACTGAGGCGATGGCCGCGGTTTATGCGGCCACGTTGGTGGAAAACGTCATCGTTCAAAAGACCAGCCCCGTTTTGGGTTTGGCGACCGGCGCCACGCCTAAAACATTGTATCGGCAGTTGATAGACTTTCATCGTCAGGGCCTCAGCTTTGCCCAGGTGACAACCATCAACCTCGATGAATACGTGGGCCTAGCGAAAGACAATCCGAACAGCTATTCCGCTTTTATGCAGAGGGAATTGTACGACCAAATCGATATTGACCTCGACCACGCTCACATGCCGGATGGAACGGCCGTCGACCTTGAGCAGGAATGTGCGCGATATGACGCGATCCTCGAGGTGCATCCCATAGACCTGCAAATACTCGGAATCGGGCGAAATGGCCACATTGGCTTTAATGAACCGGATGCGTCTTTGAGAAGACGAACTCATGTCGTCACCCTGAGTGACGAAACGCGGGTGGCGAACTCGCGATTTTTCGAAGACAAGAGCGGTGTGCCGCGGCAAGCCATTACGATGGGTCTTGAATCCATCTTGCGGGCTAAGTTCATCATCTTATTGGCGTTCGGGCGGGAAAAAGCCCACGCAGTTCGGTCGGCTGTAGCTGGGGATATCTCGACAAAAGTTCCTGCCAGTTTCCTGCAAATGCACCCCAATGTGACTTTTGTCTTGGACGATGCGGCGGCATCCCTGATTGGGCGGAATGCAACCGTTTAATCGTAGCTCCATTGGGCCGCGCGGGGCGCGGCAAGAGCGGCGTTTTCGGGTCGGCTTCAACGCAGCGATTTGTCGGACCGCG
Organism: Bacillota bacterium; assembly: GCA_021820965.1. Taxonomy (GTDB): domain Bacteria; phylum Bacillota; class Sulfobacillia; order Sulfobacillales; family Sulfobacillaceae; genus Sulfobacillus_B. Next base: position 257,659 of record JAKACZ010000001.1, on the reverse strand, counting down.
GCTTAAGGGCGGTCAGAGCGTAAAAGGCACCGCCTAAGTCGAGACTCATTGTCCATTTTTCACGCGGGGCGTCCGCCTCTGCAACTCAGACGGGTTCGTGTGTTTGCTCTGAAATCCGACGGCCCAGGATCGTAACTAGCTCCACTATCCGGCTCGTCAACTCTTTTGTCGAGCATGTTTACAGGGATGCGGTTAACGCTGAGCCGACCCTGCTCCTCAAGCGGCCATAGCTGTTCAGAGTGAGCTTCGTAGAAAATCTGCACACCATTTTGTAACATCTTGCAAAATTTGTAACGAACCGTGATAACTCTCGACTTCTAAGGCATGATTCGCGTTTTGCACCTTGTGTAACTCCACAGAGGTTAGTTGTGAGACTAATTCCACCTGGTCGGCGTCGAACAGCAGATCTTTAGTACCTACGACAACCATGGCGTGATTAGTTCGACGTATGCCGTCGATAGCGGGGGCTAAAGGCGTTAAGAAGATATGATGATGAATCGCAAGGGTCGAAGACAATCGCTGTTGGACTTGGCTTGCAATCACGGTACCCAGACTTTTGCTGACCAGCACAATCGTCTGATAATGAAGGGGGACGGCATTCAGGGCATGAAGTGCTTCATCCACTAATGTGGGGATATCTTCTCGCCGCATCTCCCTTCGGTTCGTTTGAAAGCCATATTCTAGACTCAAAACATCAAATCCGTCTTCTAATGCTGCCATTCGTGCGAAGCGAAGCAGAGGTGCGTCAACAGGATAATTGCTGCCGGGAAATATGACCGCCAACCCAGATGCATGAGGGTGAGTTTCTAAAAGATGGGTTGTCGGCATGCCCCAACGGGAATCGATCGTGATCGTCGCCTGTCTCACTGCCATGTGCTCACTCCTTACCTCTCATTTGTTATCGCATAGACGTATACTCCGCGGCAACATAGTGCGGCGCGTCCACCATGAGCCGTATAGGCGGAACCAGTAGCGAGTGCTGCGTCCCGGGGTGCCTAAAACCCCCGGTTTTTGAAGCTCATAAGCGTTAGGATGCTGTTCTGCGGAAGATTCATGATGGTTAGCATCACCCCTACGACACGACAAGACTGATCGTCCCACCGGGCCGTCGCTCGGTTTAGGCTCAGTCCTTGGCTTCGTGAAACAAAACCAAAAATTTCATTCTCCCCGGTAATTCCTTTAGCGGAGGGGGGGTTGATGAGACCGCACTGGCCCAGCGAGCATCGTCGCGCGCCTCGTGTAGCCGTCACTCGTCACCCCAGCCGACGTCTTCGTCGCCGAGATCATATTGGTCCGGAGCCTCTCCCATCCGGGCGACCACGGTCGGTTTAGCTGTCTTCACCCCTTTTAAGCGAGCAGTGACCTTGAGGTGCACTACCCACCGTGCCCCGAAATCAAAGACGTAGCTAAATTTCTGTCCTAGCTCAAGCCCAGCTTCCGCCAATGTTAGATCGGCCGCGTCAGCCCAGGTGTCATCCAATATCTCGGGACCCACGCCCAGCGTCGAATCCCCGGGGCGCCCGACCAGAGAAAAAACCCACAGGTGGTCGTCATCCCAATCAAAGGCGTCTTGAATCGCCTGCTGCAGCTGCTCAAAGGTGCTTTCCGCGTCGAGTTCCACCGTTCGGCGAACGGAGTATCCGTCCAGCTGCAAATCAATCCGATAACTTCCGGTAAACGCGGGTCGGGGCTGCTCGGGCATCGATTCCGGCATCGGCATCCCTCCGCTGTCCCGCCAATAAGTGCCCGCCCAGAAGGCATCCTCACGGGTCCGGTTCTCCAAGGCGCCTCGCAGGAATGCTGAGACCCGCGGCATGGCGCTGAGCAATTCGAAATGGTACTGCACCGTGAGCGGAGATTCAAATAGGATGTAGAGGAGAGGAAGCGGAGCAGGCTTACGGTGATAAAGGCCACGAGCCAGCAACTCAGCTCCGATCTCCATGGGTCGAAGCTCACGCCGATGATGGGAGATAATTTCTAGAGCGCTGCTGCGTAGGACCTGATTCGCTTCGGTACGGTCCTGGACCTCCAATGTCGTGGGTATGATCGAGAACGTATTCGACAAGCCGTCTAGGCACGTGATCTCCAGGGCATTGTGGCCGCCCTCTGCGATTGTGTTAATCCATTCGGCCAATTCCCGAGACACGATAGGCCCTTCCGGGAAGTCCCAGTGCCAGCGCATGTTGAGTGTGGGCCCCCACTTCAAATGAACGGTCACCGGGAGACGCTTGGGGAATGAAGGTCTCCACAAGGCTAACACTTCCGGGAGCCATATGATGAGGGGCGGTGCAACATCATATGGGGGCTCGTCTTGCGGTAACGGTTGAAGTATAGTGGCACCGCTGCGAAATCGCGGCAAGTACGCGATGTGATCCGGATCGGCCCGAAAACACCCGGGAATTTGCAAGAGGTGTCCGACGACACGACCTCGGAGTTGGGGAGGCGCCAGTGACGATCCGTCGGCAACCAACTGCTCCACGATGGCGTTCACGTCAATGAGACCCGAGCCCTGGTTAACATACGGCATCAAATCCGCTTTGGTGACACCCATGCGTCTATAGACCCCCTTCGAACCGAGAATCGGTGGAACCAAGAGTATTTTCAGTATAGCAGTAGTCGCGGGTGCACAGTGCTGTTTTCCTCCCTCGATTCGGCCGTGCGCCTCGGTGGGGACGCGGCTCGGGTTAGTCCGGGGACGATTTTGCCGTATCAACCGTCCCGTCATGCTGAAATCCTGTCGAAGTGGCCACGTTCCCGTTCCCGTTCCCGCTGCATAGTGTCGTTCCGTACCCTACTGCCGACCTCCGCCTCTCGGTCTCACCTGGCAAACAGGGCAGCTGCGCCGGCCCGTGGAGCAGATCAGGGTCTCGCCGGGTTTATCGCAGGTCGTTTTTTCGGTGCCATCTCCAATCACCCGACGGGGCACGCTGTGGTGCTACTCGTTCGTTGCCGACCGATACCGGGACAACCACCACGTTAGAAGACTTAGCAAACAGAGGCAAGGCTCGGCACCACGTGTGCCCAAAGAAGTGGGTCGACGACGGCGTGGCGGTCGAATACAATAGAGGACGAGCAGGAGAGACGGAGGTTTCCCCTGCTTGTCTGAATAATCGCGGGCGGCGCGTGGTATGCCCGTCTCCAGCCGTTGGTGGGCCCGAAGTGGCGCGCGGCGAAATTGCGAGAAGGGGGCGACAAAGACCGTGCAGTGGCCTTGGCGCAAGCGGCAACAGCTCGACGATCGGCGTTGGCAGGAGGTCATGGTGGCGATTGAACAATTGCGTGACGCCGTATCGCACCAACAAGAATTGACGCAACAGATTCCGCGATTGGCCCGCATGGCCTTGAAGTCCGCCCAGGCATTGGACACGCTGGTTGAAGAAGGCCGCGAGCGGGTACGGGCTGAGCAAGTACGGGCGGACGAAAACAGAGACCTTATCGCTAACACGGTTAACCAACTGATGGGTTGGGTGGACGAGCTTGACGGCGTGATGGGGAGCGCCGGCGCGAGCGACCCATGGCGTCCCGTGCACGAGGCATGGCTGCGCCAGTTGGTGGCGTTGTTGACGCGATGGGGATTGACCGAAATCCCCGTCAAGCATCAACCGTTTGATCCGACTCAATGTGACGCGGTGGGCACGGTCGAGGGGGATGGAACCGTGCCACCATACACCGTGGTAGCGGTGTTGCAGCGCGGATACCTCAAACAGGGTCGGTTGTGGCGAAAAGCGCGGGTAGTAACGGTTCGCCCCCGAGAACTCGACTCCGAATCCAGGGAGGTAAATGATGGACGATGAAGCGTTGTTTCGACCGGTAGTGGGGATAGATTTGGGGACCACTAACAGTTTAGTGGCGGTAATTCGCCAAGGGCGACCCGAAGTGGTGCCGATTGATGGCGATCCGCTGGTTCCCTCCGTGGTTCACCGGGCAGTGGACGGAACGCTCTTGGTTGGCCATGACGCCAAAGCGGCGCTGGTGGCAATGCCGGAGCGAACGGTGGCCTCCATCAAGCGGTTGATAGGGACCGACAAACTAGTGCAGCTGGCCGGGGACCGGTACACGCCGGTCGAGATTTCTGCCATGATTTTATCTCACATCAAGCGTGAGGTGGACGCCCTTTATGGAGAGGGTCCCAAAGAAGCGGTCATTACCGTGCCCGCCTATTTTAACGAGCAGCAGAGGCGTCATACGCAAGAAGCGGGGCGCGTGGCGGGGTTCGTGGTGGAGCGAATTATCAACGAGCCGACCGCGGCAGCGCTAGCATTTGGGCTGAGCCACCTGCAAGCCGAGGAAAAAATTGTCGTGTACGATTTGGGTGGAGGCACGTTCGACATCTCCGTAGTGCAATTGGAGGCGGGCATTTTGGAGGTTGTGGCTTCCAATGGCCATAGAGCTCTCGGCGGCGATGATTTTGACCAGCGGATTGTTGATCGCTGGTGCGATGAGATTATTGAGCAAAGCGGATTCGACGCCCGCACGGATATTCGCGCCTTGGCTCGGCTCAAGCATGAGGCCGAAGTGGCGAAAATGGCCCTATCTGAGGCGGAGAACGTCAGTGTCGACATTCCGGTGGTCGGCATGACCCAAGATGGCCGCCCCGTCACCTTTTCCACCGAGCTCCAGCGAAGCCAGTTCGAAGAACTCATTGAACCGCTATTGGCGGAGACGATGACGCTCACCCGCCGCACGCTCGAAGACGCCGGCATTACCCCCCAGGATGTGTCCGCTGTGCTATTGGTGGGCGGTTCCACGCGGATTCCGCGGGTGCGAGCGCTAATCCAAGAGGAATTCCACCAGACGCCCCGAACCGATGTCCATCCCGACCAAGCGGTGGCGCTGGGGGCGGCGGTGCAGGCAGGACTTAAGAGCGGAGCATTGAATGAGAGCGGTCTGATTGTTACCGACGTGGCACCGTTCAGCATGGGAATTGCTGTGGCTCGCCCGACGGCACTAGGCGGATTGAAGCCGGGTGGCTATGCCCCTATTATCGCCAAGAACACGACTATTCCCACGACCCGTACCCAAGAGTTTTATACCGTGGTTGACGGTCAGACCAGCATTGACATCGAGGTCTACCAGGGCGAAGCGGAATGGGTCAAGGGTAATCAGCGATTAGGTTCGGTGACGATTTCCGGCCTCGCTTCCAAGCCGGCGGGCCAGGAATCCATTACCGTGACGTTCCGCTACACCTTGAACGGCACGCTTGACGTGAGTGCCCGTGCTCCTTCGACCGGTGCGAACGTTCAGATGCGACTTAACGACGCGTTAGACCGCTCATCGGCCGATGCCCTGGAAAAGAGTCGGGAACGCATTTCGACCAACGAGATGCAGCTTGATCTTGACGACGCCGAGGACATTGAGCCGATTGCCGAGGACATCGAGCCGATTGATGAGGAGTTGTTGGATAGGCCTAGTTGGGATCAACTAGTGGATGACCAAGAACAGCTGACGCGCCGGCTTTCCGGTAGGCGCAAGACCTCCAACAGCAAGGCGGTGGATGATTTGGTCAAGGATCTGGCCCAGGCGCGGCAGTCCAGGGAGACCGACCGCTTGGAGGCGGCGCTCGACCGCGCCTACGACTGGTTACTGGAGCAGGAGGAGTAACGCCATGGGGCAGAAGTCCTGGTACCATGTATTGGGTGTTCCGGCGGACGCTTCGCTGGCTGAAATCCGGCGGCAGTACTTGGCGCGGGTGCGGGAATTCCCGCCGGAGACCCACGGAGACGAGTTTCAAGAAGTGCGAGAAGCTTATGAGGTGCTGTCCGACCCGGAGCGGCGCAAGGCCTATGATGCCAACGCAGAGGGTCGGATCGAGGACGATGCGAACGTTCGAAAAATCGATGCACTTATCACCAAACGCCAGTGGCGGGAATTGTTGAGTTTGGCTAAAACCTTGGATGAACCCGAGCGTTCCATACTCCAAGCCCTGGCCTACCTCTTGCAAGGCCGATGGGATTCGCACGTCAGGGCTCTGGAGCGGGTATTAGACAAGCTGACGGAAGATCCGGATATGCTCGCGTCGATGTTAAGACAGTTGCGCGACCTTTATCTTCACTACGCGGATCGCGACCGGGCCGAAGAAGCACTGGCTCTGTACGACCGGTTTCGACCTAATCGCACCTTGTGGCGCATGCTGTGGCTCGATTATGCTCACATCTTGAGGCATCTTGGGCGCGAGAGAGAAATCGTCGACTTGGTGGAACCCATGTTGCCGCAGGCTACCGATGCCTTTAGGCGCGACGACGGGCGCCTTCTGGTGGAATGGACTTCGTATATCTTTTCTGTCGGGTGGACGGACCTGGCCAGACGTTATCGGGCGCGTACGGCCCGGTATTGGCGACATGCCGACCCCGCTGCTATCGCCGAAATGAAAGACGCGGTGATGGGATTCATTGACGAGTGGGAGGATGACGAAGAACTGGAAGTGGCCCGGGAAATGGCCGAATTGGTGATGCTGGTTGACCGCCAAGATATGGAGGTCCGGGACCGGTTGGTGGAGCTTGACGAGGAGATGCAGGTGCAAAAGGAGATCGATCGGATGATGCGGCAAGATGAGCAGATGAATCCGTTGGTGTCCTCGCGTGCGGCATGGCTTTTCGGATTGCGCATGGGGTGGGAGGACGCGGATGGCCTTGAGTCGTTCGCGCACGTAGAACCCGAAACACTTTATGAAAAAGAATGGTTTGCCGAAGGGGTTGCGCGCTTGAAGAAATCGTACCCGGCTACCTACCGCATGTTTCGAGACGACTGGCAAGCATACCTCGCGACGGTGACGAGCGGCATGAACAGAGAGCAGAGGCGGCGACTGATGCGTTGACCCAACGCCATGGCAGGATCGGGGGACGACGGGTTTGGGTGGCGGGTGCGTGATTGTGCACCGCTCAAGCCCTTATTCATGCTAGGTCGGGCGTCGGTACATCAAGCGAACGCGCCCGGCACAGTGCCGTGACGATTCGGTTCACTGCTTTGCGGCCTTGCGGGTGGTGCGCTGTGGCGTCGGCGGAGACCCTCCGGGCCTGCCTAGCGTTCGTCTCGCCAATAGTGCTGGTACCGCTCATTGAGCACCTCATAGGGGATTGGGAGATCTTCAACCCAGTAATGCAATTCGCGTTCGGCGCATTGGCGCTCGTAGGCATTCCATGCATCCCAGAGTTGGAGGTCGGTGAGGGCATCTTTAAAATGCCGAAACGGTCTATTGCGGGTGAGTGCATCCTCAAGCCGGCCGCTAGGATCCCGGACGGCAAATCTCTCGCGCCAGCCGTAAGCTTCGGACGAAGTGCACTGGGGGATGGATACGTAGCGGGGATCGTCCCAGTCGGTGGCGGCCTCGTCCCAGTCGATCACAACGATACCCTGCTCCAAGTCCAGAAACCAGCGATGCTCGATGTTGTTATCAAGATAGGCGTCGATGAACTCATCCCAGAGCGTCATGTTTACGGGCACCTCTCAAAAATCCATTGGAAGTTCTGGGACGGTGGTACGCGTGGATAGATGGGTGCTCTACTGATCGAAAAGGTCTCACCAGGCGTGAGGCGCGCCGCTCGCTGTTGCCGGGACGGGAGCAGGTGTTGGGGGATGGACAGTTGCAAGCGACAATCCCTGCGACAGTTGGCTCATGATAAAGAGAAGAAACCCGAGATCCTCGGAGATCAACGGGATGCCGCAGGTCCCCAGGATACTCAGGGCCTCGGGAAGTGGGTGACGTGACTTGCCTGATACAAGTCGGGCCGCCGCTCTCGTTCCACATCGATTGCGGCGTAGGCGGGCGCGACCAGATTGGCATCAATGCGCGATGCAGTCCACCCCGGAGCATCGCCCAGCTGCGCGGCAACGTGGCCGCTGGGGGATACAATTGCGGCATGGCCCAAGTATGGCAGCCCCTGTGACATGCCGGTATAATTGGAACTAACGATCCATCCATTATTCTCAATGGCGCGAGCGATGTCATACGCGCGAAAGACCTGTTGGTCACCCACGGCCGTCTCGGGTTGGCCGGCGGCCCACGCAGCGGGAATGAGAAACCAGTCGGCACCGTGGAGCTTTAAGGTACGTGCCGCTTCCGGAAATTCCTTGTCATGGCCTATCAAGAGCCCGACGCGGCCCCAAGCGGTGTCGAACACACTCCATTCATGACCGGCCTGCATGTAGCGGCTTTCAAAGGCATATAGGTGTGTTTTCCGGTACAGACCGATCAATTTGCCTTGGCTCACCCAGGCAGCCGAGTTGTAGTAGGCTCCGTCTCTCTCTTCGAGAAATCCGACGACAATGTCGCAGCCGATCTTTAAAGCGAGTTCCGCCATTTTTGTAATGGTCGGTCCGCCGGTCGATTCCGCCTGTCGGTGAAAGTCCCGGATCTGGTCCAAGGTGGGAGCGACGCTGATGGCCTGGTAGCCCGGAAACAAGAGTTCAGGCAGAAGCACGAGTGAACTACCGACTTGCCGCGCGGAGACCAGGGTGTCTTCCACCCATGCCCAGGTTTCTCGTATATCCTCCAACACCGGAACGTTTGTTGTGGCAACGGTCACAGGTTCGAACAAGAAAAATCCTCCTGCGGTAGATGTGAGCGCATCAACCGATTGGATAGTGTTAATTGTGGCCATCGTAGCCGGGTTAAGGGCTAAAAGTCAAGAATTTCGACACTGCCACCGGCATGCGGTTCTAGCAATGGGAAGTCGCCGACGGCTAAGGTACCTGCTGGTCGGTGCTTCTGTGGGTGCTGTCGGCTGATGTCGCTACGGCCTCCGTTTTTGACGATCCATCACGAGGGATGACCATCCGCTTCGCGCGCTCACGCATGCTCAGACTGTCAACTGCTTCCTGAGGCTGCGGAAGGCGTCGATGGGAGTGGTTACCGCGGGCGGCTGTGGAGCACCGCTTTGGGATATTCCGCGTGGAGAAAAGCTGGTGAAGGGTGGGATTCCGCTGGACGAGGGGACCGGCACACAGGTGGCCGATCTTGGAACTCGTGCCATGGGGCAGCCGTGGACCCGTTGCCAAACCTAGGATGGGGTGGCGCCTCAAGCCGTGATGTAGCCCGCTGTGGTCGGAGAATCTCGTTGGCGTACAGACTGGCTACCCCAAAATCCCGGCCCAGTCAAGATTAAAGAGAATGCGAATGAGTCGTTGGGCTACCGTATGGGCCAGGTCATGGTGATGCACCACCGAGAAGTTGCGAGTGAGGGCCATTTCGCGCACCGCTAAGACATGAAATAACTCTTTTTCCCCGGGGAGAATGCAATAGGGCGAGAGTACGCTAACCCCCATGCCGCGGGCAATCATCGCTTTAATTGCCTGTGTGGTGCCCAGCACGAAACGAATATTGAGTTGGTTTAAAGATGACCCGACCTGCCGGAGCGCTTCCTCAAGCACTAGGCGGGTGCCCGAGCCCGGCTCGCGGACGATAAGGGGGACCATGGACAGTTCGTCGAGGGTGACCTCGGAGCGGTTAGCCCAGGGATGATTGTGGGTCACGACGACCTTCAGCCGATCCTCAAGAAAGGGGCGCACTGCGATCTCGGGATGGGCTACGGGAGCCTCAACCAGTCCCATGTCGATGTCTCGCTCCACTACCTGGTCGAAGACATCGTGCGAATTGGCCATGCGCACCACGATGTTGGGATCCTGGCTTTGTGGGTCGATCGCGGTTAGGGCGTGGGGAAGCACGTATTCGGCAATGGTGAGGCTGGCCCCCATGGTCAGTCGCGAGGCCGTACGGTCTTGGTGCTCGCGTATCCTCTGGCGCGATTGGTCCAAGATGGCGAGTAGATTGGCAATGTCCCGGTATGCAATTTCCCCGGCATCATTTAGAACCATGCCTTGGGACGTACGAACAAACAGCGGAACGCCATAATCACTTTCGAGACGGTGAATATGCTGGCTGACGGCCGCCTGCGACAGATTGAGGTGTCGTGCCGCTCGCGATACGGTGCGGTATTCGCCGACCGTTTTAAAGGTCCGCCAAATCTGTTCGTTCATGGCTATCTCCTTCACGGAATCCAAATAGGGAGTTCACAAAACGCATAGTTCTGCGCGTATTGCATGACTTACCATTATAGATAATTCTACGCTACCACGGGGGGTTTCCCAATGGCCAATAAATTACTGCTGGAGGACAAAACTAATCTGCACCATATGCACACAACCTGTTATATGTGTGCCTGCCGCTGCGGGATTGATGTGACGGTCGAGAACGGCAAAATCCGCTTCATTTCCGGAATTCCCGAAAACCCCGTCAATAAGGGGGTGTGGTGTGCCAAGGGTGGTGCCGGCATCATGACCGAATACAGCCCGGCACGCCTCGTTCAGCCGCTGATGCGCGAACCCGGGGCCGAACGCGGCCAGGGTCGCTTTGTCCCGGTTGACTGGGAGACCGCATTAACGACGGTCGCGGGATGGCTGAAAGACATCCGCACCACCGATCCGCGTAAGTTGGCCTATTTTACCGGGCGCGATCAAATGCAGGCTTTCAACGGTTTTTGGACCCGCCAGTTCGGTACGCCCAACTGGGCCGCGCACGGGGGGTTTTGTTCGGTGAATATGGCATCCGGCGGCATGTACTCGATTGGCGGCAGCTATTGGGAGTTTGGATGGCCCGATCTGAATCAGGCCAAGTGGTTCATGATGTTTGGGGTCGCGGAGGATCATCCGTCCAATCCACTCAAGCTGGCCATCGCCTCCTTGAAAGACCACGGAGGCCGATTCATTGTGGTCAATCCGGTGCGGAGCGGCTACGGGGCATTGGCCGACGAATGGGTGCCGATCCGCCCGGGGACCGATGGGGCGCTGATCCTGGCCTTTATGCACGTGCTGATCAATGAAAGACTCATCGACGAGTCATATCTCACGCACTGGACCAATGCGGCCGCATTGGTCAGAACGGATAACGGCCTCATGCAGCGCGCGGCCGACGGATCGATGCTAGTGGCTACCGCCGACGGACGCATTGTGCCTTTCATGGAGGGGGGCGGCCAAGGGCTGCTGGAGGGTACGTTTGCGGTGGATGAGGTGGACTGTGAACCGGCATTCCAAGTGTTGCGTCGATCGGTGGCCGAAGCGACTCCCGCGTGGGCCGCCGACATTACGGGCATTCCCAAAGAGACCATCGTACGACTGGCGCTGGAAATGGGTGAAACCGCGATTCATCATGCCGTGGAGCTCCCTATTGCCTGGACCGACGTCTATGGCGTCACGCACAAGACTACCGTCGGTCGGCCGGTCGCGTTTCACGCGATGCGCGGCCTGGCGGCGCATACCAACGGCTTTCAGACGATTCGCGGCCTGTTTGACTTAATGATGCTCTTGGGCACGGTAGACGTGCCCGGCGGATTTCTCTACAAGAGCCCATATCCCAAGCCGGTACCGCCCCCGGTCAAGCCACCGTCCAATCCTGACGACTATCAGCCCGGTCAGCCCGCCAAGGGCCCATTACTGGGGTACCCGACGTCGCCGGACGATTTGCTGGTGGACGGCGATGAGGCGGTGCGCATCGACGAAGCGTACTCCTGGAAGTATCCATTAGCTGCCCACGGAGCCATTCAAAATGTGATTGCCAACGCTGCGTCGGGCACGCCGTACCCCATCGATACCCTGATGATTTACATGGCGAACATTGCCTGGAACTCAACCTGGAATACGCTGACCATTCGTGAGTTGATGACCGCGCGCCACGACGCCACGGGCGAGTACAAAATTCCGCATATTGTGGTGTTTGACGCTTTTGACTCGGAGACGGTGGCGTATGCCGACGTCGTCTTTCCGGACACTACCTATTTAGAACGCTGGGATGCCACGTCACTACAGGACCGACCCATTTCCGAGCCCGAAGGGCCGGCCGACTCAATTCGGCAGCCGGTGGTGCCGAAGCTGGGTGACACCCGTCCCACCGCCGATGTGCTCATAGAGTTGGCCAATCGGCTGGAACTTCCAGGCTTTGTTGAGGACGGCCAAATTAAGTATCGAAATTACGCCGACTTTATCCAGTTTTGGGAGACCGAACCTGGCTCTGGAGTTGGCCTGATTGCCGGGTATCGGGGAAAAAATGGCGATAAGATGTTGGTCGGGGAACCGAATCCGCATCAACTCGAGGCGTACGCCAAGCACAAGGCATTCTGGCACTTCCGTCTGCCCGACCACCACCGCTACTACCGCATGGTTAACCAGGGGTACCTGGACTGGGCGCGCGACAACAAATTGCTGACCAGCGCCGACCCCATTGTGTTGAACCTCTATTCTGAGCCCTTGCAGACCTTCCGTCTGGCAGGTATGGGGCAATGGCCCGGGAAGCAACCGCATGACCGTAAACTGCGCGAGCGGTTGACGCGGTATTTTTCTCCGGTTCCCATTTGGTATGCACCGCTTGAAGACCGATCTGACGAGCGGGAGCAGTATCCGCTTCGTATCATTACCCAAAGGCCCATGACTCACTATCACTCCTGGGGATCGCATAACGCCTGGCTGCGTCAGCTGTTGAACGAAAACCCCGTGTATATGAATCCGGCCAAGGCCGTGGAACTGGGGATCAGGGACGGCGAGTGGGTCTGGATTGAATCGCGCATTGGCCGCATGACGGGGAAGCTGCATTACTCCGACGCGGTGGAACCGGGCACGGTCTGGACCTGGAACGCCATGGCGAAAGGACCGGGTTCGTGGGCACTCGACCCTCAGAGTCCTGAGGTGCTCCGTGCCATCTTGATTAACCATATCATTCCCGACCGCATGGCCGGGGGTGAGGACGATCAATCTCACTTCTACAACAACGATCCGGTGACCGGGCAGGCGGGGTGGTATGACGCCCGGGTTCGCATCTATCCGTCTGAAATCCACGAAGTGTGGCCATCCATCGAGCCGCGTCAGCCGGTGGCTGAGCACCAACCTCTGAAAGTCTTAGCCTACACCACGAAGGGGGCGCAGTGATGCAGTTGACCATTATTACCGATTTGAACAAATGCGTGGGGTGCAAAAGTTGTCAGGTGTCCTGCAAGGAGCATAATACCTCGGGAGACTTCGGACCGGTTCCCGATCACACACCGTACCAGGATCCCGATGGGATGTGGTGGAACCGGATTTTGAGCTTCGAAAGTGGGGAATACCCGGAAACTTCGGTGATGTACCTGCCTAAAGCCTGCATGCACTGTTACGACGCGCCATGTGTTCCGGTCTGTCCGACCGGCGCCTCGTTTAAACGGGAGGATAACGGTGTGGTATTGGTGGATTACGATAGCTGCATCGGTTGCCAGCTCTGCATGTGGGCCTGCCCCTACGGCGTTCGGGAATTTGACGAGCATCAAGGAGTGGTAAAGAAGTGCACGCTCTGTATCGACCGGATTGAAGACGAATCGCTGCCTGAGCATGACCGGCAGCCAGCTTGCGTGCAGAGTTGTCCCACCCATGCTCGCACATTCGGCGACTTGGACGATCCCGAATCCACCGTGTCCCGCTTGGTGGCGGAGCGACAAGGTTTCGGTTTGTTGCCGGACTTGGGCGCTCGGCCGGCGGTTCATTATCTCCCGCGGGTCGAGGCCTCGACGCCTGTGGATGCCGACCGGCTTGAGCAGGCTTTAAAGGAGCGATATTAATGCGGCCCACCGCTCCACTGCTGGTGTTAACCATCGGCCAGGGTCTGGCCACCGGGATTATCGTCACCTACGCGGCATTGCGCCTGGCCGGATATACCGACGCCACACTGGTGGTTATGGCGCTGATCGCGGCTGCGGCCGGGGGCGTAGGTTCGTTCTTCCACATGCATCGCCTGAAGGCGGCGCGTTACGTGTTGCGCCGCTTGAAGACCTCGTGGCTAAGCCGGGAAGCGCTAACAACAGGACTTTTTGGCGGGGCACTAGCTATTTTGCTGGTGTGGTCTTACGGCGGATTCCCCTCCGGCGCCGCGCTGACCGTGTTTTCGGTCCTCACCGCCGCGCTGGGTTTGGTGGCCGTTTGGGTGACCGCGATGCTTTATGCCACGATTCGAGCCATGCTCAGCTGGAACACCCCGCGTACGGTGGTGGCCTTTCTCATCGTCTCGTTGCTGTCCGGATCGACGACGGCCTTGGCTGTGCGGCCGATGGGCCATCACGCCGACACGGGTCTTGGCTTAGCTATTATGGTGGTCGCGCTGGCAACCGGGGCGGTCAAACTATGGCAGCTGCAGTATTTTCGCCGAGCCCGGGAGAGGCTCGGCCAAGACGAGACGAGTTTGCCCTTTTCCCCGTACCGACTGCACGATACCGGCACGTCCAAACCGCCGTATCGGGTTCAGACACAGGTCTGGCCAACCATTGCCGCTCGCACACGGCGGAACGGCCTTGCACTTGTGTTAATACTGCAATGCGCGGCGCCGGCAGTGTTTGCCGCGATTGCCGCTTTTTCCGGGGGATGGCTTTGGGGTATCGCTGCGGGGGCGTCGGCGTTGGTGGGAACCATTGCCGACCGGTGGCTCTTTTTCGCCGATGCGGTTCATAGTTCCCTGGTGTTCTTTCCTGACGGCGCCGGACCGTTAAACCAAGCACGGAGGATTTCGGGATGACGGGCGCACGCGAGCAGGCCGCCGGGGTATCAGACGGGACCCAGATGTTGCAGCCGGTTCGATCAGAATGGCAGCAAGATCACAAGCACCGCTCAAGACGCGGTCTCGGTCGGTGGTTTTTCACCGATCCGTGGGACATGGTGGAGCGGCAGACCCTGGTGGCGCCATCCCAAGAGGAGTTACAGCAAACGGTCGGGCGAAATTCGGGCGCGCCGTGGTGGGTGGCGGAGGCGCTCACGGAATATGCCCCGGAAACTCTTGACAATGCCCCGGTGACGGTCATGCCTCGAATAGTCCCCTACTATTTTTATCCTCCGGGCGATGGAGCCGATGTCTTTGGTGTGACTCGTCGGTTTCATCTGGAAGATCGCCCCCGGCTGGTATCGCTGGCCACGAGTTATTCCGGGGCTGCATTGAGCCGGTTAATCCTGTTGGCTGATCGGTTACTTTCGGGAGGCGGGGAGTTGGTGCTGGTGGACGGTATTCGCATTCGAGCTGACCTGGCGCCGGTGTTGAACAAAAGAGGTTTGGCAGAGCGGGTAGTCTTTCTTCCACACCTCACCGATGCCGAACTCGCGGGGCTCTTTCTCAGCTCCGACGTCATTCTCCTCGCTGACGGGGACCGGGTGCCGCGTACAACGGCAACCTGGGGAATGGCGACCGGAACACCCGTCGTGGCTCGCCATTCGCCGACTAACCAGGCTGTGCTGGGAACGGCGGCGCTCTGGGTTTACGATGACACCATGGAGTCGTGGCAGGCCGCAATGCAAACAGCGTTGGAAAAGGATGCGGTTCGGGAAGAACTGGCCCAGCGCGCCTTAAATATCACGCAGGGCTGGCACGCCCAGAAAAGCGTCCCGATTTGGGTGCAGGCGATTAATGCGATGCGCCAACCCGACCACAGGTAAATGGCTCTAAGCCCGCTGGTGCATGCATCGTATAGGTTGATGCCGCTGCATCGAGAGCGGGCGCGAGTCTTTTATCAAGCGATGTCATGGACGCTGGGTTAGAATGCGGGGTTCGCATGTTAGTTTCCTATCGAACATGGGGCTATCACGGCAACCTTCGCAACCGTTGAGAATCTTTTTTTGATAAAGACAGCAATCGTCTATTGGTGCGTGGATGTCGTCAACCAGGTGCGGCAGGAGTTCCTCGCGGCCTCATAGAGCAAAATACCCCGCCGCTTAATGTGGTTCCTCAGGTCAGCATCGGTGATATGCTCATAAATGGAAAGGTTTATCTGATACGGGATAGAGGAATCCGCAATGGCTCCCATGATGCGTTTGAGCGTCTGGAAGGTGACATTGGGGCCGACAAGATTCAAGTCGATGTTCGACCCCGGTTTATAATTCCCGGTGGCGCGGGACCCGTACAGAATAGCGGATTGGACCTCGGGATAGCTTCCTAAAATCGCTAACAGGGTGTTGACTGTGCGAAGCGACAACCCATGACTCTTCATCGGTCTGCCTCCAACATTTCCTGAGTGCGCCGTTCGAGCGCGTTGAACAGGGCGATATACCGATTCTGAATGTCCTCAACCATCTGGCGAGCGAAATTCTCATCGTACGAATGTGCCGACAAGTTTCGGCCGTCAAGCATATCTATCCATAGTTCCCCATCCGTGACGAGTTCTGCCTGGAATGCCGCTCGGATGGCATCACAGGAGCCCAAAAGCGCGGTAACGCCCTGGTACTCGAGGATATCCTTCATGAGATTCCATGCCAGCTCGAACGTGAATTCAAACGCCTTGATTAGCCCCTGCTCCTCAAGCTCGGACAGGGGCCGGGTTGGCGAGCTGGTCGGCAGCCTTTAAACGAGAGAACACCCTTACATAATGTTGAAAGCGTTGGCGCCAGCGGATATCCCGGTTCATTTAACGACATCTCCCTAAACTCGGTATAGCACCGAAACATACATCACAAACGGCAGCGGAGCGATCGCCCGGGTCCCATTTCGTGCTGTTATGGACGAGCTTAACCGCATCTGTCAAGGGAGTACTGTGCGCTATGCACAGGGATTACCACTGTCAGGTCAAGCGGAATGAGCCCAATGGCTCATATCATGTCCCTGGGTGGTCTGTCTGGCCCCATTTCTAGTTGCAACCATGCGACGAGACTCGCGTGTTACGGCGCTAGCCGGATAACCCCTGGATCTTTATGGCCTGGGCTAAGGCGCCGATGTCGTGGAGACTCCCTCTTGACTGCGTGCTTTGACGCAATATGTTGGCCTGTCGGTTTGCTCCGGCAGGAGAATCAGTTGAGCGGCAGTTATCCTTTCCGCTGCACGGAAAGCCACGACCTCAGGCCGACCCGGAATGAGCGAATTTTGAGAAAAGACTAGCCAAAAGTTTGAGAGGCTGTCATATTGTGGGCTAAAGCATTTTAGTGAAACGAGCGCTGTGTCTCCTGGCTGACATTAGCCGATGCTGGGACTCGCAGATGGTCGTACGGCCGAAGGTTTCAGAAAACCCGAACTTTGGTGAACACAACACCCGCGCATTCCCCTTCTTAGGCCAACGGCCAAGAGGGGGTTAGCGGGCGAGCGCGCAGGGCTAGACATGCCAAAACTTTTGTCCTATGATAAGGACATAGGGCCGGAGCGGTCCGAATCTACGCCTGGGGAGACTAGCGTAAGACGTCTAGGGCCAACGGCCCCGGCGCACCGATCAATGAGCCAGGAACTTCTGAGGGCGACCTCAGAAACCCCCGCCTCAATCCGTGAGGATTAGGCGGCGGGAGAGTTCATGAAAACGCTTGATATTGTCGTGAAATTCCGTAATAATACCAAAAAAGTCCCAGCTTGCTGGTTGAGACAACGGAGAAGCCCGGCAACGCGTAGTGCGTTGTGGGCTTTTCTTGTGGGAGGAACTCAATGGTTATTATTATTGGCGGGGGCGCAACTGGGCTAGGCGTCGCCTGGGATCTGATTTTACGGGGTATTCCTGTGACGGTGGTGGAATCCGGCGACATTGGAGCGGGAACATCGGGCAGGTTTCACGGGTTACTTCACAGCGGCGCACGCTACGTTGTTACGGATCCGGTGTCCGCCAAGCAGTGCCGGGACGAAAACATCGTGCTTCGTCGAATTGCTCCGTCGGCTATTGAGACTGTCGGTGGCTATTTTGTGGCGGTTGATGAGGTTGGGGAATCATTCATTCCCAGGTGGAAAGACGCAGCCCGTGCTTGCGACATTCCCGTCAGGGAAGTGGACCGTGACACATTGTTCCGGCGCTTGCCCGAACTCAATCGGGAGGCATCGCGGGGATTTTTCGTACGTGATGCGGTGCTCGAGGGCTTCAAACTCCTTTATTTGCTGCGAAGCAATATCGAAAAGCACGGAGGGACAGTCCTAACTCACGCCACCGTCACCGGGGTGCAGGAGCTGAACGGACGCGTTACCGGCGTTACCGTGCGCACGGGATCCTATGATCGCGTGGTGCCCGGCGATGCTATCGTCAATGCTTCCGGACCATGGGCGGCCGACGTGGCACGTCTGTTCGGTGATCAGCTTGGTATGCATCTAACCTCGGGACTGATGCTGATTTACGCCAACCGCATGGTTCAACATATTGTCAATCGGCTGGCCCTGCCAGGCGACGGCGACATTTTGGTTCCGCACGGACACACCGTCATCTTGGGTACGACCGAGGTGGCACAGGCCAGGCCCGAATCTCCCCAGCCAACACGCGAGGAGGCAAACTATCTTCATCAGCTGGGCCAAAAGCTGTTTCCGGCAATGAGCCGATGGCGGGTACTGCGGGCTTTTTCAGGCGTACGCCCGCTTTTTGAGAGCGATCAAAAGGATGCCGCGGCCCGCCACAGCAGGGACTTCCGCGTTCTCGACCATGGTGCCAGAAGCGGGTTAACCGGTGCTTTTAGCATTGTCGGGGGAAAATGGACGACATACCGTCTGATGGCGCAACAGACCGGTGACGCTGTGACTCGGTACCTGGGGCAATCACGGCCGAGCCTAAGCGCCCGGACTATATTGGAACCGGCTGAGGTAGGAGAGAGGCGCCCGGGGCGCGTGATTTGCGAATGCGAGACTGTGACTGAAGACGAGCTATGCCAACATCTCAACGAACCCATGGATGCCTGGCGCAGTCGATTATGGTTTGCCATGGGGCCTTGTCAAGGGGCTATATGCGCTCATCGCGGCGCGGCGCTGCGAGTAACCCATGACGGTGTCCTCAGGGCGGTGAGTGAGTTGAGGGCGCTGCGGCAGGAACGTGATCGGGGGATAGAGCCGGTAGCCTGGGGTGATAACGCACGGGAGTTGGCGTTCAAGGAAGCGCTAGTGGGGCAGACCCTGGCCGAAGGAGGCATTCGTGGGCAGGGGCGCTGATGTGGTCATCGTGGGCCGTGGGCCCGCCGGCCTCTTGTTCGCCTCACTGCTGGTGCAACATGGTGGGCGCGTCACCATGGTCGCGGATGGTCAAGGGACATTACCTCTGTGGGGCGGCCATTGGGACTTTCGCAGTTACGGTACGGATCAGCAACCGATCACTAATCCCTATGCTTGGTGGCGCCAAAGTGGCAAACTGGAACGGCAGAAGGACACTCAATTATGGCGACGACGGTGGTTCAACCTGGAGGCCCTATGGACGGATGTTGGAATTCCGGTCAATGTCAACCTGGATCCCGGGCTGAATCGCTGGATCATGACACCGATGGGTCACATGCGACCGACCTATTTGAGCCCTGCCTGGCATTTTTCAACGGATTACCCGGGTCCCGTTGTGATTGTGGAGTTTCCGGGGCTCGCAGATTTTTCCGCAAGTGCGGTATCAGTCGTATACCAGTGGGCAACGGGCCACCGCGCAGAAACCATCCGGCTGGAGCCGCCATCCCCCTGGCGCGAGGGCTGGCACGCATTGAACTGGGCGTGGTACCTGGACTCGGACCTTGGGCGGCAATGGCTGCTCGGCGCGCTGACGGCCAAAGAGTGGCCAAAAGACGCCGCCGTGGTTTTTCCGCAGGTACTCGGCATCGATCAGGTCGAATCTTTGCTCCGAGAAATTGCGCGGATTGTCGACCGTCCGATAGGAGAGGTACCGCTTCTACCTCCGTCAGTCGGGGGACTTCGGGTATCGCGCCGATGGGAGCGCTGGCTTAAGTATCGAGGGCTGACCTTGGTTACCGGGCATGTCGTCCATGCCGAAGGAAATCACGTTTTACTCGCGAACGGCCGAAAACTGCACGGCGACCGGGTGGTACTGGCAACGGGTGGCATATTGGGAGGGGGCTTAGTGGTTGCGCCTGATGGTTCGGTTCGTAACCCGCTTACCGACACCCGGGTCGGAAGCATTGCCGACAGCGGGATCGGATGGGTAGGTCACGTAGATTGGAATAGTGGGATGCCCGTTGTGGGGCGCACCGTGGGCGGATGGAATCCCGACCGTGAGGGGAATGGCGGCGCCTTGATTTTGTGGACGGTTCACGAAGTATTCCAATCCTTGGTGGGCCATATGCCTTCGGTGGAGGAGGGTTGACAATATGTGGCACGCAGTAGATGCCTGCCTCAAGTGCACACTTTGTGTGAGCCAATGCCCGGTGCTATCGGTAAACCCCGAGTTTCCGGGCCCCAAGGCGTTGGGGCCCGAATGGTTTCGGCGCGCCCAGGCGGGTACGGATCAGGCTATGCCGCACGTCGATGACTGCACCTTCTGTCAGCTGTGTGAGTTGGCTTGCCCGGTCGACGTACCCGTCGCCCACCTCATCGCAGAGCACAAGTTCCGCGTGCCTCGCCGACCACTGCGGCTTCGCTTGCGTGACGGCATGCTGGCGCGGCCACATGTTGTTTCCCGCATACCGGGGTGGGCAGTTTCGCCGGGGTCACTACGGCGCCTAGGCCGCATTGCCCAAAAGACGCCACTTCCCGTGAGACGGCGCGAGGTGGTCTCATCCCTCAAATCCTCCCATCGCGAAAGGTCTCGCGGCCACGTGGGTTTGTTTGCGGATTGCTACAGCGCTGGATACGACCCCGGTTTAATCCAAAAAGCCTCGGAACTTCTCAGGATCTGGGGCTATGATGTCATCCCGCTGCCCCAAAGGAGCGGTTGTTGCGGTGCAGCCGCGTATGCTGCCGGGCAACCTGCGCTAGCCCGCCAGATGGGGCGATCGATCTGGGTGGACCTAAACGCTGCCACCGATTTGGAAGCCATTGTCACCCTAAATGCCACCTGCGATGGAACCTTGCGCGATGAATGGCCGCGATTCTTCGGGATGAGACTCAATACACCAGTGGTACCTTTTGATGAACTCGCCGGCGAAGCGCCCAACGAATTTTGGGAGGCTCTCCAGACTGCCGCCCCGACCAACGCATCCTGGATTGCGCATACGACATGCCGCGGAAAGGTTGCCCGCGGAGACGGGCACCTAGTCACTCTGTTCCGGCGGGCGGGCTTCAATGTTCAACCATCGGATACGGCCTGCTGTGGGGCCGGTGGCTCGTACGCATTTAAGGCGGAACATGAGGATACCGCACAACGATTATCCGATCAGCTTCGCCAACAGGCCGACAGCGAGCGGCCAATCGGGATCATTACTGACAGTGGAACCTGTGCCATACACATTGAACATGCAACCCGCGTGGTAACGAGACACCCGGCCCACTGGCTCTACGAGCAGTGGTTGCGCTGCCAAAAGGAGGTGCCGAACTCATGATGCGTCGCCTGGATGTTCCGCGAGTCATTCCGGCAATCCGTCGATTTGAGGAGTGGCGTGATCTTGACCCATGGGAATTGGCGCCCAAGTGGGTATTCATTCTCGGCGGGCCGCTAGACGCGGTTGCTCAGGCCACGGGTCTCTTACAGAAGCGCGGCTGGATCGTGTTTGTTCATGTCGATATGGTGCGCGGCCTCTCCACGGATGGGGAAGGAGTCAAGTTTTTTGCCGAATACGCCGGACCGAATGGTATTATTAGCACCCATTCGACAGTCATCGGGCATGCCAAGCGCGTTGGACTCATTGCCATTCAGCGGATTTTTCTTTTGGACAGTCAGTCGGTGGGCACAGGCATTCTCCAGGTTCAGTCCACCCGCCCGGATGCGATCGAGACGCTGCCCGGCATCTTGCCCGAGGCCACGCGCCGGGTCGTTCGAGAGGTGCCGTGCCCCGTTATTGCCGGGGGGCTCATCACCACCGTCGAGGAAGTGCACAAAATGTTGGATTGTGGGGCCCGGGGCGTGTCGACTAGTAATCGATCGTTATGGCAGGCAGCGAAGGAAGGTATGGGATGACCGGCCACGTGGAGACAGATGCGGGCGATAAAAAGTTCGAGTGTCGTCCGCTGCCGGCGTTGAGGTTTGGGGAGTGGTCTTCAGCACCATTATTTTCGCGTTGGAGCAATCCTCCCTCCATAAGCGGAAGCAGTCAGCTTCGTACAGCCACAGCGCCGGAAATTTTCAGAATAAACCCTAGGAAAACAAGCAGGACTTTCGTAAGATTTGGCGAATTAACGCCTACGATAATTCATTTTTCCTGCCTCTCCTGTTGGGCTGGAGTATTCCGGAGATAGCCCGAAACAATAGAGCTGTATTGTTTCGTGTCCGGATATCAGCCATCAGGAGATTTTTGGTTGTGGCCCCATGGTGCGTATAGATTTCAGGTTGGATATTAACGCGGTTGCTCGATAGAAACGAATCCGAAGGAGGAGAAATTCTTGAGTGACGAATTGATCGAGTGGTCGAAGTCCTGGGACAAGTCATTCAGTCGCCGGCAGTTGCTAAAATATGGGCTGGGTTCAACCATGGGGCTGGCTGGGGCTGCGTTTTTGGCGGCTTGCGGAGTGACCCCGAGTTCTGCCAAATCGTCGGGGTTCAAGACACCATCGTCGGGTAGCGCCGCGCTTTTGCCGAAGTTGGAAAGCCAGGCGAAAAAAGAAGGCGCGCTCAGTGTGATCGCATTGCCGCCCAACTGGGCCAATTATGGCGAAATTATCAGTGCTTTTCAGGGGAAGTATGGCATTCACGTCAACAGCATGGCCCCGGATGATTCCTCGGCTCAGGAGATGCAGGCGATAACGTCTTACAAGAATACGCACAGTCTAGAGCCGGATGCTGTCGATGTGGGCCCGTCTTTTGCGGTCAAGGGCAAGAGTCAAGGACTGTGGGCCCCTTACAAGGTTTCCGAATGGGACACCATTCCCGCCAATCTGAAGGATCCCGAGGGATATTGGACGGGGGATTACTACGGGGTGGTCGCTTTCGGTGCGAACCGCAGGGTGGTCAAAACGATGCCCAAGGAATGGTCGGACTTGTTAAGTTCACAGTACCGCAACATGGTGTCCTTGGACGGCGATCCCAGAACAGCGCAGGATGCATTTATGGCGGTTTTCGCGGCCGCCCTGGCTAATGGAGGCTCCTTGGACAACATCACCCCCGGCATCGATTTCTTTGCGGAACTGAAGAAGCGAGGAAATTTCATTCCTGTGGACAACTATCCCGCCGATATTGCCAAGGGGACCACTCCTATCGCCATCAAGTGGGATTATCTCCTCTTGGGGTACAAATACCAATGGAACGGCAACCCGCCGCTTAGCATTGCCGTACCCAGCACCGGTGTTGTCGGCGGATTTTACTGCCAGGCGGTGAGCCGCTACTCATATCATCCGGATGCGGCTCGGCTTTGGGAAGAGTTTTTGTACTCGGACGAAGGTCAACTCCTATACTTGAAGGGCTATGCGCATCCCGTGCGATATGACGACCTGGTTAAAAGGGGGAAGGTTCCCGCAGCGTTGGCTGCCAAACTTCCCCCCGCTTCGGCGTACGCAAAAGCAGTATTCCCAACTGTCAACCAGTCAAATAAAGCGGCTGCCATCGTCCAAGCCCAATGGGGTCCGAAAGTGCTGGGGGCATAACCGAAGCAGAGGAGAGTTAATGGTTCCGAACAACAGGTCGATGTGCGGTAATTATATGCGTCAACCAACCCGGTGTAAAGGCGGGAGCTTGAGGAGGCGTTAGGTTTGATCGGTTGACCAGCTTTGTCCCGGCGACCCCTGGGCGAAACGGCTCGAATCCACCGGTGCAGAGCCAAGGAGCCTCTGCAGGCCCCGCTTGTGGGATGATGCAGGGTTTTCTCCAGCCGTTCCCGGCCTCGCTAAACGCCCACTCGGTGTAGGCAAGGCGCCCTGAGTGAACATTAGCGAGGCGAGCTATGCAGTGCGAAGACAAAGCGAGCCTCACAAAAGGGGGTCAGACGGAAGTCATGGTCTATGCTTTAGCTGTCCATCGGGAGCACTTGACAACGAAAAACGGGCGCGGAAATTCTTGAGAGCTAGCCCGGCATTGCACTCATTGTCGTCAACCACCCCGGCCTGAAAGCCGGAGCTTGCGGGAAACCGCAAGCTCCACCGGTTGACCAGCTTTAGCCGCCGGAATCGACAGGGGCTTTGACGGCCTCGGGGAGCGAGCGGCTCCGTTCCTTTGGTGCAGACCCGGGAATGCTTCTCCAGTTCCCGGCTCTCTCCCGGGCTTCAAACGAATTCCCGGGACTCTGGTCCTCCGCTAAACGCCAGCTCGGGGTAGCGCGAGCCGTGCGGAGGGATGATGCAACCCATCGGAACATTGGCGAGGAGAGATTGTCGCCAGAAAACGTCACCAGTCCCGTAAGGGAAAGGAGTTTGCTTCATGGTTTTTGTGTTCGATCAGCGTCAGAAGCCTTTAATGCCGTGCACAGAGAAACGGGCACGGCTCCTATTGGATCGGGGCCGGGCCGTCATTCACAATATGGCCCCCTTCACGATCCGTCTCAAAGATCGCCGAGTCGAAGACTCCGCGTTGCAGCCCCTCCGTTTTAAGTTGGATCCTGGCAGCAAGACCACCGGCATGGCCATGATTTTGGATGGTCAGCATGGTGCTAAGGTGGTCTTCTTCGGGGAGATAGTCCACAAACCTAACATTAAGGGGCGTCTTCAAGCCCGGGCCAGCGTGCGGCGCGGGCGGCGATTTCGCCACACCCGGTATCGGGTCGCGCGATTTGATAACCGCCGGCGCCGGACGGGGTGGCTGCCGCCCAGTTTGAAAGCCCGGGTCGATCAGACCCTCCGGGCCGTGGCCAAGTTCCGGAAACTCGCGCCCATTACCGATCTGAGCGTCGAACACGTCAAGTTTGACACCCAGAAGATGCAGAACCCGGAAATCTCGGGCATCGAGTACCAGCAAGGCACGCTGTTAGGGTATGAGATTCGCGAGTATCTGCTGGAGAAGTGGGATCGGCGCTGCGCGTACTGCGATGCCGAGGATGGCGAGTTCCAGGTTGAGCATGTCCATCCCAAGGATTTGGGCGGCTCGGACCGCGTCTCCAATTTGGCGCTCGCGTGCTCCCTTTGCAATACCAGCAAGAACAATCAGCCACTGACCGAGTTTCTCGCGCGGGATGCCGGGCGGCGGCGACGGGCGGCTCAGCACGCCAAAGCCTATGCCGACAAGAATCCCTACAAGCAACAGGAGCGGGCCCGCTGGGAAGCCACCCGTCTAGAGCGGATCCAACGCCAGATGAAAGCCCCGCTGAAGAATGCGGCGGCGCCGACCCTCGGAAGTCCCCGAAGGGGGATGAACGCCACCCGCTGGCGGCTCTACAACCAACTGCAGGCCACGGGGCTCCCGGCCGAAGGCGGGTCCGGCGCACGGACCAAGATGCAGCGGATTGCGCACACGTTTCCCAAGGAGCACTATTACGACGCCTTGTGCGTCGGCGCCAGCACCCCTGAATCCTTCACCGCGCTGCCCGTGTACATCCATGTCTGGTCGGCCAAGGGCCGCGGCAACCGGCAACGCTGCCGGACGGACAAATACGGGTTTCCCATCCGGCACTTGTCTCGGCAGAAAAGCCATTTCGGGTTCCAAACCGGGGACCTCGTTCGGGCCGTGATTTCGCGCGGGAAATACACAGGCACCTGGACCGGCCGGGCGACCGTCAAAGCGAGAGGGGTGATTGTCGTTGGAACCGGAACCGGCATCAATCCCGAGACGAGCTACAAACACTGCCGCGTCCCCCACCGGGGGGACGGCTGGCAGTATACTCAACGGACCGTGAGTGTCTAAGAAGGGAGGAGCGGCGCTCCCCTCCGCCCTCAAGGACGGAGTCCCCGCGCCGCAATATTAGGATGGACGTAGGGCAGGATTCACGGCCTTATTGAGAGTAGGTTACCTATAAAGAGTATCGGCAGTACGGCGATCGACCTGAGGTGCTAGAGAGGAAACGGACGTATCTGCCCCATGGGAGCCTTGATAGCTGAGCGAAAGTTCAGTACACATGTTTAGAAAGGCAGGCTTGTCGAGATGAACGGCATTAATGTGGCCACCTACCCGTCCATCACCCAAAAACATCAACCCGCGCGCAAGTGGCGCCAGGTGATCTGGTTTTTGCCCTTGGCTGTATTTAGTATTGTCTTTTTGTTCCTGCCGTCACTGGGGCTCTTTGTGGGTAGCGTCATGGCGCCGAAGGGCGTTTCGCTCCATTATTATACGCAGCTTTTTCAGCCGCAGTATCTCGACGCCTACAAGGTTAGTGTAGAATTGAGTGCGGCGACCGCCGTGATCGGCGCAGGTCTGGGGTTAATTCTAGCATGGGCTGTTGTGGGCGGCGGGCTGTCGCGGATCCTTCGCCCTATCACGGTGACATTTTCCGGCGTGGCGTCTAATTTCGCCGGTATTCCCCTAGCTTTCGCGTTCACGTCGACGCTGGGCCCTGTCGGAATGGTCACGCTATTTCTTAAGGCCGAGATTCACTGGAACATCTATCAGAGTGGCTTCAGCCTGTTTGGATTCTGGGGATTGGTGATTACCTACCTCTACTTTCAGATTCCGCTCATGGTACTATTAATTGTGCCAGCGCTGGAAAATCTCCATATCTGGCGTGAGGCCGCCGCCAACCTTGGTGCTAACTCGGCCCAGTTCTGGCGCTACATTGGGATTCCGGTCCTGAGGCTGCCGCTTCTGGGCGCCCTGATGCTGCTATTTGGTAACAGCTTCGGTGCGTATGCCACCGCGTATGCCCTGACCTCCGGGATGATTAACCTGGTGCCGATTTTGATCGGTCAAGAACTCAGCGGCAATGTCGTATTCAGTCCGGGACTTGCCGATGCCATGGCGGTGGGGATGGTGGTTGTCATGATTACGATATTCGCCATTTATCTGGTGTCAAGTCGTAAGAGCCTGGGTTGGCAACAGTGAAGAGGCGAACAAATTTCGGGTTTTGGCCGGTGATCTTGCTCGCAGCATTGTATTTCTTGGTGCCGTTGGTGGCGACGGTGCAATTTAGTGTGCAACAAGGGCCAGGCACCCCGTTTTCGGCGGCCTACACGCAGATTCTGTCGAGTGCGCCCTTCTGGTCAAGTCTAAGACTCTCGATATTGATGGCCATTGCCGCCGTCCTTATCGGTATGGTGGTCATTGTACCGGCCGCATACTGGGTGTTCCTGCGCGTTCCTCGAATGAAGCCCTGGGTGGAGTTTGTCAGCATTCTGCCCTTCGTGGTTCCGCCGATTGTGCTGGTTCTTGGGCTGGTGCGACTTTATGGCAACGGGCTGGGACCGCTGTCGTCTCGCGTCACCATGATCATGGGAGCCTACGGCGTGGTTGCGATGCCTTATATGTTCCGTTCCATCGATACTGGCCTCCGGGCTAAAAATATTAAGGCATTAACGGAGGCAGCCCTGGGGATGGGAGCATCTTGGGGTCGGGTTATGTTTCAGGTTGTCCTTCCCAACATTCGCTCCTCCCTCTTGGGGGGGACGTTCCTAACCTTTGCCCTGATTATGGGTGAATACGCCATTTCCAGTATGCTAGGGTTCAATACCTTCGGCGTATATATGTTGCTCACAGGCCAGACCCAGGCACAAGGCGCCGCTGCTCTGGCGTTGATAAGTTTCATTTTGGTGTGGTTCTTTGTCGCGCTGATTCAGGTATTTAATCGGGATGCGGTCTCAGCCATGGGTGGATCCCGCTAGAAAACCACCATACCCGGATTAAGGAGCAAACCTATGCCGTTTTTGGAAGTTCATGAGGTTGAGCGGCGATTCGCGTCCCAAGTGGCCGTGGACGGTGTCAGCTTTAGCGCCGATAAGGGAGAGTTCGTAAGCCTTTTAGGTCCGAGCGGCAGCGGCAAAACAACGCTGTTGCGGATCGTGGCCGGCTTTGAAACCCCGGACGCGGGTCACGTGATTGTTGGAGGAAAGGACGTGACCTTCCTACCCGCCCAGAAGAGAAATATGGGCATGGTGTTTCAATCCTACGCCTTGTTTCCCAATATGACGGCGGCCGATAATGTGGCATTCGGGTTGCGGACACGCAAGCTGGCGCGGTCTGAAATTCGGCAGCGGGTGAATCTGCTACTTGAATTAGTTGGGCTGGGGGAAAAAGGTTCTCGTTATCCTAATCAATTGTCAGGCGGAGAACAGCAACGCGTCGCGCTGGCCCGTGCATTGGCGCCTAACCCAAGCGTTCTCCTGCTGGACGAGCCGCTGTCTGCATTGGATGCTCGCATCCGGGTCAACCTTCGGGGCGAAATTCGTCGGATTCAACAAACGATGGGGATTACGACTCTCTATGTGACACACGACCAAGAGGAAGCCCTGTCCATGTCGGACCGGATTGTGGTATTTAATCAAGGCAGAGCCGAGCAGATCGGTACTCCCCAGGAAATTTATGACCAACCAGCCAGCCTGTTTGTGTCGGGATTTGTCGGAACGATGAATCGCTTGACCGCCTCGGTTGCCCATCGGCAGCGGGGCATATGCCAGTTAGGCAGCCAGCCGATTACGATAGAATCCTTGCCCGACGACGTGCAGGATGGTGACCGTGTAGAGATCTGGATTCGGCCGGAGGGGGTGCGTATTGCCTCTGCCGAAGAGGCAGCGCAGGAAAACAGCATAGAAGTCCTAGTGGAGCAAGTCATGTTCTTAGGTGCGAGGTATGGAATTCGAGCCGTAATTGACCAAGCCGGCACCCTTATGGTGGACGTCCCACGGCAAACCGTGGCTGAGGCATTTGAACCCGGCGACCGCTTGCGGGTTCGTTTCGAGGAGCCGCTTACCGTCACCAAATTAGGCCTTTCCTCGCCCGGAACCGGTAACGACGGCGTCAGTCAAGCACGTGCTTGACCCCTTCGTGGTGATACATGATGGCTAAAGGGCGACGCCGTCTGTCGGTGTGGTGGCGTGTCAACTGGTGGACAAGGCTGGTGGTCCAGGTTATCATGCGTGCGCCGATCCGTTTCGTCTGAAGCACAGAGAGTGACCGAGCGAGAAAAAACACGCGGGTTAGAACGCGCCGTTGGGTTTAGTCAAGGGCAATCCACAATAACGAACTAATCTAACCAGACGTTCGGCAACCTCATTCCCCGCCCACGGCGTCAAGCGGTTCAATCAGTGTCATGGCGTCGCTAGGGGGCAATGATTCAACGCCTTTTAGCTTGCGTTCGATAGTTCGGCTCTTGGATGCTGCCGTATCGATGGTGTTGCTGGCCTCTTGGAGCTTCTTCTTGGTCTTTTCCAAGATTTCCCCAAACTTGCCGAACTCGGTTTTCACTGCGCCCAGCAGTTCCCATACTTCGCTAGAACGCTTTTGAATGGCCAATGTCCGAAATCCCAACTGAAAGCTGTTTAACAAGGCGGTGATCGTGGTGGGACCGTGACGATCACGTGATGGTCGCGTTGAATAGTGTCCCAAAGTCCGGGCCTGCGAAAGACCTCGGCCACAAGTCCCTCAATCGGGAGGAACATGAGCGCAAAATCGGTAGTAACGGGCGGATTAATGTACTTGTCGCGGATGCTTCGCGCTTCGGTTCGAATCCGGTTTTCCAATTGTTTCGCCGCTTCGTTGGCTCTCGTCAAGTCGCCGGCTTCTTGGGCGTCGACAAGGTCTTGATAGTCACTAAGTGGGAATTTAGCATCGATAGGGAGCAAGACCACGTGGTCAGAGCCTGGGAAGCGAATGGCAAAGTCGACCCGCTCGGAACTCCCGGTTTTGACCTGCGCGCCCACCTCATATTGGTCCCGCGTCATGATTTGCTCAAGGATGTTGTTGAGTTGAACCTCACCAAGCGTACCCCGAGTTTTGACGTTGGTTAAAACCTTCTTGAGGTCGCCAACGCCGGTGGCTAAGGTCTGCATCTCCCCGAGTCCCTTCTGAACACGCTCCAAGCTCTCGCTGACTCGCCGGAAAGAGTCGCCGAGGCGCTGTTCCAACGTTTGGTGCAATTTTTCATCAACTGTCTGTCGCATTTTTTCGAGCTTCTCGCTGTTGTCCTTTTGCAGAGCCGCCAACTGGCTGTCAACAGTCTCCCTGATTCCATCCAGCTTCCTGGCGTTCATGTTGGTCAGGTCGGCAATCTGCTGCCGAAACGAGTCCATAGAGTCTTTTTGATCGGACTTTAGTTGACTAAGGAGCTCCGCTTGGTGCTTCTCGTGGCCTGAGAGCAACTGCTGGGTGGCCCTGGAGAAGTCGTGAATTCGATCTCCCAAAGTTTCGCTCAGTACTCTGAAACGCGTGTCCAGGGTTTCTGACAGGCGCTGATTAGCCTGAGCCCACTCTTGGCGCGCGGTGGCCAACTCGTCGCGGATCATTTTCTCAAAACGATCTTGTCCCCTTGCCAATGCGGTGATTTGTTGGTCGACGAAGTCTTTCAGATTCTTAGCGATGCCGCCCGTTAGCACCAGGAGTAAGAGAATGATGTTTAGTGCGATGGACGTTCCCACCATCAATTCGATAACAGACATTTTATGGCTCACTCCATTTCTCATTCCCATTATATGCCTATCGGTGCGTGTGCCGATATACACATACGTCCCTAGATAAGTCGGGTTTGTCAACGAACATGGAGATTGTCGCCGGGATACAGCTCAGACTTTCTTGGGCGACTGAGCACGCCCTGACTGCCCGTGACGGCCGCAACAATGGCAGGCCCTGTTGCAAAGGATTCAGGCCGTGTGGCGGTGGCTGGGCGCCGGGCGGAAGAACGTATTGGCGTACATGGGCCCATAGGGCCGTATAAGAACTGCATTAGACCGCGGCATCCCCCAAGGCCGAGCCTAACTTGTGGTGACCGGATGGTCATACGTGGTGCCTACCCACCGAAATCGAGGTTGATTTTAGGCTCATCGGTACCAACGAGGTCGGCACCAAAAAGCTGATGGCCATTCCGACTTTAGAAATATAGGCCATCGATTCGGACCATTATAGATGCACTCCGATGATCGCGCTGCGTAGCGTAGGTCGTCGGTTGTCGTGCTTTTGGGCTGGTGCGTTTATGCCACCGAATCTCCATGATTATCTTGGTAAAGTATTCTGCTGCGGATCCGGTAGGGAGGAGCTACTCCTGAGCGTCTGGGGACGTCTTTCCTGGCGGCGGTCTTGAGGAGGTTCCGGGAGGAGCGGTCGTTTGGAGCCGCGCTGGGGTCAACCCGCCGTACGGAATTTAGAGAACCCGCAGGGAATGGGGCAGGGTGGTATCTCGAGGCAGCGCCAATCGAAAGGGGCGGCGAGGCCGACAGTCAATACACTACGGCGCCTGCAGGCTACACGACCGGTGGGGACCCGGTTATTGGTGCGGCGTGATGGACGATAACATGTGAATGCACTCGTCAATAAGGTCATCCGCCGGGCGGCTTTTGGCATCCAGCGAGGGCCGGTGATGATCCGAAAGCAATTCCCCCATGCGGCGACGGATGACTACCGACGGGGACCCGGGCCGTTGGTAAACGCCTATCCGCAGGGGAATGTCAACCACAATATCCGGCGTTTCCGCTAAGAACGTCGCTCCTAGCTCTGGTTTTCCGAAAATAATGGTCCAGGCGTCGACCTCAGGATAAACCCCCCGATCCCGCATATCCTGCGTATGATGGATAACGGCGTATACAATGATTTGCTTTGCCTCAAGCCAGTGTGCCACATGCGACACAACTTCGGGGGCGTCAATTGGTACTTCGGTTCGTTCAATACCCGTCATAATTATCCCTCCAACCGTGCTCAAAAGAATTGTATCATCCGGTCCCGGTGGATCACCAAGCGTTAGGGTTGGCTAACATAGTCTAGCTGTTCTTGGGCACACGCGACGGCGTGCCGCCAGGATCCAAAATGCTTGCGGGCGGCCCAGCATAGGGTGGAATTGTGGCGGCGTATAACGGAGTTTCGCAGGTCTGCGTTGCGCTGCAACAACTGGCGAATTTCGGATATGACCGTCTCCGGGGTGTGATGCCGGTTACGGCGAACCGAGTCGGCGTCAAACCCTGACGCCTGTAAGGCGCTGGACCACGAGCCAAAATGATAGGTGGCGGCCGCGATGAGAGAGTTGTTGTCCCGTTGCAGAGCCGCCGCGTGGAGAGGCTGGCCGTGTTGTGCACGGAGTTGGATTTCCGTAATAAGGCGACCTTTACTCCAATACCCTCGAGGGCGGCGCTGCGAATATGAGCGCGCGGGGCGGCGCACATGTGCCGCCTTGAGAGCTTTGGGCCATGATTGGAAGTAGCGGCGCCCGGCAGCCAAGAGACTGGCGTCCTCACATTCCAACACCTGAGGATTTAGCGCCAGTCCTTTTTGAGCTCGATCGCGAATTGCGGCAATAACTAAGCCCGCGCTCCAGGTGTGCCGAACAGTGGAGCCATCTATCCGCGTGGCCATGGACTTCACCCTTTCCCCAATAGAAATAAAAACACGTGCATGGATTCGGCCGGTGAAATTGCGCATCTCCCATACGCTAGATATTGACTTGCTTGTATCGTATAAAGTGGGGGCGTCGGCAACGGTGACTAATGTCACGTTTGGCAGGGGGCATTGCCTCGGATCAAGACTCCTGATCGTTTCATGAATCGATTATCGTCCTTGTGAAGAATCAAGCGCTCTTCTCATCATGCTGCTTTGCACAAAGGAGCGGTTCCTCCGCGGTCTTAACGTGCGCCGCAATAATTTTCTGATGAAAAGTCTGGTCCGATCAGAAAAGCTTCTGGAGCTAAGAGTACAAGTCAAATTTTTCAACCAAAAATATGTGATCGTGATCACGATGGTTATTTCTTTGGCATTCCAACATGTATTAAACTGATGACGAGTGATTCGGACGGAGGTATTTATAATGAAGCGAAAATTCTTAGGAGATCGGCGACCCGAGACCAGGCTTACCCAGCCGCTGGTGCGGCGTGCTGGGCGTCTGCAACCGGCGAGTTGGGATGAGGCTCTTAATCGGGCGGCTGAACTGTTTGATCGGATCCGCGCCACCGATGGTGGGAGCGCGTTAGGTGTATTTAGCTGTTCGAAGTCGACGAACGAACTGAATTACTTGGCCTCAAAGTTTGCACGATCTGTATTCCACTCCAACAATATTGATTCCTGTAACCGAACTTGACACGCTCCCTCGGTCGTGGGTCTCACGACCGTGTTTGGTGCGGGCGGAGGAACCATTTGTTATGAAGATTTTCACGAAACCGAGTTCATCTTTCTTGTCGGAGCAAATGTAGCGGAAGCCCACCCCATTATCTTTCACCACATCATGAAAGGGGTTCGGGCGGGAGCCGAACTCGTGGTGGTTGACCCGCGTCGGAACCTTACCACTAGGCGGGCCCATGAACATCTGGCTATCCGCGTCGGATCCGATATCGCGCTGTTGAATGCGATGGCCCATGTCATTATTCGGGACGGATTAACTCGGCCCGACTTTATCTCCCGGGTCACCCAAGGCTTCGAAGCCTATCAAGACAGCGTGCGCGCTTGGACCCCTGATCGGGCGGCCGACATTTGCGGTGTAGCGCCGGAACGAATTGAAGCTGTGGCACGGCGTTTCGCTCAAGCGTCCACCGCAGTGATCGGGTGGACGCTTGGCATTACAGAGCATCATAACGCCGTTGATAACGTGTACGCTCTCGTCAACCTCGCCTTGTTGACTGGCAATGTCGGTAAGCCTGGCGCCGGGCTCAGTCCGTTTCGTGGCCAAAACAATGTGCAAGGCGGCGGAGACATGGGGGCACTGCCCAATAGGCTGCCCGGATACCAAGACTTACGAGACGAGAAGATCCGGAGCAAATTCGAGCAGGCCTGGGGCGTGCCTATTAACCCGGCGCCAGGCTTAGATCAATCTCGGATGTTTGAGGCGATGGGCGAAAAAGCGCTTAAAGGTCTCTACGTCATTGGGGAAAATCCAATCCAGTCGGAGGCCAATGGTAACTTGATCAAGGATTTGTTCGCGGACCTTGAGGCACTTGTCGTGCAAGACATTTTCTTGACACCTACGGCGGAAATGGCGGATGTGGTGTTTCCCGCCAAAGTCGCCTTTGCGGAAAGTGACGGCACGTTTGTAAACAGTGACCGAAGGGTGCAACGCGTTCGGCCGGCGCGACAGGCACCTGGAGAAGCCCAAGACGATATTTGGATTATTACGGCCTTGGCTCAGGCTATGGGCCAGCCCTGGCCATTTCTTCCGGCTGCCGCCGTTTTTGACGAAATGCGGCGACTGGCGCCTAATTTCGCCGGTATGACCTACGAACGCCTAGACGCGGAAGGAGGGATCCACTGGCCCTGCCCAGACGAGAGCCATCCCGGTTCGCTGCGGCTGCATGAGCGGTTATGGTCCGATAACCCAGGGGCGCTTGCACCCTTTATGCCGATCGATTGGCAACCGGTGGCGGAGCCCCCGACTCAGGAGTTCCCATTTACCTTAACCACCGGGCGCCGGCTTCCCTTCTTCAACACCGGGGTCCAAACTCGACACTATGCCCATCCGGATCAAGCCGGCGAGCAGTTGGATCTGCACCCGTCAGATGGGTCCCATCTACAGGTAGCCGAGGGACAACGAGTTCGAGTGCGGTCTAGGAGGGGCTCGGTGATAGTGCCCGTTCATCTCACCGAATCTGTAAATCCCGGAACCGTGTTTTTGAGTTTCCATTTTTCGGATGAGGTGCCGACGAACGTATTGGCCAATGATGCGACCGATCCCACCGCAGGTACAGCAGAGTTTAAAGCGGCTGCCGTGGCCATTGACAAGTTATAAGGCAATCGGGCGCGCCCGGTGGATGACGCCACCACCCCGCGACACGGTAGGTGGCTAAGGGGAGAGCGACAAGGAGGGTTGTTTATGTTATCAGCCGAAGAGGAACGGGAGGCTGTTTCCGCTATCGTAGCCCGTTTCCCGCGAGAAAGGACTTGGCTGTTGCCGGTACTTTGGCACGTGGTCGAGGAATTAGGGTGGTTGAATAAGGACCGGATCGCCTGGGTCTCGGAGAGCCTTAATATCCCCTATGCCGAAATTTACGGCGTAGCATCGTTTTACAGCTTGTTTCGCTGGGAACCGACGGCGAGTCCCGAAGTGCATATTTGTACGGACGTGATATGCACGCTGCACTCGGGAGATAAGCTGTACGAGGATCTGAAATGGGCATCGGGCGACGGCACGTTTACCGCGGTCTCCGTGACGTGTTTAGGGCGCTGCGATGCTTCCCCGGCGTGCTTGGTGAATTATTCGCCCGTGGAGAAGGCGACAACCTCGGCGGTATTGAACAGAGTTCGAGCACTGACCACTCAATCTGCGAATGGTGGTGGTGACGCGTGATGTACCGCCTATTCCCGGACCCGGCTATAGAATCACAGACTGCCCCCACCTCACACCAGCGATTGGTTGCGCGGGGTTTTGACGCAGCGTATGATAATGCCCTTAATTTAGGCCCGGACGCCGTGATTCAAAGCATTCAGGCCATCCGGCTTGGCGGGCGGGGAGGAGCGGCTTTCCCGACTGCGCGAAAGTGGCTCTCAGTCAAAAATGAAATGGAAGCGATTAAGTATGTGGTGATGAATGCGGATGAGAGCGAACCTGGCACCTTTAAGGACCGCGAGCTTCTCCTTAGAGACCCGTTGGCACCACTCACCGGCCTCTTAATCGCGGCGCACACGGTCGGCGCAGAGAAAGCCTATGTCTATGTGCGCGGGGAATATCGCGATGTGGAAATGCGTATTCTGGAGGCTATCCAAGAACTTACAGCGACCGGATGGGTCGGACCGGAAAGTGTCTCAATTGAAGTGCGCCGTGGGGCGGGTGCGTATATTGCGGGCGAGGAAACCGCCTTATTCAATAGCATTGAGGGATACCGCCCCGAGCCCCGGGTTAAGCCGCCCTACCCGACGGCTCAAGGCCTCTTTCATAAGCCGACGCTAATTCAAAATGTCGAAACCCTGGCTAACATCGCCCTTTTGTTTGCTCATGACGTGGACTGGTTTCGGGCTGTCGGAACCGCTGCGACGCCGGGAACAAAGCTGGTGGCGTTGAGTGGTCATGTAGCCCATCCGGGCGTCTATGAAGTGCCGTTTGGCATTGAACTCGGCGCGCTCATTGCAGACCACCAATATGGTGGGGGAACGGGCACCAGCCGCCCTCTTAAGGCGGTCCTGATGGGCGGTGCCGCCGGCACCTTTCTGACTCCCATGGAAGCAATGCAAGCACGCCTCGATTATGTCGATTTGGCCAAGTTCGGTGCCAGCGTTGGCTCAGGTGCCGTGATGCTGTTTGACTACGGGACAGACTTGGGCCGTGTCCTCACGGGACTAGCTCGTTTCTTTGCTGATGAGTCATGCGGCCAATGTGTTCCGTGCCGTATTGGCACCAAACGGATACTGGAGGTTTTGGAGGGTCAGCGCTTGTGGGAGCGTCGTGCCGACCTCGAAGATTTGGCCCGGGCAATGACCGATGCCTCAATCTGCGGGCTGGGACAAACGGCGGCCAATGCGCTGGTGTCGGCAATGAATCGCCCCTCCTTATGGGAGGAGCCGGCTGCGATTTAGCCGCTGATGTGAACAAGATAAGGGGATGATGGTGATGGCAACAGCTATTGAAGGCGGCGATTTCGACCGCATCATTCAACTCACTGTTGACGGGGAGTCAATCGCGGTCCCCGAAGGAACAACCGTACTGGAGGCTGCCCGTAGCCTTGGCACTTACGTGCCGACGCTATGCTGGCATCCCAACCTCACACCGGCCAACGCGTGCCGGGCCTGCACAGTGGAGATCGAGGGGAGCAGGGCGCTGGTGTCCTCGTGTTCCCGCCAGGCCGAAGAAGGCATGGTTGTAAAGACCAAAACGGAGCGGGTACACAACGCGCGTAAGGTCATCGCCGAGTTGTTGTCATCCACCAACAATACAGCCCTGGCCGACGACTTGCAGGAATTAGTGTCACAGACAGCAGCCAACACCCTCCGGTTTGCCGGTGGAGACACCTGGGAGCAGCCACTCCGGGATGACAATAACCTGTTCGTTCGCAACTATGACGCCTGCATCCTTTGCTACCGGTGCGTGGAGGCGTGCGGGGTCGATGTGCAAAATACTTTTGCTATTGCTATTGCCGGACGCGGGTTTGATGCGCATGTCGATGCCGGATTTGATCGCCCGCTGACAGAGTCCGACTGTGTTTTTTGCGGAAATTGCGTCGAGGTGTGCCCTACCGGCGCGTTGATGGACAAAAAAGAATACGAACTGCGGCAGCAGGGGCGCTGGAATGAGGACGAAATTAGCACAACGCGGACGACCTGTTCGTATTGCGGTGTCGGCTGCGAGTTAGAGCTACATGTGATGGATAACCAGATCGTCAAGGTCACATCCCCGGAGGAAAACCCCATTACGCACGGCATGCTTTGTGTTAAAGGGCGTTATGGCTATGAATACGTCCAAGCGGAGAATCGCCTGGATTAACCGTCGTCCGAACGTTCGGGCGAACCGTTGGTGCGCTATTCCGCCACGCATAGACAGGCCAGCCATCGAGGCGGCCATCGCGACGCTTTTAGGCTATCTGCTTACGGTATATGAGATTTGCTGTGAAGGTAACCGTCGGGATGACGCTGGGTGAGGGCGACGCGCACAACTTCGGGTACTGGTGCCAGGTCACTGGGACATACCCGGCTGCATTAGGCCTGCCGCCAACGGATGAGGACCGCTCCGATAAAAGCCCCAGGTGATGGAATAGGCCGGCTTGCCTCTCAGTTTTTGATATTGGCCTTCTTCCCTTGTCTTGGACCAATCTCAAGGTGAATCCAGGATGACACGAACCCGGTTACTCGACCGGGCTCGTTGTTATTTGTGATTTGGGAACCTTAATTACCCGATTCCAAGGATGTCGTCATGTGACCCTCTGAATGATGCCACGATAACCAGAAGCATGGGTTGCGCCCGTCTGACATTGACGTTTTCTTTTACGTAGCAACTGGTACCTGGATGCAGTGCTATGTCCCCGAGCGGCATTGTGCCGACCGTGCAGAGACTTTGACGTCGAGGAATTACTTCCTAAGACCCGAACGCGAACGATGCCGCACGACCGCACGGAGGTCGCAAGAAATTATGCTGCTGACCTGGTCCCCATCACCATTGGTGATAGAGAGTACCGGTTCCTGTCAGCCCACATCGAAGGACGCACATTAGAGCCCTTGCTTGTTGCCGTTAAACCCACCACCAGGGCGGAAATTCCGTATCGGCATAAAGGCGAAGAATTTGCGTGGGTACTAAAAGGTGAGTTGGTTTATATCGTGGAAGGTCGAGAATACCTCTTGCGGCCGGGAGATTGTATCCACGTGATTTCTTCTGTGCCGCACGCCTTGCGCAATGACGGCAAGGAGACGGCACAAGCTTTGTGGGTACTGTCGCAACCGATGGTGCATGAAAGTTTAGGTGAGCTCACCATAGGCCATGAGCCTGTTGACGACGAATAGGCGTTGGCGAAGCTCCAAGGGAGGAACACTGGTGAACAATAGGTATCGCGTGTCCGCCGACATTGGAGGAACGTTCACGGACGTTGTCGCGATTGATAAAGAGACGGGCCGAGTAACCGTCGGCAAAGCGTCTACGACGCCGCGAGATTTAACGGAAGGTATTTTTGCGGGATTATCACGTGTCGTGCAGGATTCCGAAACCATCGACTTTCTCGTACATGGTACGACCCAGGGGCTCAATGCCTTTTTGGAACGCCGGGGCGAGACCGTCTTGTTATTAGCAAGCCAGGGCGCTGGCGATGTGTATTACATCGCACGGGGCGATCGGCGGGATTTGTACGAGCTGCACTATCGCAAGCCCGAACCACTAGTGCGCCGGCGGGACATCGTGGAGATTGCTGAACGGTTGAATTCCGAAGGCGGCGTTCGCACCCCGCTGGACGAAGAGGCCGTGCGAAGAGCAGCCCAGAGGGTTCGCAACGATGGTTTCGGTGCGGTTGCGGTGGCATTTCTTTTCAGCTACGTCAATCCCGCCCACGAGCTTCGCGCAGCTGAACTACTGCGAGAAGAATTGGGTGAGGATTTCCCAATTACCTTGTCGCATCAAGTGGCGAATGAATGGCGCGAGTACGAGCGGACCTCTTCGGCCGTTATCGACGCCTACATTGCCCCAACCGTCCGACGGTACCTCAACCGCCTGACGTCAGAGCTTAATCGTCAGAAAGTTCCCGCATCGTTGCATATCATGCAATCGAACGGTGGCATTATCACTGCCGATGTGGCCGAGAATTCGAGCCTGCAAACATTGCTGTCAGGACCGGTTGGTGGCACCATGGGCGGTGTCTCGCTGGCCAAAGAAATGGGTGTCCGAAACCTTATCTGCATTGACATGGGCGGTACGAGCTTTGATGTCAGTTTAGTCATGGACCAAAAGCCGGACATTGAGACGGAAACTTATCTCGAAGGATTTCCGATTCTATTACCAGTCGTCAAGATTCACACAGTCGGGGCTGGCGGCGGTTCGGTCGCCTACGAAGAGGCTAGTGGCCTTCGCGTCGGTCCCCGAAGCGCCGGTGCCGAGCCTGGGCCTGCGTGCTATGCCCGCGGCGGCACCGAGCCCACCGTCACTGACGCCAACTTGCTTTTGGGCCGCATTGATCCCGACTGGTTTGCAGGTGGCACACTGTCCCTCGACCAAGATCTTGCCGCTCAAGCCATGGAGGGCCTGGGCCAAAAGCTAGGTCTGGATGTCATGCAACTTGCAGAGGGGATTGGCCGCATCGTCAATACCAAGATGGCGCAGGCTATCCGGGCCATTACCGTCGAGAAGGGCATTGAGCCCCGGGATTATTCGCTGTTGACATACGGTGGAGCGGGCCCCATGCACGCTTGCTTCTTAGCCGAGGAGCTCGGTATTTCGCAGGTCATCGTCCCTCAGAACCCAGGCGCCTTCTCGGCCTGGGGGATGCTGCAGGCCGACATGCGCCAGGATTTCGCCAAAGCGTACTACACTCCGCTAGACCGGGCCAACCCGTCCGAATTGGCTAACGAACTCCGGTCAATGGCCTCTGAGGGTGGGGCGGCCGTGGCCGATCAAGGCGTTGCGCCCGAAAAAATTGCGCACTTGTTCGCAACCGATATGCGCTACCGGGGTCAGGAATATACCCTAACGATCGCGATTTCTTCGATCGATGAACTCACGCGCGTGGACTTCAAGGAGATCTTGGCAAACCGGTTTCACCAGGCTCACTTGGCCCGCTTCGGCCATAACAATCCTGGTGCACCAACGGAACTCGTTGCGCTTCGAGTTGCGGCCATCGGCGAGGTTGACCGGGCGCCCAAACCGCCCCAACCCGAGCCGTCGGGCAAGGCTGAAGCCGAGTACCGGAACATGACGTTTGATGGAAAGACCATGCAGGGGCGCGTCATTCGGCGCTCATACCTCAGGTCCAACATGCGGCTTCAGGGACCGGCACTGGTGTTGGAAGATACAGCCACCACCGTGGTGCCGCCGGGATGGGAGCTTCGGCTAGACCGGCTGGGCTCAATGGATATCACCCGGATCTAACGAGAAGGAGGAAGCTAGATGGCCACGAAATCCGAGAGTCGGATTGACCCAATCACTACGGAAGTTGTTCGGTCACTGTTGAACGCCGCGGCCGAAGAGATGAACGTGACGCTCATTCGCTCGGCTTACACGCCTGTGATATACGAGATGAAGGACTGCGCCGTCGCGATTCTCGACGCCGAACATCGCGTGTTCGGCCAGTCGTCCGGGCTGCCCATATTCCTGGGAAACCTCGAAGAAGTGGTCGATGTTACTGAGAAATTTTACGATAAGGATTGCTGGAAGCCGGACGACATTTGGATCTTGAATGACCCGTACCTCGCGGGAACGCACCTTCACGACATGTCGGTTTACGGACCGGTGTTCGTACAGGACCAGCTTGTCGGGTTCGCGACTTGCCGAGCTCATTGGCTTGATGTGGGGGCCAAAGATGCCGGGTCGCCTACGGATTCCACAGACGTATTCCAAGAAGGTCTTCGACTGGGGCCGACAAAGGTGGTTGACAGTGGGGTGGAGCGCCCCGACATGGTGGACGTGCTTACCCGTAATGGCCGATTTTCTTACCCGGCCCACGGTGATCTCTATGCCCAGATTGCCTGCGTTCGAAACGGCCAGGCCCGGCTTGAGGAGATCGTGCGTCGCTTCGGCAAAGAAACCGTCGAGGCAGCACGCGACGAGATCTTCGATCAGACTGAGCGTATCGAGCGGGCAGCGGTGGCAGCGTTGCCCGACGGTATCTTTACCGCCGAGGGTTGCGTTGACAATGACGGCGTAAACTCCAATCCCGTTTGGGTGCGGGTCAAGGTCATCATCGAAGGTGACAGCATGCGGATTGACCTCACTGGAACTGATGACATGGCCGGCGGGCCAGTGAACTGCGGAGCACCGCAGGCTATCAGTGCGGCTCGTGTGGCGTACAAGTTGCTGATCAGTCCTGACCTTCCGGTCGATGGCGGCGCGTTTCGGCCGCTTGCGGTCGACGTCCGACCCGGATCACTGCTGGCAGCTGAAGAGCCGGCACCGTGCGAATGGTATTTCACGCCGTTAGGGCTCTTAATTGACTTAGTCGTGAGGGCGCTCGCGGACGTTATTCCCGATCGTGCGGCCGGTGCTCACTATGGGGATTCCATGGTCATCGGGATCGAAGGCATTGATCCCCGGAACGGGGAGTCCTTCCTGCTCTACGAGCCCACCGTTGGCGGTTGGGGGGCTTGGCGTGGCAACGATGGACAGGATGCTCTTATCAACAATGTCAATGGCGCCCTGAAAGACGTTCCGATCGAGGTTGAGGAAACCAAATACGCCGTCTATGTTCACCGGTATGGGATTCGCCAGGATTCCGGTGGACCCGGCCGGTGGCGTGGCGGCGCCGGTGTCGAGCGAGTGTATGAACTTGAAGCCGACACCGCTAAATTGACACTTTGGTTTGAACGTGCCGAGACACCAGCCTGGGGACTTTTTGGTGGTCAATCGGGCCAGCGGCCGGAAATTATCATCAATGAAGGGACACCGGAGGAGAGGCGCATGCTGAAAGTGTCCGGTTATCCGATCAAGCGCGGCGACATGGTGACCACACGGACTGGTGGAGGCGGTGGATTCGGCAACCCCGGGGAGCGGTCGCCGGAGGCGGTGCGTGCCGATATTGCAGATGGCTATGTCAGTGAGGTGCAGGCTAAAACGGTGTACGGATACCAACCGAGCTAGCCGTTGGCATTAGAGAAACAGGAGGAGAATCCCATGGCATGGAATCAACGGGTTCGGCGATTGGCGGCTGGCGGGATGATGCTCGCGCTGGCGGCGGTTGTCGCGGCATGCGGCTCTACCTCGTCGCCTTCAAGCAGCGGGGGTGGCCAGAGTAATTCACAGAGCAAGAACTCCAAGCCGATCAGTGTTGCATTCTTCGGCTTTGCTAGCGCCAACTCTTTTGCGCAAGCGACCTGGGCCGGCGTGCAGAAAGCCGCTACCCAGCAGCATGCGACGGCGCATTTTTTCGACGGAAACTTCAGCGCGACCACCCAGGTGCAGCAAATGAAGGACGCGTTAGTGTCCAAGCAGTACAATGTCTGGGTAGTTCAGGCAAATGATGGAGCGGCGGTGGTTCCGGAGGTGCAAAGGGCCGTCCATGAAGGCATCACCGTCGTAGCCGAGTTTACACCGATA
Organism: Bacillota bacterium; assembly: GCA_021820965.1. Lineage (GTDB taxonomy): Bacteria > Bacillota > Sulfobacillia > Sulfobacillales > Sulfobacillaceae > Sulfobacillus_B. The sequence goes on along the minus strand of JAKACZ010000001.1, from coordinate 215,242 downwards.
GGGACGCAGTATAATACGGACAAGCCCCAAGTTCCGGGGATCATTTCATTCGTGGACGTTCCCACGAATAACGGGAAAATGCTCGGAAAGCTGGGAGTGGAAGCGTGCGGCAGTTTGAATCCCTGCAATGTTGCGTACCTACAAGGAGATCCGTCATTGCCGCTTGACAACGCCCGAACCCAGGCGGTGATCAAAGAGCTAAAGACGGACCCCAATGTGCATGTTGTCGGAAGCTACGTAGGCGGATACACCCAGAGCCAAGGTATGTCGGTGGGACAAGACCTGCTGCAGGCCCATCCTAATGTAAACGTCATCATCGGCTCTTCCCAGGCAATTGAGGGGGTCCAGATTGTTCTGCAGCACGACAACCTTCTTGGCAAAATCAAATTCATTGGAAATGGCGGATCGGTGCAGGCGGTCGACGCGGTGCACCAGGGTAAGTGGTTTGCGACGTACTACATTCCGGAAACGACCGAGGGCTATGACGCCACCAAGTATGGAATTGAACATGAGCGCGGCCAGAAGGTGCCGATGGCGACGAACGCAGCCAAAGTATTTCCGGTGCTGGGGACCAAGCAAGACCTTAAGGGGATTCAGGGTCAGTACAAGGACTGAGTGAGGTCGGATGGAGGAGATAGAGCGATGGCCGCGAGTTCTCTCACAACGGCAGATGAAAAATCATCCATCCTCGAGTTGCGCAATGTGACTAAACGCTATGCTTTCACTGAAGTGCTCAGCGATGTCAGTTTGAGGCTTAACTTGGGCGAGATCCACGTCTTGGTTGGTGAGAATGGGGCAGGCAAGTCGACGTTACTAAGGGTTGCCGCCGGGTTTGTCCGCCCAGACCGCGGGAGTGTGTGGGTTGCCGGCAGTCAGCTGGCTCACGGCAACCCGCGAGCCTCCTTAGATGCTGGCATCGCTTATGTGAGCCAAGAGCTCACGGCCGTTCCTGCCCGTAGCGTTCTGGAAAACGTGTTTTTAGGAACCGGCCGCGTGCGGATCGGACGAATGAGGCGGCCCGACTTGCTCGCTGAGTTTCGCGCATTGACCAATCGCATTGAGAGCGACCTCAGACCTGATGTCCTCGTCCGCTCACTTTCACAGGCGCAGCGTCAAGAGCTTGAAATCTTGCGTGCGCTGGCGAGGCATCCGCGAATTCTTATCCTGGACGAGCCCACGGCAGCATTAGACGGAAAGCGGAGCGAGCGCGTTCTGCGGATCTTAAAGCAACTGGCCTCAGAGGGGATGGCGATTATCTTTGTGTCACATCGCCTGAACGAGGTGTTTTCGGTTGCCGACAAAATTAGCGTGCTGCGCGATGGCCGCATGGCGGTCTCGGACAGTGCCCGCGCGTTAAATGAGACAACATTGGTGCACCATATGGTGGGTCGCGAAGTATCCTATCTGTTTCCCGAACTGCCGGTAATGCAGCCCGATGCCCCCGTCGTCTTTCAAAGCCACGATCTCCATGCCGGCCCTCAAGTCCGGGGAATTTCCCTGTCTGTGCGGCGTGGCGAGATTGTGGGGCTTGCGGGGTTAATCGGTGCGGGCCGATCCGAGTTTGCCATGGCTGCCATGGGGGCAGCGTCCATTGAGCGAGGAACGGTTAAGGTGGGCGCCGGCCAACCCTTTCGACCGCGGTCGGTCGGTCAAATGCTGCGGCTGGGTTGTGCTATGGTGCCTGAAGACCGCCACGGGCAAGGTCTGGTATTGGGGAAGTCCATGACAGACAATATGGCGCTTGGGTCGCTCCGAAAGTTCGCGCGTGCCGGTGGCATCATCTCACAAAGGCTCATAGGAGAAACGGCCGACCATTGGATCCGGAAAGCCGACATTCGCCCGCCCAATCGGCGCGCCATAGTGGCCACACTGTCGGGAGGAAATCAACAGAAGGTGTTGTTGTCGAAGTGGTTGAACACCAAGCCCCAGTTTCTCATCGTTGACGAACCCACGCGCGGTGTAGATGTAGGCGCCAAAGCTGAGATCCACCGCATGATCGTAGAGACCGCAGCCCAAAACGTCGGAGTTCTGCTTATTTCGTCAGAGTTGGAGGAAGTTATCAATCTGTCTCATCGGATTGTTGTATTCCGAGAAGGCCGGATCGCGGGAGAGTTTGTTGGGCGTCAGACCACGCGTGAGAAAATTATCGAGCTGGCATTCGGTATCCAGTCCGCCAATTCGTCGGGACTGTCCGGGAACCAGCGCGAAGAGGGGAGCAGTATTCAATGAGTGCGGATCCGCAGATGACAGTCGGCGCCTCAGTCGAACCTCCGTTTAATACGGCACGCAGGTTTTCCATGCGGGAGTATGGGGTGCTTTTAGTATTTGTTGCGCTTTTTATTGCCTTGTCGATCGCTTCGCCTACGTTTATCCAGCCGACAAACTTGGCCAATCTCTTGGACCAGGCTAGTACTTGGGGGATTGTAGCTTGCGGTGCTACATTAACCATCGTCTCCGGTATCTTTGATCTGTCAATTGGTTCAGTGTTTGCCGTTTCCGGCATTGTTGCCGTCTTGGTTGCGACCCAGATGGGGACCCTTGCCGGATTTGTAGCCGCCGTGATCGTTGGAGCGGCGATGGGGACGGTGAATGGACTTGTCGTCACGCTTGCCCGGGTTAACAGCTTTATTGCGACATTGGCCACGTCGTTTCTCTTTGGCGGTCTAGCCATTGTGATCTCCCAGGGAAAGATCGTGACCATTTCCCATATGAGTTTTCTCGTGATGAATGATACGCCCATCTTTGATATTACCGGGGCAAGCTGGCTTTTTATCGGTGTGGCTCTGGTCACCGGGCTAGTACTCGCGCTCACCGGTTATGGCCGCTCGTTATATGCCATTGGCGGAAATAAAGAGGCGGCGCGACTTTCGGGCATACGTACCATTCGCGACCAGATTTTGGTGTTGACGATAAGCGGGGCGTGTGCCGGGACTGCAGCAATTATTGGCGCTTCCCAGACCGGCTCGGCGAGTGCCAGCATGGGTGGGTCCACATTGACGCTGACCGCGATAGCCGCCACCGTCATCGGAGGAACCAGCATCCTGGGCGGTGAGGGCAGCATTTGGCGGGCGATGATCGGCGTATTTATCTTGGTGCTGATTAGCAACGGATTTAACCTTTTGGGAATCAATGCCAACTATCAGGAAATTGTTCAAGGTTTTCTGATTTTGGTTGCCGTAGGGCTGGATCAAGCCTTCCGCTGGAGGAGCACCTCTTGACGGTTGGGGGTTTTTTGACCCCAACCAGAAGCCGTGCAAAACACGGTCAAATTGCGTTCGCGGACGTGGCGCGCTGACGGGACTCACACGACCGTCACTCGCACAGAACTCTGCCCGACAGGGTATATAGTGTAATAGTGATCTCCAGCCGTGCCGCTTTGGCATGAATGAAGGTGGCAGCCGAGATGCGGACGATAACCGCGGTTGGTGGTGAGGTCACTGCCAGATTCCTCATTAATCTCTCTGCTCGCAGGGAATCGATTTGTAACATCCTATCCTCAAGCAGTGATTGAGGTGGGGATACAGTTTAAGCCCGGGGCGGCCTCCCGTCACAAGCGGAAGCCATCGGTGACCCTTGGTGTCGATCTCGCCTTGAAGGATTGAGGCCGGGATGTATGGCCTAAAGACCGGTACGCGGGCAAAAATCCCACCAATACTGGCGGGCATGCCCAAGAGCAGGGCGCTTTCAACCGCCTCCTCCGCTTTCGGGATCAACAGCTCTTTCGCGCATGGCGGGCAACGTCTGTCGCACTTCAGGTAGAATGAACTCTCCCGCCGCCTAATCCTAACGGACCCGGGCGGGGGTTTCCGGGATCGCTCCGCCAGCACTCGCTGTAAAGCTCGCCGGAAGTTCCTGGCTCATTGACCACTGCGTCTTCGTCGTTGGCGACAGCCGTCTTATGTCGGTCTCCCCAGGCGTGACTTCGGACCGTCCCGGCCCTAGCTTCCGAAAAATCCGCGTGGATTGGTGAAGCGTGGTGAGCGGATCTCCCGAGAGAAGTTTTTTGATACCCCGTTGCTTCACGACGACCGAGGCATTGTGGTCTGCGTTATCCGTGTATCCGCAGTCTTGGCAGACGCATTCGGCTTGACTCAGTCGACTGTCCGGGTTAACGTGGCCACACGCGGCACACGTGCGAACTATACGCGGGCGGAACCAGCATCACCAGTTTTCGGGCGCGCAAGGCTTTGTAGCGAGTAAAGGACACGACCTCACCCCGTGCGGAAGACAAAATTGCCCGGTTGAGGCCGGCCTTGGCCTTTCTTCCGTTGGGAAGAAACTGCTCGTTGGCATCGCGCATGGCCTTGGGACGCTTCGTCATGTTTCGAATTTTGAGGTCCTCAAACACGTAGAGGTCGTAGTGATCATTGCTCACCAAATGATGACTCGTTTGGTGCGCATAGTCCTGTCGAACGTTCTTTTCGTACTGCTGATACCGCGATGCTGAGCCCGAACGGATGGCGGTGGGAGTTTCTAAGGTTGTTCTCAGCAATTGCGGGTTGCCCTGGGGCGTCGGACGTCTTCGGCTCGACCTTCCCAGGCATGGACGACCCTGGGAAGTCCCCGACGGGGGATTCGGATCGCTCCAGCCCTATGTCCTTAGTATAAAACAAAAGGTTTGACATGTAACCCCTGCCCCCGTGGGACTTGACCCCCTCTTGGCTTGCGCCTAAGAGGGCGCAGTATCCGCAGGAAGGGAATGCGCGGGTATTGTGTTCAAGAGAGGTCGATTTCTCTGGGCTGTTGAGCGGCCGGTATGAGCCGGCCAAAGAGGTTGCGCGGGCGAGATCCGGTACCAAGGCAGCAATTCACGGCTGTGTTCCAGTACCTAAATGAAGGCGGTCGGCCCAGTTCCCCAATCGCGCGGCCTAATACGGTCGGGCGGCCGCCGCGCTGCAGCGTTTGGATGAGGGCCGTGGCATTGACGGTGCCCCATTTCAACGATCCCGCCACCCGCAGCATGTCCTCCCAATGGCGCTGAATGAGATCACTGCGAATTCGGGCGCGCGCAAGATCATTCAGCACCCCATAATCGGCATCCGTGGCGATCCGCCAGAATCGCGCGTCCCCGAGATCGGCCAAGCGCGGACTGAATTGATAGCCTAAGAGGCCAAACAAGCCAAAAATGAGGTCACTATAGCCCGCTGTGTCGGTCATGATTTCGTGCGGATGCAGACCGTTGGTTTGTTCGAGAAGCCCCTCGAGCACCACCAGCGAATCCCGCAGGGTCCCCGGAACGACTAACGCATGAAATCCACTGAATTGGTCACTCACAAAGTTGTAATGGGTCACGCCTCGCCCCATGCCAAAGTATTTGGGATTGCTCCCCGCATGCAGGGTACGGACCGGCACCACAAAGCGCATCCCGTCGGCGGACGCGACGTCGCCGGATCCCCACTGTTGGGCTAGTGGAAGCTGGCCATGGTAGTCGACAAGGCGCGCGTTAGCCGCCGCCAACGTCTCGGCGCGGATATAGTTTTGCGCGACCCAGGTGAGCCGGTCGCGGGCGAGGGCGGGAACGGCGGGATTGACCACGGGGTCCCAGCCGATATTGCAGGCTTGCGTCAACAAGACGGCACACACGCTGAGTGCCAAATCCTGAATCCGGTCAGCCCCTTCACTGACATGGGTAAACGCCTCCGCAAACCCGGTCCATTGCTGGACTTCCAGGAGCAGCTCGGGTAACGTGGGCTCTTAAGCCCCGAAATTACCATGGACAGGCGTAGGGTCAACTCGTTAGGATCAAGTAGTAGGGTGCGATGGCAGGTGACTGGCACGGGATTCCAAGGGATGTGAAAAAGATGGAATCGGGTTGTCGTGGAACGTAACAGGAACTGGAAAAAGGGTCCCCCCGGCGTCCGGCAAGAAAATTTCCAGCAAGCGGGAAATTCCCGCAGAGCATCCGGTACCCACCATGGGATAATTTGGAAAGGAGCACACATCGAACATGGCCATCAACACGAAAGCCCCCGTTCCGATGACCCCCACATTAAAGGCGCAGTGCATTCAGGAGGCCCTGTATTGCCGGCACGCCGCCGCCGTGGCACGACGCCACCACCTCTCCCCCGACCAGGTGCGTCGATGGGTCCGTGCGGCGAGCCGATAACGGCCGGCCCAGGCGACCCCCTCGGAGGCCGATCCCCACGCCTTAGCGGCCGAAAATCGGCAGCTGAAAGAAATTCTGGGGGATAAGGACCTGGAAATTGCCATCCTGAAGGACCTTGTAAAAAAAGCCGACCGGGTCCCTCCACGCGGTGTGAAGTAGCCCATAATAAGTGGATTACCGCAGGCTACCGATCGACCTTGGTGTGTCGATTGGCCGGAGTGGCCCGTTCCACATATTATGCTTGGCGTCAGCGTCTCACCTCGCTGGTCGAGGGATTACCGGCGCCCCGGACGGGCCGTCCCCGTCGCGGCTACTGGTGGACGACCACCGGCACCAAGGTGCCGGAAGGACAAGTCTTGGAATGGCTCAGCGAGTATATCCAAACCCCGGATGGGCAAGCGTATGGGTATCGCAAGTTGACCGTGTGGCTCCGTCGGGAACAAGGCCTCCAGATCAACAAGAAGAGCGTCTATCGGCTCCTTAACGAGGCGGGATTATTGCAGGGCCGTCGATTTCCGGCGGCGGTCGGGCGTCCGGCCCGCCGCCTCGCGCGGAACCGCGTTGTAACCGGCCCTAATCAACTCTGGGAAACGGATCTGAAGTACGGATACGTGTCGGGCGTCGACCGATTCTTCTACCTCTGTAGCGTCATCGACGTCTTCGACCGCTCCATCTTAGGATACCATGTCGGATGGACCTGCACGGCGGAGCAGGCGTTACGCGCCCTGTCCGCGGCGGCCGACCGCCGACGCGCGGATTGGGCCCCAGGGACCACCCCGGCGATCCGCACTGACAACGGGCCCCAGTTTACGTCGCATGCCTGGGCGAACGGGGTGGAGGACCTGGGGATCGAGCATGAGCGGATTCCCAATGCGACGCCGAACAAGAACGCGCATATCGAGTCGTGGCACAGCGTGCTGGAACGAGAATGCTTGGGGAATCAGGTTTTTGAGAGCTTGGCGGAGGCGTATGAGGCCCTCGCCACCTGGATTACGTATTACAATGACCGCCGGATGCATGGGAGCTTGCAAGACTGGCCTCCCGCCCGCTTCTACCGAGGGGCCCTGCAGGGCCAGGCGCCAACCATTCCGGCCATTCATTGTTAGTCCAGGACTTCCCAGCACTATGGAAAATGATCCCACATGGGTGAAAGTACTTGACATGCTGAGCGTGTAGGCCTGGCGTCCAGCTAAGCGGAGCTGAACCGCGTTGGTGGAACCAAGGCGTTGTTCCGCGGGTCCAGAAGGTAGTGGAGTGGCCCCGCGGAGATAGGTTTCGTCTCCGGCAGGGCCATTGCTAAACTGGGAATTACGGCAAGGTAAGAGACTGAACCTGTCCCAGTGTGGGAAGATCGCTGAGAGATTGGTTTGAGATTCCGAAGTCCAAAATCTGCTGGGTCACCGGATCGATCGTGAAATTAATCTGCGTTCCGGTCGGTATCGGAGCCCCTGGGGGCACGCGAGCGCCGGGGTCGGAAAAGTGGCCGTGCAACACCACGAGATAGACTTCTGGGTTGGTGTGGACGTGGTCCCCCGCCACCAGCGATTCGGCTGCCTGGCGTGTCGTCAGCACATATTGGGCTGATGTTGGATTGGAGTCCCCCATTCGTGCAGCCATCGACTTTGCAATAGTGGCCACAAACCCCGGGGGGCCGCCAACGGCTCCTTGAGACGGTGTGTTTGAAGACGATGCCATAGCCACGACTCCTCCTCCTAATACCACCGTGGAACCGACAGTTACCGCAAGTAGCTTTGCCAATCGACGCATAAGTCAACCACCTCCTTAGTTTTGCCAATCGTGGATTTTTTTGTACGTGTTTACCCACTCAACATTGGCGGGCGAGTCATTATGCAACACCGTGCCACTGCCCCACGACGAACTCCACGAATAATTCAGGTTCGCGTAGGCCATCCCCGATGAGTACGCGCCATCCAGAACGCTGTTAGGCGACGTCGATTCTAGTCCAGTGGACATATATTCGCTGTATGGTGGATTGTCTGTGGAGTACCAGTTTTTCGCGCTGTCATTAATCGTGATAGACCAGGTGTCGTTGCCCTGATACACGATGTCAACCGGCATTGTCGCGCCGACCGTAACTGGAACCGACGTGATTTGATGTTCGTCATATCCATACGTAGGTCGGTTGTCGGCCCAGTACCACGTTGCGATGTTCTGTTGTTGCCACCCGTAGGTATATAATCACCATTGCCATTGTTGCTTGTACCTTCCCACAATACCTGTGCGATGAACCCTGCGTAGGATGCGGACCAATCAGCTGCGGAGCCATTAGAAATATACAGATTGGCTTCTGTTCCCGCATTTTGGGGAGCATTGAACCATACCGCCACGCCGTAGTAATGGGTTACCGACGCCCACGTCGGAGTCGACACCGCTAAAGACAGGGTCGCCGCTGCAACTGCTGACAATCCTCGTTTCCATCTTTTCACGTTGGTCTCCTTTCTTAACGTGTACCATCACTCCTGAGACAACCGACGCAAAGCCTGGGTTTGGGCCTTGCTGAAGGTTTCTCATCACTCAGAATAATTCAACTGAACCGTGGGAGTTCCTTCTTTGAGAGACCAGATTCGGGCGACGCGATTCGACACCATGCTACGTTCAATCGGGAAAAGGTGGCTTTTATACGATAAGCCACATGGTGAGCCAAGAACTTGAAGGCTTCGCCCACATCGTTGATAGTTTCGTGATAGACGGTAAGCGAGGTCAGGGAATGGCGGGTGCACTTCTCGTGGCGCAGCGTTGCCACTCCTCCCGAGACCAGGCCGTGAAACGGTTTCTTGGGTCCCAAGGACTCGTCGCGGTCATCGGGCTTAAGAATTGATAACAAGAATCTCGCTGGATTTACACAAACCTCAACATTGTTAGCACTGAAACATCTATGTGGAGCGGTGTGTTGGACTCATTTTCAGTGCGCTCTTCGTCGTGAGATGCAACTCAGCCGGGGGTAGTAACAGCGGAGCCCGAACGAATCACCAGTGGGATAGGCACTAATCGCAAACGTGGACTTGGGGAAGGATTCATCCCGCGGTCTGATTATGCGCGGTTGGTAGAATTCCGGGTGTTGTGTGGCATTACCTGGCCTGATGCCTCCTTTACTCATTTCCGGCTGTGCTCGTCTTGCCACCCGGCCGTGATGTTGCTTCGTCTGGGTAGGCTATCTCACGGTCGGTACTTTATAACTTTCAAGGGCGGAGTGTATTTATAATGGGTACAAGAAGTTATGACTCAGCACAAGTTTAAGGTTAACCTACTAGAGAAGGTGGTCCCGTGCAATTCCCCGGCGCTACACTAGATGAACTTCTTGGCAGCATCGGTGGCCTAGCGACGCCGTTGCAGCCTTGCGTAGGGTTGGACCGCGTCTTCTCCAACATTGGCTTTCTGACGGGCTCACCCGAGGATCGGCGACTGGCCGATACAATGTGGGTCTACGTAGCGACAATGGATCGACGAATGTTTATGCTTGATGCCTGGATTCTGGCGCTGGCTAACCAAGGAAGCTGTGCGCTTATCGTTGTGGGGCAGACGGTAAGCGACGCAAGCCGTTTACTGGCCGCACGGCTTTGCTTGCCTGTCCTCGTTGTTGAACCTGAACACCTAGGCGAGTTCATGGGTAAAGCGGTGCGCCTGCTGGTAGGCCGAGAGGCAAAACTGATGGAACGGGAGCTTGGCCTGATAGACGGAACGCTCAGTAGCTGGGCACAAAACACTACGATGGAGGGATTTCAACGCGATCTAGCCTCTTATGAGATTCGTGTCGACTCCGATCCCGTACCGGGCGCCGAAGCAACACATGTCGTCGGGTGGGGCAGAGGAAGCGGAGAGCGGTTCTTTATTGAAACACCGCTACAATCGCCGCGATTGGCGCACTTACTTGAGTTGGCGCTCGGCGTCTTCTTGGATCGCGATGCGGCTGAAATTGAGTCGATGCTTCGGCATCGATCCGAATTCTTGCTGGAGCTTTTAGTGGACCCGGGCGTGCCTACCGGATCGGTTATGCGTGCCGCAGCTCGCTACGATCTTGATTTGGGCCTGATCCACACCGCGTTTATCTGGGATCTGGACGATTTTGCCCAGTTTGCGGCTACCGCCCACTCCGAGCAGCGCATTTTGCGCACGAAGGGAGCCGTCCTCGATACGCTTGAGTCGGGTGCTCGCCGCGTTTTTGGTCACGGAATGGTTCTCCCGCATTCCGATGAATTCGTGATGATTGTGGAGGGACGCGAGCGCTTGCTGCCCGATCAGGCCGTTAAAGGAGCCCAGGCAATGGCGGATTACCTCACTCCGATATTGGAGCGCCACGCAGTTGCAGGTGTCACCTGCGGCATTGGGTTTCCTTACGACGGCCCGGATGGGCTGCGAAGAAGCTTCGAAGAGGCGCACGAGGCCCTGACCGTAGGTCGCGCCCGCTACGGGTTTGGAACCATCGCACACTTCAAGGACCTTGGCCTGGATCGCTTTTTGTATGGATGGCTCGAGTCTCCTCGTTCCCGGAAGTTGGCTGACGGGCTGTTGGGACCGGTTCTGGCGGAGCCCAACAGCGGAGAGCTCATTGAAACGCTGCGGGTCTATCTTGATTGCATGGGGCGGCGGTCTCAAGCGTCTCAGATGCTCCACATCCACCGCAATACGCTGGGTTACCGCATTCAGCGCTTGCAACAGCTCCTAAAGCTGGACCTCGACGATTCCGCCGCGCAGCTGGTTCTACAACTAGCGCTAAAGGCCCACCCCAAACTGCACTAAAACTCCTCGAAAACCTTGTGCAAGGTGCCGAATGAATTTCTGGGACTGGTGTGGAATGAGAGTCCGATACAGAAGGGAGGCAAATGAAGATGCAGTCGGCAGAAGACTATCCATTAAGTCGAGTTCCTGAAAATGCGCGCTATGGCTGGTTTTCCGTTGCCGTCCAACGTTTCGGTCAATTGTCCGCGTTATCTCAGTTTTTGCTGGGCGCAACGTTGGGGTTCGGCATGTCGTTTTGGTCAGCGTTTTGGGCACTAACCCTCGGCGCAGTGATCCTGGAAATCGTGTCGATAATTATTGGCATCGCCGGCCAGCGCGAAGGCATGTCAACGTCACTGTTATCGCGTTGGGCGGGATTTGGCCGATATGGCTCGGCCGTCATCGGCTTGGTCATCGCTATAAGTCTCGTCGGTTGGTTTGGCATTCAGAACGCCGTGTTCGCTGCGGGTCTGCAACAACTTATCGGTGGCCCTCCGCTCTGGCTGTGGTCGATTTTGGCGGGTGTGGCGGTCATTGCCATCGTTACTTACGGCTTCCTATCCATGGAATGGACTGCTTACGTGGCCGTGCCGTTGTTCTTGATTCTGTCCGGGTGGGCGATTATCGTCGGATTGAGCCATCATCCAATTAGCCGTCTAATCGCGATGGCGCCCCCGGGTCCGCACCTTACGTTAAGTGCCGGCACGACTTTTGTGGCCGGCGGCTTCATTGTGGGAGCGGTCATTACATCGGATATGACGCGGTTTAACCGAACAGCCGGCGATGTGGTCAGGCAGACGGTGCTGGGTATCACCCTGGGCGAGTACACCATCGGACTGGTAGGGGTGTTGTTGGCGCACGCGGTGCGGAGCTCCAATGTGGTGAGTATCGTATATTCTACATCCGGCTTTATCGGGACCATCATTCTGATTATGGCTACCTTGAAGATCAATGACTGGAATCTATATTCCTCGACCCTCGGCATCGTCAACGCCATTGACACCCTTTTTAATAAAAAAGTCTCACGCATGCGGACGACTTGGGTTATCGGCGGCATCGGCACTCTTTTGGCGGCCGGCGGTATTTTGCAGCACTTTGAAGGGTTTCTAATTATCCTCGGTGTCGCCATTCCGCCCATCGCCGGCATCATGTTGACTGACTACTGGATACTTAGGCGATCCCGCGCCAGGCTTGACGCCAGCCGCCAGCAGGAGAGCATCCCGAGCCACATGGAGTCGATAAACTGGCCCATGATTGCTTCGTGGATTGGTGCATTTTGTGCCGGTTACTTCATCCACTGGGGGATTCAATCCATTAACGCGCTGGTGGTGGCCATCGTTCTGTACTGGGTGTTGTCGCAAATTAGTCAGCACGCGGTTCCTGCCGCGAAGACATCGGAGGAGAGTGCATGAAGGAGATTGGCCTGCAAGAGCTGGCCGACTTGGCGGTCGGTGCAACATTGTTGGGAACTGGGGGCGGGGGCGACCCCTTTATCGGGCGACTGATGGCCGAGGCTGCCATCAGTCGTTATGGGCCGGTTCGGCTGGCCGACGCGGAGGAATTGCCGGACGAAGGACTTGTGGTGCCAGCCGCCATGATGGGCGCGCCGACAGTTATGGTCGAAAAGATTCCCAATGGCCGCGAGATTGAGACGGCCGTGGCCACGCTGGAAAAGATTCTCGATAAGACGGCGGTGGCCGTCATGACCATTGAGGCTGGGGGCATCAATTCGATGATTCCTCTGGCCGTGGCAGCGCAAATGAATCTTCCCGTCATCGATGGCGATAGCATGGGACGGGCCTTTCCCGAGTTGCAAATGACGTCCTTTCACGTGTTCGGCCTAAAGGCTACACCAATGGCGCTAGTGGACGAGAAGGGCAATAGCCTGGTGATTGACGCCATAGACAATCCCTGGACCGAGCGGTTGGCACGGACCGCCACCGTGGCGGTGGGCGGTGCGTCGATTATCGCCTTGTATCCCATGACGGGCCGGGCGGCCAAGCGCTCCATGGTGCGGGGAACGCTCACCAAGGCGATGGATATCGGTCATCTGCTCGGGCGAAGCCGAAGATCGCGTGAGGAAAAGTTGAACGTGCTCCGAGAGCAGCATGGGGCGGTTGAGCTATTTACGGGCAAGGTAGTGGACGTTGAGCGGCGGAGCGGTGACGGATTTGCGCGGGGAACGGTGTCATGCATTGGCCTTGGAGCGTACGCGGATCGTGTGTTGCGTATCGAGTTTCAAAACGAGAATTTAATTGCCATGTGCGACGGTCGCGTGGTCGCCACCGTGCCGGACCTCATCTGTGTGGCGGATCGGGAAACGCTGATGCCTATTACCACCGAGGGCCTAATGTACGGCCAGCGCATCGTTGCCTTTGGACTGCCGTGCGACCCGGTGTGGCTGACCGAAAAAGGGATGGAAACCGTCGGTCCGCATTATTTCGGATATGAGATTGACTACGTTCCATTGGCGGGTGCACGCGCGCGCGCCGCTCAATAACATCCAGGGAAGAATGGAGGACGGCTATGAAATATAGATTAGGCGTTGATGTGGGGGGAACCAATACCGACGCGGTTATCTTGACTCCTGACGATAGCGTGGTGGCCAAGACAAAGACGCCGGTAACGGAGGATGTAGCGAGCTCCATTCGTTACGCGGCGCAGACAGTCCTGAAGGAATCTGAACTGGCACCCTCCGAAATTTCCCATGCCATGCTGGGCACAACTCAGGTCACGAACGCCATTATCGAACGACAGCGGTTGAACAAGGTCGGACTGATTCGCATCGGCGCCCCTGCAACGCTGGCGGTCCCCCCGCTGACAGGGTGGCCGGCCGCCTTAAAGTCTGTCGTCCAGTACGCCAGCGTGATGGTAAGCGGGGGTCACGAATTCGACGGGCGAACGATGGGAAAACTCGACTTAGATGCCATTCGCCGGTTTTTGGACAGACATGCCGATGCTATTGCGGCGGTGTCCGTGACTGCCGTGTTTGCCCCCGTCAATGCCGAACATGAGCTCAGTGTGCGTGACCTTATTTCGGCGGAGTACCCGCATTTGCCGGTGTCCTTGTCGCATGAGATTGGGTCGGTCGGGCTGCTTGAGCGGGAGAACGCCACCGTCCTCAATGCCGCCGTCACCAAGGTTGCCGGCCTGGCCGCGACTGCATTTCAAAATGCTCTAAGAGAGGTGGGCATCGAGGCGTCACTGTATTTTGCTCAAAACGATGGCACCTTGATGGCGATGGACTATGCGCTTCGCTACCCGATTTTGACCGTGGCTTGCGGCCCGACTAACTCTATGAGGGGAGCAGCACATCTATCACGCTTGGATGACGCCGTTATCATTGACGTCGGCGGAACATCGTCTGACATCGGTATGATCCGGGGTGGGTTTCCGCGCCAGTCTTCCTTGGCAGTGGAAGTGGGCGGTGTGCGCACCAACTTCCGCATGCCTGACTTAATTGCGTTAGGACTCGGTGGCGGCTCTCGCGTTCGGACGGTCGATGGGCGCGTGACTGTTGGACCAGACAGTGTTGGGTATCGGATCGTGGAGCAGGGCTTGGTATTCGGCGGCAATATCCTAACATTTACGGATGTGGCGGTTGCCCAGGGCCATGCCAGCATTGGGAGACGAACCCCACCTGTCGACGCCGAACTCAGCCGGGCGGCCTATGCCGAGGCGATCCGCATGGTGGAAGAGGGCATCGACCGTATTAAAACCAGCTCCGAAGCGGTTCCCCTGATTGCGGTGGGTGGAGGTAGCGCGCTGCTGCCTGACCACCTCGCCGGCGTGTCAGAGGTTATCCGGCCCGACCATTATGACGTGGCCAACGCAATCGGGGCAGCCATTGCCCAAGTGTCGGGGCGAGTTGACCGCATCTACGCCATGACCGGGAGGGCGCGCGAGGACGTCATGCAAGAGGCCGTGTCAACAGCCAAGGCCGAAGCTGTCCGGGCAGGTGCTGACGTGGCGACGTTGGACGTCATCGAAATCGAAGAAATTCCCTTGGCGTACCTTCCGTCGAATGCGTCCCGGGTGCGGGTGACGGTGGCGGGACAATTGGCGGGCGAATCCGCATGAGCTGGGAGATCGGGGTGAGTGATCTTGGCGCCTTGGCCGTTGGCGCGGCCATTCTCGGCACTGGTGGTGGCGGGGATCCCTATATCGGGCGTGTGATGGCGGAAGCCGCGATGGTCAGACACGGCCCGGTTACCGTGTACTCGGTTGATGAACTCGCCGCTGAACAGTGGGTGATTCCCATCGCTGGCGTTGGCGCACCGACAGTGCTTTTTGAGAAACCTCCGCGCGGTACCGAGCCCATCGAAGCGTTTGAACGGTTGGCCGAATATCTCGGGGTGACGGATGCCTTTCCCTGCCCCATCGAAGCGGGTGGTATCAACAGCATGGTGCCACTTCAGGTGGCGGCGGAACTGGGCCGGCCGGTCGTGGATGCTGACGGCATGGGGCGCGCCTTCCCTGAGATCTACATGCAAACCTTTCATGTGTTTGGCATCCCGGGATCGCCGGCTTGCATCGCCAGCGAATTTGGGGATACTGTGATTCTCGACCGGATCCACGATAACTACCAACTGGAATGGCTGGCCCGAGGCATTACCATCCGACTGGGCGGCCATAGCTTTGTCTCCCAGTTTCCGATGCAAGGGTTCAGTGTAAAACGTGCCGCCATTCGAGGTACGCTAAGTTTAGGATTGCGCATTGGACGTGCAGTCTTAGCGGCGCAAAAGCGGCATGACGATCCTCTGGCGGCAGTCTGTGCATCGGCAGACTACGCAGGCTATGGCCCGGCCTTTGTCGCATTTCGGGGTAAGGTCACGGAAGTGGTTCGGCGGACCGACGGCGGCTTTGCCAAAGGCCAGGTGACGATTGAGGGAGTTGGCCAAGATAAACGGTCTTGCGCCACCATCGACTTTCAAAATGAAAATTTGGTGATGCGTCAGGCGGAGGACATTGTAGCAACTGTTCCCGACTTGGTCACCGTTCTTGACTCCCAGACCGGACTTGCCATTACCACTGAGCGTCTTCGCTACGGACAACGAGTCGCTGTGGTGGTGATTCCCGCACCCGATATCATGAAGAGCCCCGAGGCCCTTGGGGTATGGGGCCCGCGCGGATTTGGGTATGCGTTCGACTACCGAGAGCCAGTCAGGCCATAAGGCGGACTGCGCCATCAGCGCTTTGTGGCGGCAGACAGCGTCGGGACCGTTAGTCGAGGCTCCGGCAGAGACGATCAGGCTTGCGCGGGATAACTCCAATAACAAGCCATTTGTCGCCGGTCCCGACGCCATTGGGAATGGCATCTACGAAAGACCCGATGTCAGGCGACCAGGGGCTCACACTCGGAATACGAACATCTAAGGCGGTACGGTAAAATAACTTTTCCGCATTCAAAGGAATTGGCACACGAATTGACCTGGCAGGTGTGGAATGTTTTCCCAACGCATCTGTTGGAAGGCATGGCCAGGTGTATACCGGCGATAGCAAAGAGATATCACCTGGCACGGGCGGCCTCTAGAGCCGTTTGACCCCGGTGGTCCAATGCATTGGCCATACGCGCACCCGCCGAGGAGGAGCGGTCCAAGCCGTACTGGATGGGCGTACCTACCGGAAGGGTCGCAAGGTGGATGACGAGACCTTCAACGCGCTCAATCTAACCCGTCACACCTTTCACGGGGAATGGAACTACGTGATTCGGCCGCAGCCCAAATCATGAAAGTTGCTTTTTCGTGCCTCCTAAATGTTCGCCAGATATACCTGTTTCAGACAGCGCTAGGTTAGGTACGTCGGGAGGTTATCCACTCCCGACTCTCCCGAACGAAGTCGACAATTTCTTGGGTTGTGATGTCCATATTCACTCCCTCGACATCAAGCGGTGAGTGCGTTGCTGCCTCTGGCTTCACAACGAACATCTGCCCTGTGCGGCGGCGAATCCAAACCTCGCCGTCTCGCCGTGCCTGCTCCAGTACCTCCGCAAGATGCTGCCGAGCTTCCGAATACGTGTAAACCTTCATGCCTTCACCTCCATGACAGTGATACCGACCGCTTTTGCGACCTGGATGAGTCCGCCATCCAAAGTGAGAATCGGGCATCCCTGCTCTTCGGCGGCGCGAATCATATAGGCATCGTAGGCGTAGATTCCCAACCGTGCGGCATGCCCCAACGCGCGGCCGATATCCACGTTGATCAGTCGGACCGGTATCTGCGAATAGAAACGGAATGCGGCTGTTGCTTGATCACTGGTGATGCGTTTTCGTTTGAGCATGGCCGACAACGCGTTCCCGACCTCCCAAGGCAACGATGCGGGAGCATGCAGGGTCGCGTCCTGAGTCTGCTCAATAAGAGCAACTTTCTCCGGTTCGTTTGCCACGACCGCAATGATGGCCGATGTGTCGATGACAAGGTCCATATCTTTTTTGAACTCCTCTTTGTGACAATTGTACAATAGCGTGCCAGAATAGGCAAGTGATTGCAGGCGATTCGAGTGCGAGACGACGTCCAACGCCACGACGGTCATTCAGAGGGCATTATCGGACAACCGCCTGCTTCCCAGGATGCCGCAGCCGATTCACGAAGAAAAAGGGGAGTGGCGTCCCCTCGGACGGTATCGGGGGAGAGAAGAGGGGGCGTAAGGGTGGCACGGCGCACACGCGAAGTCCAAAAGTGGCCCAGCTGGCGGCCGGGTAGAAGGCAGCAAGTGACGCTGGCCAAAGGTCGAGGCGGTTGAAAGTCATGCCCAAAATCAGAAAAAGAGGTCAGCGAAGCAGTATGACTTCGGGTGAAGTTTTCATCTTTTGATTTTCGCTTTCGTGGTTGCACTGGACCATGTGCCAGCTCCATGATTCATGAATTCGACTAGCGACCGGTGCAAGTCGCGGGTGATTCGGTCGCCGACCCGAGCCCAACCGCGTACCTCATCGAAGATTAGTTGTGTGACGACACGCCCGGAACCGCACCATCAATCACGGAACACGGATATCCGATTTTAATAGCGGGTAGTCTACTCGGAGAGAGCATGTTGGATAGGCGTGCCCACGTTGCCGGAATACGCCGCATTTGGAAGAACGTTGTGTTGACATTTACATAGTCCGGCGATGTAATATGGAAACGTATCCATACTCAGAGAGGAGCATTGCAGATGAAGGGAAAGGTTGTCGCTTTGGCGCTGGGATCCCTACTTGCAAGTGCGGCTGTAGCGGGGTGCGGAACTTCGTCTTCCGGAACTCACAATGCCTCCGGAAAGAATTCCGTATACTTCATTTTTACAGGATACAGTGCGCCTTATTTTGCCCCTATGGCACAGGCGGTTAAGCAAGCAGCGACCTACTATCCCAAGTTGAACTTGAAAATCGTCAACGCCAACGGTTCACCGTCGCAGGAAATCTCGGACATTAACGAGGCGGTTGCTAATAATGCGAAAGGGATCATTTTAAATCCCGTCAATGGCGCCGTCACCAATGCCGCCGTGCAGGCCATGAAGCAGGGGGTTCCGGTCATTACCATCGACCGCGATGTAAACAACCCCAAGGGCCGAACCCTATTTATCGGAGATAACGACACCCAGTTGGGCAAAGAACAGACCCAATACGCAATGCACTACTTGACCCAACACAAGGTCCCCAAACCGTGGAACGTGGCCATTTTGCAAGGAACCCAGGGGTCCAGTACCGCCATCAACCGGCTAGCCGGAGCCATGGACGTGCTAAATCCCTACGTCAAAAATGGGTCGGTTAAAATCGTCCTCAGCCAATCGGGAAACTTTGAAACCAATACGGCGCAGACGGTCATGTCCGAATTTCTGTCCAAGACACAAAATGTTCAACTGGTTGTGGCGTCCAATGATGCCATGGCCTTGGGCGCCATCACCGCTTTGAAAAATGCCGGATTAAAACCGGGACAAAACGTGCAAGTTGTCGGTGCAGATGCCCAGCCGCAAAGCCTTACCGACATCAAGAACGGCACCCAGCTCGACACCGTGACGCATTCGCCGTTCGTTGAAGCTTATTGGGCGGTCGAAGCGATGGATAATCTGCTGCAATACCACACAAAGCCCCCGGCCAATTACGCATCGAAGGGGCTCATTATTCCGATGACCTTGGTCACTAAGAAAAACGTCAGTCAAATCGCCGGCTGGGGTACGCCCCGGACCGTCCCGGCATTGCCTTATGGTCACGCGTCAAGTCACAAAGTCAAGCAATAGACGGAGAGTATTGGCCTTGGATTGATAAAATCTAAGGCCTTCCCGCGTTATGTTAGGAGGAGAGAGCGATGGCGGTCAAAACTGAGGTGCCGCTACTATCAATTCGAGGCCTGTCAAAGGCGTTTGGCCCGGTCCAAGCGGTGAACCAGGTCAGTTTGGATATTTATGCCGGCGAAGTGATCGGGTTAGTAGGGGATAACGCTGCGGGAAAGTCTACCTTTCTTAGCCTTCTGACCGGATATAATCAACGCGACGCCGGGGAGTTTCTCTATAAAGGCGAGCCGCGCAACGTGACCGGTCCACGGGCCAGCCGTAATCAGCTGAAAATTGAAATGGTGTACCAAAATCTGTCGCTGGCACCGGACTTAACCGTCTGGCAGAATATGTATCTTGGTGAAGAAGAACATAAATGGCTGTGGTTTAACGATACATCAACCATGATTCGCGCCGCGGACCGGGTACTGCGCGAACTCAACGCAAGAGCCCGGGCTACTGATTTGGTGGGCACCTTGTCGGGAGGAGAACAGCAGCTGGTGGCAATTGGCCGGGCGCTGCTATTCGACCGAGAACTCATCATAATGGACGAGCCCACGGCCGCCATATCAGTCGCGAAAATTTCTGATGTCTTGAAATTAATCCGGCAACTGCGGGAACGGGGCAAATCAGTGATATTGGTCAGCCATCGCCTCGAGGATGTTCTCACCGTCTCGGATCGCATTGTAGTCTTTTCCCATGGCACAATTAAGAGCATTCTGCCGAACAACAATCTTGACGTTACCGATCTGGTTCGCGAAATGTTTGAGCGAAGGGAGGCCGATCGGTCATGAAAAATGTGGCCCGAACCATCTTCGGATCCGCCGGCGGTGTTCAGCGCCCCGTTATCTTCCTGATTATCGCTCTGATTATCTCCGGGATTGTGGCGCCGTCGTTTCTCACCTCGCGCAACATCAACGCGCTCTTAGTGAGCTCAAGTTTTCTCGTGATTATTAGCATTGGCGAGGCCCTGGTGATCATGACCGGTATGATTGACCTAGGCGTGGAGGGCGTTTTGGCCGCAGGGGGTATGCTGGTGGCGTTCTTAAGCGTCATGCAGCATATGGCCACCGCCATCGCGCTGCCTGTCACCTTGGTAGGAGGACTGATTGTCGGTTTGGTGGTCGGATTGTTGGTGACGAAGGGCCGAATTCCATCCTTTATTGCCACCTTGGGAACGTATTGGGGTTTTAAGGGCATTGCGCTGCTCTTTAACGGAGGTAATTACATCAGCCCAGCCAGCGGCGAGTTTCGCTTTGGTGGGTTGGCCGGCACCATCTTGGGGATGCCGACGCTTGTTGTAATCATGGTACTGTTGGTTGCGGCCGCTCAAATTGTGCTCGCGTATACGCCGGTGGGCACTTGGATTAAGGCTATTGGCTCCAATGAAATGTCGGCCAAAACGGTGGGACTGAACATTGACGCCACTAAAATCGGTGTGTTTATGGTGTCGGGTTTGCTGGCGGCTTTTGCCGGTATTCTGATTGCGGCGTGGCAAGGTTCAATGTATCCGACTACGGGCGGAGGGTATTCGTTGCAGGCCATCGCCGCTGTCATTCTGGGCGGAATTCCCTTTTCCGGGGGGCGAGGGACCATTATCGGCGCTGCCATTGGCGCGCTCATTATCGGTCTCATCAACGACATCATCGTGCTAATTGGGCTCCCGTCCCTCTACGAATATATATTTGTTGCCATCATCCTGGTGATTGCGGGATTGCAGGCTCGCGCGGCGGCGGGGGCGATCGTCAAGTAGATGGCGACGATAAAGGACATTGCCCGGAAAGCAGGCGTCGGTGTGGCGACCGTTTCTCGGGCTCTAAACAAGAGCGGATACGTCAAGCCGGAAACCCTGGCGCGAGTGATGGCGGTGGCCTCGGAGCTCGGTTATGTTCCCAATCGTCAGGCGCGGGCCATGGTGAACGGATCAACCCAAACGCTAGGTATTTTAATACCTGATATGGATAACGCTCTCTTCATGCGCATCGTCCGCGGTATCAACGACGCATCCTATCCGTACGGTTATTCGCTCTTAATCATGGACTCGCGCGGAAATCCCGAGCGCGAGGGAAAAATTTTCAGGACCATGCAGGAGTTGCGCGTGGATGGACTGGTCCTCTTTGCCACTCCAGGGACAGCCCTATTATTGGATTCGTTTGAATACCCGCTGCCGGTTGTGGTCATCGACCGGCTTTTGCCGACCTGCGCGGTGCCTCAGGTTTCCGTCGACCATTATCGCGGGGCGCGTGACGCCGTCGAGCTGCTCTTGAAGGAATGCCGCCATCCGCCGGCCACACTCGCGGGCCCGCATGACGTGACCAGTTCTTGGCCGCGTCTGCAAGGCTATCGGGATGCGCTGCGCGCGGGCGGATTGTCCCAAGCCGATGAACGGATTGAATTCGGTGAGTACACCTACGAGGGGGGATACCGCGGCATGATGCGGCTTCTCAACGAAGGCACACGACTCCTCGATGGCGTCTTTGCCGCTAACGATTTATCCGCTTTGGGTGCTCTACGCGCATTGCGGGATAAGGGATACCAATGCCCGGAGGATGTTAGGATTGTGGGATTTGACGATATTGAAGCGACTCGCTACGTGTATCCGTCCCTGACAACCATTCGACAGCCCATGGACGAAATCGGCCGGGTGGCCGTCGACATGTTACTAAAATTGGCAAGTGGAGATATAATCGTGGACGAGGAACCGGTGTTGCTACCCGGCGAGTTAATTCGTCGAGAGTCGTGTTAATGGGTTGGTTCCATTCTTCAAAACCAAGAAAACAAACCGGTGTCTACCTCGGGGCTGTCGTTGGCTTGGTTGCCCAACAGAGCAATGTCATCGTGCACTTTGGCCTAAATCGCTCCGGTTATAGAACGCTCGACGCTGAGCTATGGTTTACCTTCGCTGCATGCGTATACTACCGGCTATAACGCCGGGCCAATTGGTGCATGTAGCAAATTCCGGCAGCAAGCCTTGCGCGCGCGTGGTGGCTTTACGCAGGGTGATGCGAGCTGTCGCGCTATGACGAACCCAATTGATGTCACCAGTGCGGACAATCCGCGCGCACCTTCCGGGCCGGCCCGGTCCACGGCGATGCGCCAGGCGAAGTGTGCGATGGCCGATTTGGTTAATATTTAGCCGATTCATGCTCCCATGGCTCTCGGAAATCGCGGAGCTGATCCGACGCTGCCTACAGGGCAAGCATAGCTCGATAGGCTGAACGATGCCGGCAATAGTTTTTGATGCAGAACTCTCCTTCGGTGCAACAGCCAACCTCAGAATCGTTCGACACCACTCACGATTTTTATTGCTTTTTCGTCGGCGTCCTCCTTATTGTTAGGGAAAGAAACAAAATTTTGCTGCGGGATTTCCCTGCGGTTCCTAAGGAGGGATTCGGCAGTGCCATTTAAGTTACCACGCACAGCCAAGGACACAATTCAAAAGATGTTGGCGGAGCTGCTGCAAGCGGGTCTAGCTCAATGGCTGGGATATCCAGACCTCGCCATTGTTCGGTCGGTGCCGGCTGAGGTACCAACGCTCGCCTTCGGCACCCAAATCCTCGACCGCGCCTTTCTCCTCGGAGACGGCCGATTGCTCAACCTCGAGTTTCAGTCTGGCAAAGAAAGAGACCTAATGCGATTTTTCACCTATGCTGCTGCCCTGGCGGTCCATCACCGCCAACCCGTGCTTACCATCGTGCTCTACCTTACACTGCGCTCTCCGGCCCAACACAGACTAGATCTCAGCTCCATCCAGTACACGGTCACCAATGCATTCGTTTCCGAGACACAAGGGGAGGCCGTCTGGGAGCGCATAAGGGGGCTCCCGCCCGATGGCTGGACTGATCGCGATGTGCTCGACCTCGCGTTCTATCCCTTCATGAAGTCATCGCGCCCGCTGGCGGAGCGTGCACTGACCGCCGTCGACCTGGCCACCTCCATCCCGGGTGCCAAGGGGCGGCTGGCTGCCGCCGCCATTGTAGGCCTGACGAGTCGATTTGTGGACAATGAGGTGCTAAAATTGATTAAGGAGGTGATTCGTGTGCGCGACCTTATTACCGAGCTTGAGGAGGAAGCCATAGAGCGGGGTTGGAACAAAGGACTTGAACAGGGACTTCAGCAGGGGCTTCAACAAGGATTACAGCGATCTCGCGCGCAGGTGCTGCGCGCCTTGACGGGAAATCGAATGCCGAGTCTACCCGGTGCGCTACGCGACCGCGTTATTGCTCTTGAGGATGAAGCCTGGTGTGCGTTGCTCCCCAAGCTTTCGTCGATGACTTCACTGCAACAACTTAAAGACGCCCTGGGCAATCTAGAGTCGTAGCAGTGCCGAATCCATGCCTCGCCTGGAGCTATTAGCTCTCTTTGTCTCACCCCGTCCAGGACTACGGCATAGTCCCGGAAACTGTGACCAGGCAACGGTTTGTCTAATCCTTGCGCAAATTCCGGAGTCACCAGCAACGCTATCGGTCGGTGGGCATCTTTATCCGGCCAGGGAGCTTGGATGGGCGAAGGGTCGATGTCCTAGCGATGGAAAAATTGTTACCCAGCGCGACCGCACTGTCCCCGCGCGTCTCGCCTGACGGCGTGCACCGCTAAAACGTCGGACTAGTCTTTGGATTCCCGCTGCCGACATCAAGACCACGGCACACGGACTAGGGTTGGCACGATGGCGAACTGACCGGAAGTCGCGGGGGCCCTGTAATTCCTGCCCGATCGGGTGTCCCTGCGGCCGCCGATAGGTCTCGTAACGCAACGATCCGTCACTAACCCCATCCGTTGGGCATTCCGCGCAGGTTCGGTCGGTGAGGGTTCGCAATTCGTGAGCGGGGGACGGCAGCGCGGTCAAGTCTTTTCTCAGCCAGGCGATGCTGGAGGCACTGTGGGTGGAACGTGCTGTCAAGCAACGTCAAGAAACACTTGCGGCGACCACGGCGTTCATCGTGGATGGCAATCCGCCTACCGCTTATTAAGGTCCGCGCCGATACCCTTGACCATTAAGGAAGTGGCTCGGGCGACTCATCTGCACGAATCACATACCGTATTTGGGAAGGTTATTCAGTGTCCCGAGGTATCAATCCGCTTCGTAATCCTTATGCAAAGCGCTGGGGAGATGAGCTGCTGCTCAATGCCGTTAAGAAAGTTGCGCACTTTTGCCACACATACGCATAAGCCCAGTGCGCTAAAAGGCTATTGTCGCGCAGGAACGGGAAGGTGGTACAATGCAGACGACGCTGCACGGATTCCGGCGAGGGCGCGGTTCTCCGGCCGAGCGGCACGCCAATGGGGTAAATACGTGGCTGGACTGCTCGCCTGCAGCAACCGGAATCGCAAAAAAATCTCTGCCGTGCGCGGCTGGCAGGGAATGCTAGGAGACCGCGTTCGCATTGATGGACGTGCACGCGTATCAGGGGTGGCCGGGATCGGGGATCCGCACGCTGTCGGGATGGCTGAGAACAAGGGAAACATTCGGGTTTTTGGCTGCGCCGTCTTTACTGGAAAGGCCATCATCACGACAACGTATGGATTCCGGTGGATGTCCCGCACTGATTGGTGATCAGAGTGTCTCCAAGGCAAAGACAGATATTGGCTTTGCTGAGATGCTAAGAGACGCACTTGAGGACGTGCGGAGTAAGCCGCACAGCCAAACATAGCGAGGAGGGTACGATGATGCCACGCGTGTTAATTATGACCGGGGACGGTGCCGAGTCGCTCGAGGTCATGTATCCCTATCAACGGCTACGGGAAGAAGGTTACACGGTTGACATTGCGGCTCCGACGAAAAAGGTCTTGCAAACGGTCGTCCACGACTTTGAGCCTGGTTTTGACACCTATACAGAGAAGAAGGGCTATCGGGTTGAGGCCGATGTGGCTTTTAAAGACGTGGATCCGGATGGCTATGTGGGCGTGGTGATCCCTGGTGGACGCGCGCCCGAATATATTCGCAACGACCCTGACTTTGTTCGGATAGTCCGTCATTTCTTTGACCGTGAAGTGCCGGTGGCGCAATTATGCCATGCGCCTTTGGCCCTGGCGGCAGCCGGGGTTCTTGAAGGACGCCGGTCATCGGCATATCCTGCTTTGGCGCCCGATCTTCGAGCGGCAGGCGCGACCTTTGTTGACGGCGCAGCCGTGGTGGACGGACATATGGTGTCTGCCCGTGCTTGGCCAGACCATCCCGAGTGGATGCGGGCCTTTCTCAAAATCCTTAAGGAAAAGGCACCGGTGGCAACGCCATAACGCAGGGGACGTCTGAAGCGTTTGGGTGCATGAATAAGTTATCGGGAGAAACGACAACGGCACTCGTAGGCCGCCGTTGTCGTTTCGTTGCCCCGGTGCGGGTCGGTGCGTAAGTTGAATGTTCCCCCTCTACCTAGTCCGGCCGCAGGCGTAGGCCGGTGGACCGGGCGCAAGTGCTGCGCAGCCAGAGCGAGAACCAGTTATGGTGCTGTCGGACGCTATGCTGTAGCTTGCTTGTGCCAAGACATCTCACGAGAGATGCCTCCGGAATGCGTGGTCATTTGTACGTGGTGGACGCTGAGCGCCGGGAGTAGCCAATGGCCGGCTGAAACGGCTTTTAATTTCAACCGCCTCGGTTCCGCGGAATAGCTTTTTTCCGGTGAGAATGTTATTCGATTGATGTGCTGGGCAGTTCCCCATGCCGCCGGGGCGCGGCACCACGACGGATGAAAAACCCTGCTATACTAAGAATGCGTTCATTCTTACGAGGTCGGTATCTCTGTAGCGTCGCGAGCCTGCGGGGCAGTTTGACCCGAACGCCTTCGGGAACCACGGATTGTCGCCTTTTCGGAGAGCACGTAGAGCAGATTCGAGATCTGTGATGATCTTGAGCGGGGCCGGCGTATTCCGGTACCTGGCTAGTGGGAGGGCGGTGAACGCGTGGACGGCCGCGATCGCCGATCCAAATGGTGGCAATCTCTGCGACCTGTGGTTAAGTTCACCCTCCCTGTTGGAACCATCGATATCTTGTATCTAGCCGGCTTATGGGTACCGTATATGGGGTTGAGGGTTTTTCAGAGCAGTGGGGCACTGGCAGTTCTTGTTCGCCGGAACTCATATCATTGCGCGGTTCCGATATCTCCGCTTAAAAACTCGGTGGCGTGACGCTGACAATATAAGCGGTCATCTTCTTCGACAGGTTGACGTACCGATGTGGAAGTCGCGAATCGAAATAGATGCTGTCACCTTCGTGCAACAAATGGGTTTCATCCGCAAATTCTATCGTGAGTTCACCGCGCAACACGACCGTACCTGATCGCGGGAACGCTCAAATACCTGCTAGGCGCACCCGGGATTGCGTTTTTATGGGTCCGGCCCGGCCTTGAGCATCCGCGGGATCCGGTACTGACCGGATGGTTCGGCCGCAAGGAGCCGTTCGCCTTTACGCCGAAAGTATTGGACTACAATGCGACGGCTCGCCGGTTCCAAACAGGCACGCCCGCCATCCCTGCGGCCTTCGCGGCATCTGCGGGTTTGTCCCTCATCAACGAGATTTCCGTTGCCAAAGCGTTTCAT
This sequence comes from Bacillota bacterium, assembly GCA_021820965.1. Lineage (GTDB taxonomy): Bacteria > Bacillota > Sulfobacillia > Sulfobacillales > Sulfobacillaceae > Sulfobacillus_B. The sequence goes on along the minus strand of JAKACZ010000001.1, from coordinate 188,618 downwards.
CATGTTGAGGCACTGGCACAGCGAGCGCAAGATGCTCTGTCTGAACAGGGGTGGCAGTTCTTTTCGCCCGCCGATCCTCAGTACCGGGGTCCGCAAGTAACCATTCACGCAGAGGATGCCGAGCGCATCGCCGCACATTTATCGTCTCAGCGCATCTTTGTGAGTCCCCGGGGTGACGCAGTCCGAATTAGCCTGCATTTTTACAACAACCAAGAGGATATCGACCGGGTCGTGGACGCACTCCGCAGCTACCGGCGCCAAGGTACCCGAGACCAAGAAGGGGGTGAAGAAGTATGACTCATGACGACGAAGACTTGGTCAAACGGGAGGCTGGCCTAATCCGGGTGCTCCCGACAAATCAAGTCACGATGATGGCCATTGGCAGCGCCATCGGCACCGGCTTATTTCTGGGTTCCACACTGGCCATTTCGCTCGCCGGCCCGGCCGTGATCATTTCTTATATTATTGGAGCCGCCATTGCGCTCTTGATGGCGTGGGCATTGATGGAGATGAGCTCGGCCATTCCTACCGCGGGCTCGTTTGGCGTCTATGCGGAACGGTATCTCAGTCCCTGGGCCGGGTTTACCATCCGCTGGTTCTATTGGCTGGCGCAAGTGGTGGCGATTGGGGGAGAAGCTACGGCGGCTGGCATTTATTCACAGTTCTGGTTTCCGCATGTACCGTTATGGTACTTCGTCGTGGCGTTTTCCTTGGCGCTCATTACCATCAATGCCAGCAACGTCAAGAACTTCGGAACGTTTGAGTACTGGTTTGCCATGATTAAGGTAGCAGCTATTGTCATTTTCATCGTACTCGGCGTGGCGGTACTCTTTTGGGGTCTTGGCGGAGGCACTGCACCGGGCCTTTCCAACCTGACGGTACTCGGTGGATTTATGCCGCACGGACTGAAAGGCGTGTGGCTGGCCATGCTGGTCGTGACCTTCTCGTACTATGGTGTTGAAGTCGTAGCGGTGACCTCGGGTGAGGCTAAAGATCCGGCAAAAGCCATGCCACGGGCCAGCCGATCGATGGTGCTGCGCCTAACCCTGTTTTATGTGCTGGGAATCTCCATTGTTGTGGCCGTGGTGCCTTGGACCCAAGCAGGGGCGCACACTGGCATCTTTTACAGCCCGTTCGTTTTGGTGTTTAAGAACGCACACATTCCCTTTGCCGCATCGATCATGAATTTCGTGGTGCTGACCGCCGCTCTCTCCAGCATGAACACGGACCTGTACCTTACGACGCGCATGCTCTTCTCACTTGCCCGCTCCGGTCAGGCACCCAGAGCACTCGGCCGACTTTCGAAGAGTGCGGCACCAGTCAACGCCTTAGCCGTGTCTACCGGGGGTTAGCGATCGCCGCCATCCTGTCGGTAGTCTCCGCGTCGGGCGCCTACTTCACGTTGTTCGGCATCTCTATTTTCGGTGCCGTCTTGGTTTGGATTCTCGTGCTCATTACACATATGCGCTTTCGAAAAGTGCGGGACGCTCAAGGGCTGCCCCCCGCTCCCGTGAGAATGCCGGGCGCTCCATGGACTGGCGGCATCGGTGTTATCCTACTCCTCGGCGTTCTGGCAACCGCTTTTCCAGATGGATTGCCCATTGTGTTTGAGGCGGGCCTACCAACACTCGCCGTTGTGACGGGCCTTTACTACCTCTTGCGAAAGCGCATCAATGCGTCCCGGGGACCAATGTCTGCATCCGAGATGACGGGCGCGTCGACGGAATCGTAACAGTTCGACGCGGCACGGTTGGGTTCCCACCCGCAATAGGATATCTGGCAGGGGAAAGAGATGCGCTACAAAGCCGTTAATCCAATCATCGTCCTTCAGAACCTGGGAGCGCTCTCCTGCTGCTGATCCGCCTGCAACGGGCTTCTTAGGGCTGGACTTTCTGCTGATGTCGGTGGCCACACTTTCCGTACGAGTTGCCGCCCAGGTAGAGGGCGACTTCAACGATTATCGGAGTTGCCGCTTGACTTCCCCAATTATTGATTTTGTAATGAATAACAGGCGGGGATTAAAATTGCTGGCAGGGGGATTTTCAACATGGTGACTAAACTCCTATCCACGACGCGGTCGCATCAGGTGACGGAATATTTTGAGACATTGATTCGGCAGCACATCTACGAACCCGGCGACAAACTGCCAACCTTGCAGGAAATGGCGCGCGTGCTGGGCGTCAGCAAATCTACCATCCGGGAAGGGTTAGCGGCACTTGCGGCTCATGGATTGATCGAAGTGAGGCACGGAAGTGGGTATTTCGTCCGCACCCTACAACCAGAGACCCCAGATAACCCCGAGCCAAAGCGGGACTTGGGCCAGGTTCTCTTTGTGCGCCTGCAGCTGGAGGTGCCGGCAGCAAAACTGGCCGCGAAACATCGTACCGATGAGGATCTCGACAAGCTGGGACGATGTCTGGACCGCATGCGCTTAGGTTCCTTGAGCGAGGCTATCACCGCCGATCTGGAGTTCCACCTGGTCGTGGCAGAGGCTAGCGGCAATGGCGTTCTTCGGGACGTGATTGCTTCGCTTTCAGGGCAGACGCGTTCGACGATCAAATATTCGCGAGCGCTGGCGGGAACCGAAGGCGATCTTTTTCAAAAGCACGTGGATCTGTTTGAGGCTATTCGGGATCACAACGACGTCCAAGCAGAAAGCCTGATGCACGCGCATTTATATGACACGGCTCAGCGGTTGCGAGTGCTGGTGCCGGGAGAAGGGGGCGGCAGAAGCTTTAAGTAGCGAAAAATGCAGAAAAATAAGTGTGTTAAGTCTTCCGATCACCCGAACAATTTGGTATGCTCGGACATAATAGCGATAGGGGGTCAAACATGTTCTGGTATGGCAACGATCAGTCGCCCACACCCGGGTCCAAGCATCGCATCGCGGTAATCCCCGGGGATGGCGTGGGTCCCGAGGTGGTCGATGCCGGCCTGAAGGTGTTGGCCTCGGTGCGGCGTCTAGACCCTCAGATAAAATTGACGTTGGATACCTATCCATGGGGAAGCCAATATTATCGCGACTATGGAGAGATGATGCCGCCCGACGGCATGTCCATCCTACGCTCATATGATGCGATTTACTTCGGTGCCGTCGGCGATCCCGACCTTCCCTTAAACATTCCGGTCTGGGGCCTGATTCTTCCTATGCGCCAAGCTTTCGATCTCTTTGTCAATCTTCGACCCATCATGAGCATGGACGAGACATCGCGAATGCGCATGGTGATTGTGCGCGAAAACACAGAGGGCGAGTACCTTGGTCAAGGAGCTCGTCTCTATCCGGGAACGGCGCGCGAGAGCGCCCTGCAGTTGTCCTCCTACTCCCGCGAAGGGGTCGCGCGCGTTCAGCGCTATGCGTTCAAGCTGGCGGAGAGGCTGAATATGAGCTGCACCAGCGTGACCAAGTCCAATGCTTTGAACTATACCGGCGTATTGTGGGATGAAGTTTTTAGGGAAGTAGGTCAAGAGCACCCCGATGTCGAAGCATCATCAATATTAGTTGATGCCGCCGCTGCGGCGATGGTTACTTTGCCGGAGCGATTTCAGGTCATGGTGACGGGGAATCTCTTTGGCGGCATTTTGAGCGACCTCGGCGCGGGTCTCATCGGTGGGTTGGGTCTGGCGCCCAGCGCCAACTTCAACCCGGAGCATAGGGTTCCGGGCCTGTTTGAACCGGTACACGGATCCGCGCCCGACATTGCCGGGGAGGGGGTGGCCAACCCTATCGGCGCAATATTGTCGGCGGCGATGATGTTCGGGTACCTCGGATACGTTGAGCGGGAGGATCGCATTTTCGCAGCGGTAAAGCGAGCGTTGGCCCGCCCCGAATCCCGGCCCCGGGATTTAGGAGGCACGGCCCGCACGGAAGAGGTGACTGAGGCAGTGATTGACGCACTGTTGTGGAGCGTAGCGAATACGAACGTGGGAGTCGATGAGTCTGAACCCTCTCATTAACATCGAACGGGTCACATTTGAATACGAAACCGGCAAGCCTGTCCTGAACGAGGTGTCTTTGGCCGTATCCAAGGGCGTTTACCTGGCGCTTTTGGGAGCCAACGGTTCGGGCAAGTCGACGTTGGCCCGCCATATCAACGGCATCCTCTTACCCAAGGTGGGTCGGGTATCCGTGCAGGGAATGGACACCCGCGATGAATCCTTCAAGATGGAGATCCGAAAACTGGTAGGCATGGTGTTCCAGCATCCCGACAACCAAATTGTCGCCACCACTGTAGAGGATGACGTCGCGTTCGGCCCGGAAAACTTTAACCTCGATCCCCAAGAGATTGAGGAGCGTGTCACCACGGCGCTTCGGGAAACAGGACTTCTCGAGCTCCGTACTCGGCCGCCGCATCTTCTTTCCGGCGGCCAAAAGCAACGATTGGCGATCGCCGGTGCACTGGCCATGGAACAACCTATCTTAGTGCTTGACGAGGCCACGAGCATGCTGGATGCTCGGGGACGGGAGGATGTCTTGTCGCTGGTGCGGCGGCTCAACCAACAGGGAACGACGGTTGTGGCGGTGACGCACCACATGGAAGAAGTGCTTGAAGCAGATACGGTAGCGGTCTTGGACAAGGGGAAGGTGGTGCTGACCGGCACGCCCCGCGAGGTATTCCGCCAAAACCAACGCCTTCGCGAGCTCAATCTTGACGTGCCGCTTATTGCCCAAGTTGCTGGGCTCTTACACCGGCGCGTTCCGGAGGTGCCGTCCGACGCGATTGAACCGGAAGAAATTTCGGACCATCTGTTGGGCAAGCTTGAACCACGGTCAAAAACCCGGCAGGCGCCGGCGAGTTCAGAGCGGATGGACACAACCGGCCCGTTGATAACGGTTCAGGAGCTGGCGCATACCTACATGGCCGGAACGCCGCTAGCCCACCTGGGGCTTAAGCGAGCCGACCTCCATGTGAACCCCGGTGAAGCGGTGGCCATTGTAGGCGCTACCGGCAGCGGCAAGTCCACCGTGATGCAGCATCTCAACGGCATCTATCGGCCGCAAAAAGGCTCGGTTTTGACGGTTGAAGTTGATCTTAGCCGGGCGGATGCAAACATTGCCAAGGTCCGACGGGAAGTTGGTATGCTCTTTCAAAACCCTGAGGAGCAGTTGTTTGAGCAATTGGTGGGGGACGACGTCTCCTATGGCCCGCTTGAGGCAAAGATGGATCTGCGCGAAGTGCGCCAGCGCGTACGCTACGGACTGGAAATGGTCGGGCTTGATTTTGACGTCTTTAAAGATCGGCCCATCTACGCATTGTCTGGCGGCGAAAAGAGGCGGGTGGCCTTGGCGGGAGTTTTAGCCTTGAAGCCACGAGTACTGGTGCTTGACGAGCCAACCGCGGGCCTGGATCCGGTATCGGCGCAAGACCTGCTGCGTCGGCTTGATCGGCTCAAACTCGAGGGTGTGTCGGTGGTATTCGTGACCCACAACCTCGAAGAAGTGTTAAACCTGGCTGATCGCGTGGTCATTATAGACCAGGCCGAGACGCGCGGTGCCTATTGGGTTGACGAACTTGTGGCCGATCCAACCCTGATCGCATCTCACGGGTTTGAGATTCCCGCAATTTTACGCTTGCAACAGCTGCTGCGCCAGCGCGGGATTGATGTCTTCGGCCGCACTCCCGAAGAATTGGTCGCATCCATCCTCGACGGGCTTTCGAGCGCCGACTCGGCGTCTTAGCGAAGGAGGGACGGCAATATGGCAGAGGACTTTGAAGTCTTACGATACATCACCATCGGGCAGTATCTGCCCAGAGAATCCGTCATTCACCGAATCGACCCGGCGGTAAAGCTTTTCTGCGCCATTATTCTCATTTTGACCATTGCCTTTTTATCGCGGTACGCATCCAATCTTTCCGCCTTGGCGGTTGTTCTCATTCTTGTGGCCATGGCGCGCGTACCGATTGGATACAGCCTTTCCGGTCTCAGGCCGGCAGCCTGGTTCATTATAGCGCTGCTGCTGTTGGAACTGTTGTTTTCGCCCATTAAAGGGAGTGTGGTGTGGCACGTTTCCTTCCTGCATATCACCTCTTATTCACTGCGGCTCACCACAACTTCGCTTTTGCGTCTGGTGGACTTTATTTTGCTCATCAGTGTGTTTACGCTGACCACCCGTACAAATGACGTGACTCGCGCCATGGAAAGACTGACCAAACCTTTGCAGTATTTGAAAGTTCCCACCCGTGAACTCGCCCTGATCATGACCATCGCGCTGCGATTCGTTCCCACATTCGCGTTGGAAATGGAGCGGTTGATGAAAGCTCAGGCGTCGCGTGGTGGCGGTTTGACTCAAGCATCAAAGTGGAACATTGTGGCTCAAGCACGAGCCCGGATTCCGCTGGTGTTACCGCTGTTTCTGATTGCGCTGCATCGGGCGGAGGACTTGGTCATCGCCATGGAATCGCGAGGCTATGTGCCCAACCGGGAGCGCACCATGTATAAGCAGTACAAAATCGTTGCACGCGACTGGGTCGCTCTGGCCATTACCGTTGCGATATGCGTCGGATTGGTCATTGTCTGAGGAGAAAAAGGTCTGAGAAGAAAGGAAGAGACCGATGAAATTAACGACTCGGAAAATCGTGGTTGCCGCGGTTCTGGCAGCGATTTCCATTCTACTCGGCGTTACCCGGCTCGGGTACATTCCGGTGCCCAATGTCGCTGGTAACGCAACCATTATGGGCGTGCCGGTGTACATCGGTTCCGTATTGGAGGGATGGCCGGTCGGCATAATTCTAGGATTTATCTTCGGGTTGTCGTCGTTTCTTGGGGCCACGGTGCCCATGTTTAAGGACCCGATTGTGTCCATTCTACCGCGGCTGCTGATTGGGATTACCCCGTATTTGGCCTACATCGCGGTACGCAAGAAAAACGAGATTGTCGCTTACGGGCTGGCGGGATTGGTGGGCTCAGCCTCCAATACGGTTTTTGTGGTGGCGGCGATTATTCTGCGCGGCTATTACACCTTGCCGCAGATGTTGACCGTGATTCCCCAGGCCATAGCGGAAGCCACTCTTTCGGTCATCCTGACGATTGCGGTTTGTGCCGCTTGGAACCGCGTGCAGATTGGAAGTGGCCGCTCCAAGATCTCCGATGTTGCTGACTAAGTAAGCAAAAAATTGCGGGGCGGGGCCCGTGATCGCGGGCCCCCTTTGAATAGGAGGGCGGCGTTGTTGCCATTGTTGCACGCATCATTAGATGCCCTGATAAGGAGAACAGAGCTTAAAGAGAAATTGCAAGAGCTTGTGGGAATTGAGAGCGTGGTCGAAAATGGGCACACCGAAGCCGCGGTGGTCGATGCCGTATCCCGCTGGTGCCAAGTGGATGGGCTGAACTTCCAGTCGGTCGAGGTGTCGCCGGGTCGGCCCAATCTCCTGATCGAATGGATGGGGGACCAGTCGGGACCCACGCTACTGTTTGAGGCGCATTCCGACACGGTGACAGCAGGTGACGTCGCTCGCTGGACGCGACCGCCGTTCCAAATGACGCGAGAAGGCGACCGATTATACGGCCGCGGAACCGCGGACACCAAAGGCAACCTGGTGGCGGCCTACGTCGGCCTGCGAGCCCTGGCCCAACATCTAAACGGTCACTTTTCAGGTCGGATTCTCCTTCTGATGCCCGTCGATGAAGAAGGCATGATGACCGGGATCCGGCATTTCATCGCCTCCGGTGCTGCCGACAGCGTAGCCGCCGCCGTTTGCTGCGAGCCGGAGGACGCTCAAGTCTGCGTGCGTCAGAAGGGCGCTCTCAGGCTACGGGTTGAGATCCAGGGGAAAATGGCGCATGGTGCTATGCCCTTGACCGGCAACAACCCGCTTCCGGTCGTCGCGCGGTTTCTTCTGGCAATGGAAGAAGCGGAGCGAGCAGAGCAGCAACGGGTCGGGTTCGACCCCTATTTAGGCTGGCCCAGCATTACTCCCACAGAGATTCAGGCGCCCGTGGCGGGTCCATCAGGCTTTAATGTCGTACCCGATTCTTCTTCCCTCAGCTTGGACATCCGCACCGTGGTCGGTCAGTCACATCCCGATTTAATCGAGCAAGTTCGTCAGCGATTAGACCAGGTTATTGCCGAGGCCAATTGTCGCCTCGGCGAAGAGACGCGGGTCCTGCGCGAGCGGCTGGAAGAAACGGTTGACCCAGGCGAATATACCGGCCGGTTGATAGTGCTTGATGATCGTCCGGTGACAAACACGCCCATCGATTCGCCTATCGTCGCCGCTATGGCAAGCGCGGTGAAAGCAAGATTGGGCACGCCGGCGGTGTTTAGCGGCGTTCCCGGGGCGACCGATGGCACCTGGCTCTGGGATGCGGGTATTCCCATCGTTACCACAGGAGCGGGGATGCGATTTGTCCCACACCAGGCCGATGAGTGGGTCAGTCTTACTCAGCTCCACAATATGGCGGTCATCTACGCAGATGCTGCCCATCGGTTCCTCACCGATCCGTCAACTCAATCGGAGGTCGATTAATACTATGCGAGAACTGGAAAATCGGGTTGCCGTCGTGACCGGAGGGGCGTCGGGTATTGGGGCGTCAACGGCAAAACGGCTAGCGGAAATGGGAGCGGCGGTCGCCCTCGCCGATGTCAACGCCCGGGGTGCGGGTGAGGTGGCAGCAGTCATTCGGCAAGCTGGCGGGAATGCCGTGGCGGTGGAAGTGGATGTGCGCCGCCCGGAACAAAATGCGGCGCTGATTGAGCGGGTCCTCAAAGAGTACGGGCGGCTCGACATTGCCTTTGCCAACGCCGGCATTGCCGAGGCGGCTACGCCTCTGGAAGAGGTACCGGAAGAGCTGATTGACCAGCTGCTCAGCATCAATGTACGCGGAGTCGTCAGTTTGGCCAAAGCGGTGGCGCCTACACTGAAGAATCAACGGTCGGGCGTCTTCGTGGCCACCGCATCCACGGCGGGTGTGCGACCACGGCCCGGCCTTCAGGTGTATTCGGCCACTAAGGGAGCGGTGATTGCGTTTGTGCGGGCACTGGCGCTGGAATGGGCACCATTCGGCGTGCGTGCCTGCGCGGTGTCACCGGTGGCTACGGATACCCCCATGCTGCCCCAGTTCCGGGCCGCTGCCGGCAGCGCTAGCGCGGATGCCGATGCGATTACCGAATCCTTTCGGCGGACGGTGCCGTTGGGACGGCTCGCCCAGGCCGAGGACATCGCCGAAGCGGTCTGCTTTTTAGTCTCGGACCGCGCGCGTATGATGACGGGTACCATCCTTGATGTTGACGGCGGGCGAAATATATGAGCCAATCCACGCTACCGTATCAGATCCGTCCGGGCGTCCTCGATATCCCGGGTGTCGGCGTGGGGTGCGTGACCGACGATGCCAAAGAGACGGGGGTTACCGTTATTGTCATTCCTGAAGGCTCTAAGGGTGCGGTAGATGTGAGCGGTGGCGGTCCAGCTACGCGGGAGACTCCAGTGCTCGATCCGGCCAACACCGTCCAAGGCCCGGATGCTGTGGTGCTGACCGGCGGCAGTGCGCTCGGGCTTCAAACCGCCGACGGCGTGGCGATGGAGCTTTTGTACTTAGGCCGCGGGGTCCTGGTTGGCCGCGCGCGCATTCCCATTGTGGTGGCGGCCGCCATTTTTGACCTTGAGGTGGGCTTGGCCGAACCCCCAAGTGTCGCCGATGGTGCAGCGGCTCTCAAGATGGCGATGGCACAAGGGCACGCGGTTAAAGAAGGACGGCACGGCGCAGGCCGGGGCGCGACGGTAGGAAAGAGTCTCGGGCCCGATTACGCCATGCCGGGGGGTCAAGGTGCCGTGACGCTCGTGACTCCGGATGGCCTGCGGGTTGGCGCCGTAGTCGTCGTCAACGCCGTGGGCAGCATTATTGACGACGATGGGTCAATTTTAGCCGGGCCTCGCGTTGCCGACACGCCGCAAAATACGGTTGCCATTTGGTCGATGGGTGCCCCAGGTTTAAGGCAGGGCGAGTCCACCACCATCGGCGGGATTGTGACCAATGCGGCATTGACCAAAGCCGAGCTGGCTCGTGTGTCGCGGATGGGCCACGATGGCTTGGCACGCGCGATTGATCCGGTACACAGTCCCTGGGATGGCGATACATTATTTGCCCTGTCGGTGGGTGACAGGCAAGAGGACGTCGGCCGCGTCGGCGCGTTGGCTGCGCACGCCGTCACGCTGGCGGTGCGGCGCAGTTTGAGAGTCTCGTGAGAAGTGAAAGGAGTTGTGCCATGATTGAGCGTTGCCAGCAATTTATCAATGGAGAATGGGTGGACCCGGCTACGGGAAATTGGTTCGAGACGTATAATCCGTCCGATGGGTCGGTTTTGGGGATGCTTCCTGATGGGTCGAAGGCGGATGTGGATGCGGCCGTTAACGCGGCGCGCTCAGCGTATACGGCCTGGGCGGAAGCGGACGCCGTGGATCGCTCCAGGGTGCTGGCGCGCGTAAGCGCGCAGGTGCTGTCGCGGCTTGATCAACTTGCCGCCATCGAATCATCGGACACTGGGAAGCCCTTGTCGCAGGCCCGAGCGGATGTGCGCGTGGCCGCCCGTTACTTTGAGTTTTACGCCGGGGCGGCCGACAAGTTCGGGGGCTCAACCATTCCAGTGCCGGGCGCCTTCTTGGACTACACTCTGAGGGAGCCTTTGGGGGTGGTCGGCAATATTATTCCATGGAACTATCCACTTCAAATCGGATCGAGGGCGATTGCGGCACCGCTGGCAGTAGGCAATGCCGTGGTGTTGAAGCCCGCCGAGGAGGCGTCGCTGTCGGTGTTCGAGCTAGCCCGTATTTGCCACCAAGAAGGCGTACCGGCAGGCGTCATTAATGTGGTGGCGGGGTTGGGAGAGACAACCGGCGCTCCCTTGGCGGCCCATCCCAAGATTAATCACCTCACATTTACCGGATCGCTCGAAGTGGGGCGCATGGTGGCTCAGTCGGCGGCGCTCAACGTGGTTCCGGTGACGCTGGAGTTAGGGGGAAAATCGCCGCATGTCGTATTTGCTTCGGCCGATCTAGATAGGGCGGTGCCCACCATTCTCCGATCCTTTTTGCAAAACGCCGGGCAAACGTGTAGCGCAGGGTCGCGGATCCTGGTCGAGGAGAGCATCAAAGACGCATTGATCGACCGTCTGAGCGCCGCGCTTAGGCATGTATCCGTGGGAACCGGAGTGGATGACCCAGATCTGGGCCCCGTAATTTCGGCTAAGCAAAAGGAGCGCGTAAACTACTATGTTGACCTCGCGCGCGATTGGGGTGCTTCCGTTATTTCCGGGAACCAACCGCCCCATACGCTGGGGTATTTTGTGCCGGCTATGGTGCTGGATGGCGTAACCGAGGATAGCCCCGTGTTTCGCGAGGAAATTTTTGGGCCTGTGGCATCCGTCACGGCGTTTAACACCGAGCAGGAGGCCGAACGTCTCGCCAATGCAACCGAATACGGGCTAGTTGCGGCTGTTTGGACGCGTGATGTGGGGCAGGCCCATCGTATGGCGCGTAAGCTTCGGGCGGGCCAGGTGTTTATTAATGCCTATGGCGCCGGCGGCGGCGTGGAAATGCCCTTTGGCGGATTTGGCCATAGCGGTTACGGTAGGGAAAAAGGGATTGAAGCCCTGTATCACTATACCCAGCTAAAAAATGTCGCCGTATCGACCCTGTGACCCATTGGCCTGCTCTTGGGAAGACTTGGGGATTTCCTCCTATGGGCGGATCCATAGGGGTCAAGCTGTCGGCGATCGTCGTTTTGCTTGACTCCGTGCTCAAACACTTGCATCTTGCCCGAAGGGGGGTCAAGAAGCCTGGCTACTCAATCAATGGAAGCTTGGGCCTACTGACTAAGGAAACGCCAGCAAATAGACGAAAATGACTACACCCAAGAGACCCAGCAAAATGGCAATGCTCAACGGAAGGTGGGACTTGGGCAAATCGGCGCCGATGTAGATGTGCTGACGCGTGCGGAGATAATGAATCGACGCGATGCAAGTGACGATGATACCGGAAGCCACCCAGGCTAAGCCCAAGTCTGTGTTGTTTAGGAACGCGTGCAGACCGCCTGTGCGGACCCGATGCAGATGGACGAACAAACTAAACTTGGATACCACGAATCCGAATGCCATTAAGGATACTCCGGTGCGAAGCCAGGCTAAAAACGTGCGCTCATTTGCAAGAATGGTGCGAGGATCGGGTCGGTCGATCAGGGCGTCCGCCTCCTTCACGATAGCGTTTCCTCTCGCTCCGCTGGTTAAACCCGCATCCTCACACGGCCGCGCTGGATGCCCAGGCCAACACCTTACGTGCGGCCTTTAAGGCGCAGCCCCCCACACCGTACAACAAGCGGTGGACCGGATTGAGAAGTTGACCGGCGTCCGTCGGAGCGCCACGCAAGTCGGTCTGTGGCTAAAAAAAACGGGTTTCGGCGGCGCAAACCGGGCAAATCCCCGCGAAAGCCGACCCGGTCCGGCAGCGCGAATTGCTGGAGACCGAGCTGACGCCGGTCTTAGAGGAAGCCCAGGCGGGTCAGCGGCATGTGTTTTTCCTGGATGCCGCGCACTTCGTGTTGGGCGCGTGGCTTGGGTATCTCTGGTGTCTGACCCGGATCCTGTTGCCGACGCCCTCCGGGCGTCAACGGTTTAATGTCTTGGGCGCTCTCCATGCCATCACCCATGAAATCCTTACCGTCACCACCGACACCTATATCAATAGTCAGAGCGTGGTCGAGTTGTTCACCCCATTAGCTGCCCGCTTCACCGATCTTCCGATTACCGTCGTCTTGGATAATGCCCGCTACCAGCGCAATCACTTCGTCATGGCCGAGGCGGAACGCATCGGGATTACCTTGCTTTGGCTGCCCACCTATTCCCCGAATCTCAATCTCATTGAATGGCTCTGGAAGTTTGTGAAAGCCGAGTGTCTCCATGGGCGCTACTACGCCACGTTCGCCCCTTTTCAACAAGCCATCATCGACTGTTTGCAGGACCCCGAGGGCCGCCATAAAGCCAAACTGGCCACCCTGCTCACGCTCCACCGTCGTATGCGCGTTAGCGCCCGACGGGTGCTTGGCGTTTATTTTTTCCGTCGCCGGCTCATCGACGCTCTACTCAGTGCCTGTGCTCGCCCGACCCCAAGCTGTAAAGAGTAGGGGCACACTCAACTAAAACGGATCTCGTCAAAACCGTTTGGCGTTCTTCATGTGTGGTTAGCTGGGACGGCCAGGTTCAAAGGCGGCGTCAGGTTTTCGGGCAAGATAGCGATATACGAGCAATGCGGTTTCTAAGGCCAAGCGTCGGGGCGGATCAAGAAAGTCGTCACCCAGGATCTGTCGTAGCACTTTGAGACGGGCGTATAAAGTTTGGCGGTGCACGCCCAGTGCTTGACTGGCGGCCTGCTTGGAGTCCATGTGGGCCAGTACCGCCTCTAGTGTCTCCATGAGGCGTGGCGCGTCGGGGCGGGCAAGCACGGGCTGAAGTTCGGGCTCCATCACCAGCCGGCGTAGGTGCTGCGGCGGCGTGAACAAGATCCAGCGCCACATTCCCATGGTGTCATAGTCCACTAACCGCTCATGCAAGAGATGAGCTACGACTGCCGCGTCGACCGCCTCCATCAGAGCACGGTGTAGGGCGCTGGGATCATCGTGCGTGCCGGAAAGGCCCAGACCTGATCCGAAGTCCCGTGCCGATGAGGGAGCGAATCCGGCTATAAGGGTTAGGGGCCCGATTGCCACAAAAATCGTACGGTCAGTTTCGGGAAATTCTGCAATGGTAACACCCGAGGGCGGCTTGAGTTTGAACCCAGGAGTTTTCGGTTCAGCCACCACGACCCGGAAGGCGTGCTGCGCGGAGAAGCGATAACGACTGCGAAAGCGTTGGCACAAGGTGGGCTCTGGGTCGGCTTCAAATAACAATTGCGACAACAGCGCCATTTCTTCCCGGCGTCGGGTTCGGTCCAGACTTTCCACGCGGATGATGTCTTGGGCTAAGGCGGCCGCCGTTCGATCGATGGCCAAGTAGAGCCATTCGTCAAAAGCTGTGTCGGGCTGAGCAACATACAAATCCGCCACCGGGGAGCCAAACACCATCACCGTCTGGCGGACATAATGATTGGCTTGAGTCGGGTTGAGGGCAGGTTCTGGAGGTACAGCGGGTTCGACATGCCAATCTCCTAGGATAACCGGCGAGTCTGGCAGATCCCTTGGCTGGTACCACACAGGATGGTTGATGGTCTGGTGGAGGATCTCCACTAGCCGCTTGCTCCCCTCGGTATTGAGGAGCGCCTGGCGAATGTGCAGGGAGAGTGATTCCAAGTCATCCAAGACCTGATGGTGCTGGCTAATCACCAGGGCGTCGATTTCACGCGACAGGTCAAGAAAACGTACCGGGTGGTTAAAGGCGATGACGGGGAATGCGGCGGCCTCAGCCCGGGCGACAATATCCTCGGGCACAGTATCCCAATACTGGCCTAATTCCACCACCAGGCCTGCGGCCTGCGAGTCTATCAATCCCGTCATAAAGTGGGAGCGGGCGTTGGCACCGGTCAGCCCAATCCCGGTGGCCAACACTAATTCGTGGCCCTGCAGAAATTCACCCAGGTTAGGAATTTCGCCCACATGGACCCAATGCACCAGGCGATCGAGTCCCGCCCCACCGGCGGCGACAATGGCGTCTTGAAAGGGTGGCCGATTTAAGACATCACGAACAGTAATCATGAAACCTCCGCGACATTCTGTCGAGCAGTGTTTAAGAGAAATTGTACAGAGTGGCGACTGAAATGGGAAGACCCCATCGCTACAATAAGTTTAAAGTTTTCGCAACCATCAGGCGAAACGTACCATTTGTCACGAAAGAGGGAATGATGATGAGCAATGCGCGCGAGCGACAGCGGAAATATCTCGTGCCGGGCGTGGGTACCAACTACCGCCAATCGTTAGTATTAACCCATGGCGAAGGCCGACATGTGGTCGACGAAGACGGCAACCGCTATTTAGACTTTTTCGGCGGCATCCTTACGGTGTCCATCGGCCACGCGCACCCGGCGGTGACCGCTGCCGTCAGCGACCAGGCCAGCCGACTGGTCCACAGCTCCACCCTCTATGTTACCGAACCGATGGTGGATTTAGCGGAGCGGCTGGCGGAAGTGACCCCTGGCAATTTGGAGCAAAGTTTTTTTTCCACCAGCGGCACCGAGGCTAACGAAACGGCAATAACTATGGCCCAGCTGGCGACCGGCAATCAGGAAATTGTCGCCCTGCGCCACTCATACTCGGGCCGCTCTCAGGTCGGCATGGGGCTTACCGGACAGTCCGACTGGAAACTGGGCGGAACCGGGATGAGCCTTCCTATTCGCCACGCTCATAACGCATATTGCTACCGTTGTCCATTTGGGAAAACCCCCGACAGTTGCGGACTGGAATGCGCCAAAGACCTCGATGAGTTCATCCGCACGTCCACATCGGGCCGCATCGCCGCATTTTTGGCGGAGCCCATTCAAGGTGTGGGAGGATTTATTACGCCGCCCGCCGCGTTTTTCCAGGAAACGGTGGCCACCGCTCGCCGCTACGGAGCTCTCTTTATCGACGATGAGGTTCAGACGGGATTCGGCCGCACCGGGAAGCCCTTCGGCATCGACCACTACGGAGTTGCACCCGACATCATGACATTTGCCAAGGGGCTGGCCAACGGATTTCCCATCGGTGCCACTATCACCACAGCTGAGGTGGCCTCCCATTACCGGGGACCCACCATTTCCACCTTCGGCGGAAACCCGGTGTCCATGCGCGCCGCCCTGGCCACGCTCGATGTCATGGACAAAGAAAACCTCACCGAGAACGCGGCGGAGCTCGGCAAGACCCTGCGACAGGGATTGGAAGAGCTGGCCGATCGGTACCCAATTCTCGGTGACGTGCGCGGAAAGGGTCTCATGCAGGGTCTGGAACTGGTGCGTCACGATAAAGCGCCCGCGCCCGACTTGGCATACGAGTTTCTTGAGCGCGCCCGCGAGCGCTCGCTGCTGTTGGGAAAGGGAGGGCTTTATGGCAACGTGATTCGCATCGCGCCGCCGATGACCGTCACCCCGGGGGAAATCGAAGACGGGCTTCGCGCAATAGATCAGGCACTGGCGTCCATGTACCATGACTACGCGGATATTCGCGATGTGGCGCCAACGCGGATTCAGTATGCCGACCAATGAATTCGGAACAAGAGGGGAGATGCCAGAATGACGGAGCGTGTGGCGCATCTGATTTTCGATGAAAAAGTTGCGGGTAGTGCCAGTACCTGGGACGCCGTGTACAACCCGGCCACCGGGGAGCGCATCGCCGAAGTGCCGTTGGATGACGAGCGCGCGGTGGAGCTGGCGGTTGAAGCAGCTGCACGCGCCTTTCCCGACTGGGCAGATACGCCCATCTTAGAGCGGGCGCGGGTGATGTTTCGTTATCGCGAGCTGTTGAAGTCCCATCAAAAGGAACTGGCGGCGATGGTGACCCGAGAGCACGGTAAGGTCCAATCGGATGCTTTTAACGAAGTGGGTCGGGGCATTGAAGTGGTCGAGTTGGCCGCCGCAGCACCTAGTTTGTTGAAAGGTGAGACATTGTCCGCCGTTGCCCATGGTGTAGATGTATCGATGCTGAGGGTTCCGCTGGGCGTGGCGGCGGGCATTACGCCTTTTAACTTTCCCGCCATGATTCCATTGTGGATGATTCCGCCGGCCGTCGTGTCAGGGAACACCTTTGTGCTAAAACCCTCGGAGCGGACACCGCTGACGTCGCTCCGGCTGTTGGAACTCCTCACCGAAGCGGGTCTTCCGGCGGGCGTCGTCAACATTGTTCACGGCGGGCGGGCGGTAGTTGATCGTCTGCTTCATCACCCGCGTGTCAAAGCCGTCTCCTTTGTGGGATCGCAACCCGTGGCCGAACACGTGTATCGCACTGCGGCAGCTGCTGGCAAACGGGTGCAAGCCCTGGGCGGCGCCAAGAACTTTCATGTGGTCATGCCCGATGCCGATCTGGAACGGACGGTGGAAGCGCTCGCCGGCTCCGCTTATGGTTCGGCGGGCGAACGCTGCTTGGCCGGATCAGTGGTGATAGCGGTGGGGGAGGTGCAAGAGCGCCTGGTTGAAGCCATGGCGGATCGAGCTCGGCGGTTGGTCGTGGGCAACGGCACGGACAGCGGTTCAGAGATGGGGCCGCTCATCCGGGCGCAGCATCGCGAACGCGTGGCCGGTTACATTGACAAAGGGGTGGCCGACGGGGCGACGCTGGTGTACGACGGCCGTCAGCACCCAACGCCGTCACAGGGCTTCTTCCTCGGCCCGACCTTGTTTGATCGCGTCAGCGCCGACATGAGCATTGCTCGCGAGGAAATTTTCGGCCCGGTGCTAAGTGTCATCCGCCAACCGGATCTAAAAACGGCTGTTCAGACGGCCAATGCATCCCGCTTTGGCAACACCGCTACCATCTACACTGCCGCCGGAGCTGCCGCCCGCTATTTTCGCGACCACATTGAGGCGGGAATGGTGGGGGTTAACATCGGAGTACCGGCACCCATCGCCTGGTTCCCGTTTGCCGGATGGAAGAACTCATTTTACGGCGATCTCCATGCCACCGGTACCGACGCGTTCACCTTCTACACCGAGCGCCGGGTTATTACCGAGCGGTGGTAATCGTCAGTAGTCCCTGGAAGCGAATAAACCGGAGAGCCGGGCCGTGTCACAGAGGGCCCGGCTTTCGGGTTAGAGTCCGTTGCCGGGAAAACTGTCGAGATGATGGCCGATGGGGTTGTGTTTCCCGCCGGGCGTAATGCCGACGGGCAAAAGGTCTAGGCCATCCGGTTCATTCAAATAACCCGGCGCGGTACCGGGCTTTCCGGTATGACCATACTGCCATACGATTTTGTCGGTCTTGGGATTGATAACAATGACCCGATCGTTGTAGTCATCGTTCAACAGTACCAGCCCGTTGGGCAGCATCACCGCCAGCGACGGATGATTCAGCATTCCAGGCCCGCTAGGGACGCTGTACGACCAAAGCACCTTGCCCTTGGGGCTCATTTCAACGATAGCCCCCGGATTAGTGTAGAAGGCGACAATGATGTTGCCATTAGGCGTAATATTGGCGTCGGACGGGTAGGAGAACTGTGACGGGAAGTGCACCGTGTACTGAATCTGGTTGTGCTTATTCAGCATAATCGCGTCGTTCCCGTTAATTTGCGTGACCAGCATGCCCCCGTTGGGCGCAGGAAAGTCGCCATTGGGGGCGGAGTAGCTGACCGGCGGATTGTTGACCGGAACTGCGGTCTGACCGTATTGCTTGATAATCCGATGCGTCTTTCGCGAAATAAAGAGGATCCGGTCATTTTTGATGTCGGCCACGGTGATCACGTCGCCGCCCGGCTTCGAGTAAAGAAATGCGTCGTCCGGCGTGTTCAGATATCCCGGGGCGCTACCCGGCACGCCAGCATGACCGTAATTCCAGACAATCTTTCGGGTGTTAAAGTTGATAATCGAAATCACGTTGTTGCCTTCCTGGTTGGTGATAATCGAATCCCAATGCGGCCCAAAGAACACGTCGTCATCGTCATGAATCGGGGAAGTTTGTCCCGGTTTAGGATATTGCCAAACAATTTTCTTTTGCGGCGTTACCAACAGCATACGGTTGTTGCCCGCATCGGCAATGAGAACGTCACCCGGCAAAATTTTGCTGGGCGCCGATGCGTGCCATGCGACTTGAGGCTTGTGTGACGCTTTTGGGTCGGCCGCGGAGGTCGCGGTTTGTGTCGAATGGTGTTTTGATGCCTGATTGGTGTGGGAAGACGAACCGCCGACACCACATCCTGTCAATGCTAAAAGCGCACCCGTCGTGAGCGCGAAAAAACTACGGTTAGCTTGCACGCTGTCATCGCTCCCGTTCATGATAAGGTTCTCGCCGACGGAATGCCGACCCCTTATAGTCATAACGCGTTAATGGGTCTGAACGCAACCGGGGTTCGACTCAAAACGACATGCCAGATCCAGGAAAATTCCCTGTGAGAAAGTTCATGCAGCATACTCGCACTCATGGTGTGCAAAGGGGTTGACACTATTACATCATCGGACTATCGCTGATCGTTCTCTCGAAAAAACGCCACCCGGAATTTTTGTCAATGTCCTAAGTTTCGACGTTCAGGCGCCCTTTCAGCTGTGACCAAAGAACCACCGAATCCTTTTCCGTCCCCTTGCCAGCCTAACCGGTCATGAAACGCGCGGCCGTGTGGACCCAACCTCTCACGGATCGCTCTGATAGGGAGTAATTAACGCTCCGCCGCCCGACCCTGACGGGGTGAGGCGAGGGTTTCCGGGATGGCTCTCGATTGCCGCATCGGAGCCGTGAGCCCCAAACGTCTTACGAGGATCTCCCCAGGTGTAACTTCGGACCGCTCCGGCTCGTCGAAATATCCGCGTCGCCTTGTATGCGATGGTGAGCGGAATCCCGGCAAGGAGTTTCGTGATCCGCGTTTTCCCGCCACCATGGCGGCACTGTGATCCGCATTATCCGCATGTCGGCGCACGGCGGATAAGATGCAACGTATCACCCTAAGATGATGTATATAGATTCATAGCCTGGCCGGGCCCCGTTTAGTACGTATAAGCGCAGTGAACGCCCGCTGCGGTGCGTTGTACAAGGCATGGACCCCAACTCTTATGACTTGCCCTGCTGGTCTCGAGGGATCTCCGCCCACACCGGGCGATCGCGAAGCAGGCTTTGCTATTGAGCTCAAGCGGGCGTGTCGTGCGTCCAGGACATGAGCAACGGCGCCGGCCCGAGCCTTAGAACCGGCGCCAGTTGGAACTGCCCACAGCGGCCTTTAGTTACTTAACGATTTAGCTCGGCTTCCTAATTTCCGGACGGTGCGACTTGCACCGTTTTGCCGAGCATGCTCCAATATCTCGACGTCTCGAAGGGAGTGCGCCAGATGGCGACGCCACCCAGCTTATCCGGCACGGCCACCTTAGTTATCCGGTTTTGCAGGGCTTGGGTGTCGCCCACCCAATATTGGTACTCACCAATGTTCCAGAGATGAATAACCTGCTTCAGGGCTGCCTCGGTATTTGCACCATACACGCCGGCCGGATCGCCCGTGACGTTGAAATCCCGCTGGAACTGGGCCACGGCTTTCGCCGTGGCGGCGCTATATTTCCCATCTTGTGCCAAGTTTAAATAGGTTGGCACCTGTTGGTGATGTTCGACCGCATAGCGCAGCAGAATGTAATTTAACAGCCCCTGCAGGTTCTGCACCTGTCCTAGCGTCTGCGATTGGTCGGCGGTAGAGAGCACCCGATTGGGAGCAACGGCTGTGCCGTTGGGATTGGTTGTCCACTGACCGTTGGTGCCAACATATTTATTGGTCATGAACACCTCCGATCCGTAAGCGGGGTCCCAAATGGGTACGATGTTGGGATTGGAGCTTAGCAATTGGGCTACCTGTGCGTCGCTTACATAGCTGTCATTGCCCAAAGGTGCGTGGCTGTCGAGGCCATAATTGTTAAACGACCAGTAATCGCCGTACGGTCCCAAGCCCATGATTAGCTGTGATGGACTTACACCGTCGGCAATGGCGGCTTGGTACATGTAGTAGTCCCAGCCCAAGCCTTGATTGGGGCCGGCTTCGGTGAAGCTGTCGAACTCGCCGTAGGACATGATGTTGATATAGTTGACCGACGCGGCAATGGCCTGGAAGTTGAACGGGCTTTTTGGGTAGGAGTAGGGGTATACGTCTACCATTACCTGTTTTCCCATCTGATGCAGCTTCGCCCCCAACTGGGCCACGAACTTGGTGTACTGGCTGGAAACCTGTGCCAAGGTCAGCCCATTGTCGGCCGTCGGCTCGAAGTCAATGGTGACACCGTCGTAACTGTTGTTTTTCACCGTTTGAGCAATGAGATTCACTGTCCGATTAATGTTGGTGCTGTTTTGAAATGGGCCTACTGATGTTGACCCGAACATCGGCCACACCTGTACGCCCTCACTGTGGGCTTGGGCCACAACGTTTGACGACCCGGCAGGTGGTCTGCCGATGGTCCAGGCCAGTGTGGAGGGGTTCCGGCTGAGGTAGTACCAGGTGGGCAGGATGGAGGACAAGGCATTGCCATTATGAACCAACGTCTGGTAAGAGCCGTCGTAGTGGGGCATAAAACTGCCGTACGCCATCGACAAGAATCCCAGGTTGGTGGGAGTGCCCGCGGTCATGGTCAGATCAACCGCACCAGGCGTTGCCGGCGCGGACTGGGCGTCCCCGAAGTTTAAGATCTGTCCATTACTGAGGAGTTCCGTGTAGCCGCTCTGATCTGGCGTGACTGCCAATGACAGGGCCGTGCTGGTCCCCATCTGGGTAGGCGACGGTTCGCCGAAGAGGGTGGCGTCGCCGTAAGCGTTGATTGCCCCGTCGGCGAGTAATATCCAGTAGCCCTGGTTGTCGGCCGTGGGTATCAAATCCACGGCGGTGGTCGGTTGCGTCGACGCCGCCGGTTGGGTTCCGGCGGGAATGGCGGTCGAACCTAAATCGGATCCG
The DNA here is from genome assembly GCA_021820965.1 of Bacillota bacterium. Classification (GTDB taxonomy): domain Bacteria; phylum Bacillota; class Sulfobacillia; order Sulfobacillales; family Sulfobacillaceae; genus Sulfobacillus_B. The sequence goes on along the minus strand of JAKACZ010000001.1, from coordinate 167,110 downwards.
GTTGGGATATTGCCCAGACTGGAAACGTTGCGCACCTTGCCCATGCCATATCCCAGTTCCTGAAACAACTTTGCCGAGGGGATATGGCGGAGGGTGCCGTTCTGATCGAGATATACGGGACTCGTGCTCTGCTGCCGCCACAGTGTGCCGTTAGTCAATACCGGCACCGGTTTCGTCAGGGCAGGGCCTTCCGGCAGATTGGGCAACTTGGTGACGTTGCGCACCTGATTCCAGCGCAGTCCCATTTCGGTAAACACCGAAGAGGAGGCGATATACTGAAGCTTGCCATTGTTGACAATATAGACGGCACCGCGGGGAATTCGGTACAGCGAGCCGTTGGGCACTGTGGCGGTCGCGGTCGTCAGGACAGGCCCGACCGGCCAGTTGGACTTTAAGCCGGGAACCTTCCGGATTTGGGCGGCGTCGAGACCGATGGCAGTGTAGACCTGGGCGGATACCGGGTGTAGTACGCCGTCCTGGACGAGATAGACAGTTTGGCCGGATGACGGCTGCAATAAGGTTCCATCTTTATAGGGCACGACCAGCGGAAGACCTAACGTGTAGCTGGCCAGGCTACTCACCGTGCGCACTTGCCGTATGGTTCGGCCCATACTCTTCAGCATGGTGATATTAGGGATGTGATACAGTTGCCCGTTTTTGCACAAAAAAATGGAAGGCGCAGAAGATAGCTTAACCAAACTGTTGTTGGAGATAGTGACCGGCGCCGACGGGTTAGTGGTACCGCCGAACGCGCTAAATTTAGCAGCGTTGCCGTAAGGGTAAACCATTCCGTGCGCACCGAGAATCCAGTAGCCTTGGCCGCTTTTCGTAATCTGAATCGCGCTGGCCGCGATGGGGGATGACGGCTCGCCATAATATTGGGCTTGTCCTAGCGGGTAGACCTTGCCGTCGGAGGCGAGGACGTAGGCGCCGGTACCTGATGGCACAACCGCCATTCCGACAGCGGTAATCGGGGTTGATAGTGACCCAAAGCTTGTTGCATCGCCAAAGGGATAAATGGATCCGTTTCGTGTTAAAATCCAGTACCCTTTTCCATCGGGCGTCGGTACCAGCTGGATTGCCGGTGAGGTGGGCGGGTTGGATAAGGTGGTCAGATCGCCGTAACTGACTGCCCCGCCCTTGGCCGTGACCGCGCCGGATTTCGACAAGAGGTAGTATCCTCGTTCTACGCCGTTAAACGGTGCGGTGACGGAGGTGCCTTGGGCGGTCTGAATACTGAGGGTGCCAGGGCCGGCGCCGGCGGGCAGATCCACCGTAATGCTGGTGTTACTCCAGGTAACAATGGTGGCCTCGGCATTATCGATACGAACTATGCTTGGGGTGCTGCCAAAGTTGTTGCCGCTGATTGTAAGCGTGGCACCTCCTGACCCCGCCATATAGGCCGAAATGGTCGGAGCCGATTGGGCGGAAGCGAGACCCGGAACTAAGGCAGATAGTAGGGCAGACGAAATCAGAGCGATGGCGGGACGGCGTATGGACGCACGGTTAAACACAGACACAGGGGAACCTCCTTGCACGGGGGACACGATGTCGACAGAAACGCGGTTATCTATTTACCATTAGCGATTTGTGCCGGAACTTCCTGCTTTTGGAGCCCCGTTTTTTGGAAAACATAACGCCGATCGACAATGGGAATTATTGGGTTCGTGTCGTTGGCGCACGAACCGGGCGAGTGTGGGCTCGGTAGCCTGGATGCCCCACCCGGTCTCGTTCATGGCGCCCGCTAGTCCGCCGGGCGCCTTCTGGTGGTGTAAGTCAGGAGTTGAACCTCTCTTCCTGGTTGTAGAAGTTTGTCAAAGCCGAATGTCGGCCTGAGCATTAGCACGCGACGTTCAGCGCATTTAAACAAGCCCAGGAACATAACAAGCCCAAACTCGACAGCCGTTAACACGTAAGTTTCAGCTGTTTGGTTCGTTGGCGTGACACTTGATACCGACGCCTTCCTCACTCAAAACCCGGACATCACGGGATGGGAAGGTCCTCTCTTTGTTGGGCCTGCGCGACTTCTTCGGCGGTCAGTTGCGAGACATCAGCCTGTTCCGTCCAGGCCCAAGGGCGGCATACCGGGCAGTGTTGAAAGCGCCGGTTGCCCATTCGCACTGCTTTAAGCGAAATAAGCGGAATCCAGATGGTCGCATAGAGATGGCCGCAGTCGCTTTTGACAATCGTGCGTGTCATTCCGCATCACGTCCTTTGACAAAAACCAGCGATCCCGCCAGTCGACGCAGCGGTCGCTTCATCATGCCGCCATGCACGGTGGTTAGGCCGAAAACGTGGCAACGGCGCCCCGTGTTCCGACGATGTGCACCGAGTATTGGCTGGCCGGTGGCACTTCGACCGTGATGCTGCCGGATGCCGTCCGGCCCGACGGCACCCTCACCACGACCGCATCGGGATGAATCGGAACAATAGGATAGGGGAACAGCGAATTTTGCTGTGTAATACCCTGCATATCATAGTCGTTTAGCGAGAATTGCGCCCCTGAGCCGGTGGGTGCCACCACAATGTCGTTCAACTGAAAGAGAATCATGGCGGTGGTGGGATTGCGCAAGCTGAGATTCAGCAGGTACACATAGTCAGTGCTGCCATTGACCGTCGCCGTGCCGTCGGCTCGCACGCTATTGACCGTAGCCTGGACCTGATTGGCGCCGGCGACACCGCCCGCAGGCGGGGCCGAAGTCAAGACTGGATTGGATGGGCTGGTCGCGCTCTTGACCGGAACGGATCCGCTGGTCGGAGGCGCAGACGGTGAACTCGGTGCCGTTGAAGGTGAGGACGAGCTTGAGGGGACAGAACTGCTCTGTCCACTGCTTTTCTTGTGGTGATGATGGTGGGTTTGGGCCTGCGGTGTGGAATGCTGGCCGCAGCTAGCCGCCAACACTGCAACCGGCGCTGTTAGGGCGAGCGCCCAGTACCGAGCGGATGACTTCATGGTTTAGCTTCCTCCTTGTCCTATATGTGCCACGGACACTGTGCTTTCAAGCGTGGGCCAAAAACGATTCGTTTCAAAGGGTAGGCGCCATACCGCCATGCCCCCCAAGTTGTCGGCCACCGCTACCTGCTGCACCCGGTTTTGCATCGACTGGGTGGTGTCTACCCAGTACTGGTACTCGCCCAGATTCCACTGTTGGATGACCTGCGTCAGCGCGGCCTGGGTCGCGGCATCATAGACGCCGGGGGTTGCTCCCGATACGTGAAAGTCCTGCTGGAACTGAGTGACCGCTTCTGCCGTAAGCGGACCATAGTGGCCGTCCTGCGACAAGTTGAGGTAACTCGGCACCGGTTGATTGTTGTCGACAGCGTACCGCACCAGGATGTAGTTGAGCAATCCCTGTAAATTTTTCACCTGAGGCAGCACTGTGGATTCGTCGCTGGTACTCAGCGGTGTGGTGGTTGGTGCCACCGCCTGCCCGTTGGGATTGACGGTCCACTGTCCCGCGGAGTTGACATACTCGTTGGTCATAAAAACTTCCGATTGATATGTCGGATCCCACACCGGCACGATGTTGGAATTGGCTTGAAGCAGTTGCTGTACCTGAGCGTCGCTCACGTAGGAGTCGTTGCCCAACGGCGCATGACTGTCAAGCCCGCTGTTGTTAAACGACCAGTAATCGCCATACGGGCCAAACCCCATAATTATTTGCGATGGTTTGGCGCCAAGTGAGATGGCATTTTGGTACACGCTCTGCATCCAGTTGACACTCGCGTCGGGTCCCGCCTGGCTGGCGGAGTCGAAGTGACCGTAGGTCATAATGTTGAAATAATCGACGTAGGGCGCCAGTGCCGGCAAATCGTACGGCGTGCCGGGAGCAAAGGCGGCATAAGTGTCAACCATTAGTTTCTTTCCGGCGGAGTGCAGTGCCGGGCCTAATTGTGCGATGAAGTTGGTGAATTGCTGGGTGGTTTGGGCCATCGACAGCCCGTTAAACTGACTTGGCTCAAAGTCGATGGTGAGGCCGTCATAATTGTTTTGGACCGCAGCTTGCACCAATTGGCTCACGGTTTGGCTAATGGCGGTGGCATCATGGAACGGAGCCACCGAGATCGAGCCCACCATCGGCCATACCTGAACGTTTTCGCTGTGGGCTTGGGAAACCACATTGGCAAATCCCGATGGCGGAGTGCCGGGACTCCACGTAAGCGTGCTGGGGTTTTGCTGCTCATAGTACCAGGTGGGGATGATGACGGAGATGCCGGCGGCATTATTTACCAGGGTTGTGTAGGATCCATCGTAGTTAGGCATGAAGCTGCCGTACATCATCGACAAAAATCCCATGGGTTGGGAGGGAGCGACCGAAGACGGCGCTGCACTCATGGCGAGCGAGATGCTGGTCCCGCTGGTAGGTCCTGCGAGCGCATCCCCAAAGCTGTAACCCCGGCCAGTCGATGTCAAGATGGTATAGCCCTGGCCGTCAGGAGTCACCGTGAGTGAGAGCGCCTGGCTTGTACCAATCTGCGCAGAGCTCAGTTGTCCCAGCGAGGTCGCGTCCCCCACCGTGGCAATCTGCCCGTTCTGAAGCAGAACCCAATATCCCTGACCGTCGGGTGTCGGGACCAAGTCAACTGCGGGGGTAGTGGCAACACCGGGCGGGATTTGGACCGAGCCCAATTCGGCTCCCGTCTTCAGCCCGGTTAGTGAGGGAACATTGGTAACATTTTTCCAGGAAAACCCCAGAGCATTGAATAGGCTGGCGGTGGGAATGTGACGCAGGATGCCGTTCTGGTCGACATACACCGCGCCGCTGCTGCGCCACAGGGTGCCTGCGGCCAGGAGCGGAACGGCGCGAGTCAATTCGGGGCCCAACGGATACGAGGGCAGGTTGGTTACTAGGTGAATCTGCGCCCATCTTAAGCCCATTCCGTTGAAGACTGCCCCGGTAGCAATGCGATTGAGCGTTCCGTTGTTCAAAACATAAACCGCTCGGTCGCCGCTGACGCGATATAGCGTGCCATTGGGCACGTAGGGGGTCACGGTAGATATAGCGGAACCTACCGGCCAATTGGCGCGGATGGTAGGTACGGTCTCAATCAGGCTGGCTGGGATACCGTCCGCCTGCACTAAACGGGCAGATGACAGTGGATGCAAAAGCCCCTGCTGCACCAGATAGACGGTGCTAGAATCCTGGGGTTCAACCACGGTACCATCCGGATAGGGAACAATCATGGGTGGTCCCAGCGTGTAACCAGCTAAATTCGGCACCGAACGCACCTCGGCCATGGTGTCACCGAGACCGTTTAACACCGACATGCTGGGAATGTGGTAGGCTACGCCGTTGTCGACCAGGAACACCGGGCCAGTTCCCGCCACTCGCACTAACGTTCCGTTTGGATAGGTAGTCTGGTTGGCCGACGATACTTGCGACAAGTTCACCGATCCCAAATTGGCAGCATCGCCAAACGGGTACACCGTGCCATTGCTAGCAAGAATCCAATACCCGAGCCCGCTTGGGGCCGCCGCGATCGCCGCGGCGTGAGTTCCGGCCGGTGCGCTCCCGTAATTGCCTGCCTGACCTAAGGGATACACGGTTCCGCTGGTGGACAAGACGTACATCCCGGAACCAGAAGGTAAGGGGGCCATCCCTACGGCGGTAATGGAGCTACCCACCGACCCAAAATTGGTGGCGTCGCCGAACCCATAGACCGTGCCGTTTTGCGTCAAAATCCAATATCCTTGGCCGTCCGCGGTGGGTACCAGCTGGATGGCCGGTGATGTCACCGAAACGCCCAGGGTGGTCAAGTCGCCATAGGTGCTAATATTGCCGTGGGCCGTTACCACGCCTGCCTGGGTCAACGTGTAGTAGCCGCGCTCGATCCCAGCGAAGGTTGCCTCCGCGGATAGTCCCTGGGCGGTGGTGATGTCAATCATGCCGGGCCCCGCCTGCGAGGAGAGATTGACGATGATGCTGTTGTCGCTCCAACTCACAATTGTGGCAGGCTGTCCATCGATGGTCACGGTTGCTGGGGTGGTCCCAAACCCGCTTCCCGTAATGGTTAACGTGGCCTGCTGGGTGCCGGCCGCATATCCGGTGATGGCTGGCGTTCCTTGGGCCAACGCAGCCGCGGGAATCAGGCCTAAGAGCAAGCCGGAGGAGACCAGGGCTAAGGCCGCCTGCCGGCGTAAACGTTGGGAAATGCGCATGTGCTACCTCCTCGAGTGGAGCCGAAAGAAAACAGTGGGTTTTGATGTAACTATTAGCCGAACCTCCACGATATTCCTGCGCCCGGGATAACTTTTTGTCGCAGAAAATGACATGGTTGCGGCCGATGCGCCAATGCAGGCCCGAGCGGCTCCCTGACTGAGAGCCGCTCGGCGCATGGGAGTTTATCTAACCGCAATAACCAGGGTCTTCCGGTAGGTGGCTGCCCAGTTATGTTGCAGCACTTCGGCGCGGTCGAGGGCATCCACGGTGACGACGTACCGGCCCGGGTTTAGGTGCTTCATTAACAGGACCGCCCGCGGACTCCAGCCTTGGATGATGTGCGGCGTAGTGCCGGGCCGATTCAGCCAAAACTGGTATTCGGGATGTGGTCCGGTGTCGGTGGCGTGGCCGATAATCTTTATCCAGCCGGCTCTAGACGCCACGTGACCCAGCGGCCAGGTTCTCACCCCGAGTGAGGATACCATCGGCTTTGAGGTCGTCGCGCTTATGTCTTGGCGGCGGGTGAGGATTTGGCCGCCGGCCGCCTTTACCTTGACTTCGACCACATAATGGCCCGGAACCTTCGCCGTAAAGGAGTAGCTTGTGGCCGAGGAGAAGGGCCCACTCGTAATCCAGCGTCCGTTTTGAGGGGCTTGATATGAAAATTGGAGCTGAGGACTGGTCACGCCGCGCACGTAGGCGGCTACTACAACGGGCCGTCCGACCTCAACCCGCGATGGGGCGCTTAAGGTGGCGGCTGCAGTGGCCGTTGGAACCAGAGAGCTGTAGTCGTTTAGAAATCCACCCCAATTAAGCATGCCCAGGCCGCTCATAGGATTCCAGCTGCCCGGCCGGGTATCGGTGATGCTATAGAGGCCGTCCTGCCCCCAGAGCGCTTGAGTGAAAAGGCTGGGATCGGTGGATGCGGCAAGATATAGCAGCGGGTTAATATTACCCATTCCGGTCGAGCTTAAGTCCAGTGCGGATTCAGCCTGATCCAGCCATCCAGCGGTTAAGGGCGCGGCCAGGCTGGTTCCGCCAAAAACGACATTTTGGCCCTGAAGATACCCGCTCATGCCCGGAAATCCGGCGAGCGCGGACAACGTGGGCACGCCGAAGCCGGGTGAGCCGGGTGGCAGGAACGGCGCCTGCCAGCTGGGGATGGGCGTGGTAGTGCTGTATCCGCCCGAACTGGCCGCGTTCAAATTGGTGTAGGCTTGGGCTACCGTGGTGGGGATGCCATTCAAGAAATCGCCTCCCCAGGCATCCGCAATGGCTGGACCGGTTAGGGCGATGGTGTCTCCCGCCGAATCGGTGTTGGCCGGCGCAGCCAGGTCCAGGCCGCCCACGCTAAGCACAGACGGGATCTGTTCCAGACTGGAAAGCCCGACCGGTCCCGGATCACTGCCGCTGTTCCAGACCCCCTGGTCTCCGCTGGCCTCAAGCAAGGTGATACCCTCGGCAGTTAGCGCGTCCATGAGCGTAGTCAGAGTGGTTGGGTCCTCCCCGAAAAATCCATAACTAAGGCTCGCGACCTTCGCCGTGCTTTGCTGGCTCAGATCCGTCAGGTATGAGATTAACGGATCGTTGCTATCATTCTCGGGATACACGTATTCCTCAATCGGCGCCCCTGGTGCGGCCCCGGCCGCGGCCTCGAGGTCAAGCTGGGACTCTTGGGTGTCGGCAGCCTGTCCAAACTCGTTGGCGGTGGCGCCGTCCTCGTAATGAAACAGGACCGACGGCATGGTGGTGGACGTTGTGTTTTGATCCAAGTACAAAGCGAGATCCTTAAGGCTGGGCGGGGTGCCAATGGAAAAGAGTGCGATCGCGCCCGGGTGAGCCGGTGTTGTTCCAATACCGGAAAGCTGGTTCATCTGCTGCGCGTTCAATGGGGTCAACACTGTTGCCGGTCCGGTAAAACTGGGCAAGGGAAAGGAAGCATTAAGACTGAGTCCGCTTTGCAGTGTCACGGTGAGCGTCAATGAATCCCCGGAGCCAATATCCCGCCAGGCGGCAATGGGCATCTGCCACAATGTGTTGGAACTGGCAGGCATAGCGCCGGTACCGTATGACACCAAGGAACTAGCGGAGTCGCTCAGATGGCCGATATTCTTAATGGGAAGGAAGTTTCCCTGCGGATCCTCCACGGTGACAAAGAGGTTAATGGGCAACCCCGCCGGAACGTTGGTTTGTGCCGCCGGGTTCCAGCACATCACGCTCACCACATCGCCATTAGATGCCGTGGTCTGCTGCAGAACGGCGGGCGGCTGGTTGAACTGCTCACCGGCCAGGCTGAAGTTCGGGGTCTGCGCGGCCGCCGGAGCTGGGCTTGACGATGCGGGGATGTGGCGAATCGCCGCCGATGTGGCCGGGATCGGGTTACGGATGAGGCCGTGGGCCGCAAATCCGGTCATTGACCAAATGTCGGGGGACACCGGAAGCCCGGGATGAGCCGAGGCGCTCGGCACCCTGGCCGTCACCACCAGGCCCTTAGTGGCCTCGATGGTCCATCCCGCCTGGGCCATACGGGCCTTCGCTTCCTCAAGCATTGCCGGGGACGGCCCAAAGCGCCGATCCAGCGTTGTTGGAGAGAGAAAATGATGGTAGAGCGGACTTTTGGGATTCGAGACCGCCTGCGCATAGGTGGCGAGCGCTTGGACACGGAGGCGGCTATCTACCACCACATTGACGATGCGTGCCCTGCTGCTGGAATTCAAAGTGGTGAGGTCGCGTTTTACCGCTGTCTGAGCATAGGCCGGGGTAGCTGGAAGTCCCCAGCCGGCGGGGCGGTGCAAAACCGATGGCGAACTTGCTGCCTGGGTGACTGACGACAGCAGTATGAGAGAAAGTGTGGACAACGCGGCAATGGCGGAACGGCTGATGGGGCTGGACATAACAAAACTCCTTTGGTGTAGGCGACGACGTTGCGAATTATTGCAAAGGATTCGACGTTGGTTCCAAAATCCCTTTGGTTGACCCCCGCTAAATTGCTCAACACGGAAGTAGTGGCCGAGTCGCAACGGGATAATTGGTGGCGCGGCTTCTCCGATTTTGGGAGGTCTGGAGTAACGGGGGTAGGTCATGAGGGTTGCCCTCTGAGTAAATGCAAGTTAATAGCAAATCTGAACTTGCCCGCGGAATCTATCCTCAGATTTTGCCCTGCGCTCCGCGAGTGCGGAGATGGAGATCGCCATGGAATCGGCCTCACTGGCCTCGTTCGAAGATCGCTTTCCCGGGGGAAAGCGCAAGCCGGGAGCGTTTTGCTCGCCCAGGAAAGTCTTTCGGTCGCAAAAAGCGTCGGCCGTAGGCTGCCACGATCCGGGCTGCTGGCCCGCGTTGACTCGGGTGTCACGACCAATACCCGGGATCGGGAGCGCTCGATCGCAATCGACGAGCAACCGGCACCCAAGTCCGGCTGCCGGGGGCCATACGGAACACCCGTTAACACAAGGCCGCAGCGTATTGGCGACTCTGATCCTTGAGACTATGCTTGAGGATGGTGACCCTTGCAATGCAAGGCGCGGCCATAACCCGCAGGTTCAAGGTGAGAATTCGGCGCATGCCATCTTTGGGATGTTTTCAGTCCAACGTCAGCAAGACTTGGGCGGCGTTCCGATCACCGTCCGAACGAGGTCGCCCGGGGCCACCGGCACAATGCAGCGGTGATCTCGAAAAGTCGATCGACGCGCTTCGTGGTGTGTTGGACCTTCTGATACCGCGCTATGGCCACCCATCGCCCCATTGTGGCGATGGGTTCCAAAAACCGCCCAGACCAGGCCGGCGAGGGTGGTCCGCTGCGACTGGCGTCAGCCACCGTCCGTAAAAAAATTAGTCAGAGACGTCAATCAAGCATGGGCGACGGCACGATTGGCAACCATATCAGCGATGTGATGGCCGAGCACTTCGTTCCAACCGCATAAATCCCCTCCGAGTACGGGTGGGTCGGTGTACCTTCCGTCCCCTTTGGAGGGTGCCAGTGAAATCCCGAATCACTGTGGTGAGCGAAAAAAGGGGGGCGCATCGGGCATGGCCAAAACGGTAGCAGAGGTGTTGTGGGACGTATTAGCGTTTCACGGCGTCGAACAAGTTTTCGGGATTCCGGGGGATTCTATTGATTTGCTGTTGGAGTCGCTGCATAGGGACAGGCGTATTCGCTTTGTTCAGGTCCGCCACGAAGAGGCGGGAGCCTTCATGGCCTCGGCATACGCAAAGAAGACGGGCAAATTGGGTGTTTGTATGGGGACCGCGGGCCCGGGAGCTATCCATCTGCTTAACGGGCTCTATGACGCCAAGCTCGACCATGCACCGGTATTAGCCATCACAGGTCAGGTCGGCCTGCCATATCTGGGGACTGACTTCTTCCAGGAAGTTGACCTTCTCAGCTTGTTCGGTAATGTGGCGCTATACAACTACCAGGTCATCGACCCCAATCAGATCTCGGTGATGGCGGATTTAGCCTGCCGACAGTCCTTGGTCAAACGCGGCGTGACTCATTTAAGCTTCCCCTTTGAAGTGCCACGCATGCGGACCAAGAATCCAGTTCGCCATTACAGCATTGTAAACCATGCGAGGGATTCGGTGCCCACGGATGACGTATTGAAGGAGGCGGCCGACCGCATTAACGCCAGCGAGCGCCCGGTGATGTTGGCGGGTAGGGGCGCGTTGGGCGCCCGATCGGAGTTGGTGAAGCTGGCGGAGAGGGCGTCGATGCCGGTTATCTATACACTGCCTGGGAAAGGCGTGATTGCCGATGAACATCCGCTGACCATGGGCGGATTGGGGCTTCTCGGTGCCAAACCGGCCCATACGGCGATGGAGCACGCAGACCTCTGCCTTTTGGTCGGAACCAACTATCCATACCTGGAATTCCTTCCCGACAAGGCCGACATCATTCAAATCGATTGGGAGGCAAGCCAAATCGGCCGACGCCACTTGGTGGATTTGGGTCTAGTGGGCTCTGCCGAACCCACCTTAAAAGCCCTCACGGAGCACGTCACGGCTCGGGGCCCGAGTGCCTTTGTGGACCGCGTGACCAAGGAGCGCCGGGCATGGCTGGAGGCACTGTCGGAAAGGGCCTACGCCAAGCGCCCCGCCGCCAGTCCGGTAAATCCGCAAATGGTGGCTTCGAGCCTCTCCAATCTGGCCGATCACGACGCCAACATCGCCGTTGACGTAGGCAATGTGCTGGTCTGGATGGCTCGCAACTTCCGTATCAAAGATCATGGCTGGCTGGTTTCGGCTTGGCTCGGGTCCATGGGTTTCGGCCTGCCCGCAGCCATTGCCGCAAAAATTGCCGAGCCGGAGCGTCAATCCATCGCCGTGGTCGGCGATGGCGGGTTTGCCATGACGATGGCCGATTTCGTGACCTCCATCAAGTATGGTTGGCCAGTCACGGTGGTACTATTGAACAACGGCAGGCTGGGTATGATCAAGTTTGAGCAGGAAGTGCACGGAATGCCCGAATTTGCGACCAGTCTCGACAACCCTGACTTTGCTGCGTACGCCGAGGCGGCCGGCGGCCGTGGATATTCGGTCAGACGTCCGGATGAGGTGGAAGACACCTTGAAGGAGGCGTTGGCTTCCGACACGTCTACCATCGTGGACATTTACGTCGATCCCGAGGAAAAGCCGCTTCCGCCCCGCATTTCTTTTGATCAGGCGGCTGGGTACGCGGAGGCACTCTTCCGCGAGACGCTCGGAGTTTAATTTCCACCCATTGTCGTTGTCCCCAGCTATTGTGGTGCCCAGGCCATGAGCAGATTTGATATCATGATCTGGATCAGTGCGAGCGGTATGATACAATGGTGCGCATTGAAAGGAAAGGGGCAACTTCATGTATTGTGCTACCCGATGGGCGGTCAGCGTTATTGGAACGGCGGCGATGATGAGCTTTACAGCGGCGTGCGGAAGCCAGGTGTCCGCCGGCCGTCCCAGTGCGCCGGGAGCATTGGCTGTCGTGAATGGGCAGAAGCTGACGGTGAACGACTGGAAGCTAGCTATCAATGCGACCGATTTTTTGCAGCGGGTAACCCTGGCGACTGACAAGCAAGCAGAAAAGCAGCAAGTCAAGGAACTGGCATCGGACATGGCGGTCGAACAGTACGCGCTGAAGAAAAACTGGGTAACCGAGAGCAAGGCGCAGCAGGAAGCCAAGGCGTTTGTCAGTGGGAATGTGATCCGAGCCTTCGGCGGGACCGCCAAGACGCAAACCGCTTTAAAGAAGCAGCATTTGACAATTGCCGGCCTGACGCAGTTCCTAACGCAGCAAATGGTGCTTGAAGCGGCGTTCGCGCACGCCGCTAAAAATGTCAAGGCGCCCACCAATGCTGCGCTTCAAGCCTATTATAACCAGCATAAATCGCTCTTTATCTCACCGAGCCAGGATAAGATGCGGATGATTTTGGTTAAGAGAAAGAGCCTGGCCGAGTCCTTGATGAAGCAGCTGAAAAACGGCGCAAGCTGGACCACGCTTGCCGCCAAGTACTCGCTGGACCCGGGATCCAAGAAGAAGGGTGGGGAGTATGGCTGGGTTAGCACCGGCCCGCAGTCGGGGTTTGTGACCAATTTCTATCAGGAAATGGACAAGCTTAAGCCGGGCCAGTACGGCATTGCGAACACCCAATACGGATATCATGTGATTGAAGTGCAGGCCACCAAGCCGGGAACCGTTCAATCGTTTGCCTCGGTGAAACAGCAGTTGGCGTCAAGCCTGATGCAGCAAAAGCAGGGCAATGCATTTCAAAGCTTCACCAAAAAGATCGCCCAAGAGGCCAAGATTAAGATAGACGTCTAACCACGAGTAGACCTAGGCTCTCCTTTTTTACCTCCGGGAGCCGGGAGGAGCCACGGCGGAAGCGAATAGCGTCAGCACTGCTCCAGCAAACAGCATGCAGGCGGCCGTGGTCCACATCTGGTCAGCCCCAAAAAGGCCACCCACGGCGCCCGTTAAAACCAGTACCGCGCCAAATCTCGGAAGCCCAAGCCATATAAGAACCACGGCGACAAGCGCGACCAGGCTGGCGGCGCCGGTCAGATCGTAGGCGGGCAGGGGCCCGTGTGGCAAAATGAGATGCAGATTGAGCGCTGGCATATGCTCAGCCCAGGCGGTAAATCCGCCAATAATGCTACCCAACAGCGAAAGCATCCAACCCACCGTCTTCATAGCCGTAGCTTGACCTGTATCGGTGTGGTTTAGTCAAAGGCAAAATGCAATTGCTGGCGATGAGGATACGATTTCAAGGCCGGGCTTTCGCGCGCGATGCGGTAGCGTTAGTAGAGCGTATCCAAGAGGCGGGTGAGAAAATTTACTAACCTTGCCCAATGCCTTTATCTAGCGTGGGTTGAAGAGATCGACGTGTTAATAACGGTGAAAGTTAAGTATGATAGAGGCGAGTGAGGTGGCTCGCATGGGACGAATTCTAGCTGGGATTGGAATTGTGTTGAACCTGCCATTGCCGGGGGTGGGCACCTTGATTATGGGGAAGTGGTCCAGTGGCATCATCCAAACTGCCGTTCTCGCTTTCGTAATGCTGCTGAGGCATTTGAGTTTTAGTATTATCGGGTTTATTACTTTTCCTGTCGCCGGGGGACTCTTCGGCATCATTTGGGTGTGGGCGCTGATTGGCGGCATTTTGACCTATATTGAGCGCGGGCATCATGATGCGCTCCGGCCGCCCCGATACTAAGACGTCCGTAGTGGCAGTGCGTCGACCCGGTGCGCCCGGAACTTTTCCCGCCAGTCGTTCGGTACTGGCATCGTATTTTGGTGGGCGCTAGTCCAATGCAACCAAGGCAGCGGCCGCGGTCAGGGCCAAAACGTGGGTAGGCTCGCGGTACAACCCTTGCACCATGTCAAAATTGGACCACCCAACACGGCTGGCGCCCGATTCGATGATGATCTCGGCGGGGAAGAAGACCTGAGCTAAGTAGTCGAGGCGCCGCGATACCAAGATGAGGGGTATGTCGCTTTCATCAAGAATGTTGGCTAGGAACTGCACCCGCGATTCTTCGAGATGGCTGAAATGGATGGCGTTGTTCATCTGTCCCACCATGTCGGTTTCTCCCAATCGGACTCTCTAAGTTTAGTGGATAACGAACCTCTTCACGGCAGTACTGTGCCAGTATAGCAAAGTCGTCCGTTGCCATTTACCAGGCGGTCCGGCCAACAAAAAATCTTGGGAATGGAGCGCTTGGGCCTCACGCCATCGCGTGGCGGCTTGCCCCCTTTCCTTTTAGGCGCTGTGAGGCCGTTAGCGGTACTGCGGGTGAGCCCGCAGGGTTAGACATGTCAAGACCTTTGTTTTACAATAAAAACCAGACGGCTGGAGCGGTCCGAATCCACGCCTGGGGAGATCTAGCGTAAGACGCATGAGACCTAACGGCTCAGTGCAGCGGTCGTAGAACCAGGAGCTTCTGAGGGCGACCTTAGAAACCCCCACCTCAACTCGCTGAGTTAGGTGGCGGGAGAGTTCATTGGATTTAAATCTTGTTGCCTTGCGACACATTATCCCTCTGTGCAGGATCAGAAACACCCCCGCGGGGCGTTTTACGGAGAATCAGAGCGCTTCTCAGACGACCGGCTATCCCAACACCATCCTAAACCAGGAGACTGGAGAAGCATTCTAAGGTCTACACCAACGAAACGGAGCCGCGCCAGAAGTCCTCGGTAGCGAGGCTGGACATAGCGCTTGGCCGAGGGTTAACTTTCCTTTCCGTCTAAAGCCGAGGCGTCTGGCAACCGGTTTCCCACGACGCCCCGGCTTTAGCGGTGGGGTCAATGACCCAGTCGATCTAGGATAAGAGACGGGGGGGTTGCCGATTCACCCCATTGGATACTAGCCTCTAATAAACGAAGTGCTGAGACAGCTCTGTCTTCGGTCCGAGCGTATACGATGCCCATAAGGTCACCGGGAGTAAAGGCTGTTCCAATTTTGGCATAGCACAGTAAGCCTACCTGGGGGTCTATGGAGTCATCGAGGCGGTGTCTGCCGGCACCCAATTCTAAAGAAGCACGGCCAATTTTCCGCGTATCTATCGACACGATGGTGCCAGCTGAATGAGCTCGCCACTCTCGCTTAATCGGCGCGAGCGTCAGCGGTTGGCTCAGAGCTTCAACCAATCCGCCTTGGCGAGCGATCCACCGTTGAAACGTTTCCCACGCGCGCCCGTCATCGAGGACTCGCTTTACCGCCATTAGGGCGTCATCCAATGACTGGTCCGAGGCCAGACGAACCATTTCAGCGGATAGATGAATAACTTCTTCGCGCAAGTCATCCGGACCCTTCCCTAAGAGGCAGTCACGCGCTTCGTTGACTTCGATGGCGTTTCCTACGGCCCACCCCAGCGGTTGGTCCATGCTGGTTATCAGCGCAGTGACGCGTCGGTTGTAATAGCGCCCAATGTTTACCATCAAACGCGCCAGGACTCGCGCTTGTTCGACGTCCGCCATAAATGCACCACTACCAACCTTAACGTCGAGAACCAAATTGGGCGTTCCGGCGGCCAACTTCTTAGACATTACCGACGAGGCGATGAGTGACACTTGATTGACCGTGCCGGTTACGTCGCGGAGCGCATAAAGCCTGCGGTCGGCAGGGGCAAGTTCTTCGGTTTGGGCCACAACCGCGACTCCGACCTCCGTCACTTGCCGCTGGATTTCTTCCGGCGACAATGCTGTTCGAAAGCCCGGAATACTTTCCAATTTGTCGAGAGTGCCTCCTGTGTGGCCAAGGCCACGCCCCGACATCTTTGCCATGGGAATGCCCAGGCTGGCGACAATAGGTGCCAGAACCAAAGTTGTCTTGTCGCCCACGCCACCGGTTGAGTGTTTATCCACAACCCCCAGCGGGTCAGGCTGACCGTTGGAAAATGCCATGGCGCCTGTGAGTTGAAAGGTCTCCTCATCGGTGAGGCCGTTGAGCGTCGCCGCCATCAGCCAGGCCGATAACTGGTAATCGGGCCAACTGTTGTCAACAATACCGGTGATCAGCCGCACGATGTCGTCTTGAGTCAAGGGGACGTGGTCCCGTGTTTTTTCAATAATGTCAAGCATAGTCCTTACCCCCCGTTCCATCGCAACTCGCGGATACGATAGTCCCAACACCCCAGTACGAATCTCCCCGTGCGTTGGTATTGAGCCGGCCGGATGATGGGTACCCTATGAAGACGATACAAGTGTTTGGCCATGACGTCAACGGAAACCGTTTAACGATCCGACAGTACCTTGACCCCACAGATCTGCTCCTCATGACGCTAGAAGGAAATCCCCAAGCCTTCCCAAAAGCAGGGGATGACCGACGCTAGAAGGAAATCCCCAAGCCTTCCCAAAAGCAGGGGATGACCGACGCTAGAAGGAAATCCCCAAGCCTTCCCAAAAGCAGGGGATGACCGACGCTAGAAGGATATCCCCAAGCCCTCCCAAAAGCAGGGGATGACTGACAGTCGGAGGCAATCCCGGACCTACAAACGAGCAAGCCATTAGCCACAGAAGGGCATTTGCCCGAGCACCACGGGTCGTTCCCGAGTGGGGATGGGCAATATGCCGACGGTCTCTACCTCGTTCAAGAGCAACGTATGCCCAACGTCGCAGGTGGTCATCGTCTCGTCATCGCCCAATATGCTTGGGGTGACGCTGATTAGAACTTCATGACGCAGTCGCCCTGTGTGGGAAAATTCGAGCCCGTTCCAATTTGATTGATATTTTCCCGATCTAACCCACACAAGAGGCGAGGTGACATTTGCTGGATTCGCTCCTAACCCTTAAGGTCATTGGCCGCGTATTCCTTGCGATTGATCACAAGGAGCTATCGTTTTGCATCTACTATGTGTGGCCATGGTCTGTCACCGCCATAGTGGCTGCGACAGGGAAAGCACCGTAAGCCGCCGTCGGCCTGAGCGTACACCGACTCCCGCTGCCAGGTGTTTCCAAAACTGGCCGAGACAATATTTTGATCACACTGTGGTTCCGTTAGGTGGTAATATCGATCCAAGAAGGGATAATGAGATTGTCGCCGAACAATAATTATGTTGAGGATAGATTGAAGGAGGACAATCCGAGATGGCTAGCGTGCGCCTCGAGCACATCAGTAAACGGTTTGGCGGTGTAACCGCCGTCAACGATGTGAATTTGGTTGTGGAAGACCAGGAGTTTTTGGTTTTGTTGGGGCCGTCCGGTTGCGGGAAGACGACCACGCTGAGAATGGTTGCCGGCCTTGAAGACGTCAGTGATGGGCAGATTCGCATCGACGAGAAGGACGTAAGTCAGCTTCCGCCTAAGGATCGGAACATTGCCATGGTGTTCCAAAATTACGCATTGTACCCGCATATGACCGTATATGAGAACATGGCATTCGGCCTCAAGCTTCACAAAGTGCCAAGGCCCGAAATTGAACGCCGTGTGAAAGATGCCGCCAATATTCTTGGCTTGGATTCCCTCTTGCACCGCCGTCCCAAAGAGTTGTCGGGCGGTCAGCGGCAGAGGGTAGCCTTGGGACGGGCGATCGTACGCGATCCTAAGGTATTTCTCATGGACGAGCCGCTCTCCAACCTTGACGCCAAACTGCGTACACAAACGCGGGTGGAATTAAAGCGTCTACATCAGCGGCTAGGTGCCACCATTATTTATGTCACCCATGATCAGACTGAAGCCATGACAATGGGGACCCGAATTGTCGTCATGCGGGACGGCGTGGTGCAGCAAGTAGATTCGCCGGACCACATTTACCATCAGCCGGCCAACCTGTTCGTCGCTAGCTTTGTCGGAACCCCGGCCATGAATCTAATGAAGGCATCGTTTCAGCGTGAAAACGGACAGGTTGTGGGGGCTGTGGCAGGTCAGCGATTCGTGCTTTCGTCGCGAATCGCACAGGCGATAGATGCGCTGAGTCAACCGCAGATGATATTAGGCATCAGACCGGAAGACGTGACGATTGCGGGCACTGAGAATGTTTCCGATGGCGAGGCGACTTTGAAGGGTCGCGTGAGACTCATTGAGCCGCTTGGCCATGAGCATATTGTTTACGTAGACCTGGGGGATGAGGATATGGTCGTCCGCACTTCCAACGCGTGGTCAGGATCTCAGGGAGAGTCCGTGTTGCTGCGCCTCAATCAAGAGAGACTGCATGCATTTGACCCTGATACCGAGCTATCGTTGTTCGGGTAAGGCGCGGCTTGAAGGAGGTGTCGGCGTCGGGCGTGCATGTGTTGGGGGGATTCGCATCACGCTCTGATGGTGCGGAGCAACGGCCGCAGACGTAGACACGTCTGAGGACGTTCTTAGTAGCCCAACGCATCCTTTTGTCCCTTGCGATTTTATCGGGTAAGTAAGCGGTCTATACGGTATCTACACTTGAGCTTGCTGCATGGTACCGAGATTACGGGCAGGAGGTCGTAGCCAGCCATATCTGGTCGGTTGCGACCCTTGGTTGTCTCGAGACGTGGTTGGTTTTCAGAGGAGTAAAATAACGAAACACAGCTGCGCGAAAGCCGCAATAGAGGTCTCGATTGCAAATCCCTGGAGGATGATCTACGGATTCTCCTAAGCGACCTCGCAGATACTGTATCATAGCCTCGGTCGTCGGCACGGCGAAGTCCACAAGCGCCAGCACGAAAATGCCGCTGCAGTGCGGGCACGCCATTAGAGCTGCCCATCCACTGCTCTTGCAGACGCACCTGTGAGCTCACCAATGCAGGAATCGTCACCAAAATCTTGCGGGTGTCTCGTTCAGCGCGGCGATGAACCAGGCGTCAATGCCAGCAAGGCCGACCCACTGAAAGGTAAGCCCGTTCGTTGGCAAATCGTCATCGGCGTCAGGCACTGGTCTGGTCCTCTGTGGAACCCCCATCTAACCCCGCAAAGTGTACACGATGCCCACTCCTATGGCGATTGAAACAACCCACGTGCACAAGTTCATATCCGCTCGCAGTTCGCGACGCGGCAGACGCAGCCCAGGCGGAGAGAACAATGCACCCTTTCCGATTATCCAGAGAGTGCCGACCATCGCATAGAATTTTAACAGCTTGTCGAACAAGCGGCTTCAGCGCGTAGGACGTCTCGGTTCACTGCATCGATCGAAGACCAGAGCTGAATCAATCAAGCAATACGAAGACCCTGTTTAAGGAAGTGCGTAAACCCTCGGCGAAGGAGCGGTCGGGCACATATCCCAGAACCTCAACCGCCCCTACACGCGTTTTCACTGTTTTTTCACGTTGTTTTTACAGATTTTTGATAGGACGGGCTGAAAAGCCTCCGTATACTGGATGTGGCTTTATTCGCCCACATACGCATGGGTCGGCACTATCGGGATATCCTGGGCTTGGTCCAAAAGGACTCACGAAAATGGGAATCGAAATGTACGAATAGCAACCGGTAATGATCGCCTTGAGACCATGCTTTCGACGGGATAGAAATGTATCTGGGCGCTGATGGTACTGCGCGTGGCACGCACCCGGGCCAAGGTGTCTTCGCGCCAGATAGCCGCCTGGTGCGTACCGTCGCGATTCGCTAGGGAGAAGCGCTCCAGCTCCTTGCGGGCCCCATTTGTGCGGATGGCTGGTTCCGTTTACGACCGGGTAAGTGGAAGGGAGGATGGAGGCAATCAACGACACGATGGGCCGAATTCTGCTGGTCGAGGACGATCCGCGGTATCGACGGCTGGTCCGTAGCACGCTACAAATGGAAGGATACAAAGTGAATGAAGTGGCGCGCGGACGTATGCTGACGGAACGCCTTCAGGACTATGAACCAGACGTGATTGTTCTTGACTTACGCTTGCCCGACCAGGATGGGATTACTTTATGCCAGGATATTCGCCGATTTAGTATAGCCCCCATTTTAGTCCTAACGGCCGTGGCCGACGAGTCATCGCTGGTGGCCGCCGTTGATGCCGGCGCGGACGCTTACATCGTGAAGCCCTTCTCACTGGCAGAGTTAAACGCCCATGTGCGGGCGATGATTCGTCGCAACCGCTGGCAGAACGGGGCGATGCATGAGCTGTCGTGCGGTGATGTTCAACTTGATACGCAAGTCCGTCATTTGGTTGTGCGTGGACAGGGATACCGCCTGACCTCGATCGAGTGGCGCCTCATGCGCGAATTTGTCATGCACTGTGGTCAGGTGTTACCCCGCGAGTATTTGCTGAGCCGGGTTTGGGGCAGCAAGCATAGCGAGGACCACGAATACCTTCGCGTGTACATTCGTCGACTGCGTACCTACTTGGAGCCCGACCCCCAGCATCCGGTCTACCTGGTTTCTCATGTCGGTGTGGGCTACGCGCTGCATGGGCGTCCGCAAGCCCTGAGACAAAGATAATTCTACGAGCTTTGACGTGAATTTCCCCCGTCCGCACCTCCCTTAAGGAGCCTGCGGCAGGCATGCCTTTGCCGACGCAGAGCCCGCTCTCGCGACAGTCTGGTTCGGTGGCAGCGTGCCCAAGCTGCGGTGCCTATTTCATTCCTTTTTCATGCCCGAGACGCGCTTTTTTATGGCGTTTTTTATGAACCTTCGACTAAGATGGGTTCTCGTAATCTCAGAAAAGGGGTGACATCGTGACAGTTCCAGGCGTCCTCGGCATCCTTGTGTTTGTGGCTGTGCTCCTTCTCATCGCCAAGCCGATGGGACTCTACTTCTACGCCATTTACGACCAGCGCCGGACGTTTCTCGACCCGGTCATGCGCCCGGTGGAGCGCGCTATTTACCGGGTGGCGGGCGTGCGCGAAGAACGCGAGATGCGCTGGACGGAGTATTTTTTGGCCATCTTGGCGTTCAATTTATTAGGCTTCGTCGTGCTCTACCTGTTCTTGCGGATTCAAGCGGCCCTTCCGCTGAACCCGGCACACATGAAGGACCTGGGGCCTCATCTCTCCTTCAATACCGCCGTGAGCTTCATGAGCAACACTAATTGGCAGGCGTATGGTGGAGAAAGCACCATGAGCTACTTTTCTCAGACCATGTTGATGGTGCAGCAGTTTCTGTCACCGATTACGGGTATGGGGATGGTTTTGGCATTTATTCGTGGATTGTCGCGACGCAATGCCAACACCTTGGGAAACTTTTGGGTGGATTTGACCCGCACCGTGCTCTGGCTGGCGCTGCCTCTGGCCTTCATCAGCGCTATCGTGTTGGTCGCCCTGGGAAATCCTCAGAACTGGGGTCCGTATGTGGTCGCACACACCTTGCAGGGCGGGCGGCAGTTGATAGCCCAGGGCCCTGTTGGCATGATGAATGCCATCATGCAGCTGGGCGACAATGGTGGTGGGTTTTTCAACATGAATGCCGGCCATCCGTACGAAACGGCCAGCGTGGCCTCGCTCATGTTTCAGTTGATCCTCGGGTTTTCGGTGCCGGTGGGGCTGACCTACTATTTTGGCAAGGTCGTCAAAGACACCCGGCAGGGGTGGACCATCCTCGGGGCGATGCTGGCAATGTTTTTAGCCGGAACGCTGGTGATGTACCATGCCGAAGCGATGGGCAACCCGGCGCTATGGCATCTCGGAATCCACGGCGCCAACATGGAGGGCAAAGAAGTGCGGTTTGGTCCGGCTTTATCCTCCTTGTTTGAAACATCAACCACGGCCGTTTCCTGGGGATCGACGGCTGCCGCCAACGACAGCTTAACGCCTATTGGAGGACTCGTCACTTTGTTCAACATGATGAGCGGCGAGGTAATCATCGGAGCGTGGGGCGTGGGACTCTTGGGAATGCTGGCATTTGCTATTTTGGCAGTCTTCCTGGCAGGCCTCATGGTGGGTCGGACCCCAGAATATCTCGGCAAAAAGATTCAGTCCTATGAGGTTAAGATGGCGGTGCTGGCCATGATTGTGCCGACGTTTATCATCCTCGGCCTCTCAGCCTGGGCGGTAACGTCCAAAGGTGGCGTGGCGGGCATCTTCAATCCGGGTCCGCATGGTCTGTCGGAGGTGTTGTACGCGTTTTCGTCTGGAGTGGGGAATAATGGCTCCGCGTTTGGCGGGTTGGACGCGGCAGCACCGTTTTACACCTGGACCGTGGGACTGGCGATGCTCTTTGGACGGTTTGCCATGTACATTCCCGCCTTGGCCATCGCCGGCTCGCTGGTGCAAAAGCAGGCCATTCCGGCAAACGCCGGCACCTTCCCTACGCATGGCGTGCTCTTCGGCGGGCTGCTAATCGCGACCGTGCTAATTGTAGGCGCGTTGGTGTTCTTTCCTGCCTTGGCTCTAGGGCCCTTGGCTGAACATTTTGCCTTATGGTCCGGTCATTTATTCGGAGGAGGTGCCTAACGTGTCAGTGGAGGAGCTCAAGTTGCAAACGCTGTCCTCGACCGCGATCGGCCAAGCCATCGGTGAGGCCTTTCGCAAGTTAAACCCGCGCTGGATGATGCACAACCCGGTGATGTTCATCGTGGAGGTCGGCAGCGTCTTCACCACGGTGGATGCCGTGCGCCTCCTCGCGCAAGGAAAGGCATCGCTGTTCAGTTTTACCTTACAAATCGCCATCTGGCTGTGGCTTACGGTGGTGTTTGCCAACTTTGCCGAGGCCTTGGCAGAAGGCCGGGGGCGGGCTCAGGCGCAAGCCTTGCGCAGCACCCGCACGGAAACGATGGCGAGACGACTGTTGGCCGATGGAACCATTCAAATGGTGCCCGGCGCGAAACTTGTCAAAGGCGATCAGGTTCGGGTGCAGGCGGGGGAAATCATCCCGAGTGATGGCACCATCATAGAAGGGGCCGCCAGCATTGATGAGTCCGCGATTACGGGCGAGTCTGCTCCGGTTGTGCGAGCGGCCGGTAGTGATATGAACGCCGTGACGGGCGGTACTCGCGTGCTGTCGGACGAAATTGTGGTGGAGATTAGCGCGAATCCGGGCGAGACCTTTTTGGACCGCATGATTGGTCTCATTGAGGGAGCGGTGCGGCAAAAGACCCCCAATGAGATTGCCTTGGCAATTTTATTGGCCGGGCTCACGTTGATTTTCGTGGTCGTGATTCTAACCACCGAGCCCTTTGCGATCTACTCCGGCAAGGCGGTCTCGGTCACCATTCTGATCGCGCTCTTAGTCTGTCTCATCCCCACAACCATCGGGGGACTAATGTCGGCGATTGGGATTTCCGGCATGAACCGACTCTTGCAAAAGAATGTTCTGGCTATGTCCGGTCGTGCCATCGAAGCGGCCGGGGATGTCAACGTCATTTTGCTGGACAAGACCGGAACGATAACGATGGGCAACCGCATGGCCACCGAGTTTATTCCCATGCCGGGCGTTGCCGAGCGCGAATTGGCGCATGCGGCGTTCCTGTCCTCGCTCAGCGATGAGACCCCGGAAGGCCGGTCGATTGTGGAGTTGGCGCGCCGGCGTTTCGACTTTGAGGAGTCGTCCGCCGTAATGGAGGGAGCGGAGTTTCAAGAATTTACGGCGCAGACGCAAATGTCTGGTGTCGACGTTCAGGGGCGCACCATTCGCAAGGGCTCTAGCAAATCGGTGCCGCGCTTTGTCCAAGAACTTGGTGGGCGCATTCCGGATGAGATGGATCGAGAGGTGACACGCATTGGCAAGCTTGGCGGCACGCCCTTGGTAGTTGCCGATGGAACCGGCGTGCTGGGCGTAATCTATTTGAAGGATGTGGTCAAACCAGGTATCCGCGAGCGTCTTCAAGCATTGCGCGAGGCCGGCATCAAGACTGTGATGATTACTGGCGACAACCCGGTGACGGCGGAGACTATTGCAAGGGAAGTGGGGGTTGACGATTTCCTGGCACAAGCTACGCCGGAGACCAAGCTCGCCTACATTAAACAGGAACAAGACGCCGGATATTTGGTCGGGATGGTTGGGGATGGCACCAACGATTCACCGGCTCTGGCGCAAGCAGACGTGGCAGTGGCGATGAATTCGGGCACCCAAGCGGCTCGCGAGGCGGGCAATATGGTGGACTTGGACTCGAGCCCGACGAAGCTCCTGGACATCGTGGAGATTGGCAAGCAGATTCTGATTACTCGCGGGGCTATGACAACGTTTTCTATCGCCAACGACGTGGCCAAGTACTTTGCCATTATCCCGGCCATGTTTGTGGCGGTGTTTCCCGGGCTCGAGGCGCTGAACATCATGCATTTGACCTCGCCTGAAACGGCGGTGCTGTCGGCGGTGATCTTCAATGCCATTATCATCCCGTTGCTGATTCCGTTGGCACTTCGAGGGGTTCGGTACCGTCCGGTCGGGGCCGCGGTCATTCTGCGCAACAATCTTTTGGTCTACGGGTTGGGAGGGTTGGTTTTGCCCTTTGTCGGGATCAAGCTGATTGACTTGGTGGTGACAGCCCTGCATTTGGTGTCTTTGCACGCTTAAGGTTTGATTAAGGAGGACGGGTCCGATGGTGAAGCATCTTTCTACCGCTATCCGCTTATTGGTAGTGTTCTTGATTCTGATCGGCGGCGTCTATTCGGCGTTGGTCACCGGCGTCGCGCAAACGTTGTTTCCTGTGCAGGCCAGCGGTAGTTTGGTTCGGCTACACGGAAAGATTATCGGTGCGCGGATGATCGGTCAAAAGTTCACAGGCGCCCAATGGTTCGATAGTCGCCCCTCGGCCACTGCATATGATGCGGCGGCGTCGGCTGCAACAAATTACGGTCCGACCAATCCCGCATTGGTGAAAGAGGTCCAGACCAATCTGGCAGCGTTCTTAAAGGCCAATCCCGGCGTAAAGGCCAGCCAGGTACCGTCATCGATGGTTGAGAGCTCCGATAGCGGGCTGGACCCCGATATCACCCCGACAGCGGCCTATGTGCAGGCACCGCGTGTAGCCCGCGTCAATCATATTCCCTTGGCTGTGGTGAAGAGCCTTATCGCCCAGCACGTACACGGACGGTTCTTGGGCCTGTATGGCAATGCGTATGTCAACGTGCTCGAGCTCAATTTGGCCTTGATGAATTGGAAAGGCGGTCATCCGCGAGCTTAAAAAACGGAGGAGGGAACGATCATGTTGGACGTGGCTTCCATCGGGACGGTGGTACTGTTTTTTATCGGGTGTGAACTATACATTCGGTATTGCAACCGTATGCTGGTTAAATCGCAATCGAAGGCAGGAGGCGTTCGATAGTGGTGGAAATGGTTATTGGTGGCGTCGTTGGGCTGCTTTCGCTGATCTATCTGTTTTACGCGTTGCTCTACCCGGAAAAGCTATAGTCTGTAGCGCGAAGCGGCCGGTCTGCCAGGTTCTGGGGCCGGCCGCTTTTTGGCGTTGTGAGGCATCCCGCGGAACATGGGCCCGGGCGGGATTATTAGACCGCGGTCGGAGAGTGCCCAAACCGCTGCCTCATGGCAGCTCACAGGTAACCGTGAACGTCCGATGCAAGATACATTTTATGCACACGGCAAAGTTGAAGATTTGGCACCAGTGATACCCGATGAGGTCGGCTGCGTCGGAGATCTAGCCAGAACGCCGGTAGGTGAGCGGGCGAATGTTGCCGTCCGATAGAAATCAGGATGCGCCTTCTTGCAGTTAGTGGTCGATGCCGAAATCGCCGGTGATGATGTTTCTACTATGCTGGTGGCGCTACCCACGCCTTAGGGTAGGTGCCATGCCAACCGTCACGATAAATGCTGGTAACGTCGGACCTGCACTATTAGGTGGAAAACGCGTCAAAGCGGCCCAGGTTACGGTTTATTCAGGCGCCCGCAGTCCTGGGTTGCCGGGGTTATGTATACGGTATAGGTGCGGTGCACGGCTGAGTCCTACTCCCAGCGCCCCGAAACACAACATGCGGTTGAGTTCTTGTTGGAGGTATGGCGCCTTGAGTGGGCAAGCAGTGATCGCGGTGCAAGCGTCGCTGACTAATTTCGCTTTGCCGTGCGACCGGGCCCCGCACATGCTTGGTGAGTCAAAAATCTGGCGGTCGTGGCGGTAGTGCCGGCGGGGTTGGGTAAGGCCACTCCGCTTCTATGTAGAGCCCAAAGGTTCCACCATCGTCTTCGAGGCGGATTTAACGTCTATGTGTTAGGATGAGATCTGACCCTTAAGGCTAGCCCCTTGGGTCGGAACGATTTGCGCACTATCGAGCAGGCACGCTAATCAGCCGTTTCACTTTGCGGACGTAAAATAAGGTGATTAAATTCAACTGAACCCGGGGAATATTGGGTACGACCTACAGACACCCTGACTATGGCGAAGGCGGTAGATTGCTCCTTTTGATTGCAGCCGCTTATTACGTCGGTATCGAGACGCACAGTGCGTTGACGCGAAGAACAGTTGTTGTCGATCACCGAACGGTATGACGTAGGACGCGCGATGCCTATCGGTGCCTGAGGGCAGACACCTCGGGTTCAAAAAGATGCTACCGTCCACGCTGGCTAAAGACCGGATCGACCGCGATTCCCAGGCCAACAGAGAATGACGACGTAAGGATGTGGACATCGTTGCTGGATGTGCTGTTGGATATGGACCCGGGGCACGACGACGCGTTGGCACTCTTGACTGCCCTGCCTCTCATGAGAGTGCTGGCGGTCACCGCCGTGGCCGGCAATCAGACCCTGGACAAGACCTGGTTGAATGCCCGCCGGATATTGTGGGCTGCAGGTTCACACATCCCTGTAATACCGGGCCATGCCAAGCCGTTGTTGCGGGACTTGGTGACGGCAGCCTACGTCCATGGCGAGTCGGGGCTGGACGGCTATGCCTTTCCCACACTTCCGCCGCCGGGGGAAACACCGCATGCAACAGAGTACTTGGCGCGGGTCTTTGCCGAGTGGCCACGTCCCATTGCTTGGGTCGCAACCGGGCCATTAACTAACGTAGCCGCATTTTTAATGGACCATCCGCATCTCGCTCATCAGATTGCCTCTTTGACGTTGATGGGGGGGTCGCTTAGTGCAGGCAATATCACGGCTCAGGCCGAATTTAATATCTTCGTGGATCCAGAGGCGGCGGATTACGTTATGTCGAGCGGGTTGCCCATTCGCATGGTCGGGTTGGATGTCACGCACAAAGCACTTTTGCGCCGTGACGATCTTGATCGGTTTCTTACCCTAAGGAGACCGCTAGGTGAGATGCTCTTCAGGTTATTCTCCTTTTATGGCCGCCATGAGCCGGATGCCGGTGAAAAAGGCATTCCCATTCATGATGTATTGGCTGTGGCCGCGTTGCTTCACCCCGAGTTGTTTACCTGGAAAACAACAGCTATCCGGGTGGGGCGCGGCGAGGATCGGGACCGAGGCCAAACCATACCGGTGATGGAAGGGCACCCGGTTGACGTGGCTGTCGATATTAAAGTGTCGGCGTTCTTCGACTGGATGTGGAATGCACTTGGGGCTTACCGGTAGCGGGAGCAAACCTTGTTCAAGGAGATTTACTCAAGTTAGCGGTTTACGTAAAATTCCTCCTGGCACTAGCGGGAGTTTCCTAGTTAGCGTGCCGCAAAAGACGCAATCCCTTGCGGCGCAAGGGATTGCGGGTCGTGGGTCGTATTATATAACGGGTTTGGCCATGGGCTCGGGAATCTGGAGGTAATCGAGGATTTGCTGTTGGCGACGCGTGCGGTCGGTGAGCGTGAGACGCACGCCGAGAGGACTGGGCGGGGGGTATTCCCACAAGACTTCTTGCACGGTCGTGAGGTCGCGGAGTAATTGGGGCAGGCTCAGTGCCACACCCGCGCGTGCCACTTCGCGGCGCAAGAGATGGGCAAGGGTCACCGCCAAGACGCAGATGAAGGCATGCACGCGAATTTTGTCATCGGTCCAATGACATTTCGGCTGCCACCGGAGCCAGGACGGCTGCTTCATATCCCGAAAGGTGTCTTCCACATGCCAGGCATCCCGGTACGTGGCCACAATTTGGGCGGTGGACCACTCGGCATGATCGGTAAAGAGAATGGTCTTCCCCCAATGGGCGTTGCCCCATTCCATACACGCGTTGTGGTCAATCGAAAAGGTCAGCCGTGGGCCCTCGGGGGTCGCGGTCACGGAGGTCGTGACCCAGTTGGGGAGGTGCGGCCCAGCCTGGGCAAGAGTGCGGGCCACGCGCTGTTGGAGGGCGGCGACCGACGGTCGCCGACGGGCGGTCTCGAGCCCTTTTTGGAGGGCGCGTAACCGCTCGTGGAGTTTACGCAGTCGGGCAAATTCGCCTTGCCACTGGCCCAAGAACAAGGCTTCATTGTAGGTCATGACGACGGTACGCTCGCACCCGAAGACCGTGGCCGTCGTGCGAAACGCCTGGAGATCGCCGAATTCGGGCACCGACGTGTACTGGTTCGCGGGAACCGTCAGGAGCTCAGGCACTTGGTTCGCCTTCAGCGAACCGACAAAAGCATAGGGACTCCCATCCATGGCCGCTTGATTGGCCTGAGAGTTGTTCCCTTTGTCATAGACGAGTGTTATGCCGTCGCACTGGGTGCGCAATGTCTGATAGCGGTCAATCAACTCTTCTGTCACACTCTGAAACTGCTGGGTATCCGCTCGATTGCCGGGGTACACCGCATGAAACAGCGGGATATTGAAATCTGTTGTGACCAGCAACGCCAACCCGTCACATGCGGCGGCCCACCTGATCCGGGTGCCCAATCACCGGGAGGGTTGTGACTTACCGCGCTCCAGGTTTCCCGCAAGGGACAGGAACAGGGGGATCCCGACATCCGCTGGCAAGCCCAGCGGTGAGCTCGGCTGTCAAGCCCACACTATTCGGCGAAAAAGGCGGCGATTTCACGCGAATCTCATTTGTTTTGTCCGGCACTTCCTGCTGCACTACGACCCGCGTGGTCCCATGCACGACGGCAGCGACCAAATGACGCGGGCCTGCGGGCGGAGACCTGGGATAACGCCCACGGCCGCATCGAACATCGAGGCATTCGCGTGCGCACCGCCCTGAATGACTCCCTCACCTTTTCACATGTGGACCAAGCCTTTCGCTTGGAACGGACAGTAACGCACGTCAAACGCCAGCAGGTCACGCATGAGGTGGTCGTGGGGCTGACCAGCCGCGGTCCCGATCAAGCGACGCCTCAGGATCTCCTCCGCTTCGTGCGGGGGCATTCGACCATTGAGAATGACGTGCACTGGGTGCGCGATACCGCGTGGCGAGAGGACGCTTCGAAAGTTCGTACTGGCGCGGCCCCGCGTATCATGGCGAGCCTACGGAACGCCGTCTTGGGGGTGCTGGCTCTGAAGGGCCAGCGGAAAATCACCGAAAACCTGCGCCGCGTGGCATGGAAAGCCGATCGAGCCATCGTGTGGGTGATGTAAGCGCCCTAACGGCATCCACCCCGAGTGCCGCCCATGACTAGTGAAATCCGGG
This sequence comes from Bacillota bacterium, assembly GCA_021820965.1. Classification (GTDB taxonomy): domain Bacteria; phylum Bacillota; class Sulfobacillia; order Sulfobacillales; family Sulfobacillaceae; genus Sulfobacillus_B. The sequence continues at coordinate 137,697 of JAKACZ010000001.1, read as the reverse complement.
CACGCGTGACCGGCTAGCGGCGCTTTGCGGTCGGGTCACGAGTGTTGCGTGGCTACTACGCTGACCCGAGGTCGGTCCTCCCCCGTTCGGTTCACAGGAAGGTTCTGCCAAGTGTCACAAGTTGACGACAATAACTTTGCCGAGGCACTGCCGTAGCACTAGGGCCCGCCAGACCTGGCCCTTCTGGCCTATAACCCCTACCCGCGGGGGGAACGGGGGATGGGTCACTATCTAATCGCTTCCGGTGCGGATTACTCGGGCTTTAGGTGCCTCTGAGCTCTCAATCATGAGTCTACCTGAGTAAGGCCCCGTAATCCGTCGATACGCTATTCTGTTATAGTGGCTTTAGGGTACTGCCGGTCAGCGCCAAGTGCTTGGGGCGCTGCTTGGTCAGTCGGCTCATGTAGAGGCGAGGCGAACAATGGAGAAGTATATCTTAGCCCTCGATCAAGGCACGACCAGCTCGCGCGCCATCTTATTTGACCGCGTCGGCAAGCCTGTGGCACGGGGCCAGCGCCCACTAACCCAAATCTATCCTAGTCCGGGCTGGGTGGAGCACGACCCTGAAGAAATCTGGTTGACGCAATGGGCAGCCGTTGAGGATTGTCTTAAGGGCGCGGGGGTGGGCGGAGACCAGATCGCGGCGGTGGGTGTCACTAATCAACGCGAAACGACCGTACTCTGGGATCGTGGCACAGGACGTCCGGTGGCGAATGCGATTGCTTGGCAGTGCCGTAGAACCGCAGACGAATGCGCCCGACTGCGGGATATGGGGGTCGAAGACCAGGTCCGGCGGCGGACAGGACTGGTGCTAGACCCATATTTCTCGGCAACTAAGGTGGCGTGGCTCTTAGATCACGTGCCGCACCTTCGCGCTAGGGCCGAGGCTGGCGCCATCGCCTTTGGTACGGTTGATAGCTGGCTCGTTTACAAACTGACGGGGGGGCGGCGTCACCTAACCGATTTCAGCAACGCCTCCCGTACCCTGCTGTTTAACATTCATTCCCTAGATTGGGATCCTGACCTTCTTGAACTATGTCGGGTGCCACGGGCCGTGTGCCCACAGGTGATAGACTCGACAGCCATTGTCGGCCATACCCAGTCGGAGCTGTTCGGCCGTGAACTCCCTATTGCTGGCATTGTCGGAGACCAGCAGGCAGCGCTTTACGGTCACGGGTGTCACAAACCTGGAGAGGCCAAATGCACATACGGTACGGGCGCGTTTGTGCTCATGAATACCGGAGACGTGCCGGTCGCGTCGGCGCATGGCCTGCTAACCACCATCGCCTGGGGAGAGCGGGGTCGGGTCCAATATGCACTGGAAGGTTCGATTTTTGCGGCCGGCGCCGTTGTGCAATGGCTACGCGATGAACTGAAAATAGTGGATCAAGCCAGTGAAACGGAGGCGCTCGCCCAATCCGTGCCTGATACTGGAGATGTCTATTTCGTACCGGCTTTTGTGGGCCTAGGTGCCCCATATTGGGACAGCTATGCCCGTGGCACCGTGGTCGGGCTGACTCGCGGCACGGACCGGGCCCACTTGACCCGAGCGGCCTTGGAATCTATCGCGTATCAAACACGGGACGTGCTAGATGCCATGGCAGATGCCTTTCACCATCGCCCGAAGCTGTTGAAGGCCGATGGCGCTGCCATTCAGAACAACTTTCTCGCCCAGTTTCAGGCCGACATGCTGGGATGTCCATTGGCTCGCGCTTCCTTCTCGGAAACCACCGCCTGGGGAGCGGCCCTGCTAGCCGGGCGGGCCGTTGGCTTCTATAGAGATGCCGATACTCCGCGATGGTCGCAAACGGCAGGGGCGGTATTTGAGCCGAGACTGGACGCTGGAAGGCGCGATCACCTATATCGGCGTTGGAAAACCGCGGTCAGTCGTGCTCGCGAGTGGGCAGAACGGAACTAGTACACCAGGGCGTAAATACCGCACCCCCTACGCGATCGCACTTTCAGTAGTGCGCCGTCAAACGTCCATCGGAAGGGCTTGGCTAAATGCTCATTATAGTAGTCCATAAATTGGCGAATGCGCTCTTCAAGTGTTGCAGCCGAAGCCGAACTGGCCTGTTTATTGAGGACGCGGCGAACGAGGATACTAAGCCGGCATTCGGTCTGGTTTAACCAGGAACAGTGCTTGGGAGTATAGAGAAAACGGATGGAATACTTTCTATCTCTCAAAACTTTTTTCGGGTTCCTAGGAAGGATGCCCGAGCGGGCCCTTTTGCCCAATTCTTCGGGGGAAATGTCGAGCTGGTCGTGGTCAATCACGAAGCGCACCAGCGCTTCGGATTGGTGCGTGTTGAGGTTATCGAGAACAAAAATATGGGCATCGTCCGGATGGAGGTCCACCACCGCCTCCACATGCCGAGCAAAGTCCGCTTCGGCACGGGTCGGTTGAATCAACGGTGCTTCAATCTGCCCCGTGACGACGTCACGGGAGGCACTTAAGCCCGAGGTCCGTGGCGGATGTATTCAAATTCGCGGCGTTCGACGTGTTCCGGGACCATGGGGAGGGGCGGCTGCTTCTGTTCTCGCGCTGAGACCCTGGTCATCTCGTCACACGAGTGCACGGGGGGTTCCCTGGTCCGCCAGGACGGGGGCGTCTCGGTACAAGTCGGACACCTGTTGCACATTGGCGGCGAACTGCTCGGGATCCTCGATCGTGGGATTAAGCCAGTAGCGACTCAAATGCGGCTTTAAATCGGCATCGGTTAAAAACCGCCCCACTTAGCGGGGAGAAATCTGCTCCACAATCCCTGGGGCGATGCCTCCCGGGCGAGCGCGGCGGGCGCCCAATGCGTGAGGGCACGGCGAAGTCGGCCGGTGGCCGACACGCCAGCGTGATGATCTGTGCCACCTGCTCGGAAGTAAAGCGACGGTTTCCCCGGGCGGGTGCATCTTGGAGGGCCGCTGCGGACCTGGCGGTGGAGTGTCCACGCTTTGAGGGTTTCTTGCGCCGGGATTTCGAGCGCCGCCTTCGACCATCGCTGGCGCCACAACTTCACGGTGTTGTGATTCAACCACGGTTGCAGAGTTCCGGACCTCGCTCGCTCGCACTTCACGCTGTGCGCCTTTCGTCTTTATCATATCTATTAGTCGGTTATGCAATGGTTTCGAGAGTTTTCCAATTGATTAGAAGAAACGTACGTTGTCGTTGTGTTATCGGCCACTGTCACCCTGTCCCGTTGGGAAGAGCAGGCACGGGAAGTGGGGAGGAACGGCACGGTTACCCGTTCTGTCGTCGCGGACGCTGGGGGCGGTCCGACGCCGGCCGACCTCGCGACGGCGTTGATCCAGGTAATGCATGACTGTTGACCACTTGCGTTGGAGCGCATGGTGAACCCCGCCTACCGGTCGCCGGCTCCTTCGTGGTGAACGGTGAGGTGTTCGCGGATGACAATGATTTGACGGTTATCCTGATGGCGTTGGCGAGGTGGTCCGTAAACTCGAGGAGATCCGCCGCCGTGCGTCACGACACTCGGCGAAGACGGTGCCGGTTGTGATCTCGGAGCCCACGATGAGGAGAGTGTGAATGCCGGTATATCTCATATTCCGCTCGTATAGGCCCGTTTTCTCGTCGATTGAACACACGATCATATCATCCTCCCAGGTTCTGAGATCAAGGGCCACGATGTCATTCACCTTAGTCTTGCAGTTCGGGCCCGGGCTGCAACCGCCTCGGCGTGCGAGGGCGGCTTGAGAACCTCGGTTTTTGCCGTCGGCCCGATGTTGGAGCGGTTCATCTGGGAGCCGTCGACCGTGTCATTGACGGCTCTCACCTGCATATCATACGTCCACTCAGTGTGTGCCTCGGCCAGCCATAATGGTCGGGGCTACCACATGAAATCGCCAGGATCTCGCACCCGCAGGGCGGTTGCAACGGCGGCCGGCACCCGATGCTCGTAAAGCAACTGGAGTTGATCGTGACCCGGAACTTGAGGTGCTATTCCACTTTTGTCCCCCCATGAGGGCACTAATTTGGTCGCGGTGCTTCTCACTCCTGGATAGGGTCGCATCGACCAGACCCCCTCTTCCGCTCCCCGGTCGTGATCGACCACCGTCAGCATAGCGAAAGCCGACCCGTATGTTCAGCCGGAATGTCTCACTAAGAGAAAAATGCTGGGTAGCAGCCAGGCGGCACAGCGATAGAGAACGACCTTTTGAACACAACACCCGCGCATTCCCATACTGCGGATACTACGCCCTCTTAGGCGCAAGCCAAGAGGGGGTCAAGTCCCACGGGGACAGGGCTAGACATGTAAAAACTTTTGTTTTATAGTGAGGACTTAGGGCTGGAGCGGTCCGAATCCCGGTCGGGGACTTCCCAGGGGCGTCGACGGCTGGGGAGATCGAGCCGAAGGCGTCCGACGCCCCAGGACGACCCGGTACTGCTGAGAGGGACCTTAGAGAGCTTTACAGCGAGTACTGGCGGAGCGATCCGGAAACCCCCGCCTCGGCCTCGTAGAGGCCAGGCGTCGGGAGAGTTCATACCGTGTACCAGCTAGTGATGTCGAGTGACGGCTGCGCCATCCGAGGGAGCGGCGCCCCGGGGCTTGCCGAATATGGTTCTAGTCTGGCGGCGAGATGGCTGGAATTCCGATTTGAGCCAAGGCCTGTCCAGACCGTCGCCAAGATTTCTACCAGAGGGGGAATAGCATTTGAAATTGTCATCGGGCATTGTCGATGGACGCGAAGAAGCCTTGGTGTTAGCGGAAGGCGGATCCTGGGCGGTGAAGCGACTGGCACAACACTATGGCACGGGTACGGAGCCGTCTACTGTCGCCGAAGTGATGGCGGCGGGAGAGGAGTTTTTAGGAAATTTGGAAGAATGGATGGCGGCCGCGCTCCGGGAAGCCCTAACCTATGACCGGGTTGAAAGAAGTCTGGCCCCTATCCCACATCCGGGGAAAGTCATCTGTGTGGGCCTTAACTATCTCCCCCATGCTGAGGAGACCCGCCTCGAAATCCCGCAGTACCCAGTGCTGTTTAACAAATTTGTCGAGTCGATAGTGGGGGACCACACTATCGTTACCGGGCCGGAGCATAGCCAACTGGATTATGAGGCGGAATTGGTCATGGTTATGGGAAAGCGCTGCGTCAAGGTCGACGAAAGCGACGCGCTCGACTATGTTTTTGGCTATTGCAACGGGAACGATATTTCGTCCCGGGATTTGCAGTTTCGCACTAGCCAGTGGCTCTTGGGCAAGGCGCTTCCCGGGTTTGGACCGATAGGGCCATGGGTGGTCACCCGAGATGACGTTGCCGATCCCGATGCCCTTGACATTGTCGGAAAGCGCAACGGCACCTTAGTGCAGCATTCCAACACCAAGCACATGATTTTTTCCTGCCGTAAGCTGATTAGCTACATTTCGCAGTATATGACGCTAAATCCCGGTGACATCATCTTCACCGGCACACCTGAAGGGGTGATCATGGGAAAGCCCGAGGGAGAACGGAATTGGCTTAAATCAGGTGAGACCGTAACCGTTTCCGTCGAGGGTCTAGGCGAACTGACCACACACATCGGCTAATCGAATAATTCCTTTAGGCCCTCGGACGTGATTCGAGGGCCTACATAGAAGGGGCCGAAATCAGCAAAGCGGGCGCTAGCCTCGTCAAAGCGCATTTCATAAATGAGCTTCTTGATGGGAAGAAGATCTGCGGCAAATAACGTTACCCCCCATTCCCAGTCATCCAGGCCTTGCGATCCGGTGATAATCTGAATTACGCGGTCATGATACTTATGGCCAATAATGCCATGGGTTTTCATGAGTACGCGGCGTTCGTCGCGGCTGACCATGTACCAATTGTCTTTTCCTTGACGACGCTTGTTCATCGGGTAGAAGCAGACGTATTCAAAGTCAGGGATGGCTGGTTCCAGACGCCCTCTAAGATTCGCCCGGGCTTGCTCTTCCGTGAGTCCCTGAGCCAGATATTTGCTGAGTTCGACGATGGAGAAATACGAATAAGGGCGGGTCAAGATAGCGCCCGCGAGACCCTTGTCAAGCTGTTGTTCAAGTGCACCCAGCGTTTTAGGGTCGGGTCGAAAATGCAAGAACAATAAGTCGGCCTTATGACCCAAAATGGAGTAGACGGCGAAACTCCCCTGATTACGAGGTACCTGAGCGTATTGGGCGGTGAGGCGAGACAGATCTTCGACCACCTGGCGGCGATCAGATGGGTTTAAATCACGCCAGCGGGTCCAGTCTATGCGGCGAAAGTCGTGCAAGGCATACCAGCCCTCTATGGTTTCGATCGGTTCGCTCATGTCGTCCTCCAGGAATCTTTCTTGGCGGCAGTATACCACAATGCCGGCCGCGTTCAACGTGCGGATGCGCCAAGTGGTCGGGGGGCTTGCGGCAGGTTCCATGGAACGCGTCCCAAAATCGGTGCTTAAGAGCCGAGCGGGTGAGGAGCTGGGACGTCAGCTCGCCGCTGTAGAGTCATGCCGGTCGCCTTATCAGAAGATGGAACGTCTTCCTACCTGACTTCGGATGTTTCCACCCTCGTTGGCCTTGTGCTACCGCATTAATGCTTTTCTTGAACACCGTGGCTTGCTATGCTGAAGGTACCGAAACGATAAGCTTCGGATTATTAAGACACGGAGGTGCTGATTACGGACGAGAACCAGAACAACCCATATCAAGATATCCCGCAAGATGCGCTTGAGCGGCTAAACCGCGACTCAGGCCATTATGTGTTTACATCGGACCTGACCGTCAATGAATTTGTGCTAGTGGATGAGGCGGGGTTTGAGCCGTTGGGCATGGTGATGGGTTCTTCTATCTACCATATCGGCTATCAGCAGTCGGCCTGGTCTAAGAACCAGGAGATGACGGTGTTATCGCAGGCCATGTACAATGCTCGGGAACTGGCCATGACCCGCATGGAAGAAGAAGCAGATGCTCTTAAGGCGGACGGCATTATCGGCGTCCGCTTGGAGGTCAAGCATGCTGAGTGGGGCCAGCATTTGGCGGAGTTTATTGCCATTGGCACTGCCGTGCGGGCCAAGGACGGTTCTAGTCACCGAACCGTTAAGAATAAGCCGTTTACCTCAGATCTTTCTGGCCAGGACTTCTGGACATTGATGAAAACCGGCTACCGGCCGGTGAGTCTGGTAATGGGGTCGTGCGTCTATCACATTGCGCACCAGGGTATGATGCAAGCTCTTCGCCAGGTCGGGCAAAACCAGGAAATGACCATCTATACCCAGGGATTATACGACGCGCGCGAGCTGGCTATGGAGCGTATGCAGTTGGAGGCTGCCGATTTGCAAGCCGAAGGCATCGTGGGGGTCCATCTGCATGAGTCCACTCATCAATGGGGCTCGCATGTCATCGAGTTTTTTGCGGTCGGGACATCGGTCAAGCGGTTCCAAGAGTCGCAGCTGGTAGCTCCCAGCATGGTTCTGCCGATGACCGATCCCGGATTATAGGAGGCGGAGCCATGGCCTGGTTTCGCAAAGGAGACAGTGCCAAACCGGAAGACATCAAGCTCAGCCAGTCCCTACAAAGGACCTTCCGGCAGTATAGCGCGGAGACCGAGGCACAGATGCAACGGGATCGGGACGCGCTTGAGCGCGGCGGCATTCCCGAAGCAGCTGAAGCGCGCATCAAGAGAACCACCGCGCACGAATTGCCCTGGATGAGCACGCTGGACATTCCGGATTTGTACTTGGCCGATGAAATCCGCATGATACCGTTGGTGCAGGTCACCGGCAGTTGCTTCTACCATGCGGCTACCGATATGAATGGGCGCCTGTACCTCGACAGCAACTACGACGCTGCCAACATGGTCCGCGCGTATTACCGGGCTAAAGCCGATGCCGTTGACCGCATGCTACAGGAGGCAGCGTTAGCGGAAGCTCATGCAGTGGTGGATGCGGAATTTCGCTTTTCGCGCGACGGTAATACGATCGAATGCAGTGTCATTGGCACGGCGGTGCGATTTGAGGGTGTCCGTCCCCCCAAGACCGCCTTGGTCAGCCCCTTAAGCGGCGAAGAGTTCTACAAGCTCTTATCCAAGGGGTGGATTCCCGTCAACTACTGCCTCGGATATCATTGGCACTGCATGCCAGTGGGATATTCCACCCGCGCCGTCTTATCCACGTGGAATTTCCAAAACCAGGAATTGACATCAGTCACCCAGCGTTTTTCCGATACGCGTCGGTATGCCCTACAGCAGATGGTTGACGATGCCCGTGGGGGACCCCGCGTGGACGGATTTGTCGGCGTGACTGTCCGCACGCAAATTGAGGAGACTGAGCTTCGCCTATACTCTGGATACCGCGGCACGTTTTCGGGATTCGGGATGATGGGCAACGGCATCACCATTGACGGCACCTTTTATCCCTTCGGGTCTGAGGGAGTGGCGGAAGTGCCCGCTTACAACCTGGAGTTTTTTGCAACCGGAGCCGGTGTTGCCAAAATTGGCCCGGGCCGGGTGACCAAGCATGATGTCGCCACCTACTTGTCGGCATTGAACTAGGGGAGACAGGCTTTCGCGTGGAAATTTTGGAGCGGGGCCGGTATACTAAATGCTGAGCCGACTCAGCCCGAGTGGGCAAGTATTTTGTTGGTACCGCTTTGAGGAGGGGAAGTTGGTGCAGCTTAAAAACTACATAGGCGGTCGGTGGGTGGACCCGGAAAACGGCCGATACATACAGGATATTGACCCCGGCAATGGAGACGTGGTGGCAGACGTCCCAGCGTCCAGCCGGAAGGACGCCGAGCGGGCCATCGAAGCCGCCCGCCAGGCGTATGAGAGCTGGCGCAGGGTACCGGCACCCAAACGGGGAGAAATCTTATTTACCGTCGGGCAGATGTTGAAAGAGCGCAAGCACGAGCTGGCCGAGAAGATGACCCGAGAAATGGGGAAAGTGTATGCCGAAGCGGCCGGCGACGTGCAAGAGGGCATCGATATGGCGTTTTACATGGCTGGCGAAGGTCGGCGCAGTTTTGGATACACCACCCCGTCGGAGCTACCCGACAAGTTCGCCATGGCAACCCGCGACTCGATTGGCGTGGCCGGTATCATCACCCCCTGGAACTTTCCCATGGCTATCCCGACTTGGAAAATATTCCCAGCGCTGGTGTGCGGGAATACGGTGGTGTTTAAGCCCGCCAGCCAGACGCCGATATTGGCCTACGAACTGATTAACATTTTGGCCGAAGCCGGGATCCCGGCAGGCGTAGTCAATTTGGTGTTCGGCTCGGGGTCCGAGGTGGGAGAAACCATCATCGGCGATCCCGGGGTTAACCTGATATCGTTCACAGGTTCTAACCAGACCGGGCGCCATGTCGCCCGAGTCGCGGGCGAAGGACTGAAGCGGGTGTCGCTTGAGCTGGGCGGCAAGAACGCGATTATTGTCATGGATGACGCCGATCTGGACTTGGCGGTGGATGGTATCCTCTGGAGCGCCTTTGGCACCTCAGGCCAGCGTTGCACGGCCTGTTCCCGCCTGATAGTGCAAGAGGGCATCTATGATGCGTTGGAACAGCGGTTAAAGGACCGCATTGCCTCTCTTAAGCTCGGGCACGGGCTAGACAATCATACCGATGTCGGCCCGTTGATTAATCAGCAGGCGGTGGAGAAGGTTCACAGCTACGTCGAAATCGGCCAGCGCGAGGGTGCACGACTGGTGATTGGCGGATCGCGCCCGAGCGACAGCGTCTATAGTACCGGACATTATTACGCACCTACTTTATTCGCCGATGTCACCTCCGAGATGCGAATTGCCACCGAAGAGATCTTTGGCCCGGTCTTGTCCATGATTCGGGTCAAGGACTTGGATGAAGCGATTGCCGTCAATAACCGGGTAACGTACGGTTTGTCTTCGTCAATTTTCACCCAGGATGTTAACCGGGTGTTCCGGTCCATCCGGGACCTGGCGACAGGGATTGTGTATATTAACGCCGGAACCATCGGCGCCGAAATTCATCTCCCGTTTGGGGGGACCCGGGGAACCGGCAACGGCCACCGCGAAGCGGGTACCGCTGCCCTGGATTTCTTCTCCGAATGGAAGGCTGTTTACGTGGACTTCAGCGGCAAACTGCAGCGCGCGCAAATTGACGCGTAGGGAAGGTTCCGGTTGGCCGGAACCTTGTGTAAAAGGAGGAAGTTATGGCCACTCAAACTAAGTACATCGCATTGAAAACGTCTATTCCCGGTCCTAAGACCCAGGAGGTTTTGGACCGAATGGACCGAGCGACGCCGCGGGCCGTCAGCGCTTATGCCCCGCTTATCGTCGATCGCGCCCACGGCAGCCTCTTAACCGACATTGACGGCAACACGTACATCGACTTGACCGGCGGAGTCGGGGTGTTGAACGTCGGCCATACCCACGACCGCGTCAAAGAAGCGCTGCACCAACAGGTTGACCGCTTTTTGCATACGGACTTCACTAACCTGCCTTATGAGAGCTATGTCCGGCTTGCCGAACGGTTAAATGCACGGTTCCCTGGCGGCGGCCCCGCCACCACGTTATTTTTGAACTCGGGTGCGGAGGCGGTTGAAAACGCCGTAAAGATTGCTCGCGCTTATACCAAGCGTGCCGGCATTTTGGCCTTTGAGCGTGCATTTCACGGCCGCACGCTCATGGCGATGAGTCTGACCTCCAAGACACACCCATACAAGGCGGGCATGGGTCCGTTTGCCCCAGAGGTCTACCGCGCCCCCTATCCCTATCCATATCGTTGCGAGTTTTCTGGGGGAGAGCCCAACCACGAGTGCGGCGAACGCTGTTATGCCCAGATCGAAAAGGCGTTGTTGCTCCAAGTCGCACCGGAAGATCTGGCAGCTGTCATAGTCGAACCGGTGCAGGGGGAAGGCGGTTTCGTGGTGCCACCGAAGAGTTTCTTGCCCTGGTTGCGCCGCTTTACGGAAAAGCACGGGATTTTATTAATCGTCGACGAGGTGCAGACCGGCTTTGGCCGCACCGGTACCTTCTTTGCCACGGAGCAGGCGGGTATACGGCCGGATTTGTTGGCCATGGCTAAGTCGATCGCAGATGGTGTTCCCTTGTCAGGCGTAATCGGCCGCCCGGAGGTCATGGATGGGCCCGACGATTCGCAGTTGGGTGGTACGTTCGTGGGAAATCCGCTCGGGACGGCGGCAGGGAACGCGGTGTTGGATGCGTTCGAGCAAGAAAATTTGCTGGAACAAGCGCAGCGCCAGGGAGAGCATTTGATGTCGCGCATGCGGGCGATGCAAGAGAAAAGCCGGCTGATTGGCGAAGTTCGCGGATTGGGTGCGATGGTCGCCATGGAATTGGTGAAGGATGCGAAGACCAAGGAGCCCGCCCCCGAAGAGACCGACGAAGTGTTGCGTCGGCTGATCAGTCGGGGGGTATTGATGCTGAAGGCCGGCGTGTACGGGAATGTGATTCGCTCGCTGGCCCCGCTCAACACCCCGATCGATGTATTGGACGAAGCGCTCGATGTGCTGGAAGAGACAGTGGCGGAGGTTTCAGGGCGCTAATCGCCCAGAGTTATGAGCGCAGGACCTTTAGCCGGCATTCGTGTGTTGGATTTGTCCCGGGTACTGGCGGCCCCCTATGCCACCATGGCCTTGGGTGAGTTGGGCGCGGATGTCATCAAGGTGGAACGGGCCCCAGACGGCGATGAAACACGGCGCTGGGGTCCACCGTTTGTTGCCGGCGAGTCAACCTATTTTCTGGGGATTAACCGCAATAAGCGATCGATTGCTATGGATTTAACCACGGAGGAAGATCAGGCGCGCGTGCGCGATTTGGCGCTCGGATGGGCGGATGTGGTGGTGGAGAACTTTCGTCCGGGGACGCTCGAACGCTGGGGGTTGGGGTTGAAGACCCTACGCCAAGGCAACCCGCGGCTCATCACGGCGTCGGTGCGGGGATACCCGGCGGGCGACGATCGCCCGGGCTATGACTTCGTGATTCAGGCCGGTTCGGGACTGATGTCCATCACCGGTCCGGAAGGCGGACCTCCGTATAAAGTGGGCGTCGCGGTGGCCGACATCACCACTGGCCTCTTCCTGGTCGGCGGCATTACGGCGGCTCTCTACAGGCGTGAACGAACAGGCCGGGGCGACCATGTCGAGGTGTCTCTGTGGGGATCGCAGTTAGCCCAGTTAGCGACGGTAGTGCAGGGGGTGCTCTCGACCGGCGTAAAACCGCGCCGCTGGGGTAATGCGCATGCGCAGCTCACCCCGTATCAAATTTTTCCGGCCTTGGACGGCTGGGTTGCGGTGGGGGTGGGTAATGACCATCAGTTCGCGGCGCTGTGCCAAATCCTTGGGCATTCAGAGTGGGCGGACGACAGTCGCTTTCGCACCAATCCCGACCGTGTGACCCATCGTGCCGCGTTGGAAGAGATGTTGTCTCCGGTATTTCAACAACGTCCGGCGGCCGAATGGGTCCGGGCGCTGGAAGAGGCAGGGGTGCCGGCGGGTCCGGTCCGCACCGTGCCGGAAGCGTTAGCACATGCGCAAGAGCGGGGCCACGCGATCGTGGGGACCGTGGTCCATAAAACCTTAGGAGATTTACCTCAGGTGCAGCTGCCGTGGCAATTTGACGAAGCTTGTGCGGCCATGGGGACAGGACCTCCGCTGGTGGATGAGCACCGCTACGAGATTTTGGCATTAATTGGTCAGATTCGTAATAGGAGAAAGGATGGGCCGCAGCATGAATGAAAAAAGTGCTGTCATCGAAGATTTTTATGGGCTAGAACACGACTACAGTTCCGAAGCGATCCAAGCGCGCGACGCGGTACGGCGGTTTGTCGACGAAAAAGTCCGCCCCAACGCTGGGCGCTGGTGGCAGGAGGGAGTTTTCCCCACGGAGCTAGTGGGTGAGATGGGCCAACTTGGGCTCTTTGGACCGACCTTACCGGAGAAATACGGGGGAGCGGGAGCCAGCGGCATCGTGTACGGACTGATGATGCAGGAGTTGGAGCGGGGTGACTCCGGTCTCAGGTCGTTTGCTTCGGTGCAAAGCGGGCTTTGCATGTACGCAATCTACCGGTTTGGGACGGAAGAGCAAAAGCTCCGGTATCTGCCAAGAATGGCCCGTGGCGAGATAATCGGTTGCTTTGGCCTTACTGAGCCAGACGCCGGATCCGACCCGTCTGCGATGCGCACGGTGGCGGAGCGGGGCGGCAGCGGATATCGGCTTCGCGGGGCCAAGCGCTGGATTACCAATGGCAATTTGGCCCACATTGCCATTGTCTGGGCCAAAGATGACGGCGGAGTGATTCGCGGCTTTATCGTACCCACCGACGCGCCTGGATTTAGCGCGCGCCGGATTGAGACCAAGGCGTCCATGCGTATGTCAGTCACCTCAGAACTCTATTTGGATAACGTGGAGGTAGGAGAGGAGGCGTTGCTGCCTCACTCGCAGGGATTGGGATCGCCGCTTAGCTGTCTCACCCAGGCGCGGTTTGGCATTGCCTTCGGCGCGGTGGGAGCGGCGCTCGACTGTTTACAGGAGGCCGCCGCCTACACTAAGACCCGGATCGCCTTTGGGCGGCCCATCGCGGCCACGCAATTGGTTCAGGAGCGCGTGGCCGACATGGTGTCGCGGGTGGTGTCAATGCAGTTGAAAGCGCTGCAGTTGGGACGGCTATATGATCAGGGCGCGCTTAGATATCCTCAAGTTTCCTTAGCTAAGCGCGATAATGCCCGCAGCGCGCTTGAGGTGGCGCGCACGGCCCGGGAGCTTTTAGGCGGAAACGGCATCAGCACCGACTATGGTCCCATGCGCCACCTGGCCAACCTGGAGACGGTAGATACCTACGAAGGGACCTATGAAGTGCATACCCTTATTGTGGGACGTGAGATATTGGGAGAAAACGCGTTTTAGAGCGACGTGCCATAGACATGGGCCCGGGCCGTAAGGTTTCCGGGCCTTATTATGTTAACACCTCATCTTGACGGGTGGCTTACAACACGTGGTCACAGGCGGGGTGTCTCATCCGCAGCGACACCAACGGCCAACCCTGGGTTCCTCTACGCGCTATAGAGCTAAAGGAGAGCTAAGGTGCATCAAACGCCCAGTGGGCCTGTCGCTATCGAGCCTTCCTGCCCTAAAGCGGCGTCCCCTCCCCGGTGAGAGAGCAGCCGGGAGCCGCAATGGCCTGGCCTTAGCAAGGGTGGGTTCATGTCCTCTGTAAACGGTCTCTCTTGCGGTATTCGCATCCGTACACGTCACTTGCTATTGGGAGTCATCCGCGCTGGATTGGCCGGCCCGGCAATTTTACGGAATAAGGAGGACATTTCGATTTCAATGCAGAAATCCGGCTCGGTTACTACGCGGGCCTAACATAAATGACTAAGTAGCAAGACAGGAGGAAGAGTGGTGAATTCAGAGTCGTTATTCCGATTTGAGCAGATTATCCGTTCGAGGGAACTGGGCGGGCGGCATTTTGACTGGGTTCAGTGGGACCTCTTAAAGCGCAATGCGACGTTATACGGAGACCGGGAAGCCATGTCCGATAGCTTTTACGGCATCGAGCCGGAGAAGCGCCGCCGCCGCACTTGGGCCCAGGTTTATCGTGATGTCAACGCCATCATTTTTCATCTCTTGGAGGCGGGAATTCCCAGAGGCTCAGTGATGCTGTCGCATCTTCCCAATACCGTAGAAAGTGCGTATTTAGATATGGTGACGTCCAAGCTCAGCATGATTCACGCCGGTCTCAATGTGGACTTGGGGAAGAGCGAGACCGTGGGAGTCATCCAGCGGCTGCGGCCCAGCGTCGCAGTGGTGGTATCTGAGTGGCACGGCCGGGAGTTTGCGGAGTGGTACCTGGAAGCACGCCAATGGGTTCCAGACATGCGGATTCTTGCACTGCCTCGCGAAGGTGAGACTCTGCCGCCCGGGGTGGAAAATTTGACCGACTATCTTGAGCCGTCCATTTTTAACAAATATCACGAGAGTGACCTGGATTATCTTCACACCGATCCGTTGGCAGTCCACGAGCTTTTGCCGACCGCAGGAACGACCGGGGTGCCGAAATTATCTAAGCGAACGACTATCGACTGGTTTCATGTTCACAGTGTGGCAATCGCCGAGCGTGCGGGACACAATCTCTATGACACGCGCCTCTTGATTGGACCCTTAAGCGGGGGTTCCGGACGTCTGTGGGGAGTGCACACGCCGCTCTACACCGGCGGCCGCACTTTTTACCTCACCGAATTCGACGAAAAAACGGTGATTGACCTCACTGGTGAGGAAGAGGTGACCATCTGGGTCTGGAACCCGGCCCTGATTACCCGGGTCGTGACTCATGAGGCGTTCAATCCCGAGGATATCAAAACCTTGCGGTTAGTGAGTTACTCCGGGGCGCCGATGTCTTTAGAGGTGATAGAAAAGCTGCTGCGCCATGGGGTGCCCAGCTTCAACGTGTATGGAACCTCCGAGGTGGGTGGATGCATGGGGCCGATCCTTCCCGGGATTAGCCATGAACATCTCGTGGGTGCAGCCGGTGTGCCGTTTGAGGGATTCGATGTGCCGGTCATCGACGCTGAGGGACGGCGGCTAGGCCCCGGCGAAGTGGGCGAGATCCTCATCTGGAACATCCACCACGGTTACTGGGACAACATTGAGGACAGCCGGGCGACTTACCACGAGAACGACGACGGCGATCCCTGGGCAGGCTATCAGTACACCGGTGACCTCGGAGTTTACGACGAGGATGGCTACCTCAGGGTGGTCGGACGGAAGAAGGATATGATCTTGCGCGGGAGCCAAAACATTTTCCCCAAAGAGCTCGAGGATTTACTCGCTTCCCACCCTAGTGTGCGCGACATCGCTATTGTGGGAATGCCGGACCCCGTGCTGGGGGAGCGTGTGTGCGCCTTTGTGGTGCCAAAGTCCGGTACCGCCCTGACCGTGGCGGACTTCCAGGCGTTCTTAACCGAACGCGCGGTGGCCAAGTACAAATGGCCGGAACGCGTTGAGACGCTGGATCAGATGCCGCTGGGTCCAGGAGGCAAGATTCAAAAGATGAAGCTTCGTGAGATGATCCAAGAGAAGATTGCGTCGGAATCGTAAAAGGCGACGTAAGGCACCGACGTACCTTGGGACGTACGCCGGTGCCTTTATCGGGATCCGCTGGGGATGCCTCCGTTCTGAACGAGTTGTGAAGGCGTTTCGAAAGATCGTGAGGCCTGTCGCCGTTTTGAAACCGGACGACAAAACTGCACAGACATATCACCGATTCTTGCACGACATCGTGTGAGGACTCAACTCGAATCGTAAGAGTTAAGAAAGGGCATGGGTCTGAGGGTTCAGGGGATCATTTTAAAGTCCCCCTCGCTCAAAGGGCCGATTGCAGGGGAGTACGAATGCAAAAGAGGCCCAAACGGCATTGCCTCACCAGGGTCTCGGGCACAGGGCGCTGTTGCTTCTCTTTCAACCGCACACATGGTAGCATAAAACCAAGAAAGCGCCGAGGGGGTGATCCCAACCTGCTTTGCATTCTGGAGGAGGGATCGGCGTGGACGGGTTTTTCGTCATTGTAGAAGGCAAGAATGACGCCAAGCGCTTAAGGAACTTTCTGCCTGAAAGTGTTCCGATTGCGATGACCTACGGGATGCCTGGACAAGACCGGCTCATCCGGCTGCGGTGGATGGCCCGCCATCGGCAAGTCGTGGTCGTGACAGACGCCGATTCGGCTGGCCGACGCATCCGACGAATTCTCAAAGAGGTGTTTCCCGACGCATGGGACATCTACACTAAGCCAGGATTTAATGGGGTCGAGCATACTCCTGTGGAGTACATGGAGGATCGGTTTCGTCGGCTGGGAATTGTACCAATTCCATCGACGGAACGTGATAACGAAGACTACAGCAGCGGAGGACAATGTTGAAGCAACGAATATGGATGTTGCCGGAGAACAATACCTTCTTGCGGCAGCGTACGAAAAGGGCCAAGGGCATTGGCAATCAAGAGCAGCAACTAGTTGAAGACTTTTTCGACACTTGGGACACGGTGTCGGCATACGGTATTGCAGCCCCCCAAATTGGATCGTCGGCGCGCGCGTTCATCTGGAAGGGTCACGAGATGGAGGAACCGGAAGTCATTTTCAATCCCAAAATTATCCACACCCGCGGTGAGGTCAAGGACTACGACGGCTGTTTGTCCGTGCCCGGCTTCTATTGTCCCACGCGACGGGCAGAGATGATCGAACTCACCGGGATGGTTGCTGACGGTAAACCATTCCGACGCAAATACGAGGGTTTTGATGCGCGGATTTTGCAGCATGAAATTGATCATCTGGATGGCGTGTTATTTATTGACCGAATTGACGACCTAAACGACGGCTACACTCTCAAGGAGGGACTGCCGGACGAAAATGGAGATCCCACCGTGGAAAATGTGCCAGCAGACCCCGAGCTCAAAAGTTTTATTGAGCGGTTTCGCCGCCCGGTGCCGGGTCATGCGCTGATCTGGTAGGCATTCACATGGAGAAGCGATTTGAACTGGCCATGGCGGAGATTAACCACTGCAATAAGTGCGGCTTTTGCCTGCCTGCTTGCCCAACCTATCGGCTCACCGGTAACGAGCTGGATTCACCGCGAGGACGCATTGCCATGGTAGAGGGTGTGCTTAACGACGAAATTGCGGCGGGCGACGGGCTTGAAGCCAGCCTCACTTATTGTTTGGGGTGCCGTGCCTGCGAAACCGCGTGCCCTTCCGGGGTACAGTACCATCGCATTCTCGAGGCGGGCAAGGCGGTGTTGGACGGTACCCGTCCTAGGCATCGTGGTCTGAGTTTTGTTCCGCGCATGCTTTTGCGCCTGACTAAGAGTCCCAAGCGGCTGGGACGGCTGGCCCGATGGGGGAAACGGGCCCAGCACCTGCCCATGCCGTCCGCCCTTAAATCGCTGATGCCGATGCTAGCGTATCATCCCGAAATGATTCCACCTGCACCGCGGGTCTCCCCGGCACAGGGGAAGGCTTCCTTTTTCCAGGGGTGCGTGCAAGAGGCTTTGTACCACGATGCGAACCGGGCGGCGGTTGAACTTCTTGCTGCGGTCGGATATGAGGTCAAGACACCCGCGATGCAAACCTGCTGCGGAGCGCTGGCGTGGCATGCGGGGCGGAGCGAGGAGGCGCGCGCGTTGGCCCGCCGCAATATTGAGGCTTTTGAAGGCACAGGAGCCGTCCCTGTCGTGAATACAGCCGGCGGGTGTGGTGCGATGCTGTCGGAATACGGAGAGCTATTCGCGTCCGACCCGGATTGGAGCGAGCGGGCCGACCGCTTCAGCCGCCGGGTGAAAGATTGGACCGCCCTCATCGAGGGGCGACCGCTGCGTTTCGTCGGGACTGGAGAGCGTGTCACCCTGCAAAATTCGTGCCACCTGTTAAACGTCGAGGGCGGGGGAGACGTTCCCGCGAAACTCGCGGCGGCCGTGGAGGGTGACACGTTTGTGCCGATCCCCGGTCAGGATCGATGCTGCGGCTCTGCCGGCATATACAACATCCAGCATCCCGACTGGGCCTCACGCATTTTGGTCGAAAAGATGACCGAAGTGCAGGAGCGCTTCCCTGACCGCGTGCTTGTGGTCAATCCCGGATGCCAGCTTGAGATGACTCAGGGAGTGCAGCAGCGAGAATTGCCCGCCGAAGTCGAGCATCTAGCCCGCTATTTATACCGGGCCTTCTTGCGCGGTCAGCGGGAGTCGCAGGGCTTTCACCAAGTCGAGTAAATCCGCTTGAATCACAGGATCGGCCGGTGCCGCCGGCGCTCGCACCACGGGCGACGCGATGAGCCCCCGGCGATAGAAGAGCGCCTTGCGGATGGCGATGCCTCGTACGCCGAGTTGGGCTTCATACCGAATCAGGGGCAGATATTGATAAAAGAGGGCGCGCGCGCCTTCGGCATCGTAGGCGAACCGGTCCATCACCCGGCCGAGGATGTCAGGGTAGCTAAAGCCGGTCATAGAGCCGCGCGCTCCATGTTGAAGTTCTTCAAAGAGGTACAGGCCCCCGAGCCCGCCGAAGAGGTCTGTTTTCGGAAGCAGCCGGTGAAGTGCGTCAATTTTGGACGGAGTAGGAACATCCTCGACCTTCACGGCGGTCAAGCTGGGAACGGCCGTAGCTAGGCTTGCGATGACGTCAGGCGGCAGGCGCACGCCGGTGGTGACCGGCTCGTCCTGCAATACCCAGGGGCAGTCGGCGGCCGTGGCGATTTGGCTGAAATGGCGGGTCAGCTGGGTCACATCGGTGACGCCGGGCGGCGGCGCTGCCATGACGTAGTGGGCACCCAATTGGCGTGCTCGGCGGGCGCGCTCGCACGCGACCTCGGTGGCTGGCGCGGATACGGTGGCAATGATGGGCAGATCGCCTGATGTGGCAACGTAGGCGGCAATGACCGCTTCGCGCTCTTGGTCGGACAGCGCATGAGCTTCACCCATGATTCCCAGTACAATCAGAGCTGACGCCCCTTGGCGGCGATAGAAGGCCTGGAGCGTCGGAATACTGTCCAGGTCGAGTCCGCCATCGTCATGAAATGGCGTTAATGCGATGGGAATGATGTGATCCAGCATCGGGGGGAGCCTCCAGACGTGATAAAGTCATTAATGCTAGCATAGCGGAAGATGCGTGCGCGAGAAAAGGAGGAACAGCAAAAGATGAAGCCGCCGTCGGGAAAGGGCCGGGAGATCGAGTGTCCAGACTTTTTTGGTCAGGTTAAACAGTACCCGGCGGACAGTGTGCGATTTCGTCCGGCCGGTTACGGGATCTTGCAACACCAGGGCCGTATCTTATTGAGCCGGTCCCGGTTTACTGGACTTTGGGACTTTCCCGGGGGCGGAGTAGAGCCGTTTGAGCGCATGGACGAGGGTATGGCACGCGAGTTTCGGGAAGAAACCGGGCTTGCCATTGTCACGCAAGAGTTGATTCACGTGGCCGAAGGCTATATCGCCATGTTTGGCCATCCGTTTCACTCGCTCCGCTTCTATTATCGCTGCCGCCTGAAGGCAGTGAATGCAGTGAACGCAGTGAACGCAGGCGATCCCGGCCAACTGGCCCCCGACCTGGGCGAACTGGCGGAACTTAAATGGTGGGTACCGTCGGAGGTGCCCCGCCCAAGCATGCATGATTCGGATCGGGAGGCTTTGGATCGCTTTTTACAGCGCCCCCGCCCGCAGTGATCCGCGACTCCTGTGTGATAACCGGCGTATTCTAGGGAGACACTGTCGGGGGGGTGTCTTCATGTCTGAGATCCAAAGCGGCCGACCACGCATCCGCATCAACCGCAGCCGCTACATTGGTGGGAAAAAGCCGCTGAATCGGTCCGACAAGAGTCAGAGCGGGCTCGTGCGAGAAGGAATCTTTGGGCTGAACGATGGACTGGTTGCCACGATTGGATTGGTCTCGGGTGAAGCGTTATCACATCAAGGTCATTTTTCGGTGGTGATTGCCGGTCTATCGGCCGTGGGCGCCAACATGGTGTCGATGGCGGTCGGTTCTTACCTTGCAACAAAGTCTGAAAACGACTTTATGAAAAAAGAAATTTCGGATCAGGAACGAGCCATCCGCAGCCACCCGCATCGCGAGCGCCATCATGTAGCGCGCCTGCTGGGTGATATTGGAGTGCCGCGCTCCAGTGTACCCGGCGTCACCGCAAGTATTGTCCAAAGCCGCCCGCGCTGGCTAAAGTTCATGGCCCGAGAGCACCTTGGCATCCATCAAAACCGTGCGGAAACGCCGCTCAAAAACTCGCTGGTAATGGGGTTGTCGGTGATAGTGGGATCGACCCCGCCGCTACTCCCGTATTTGCTTCCCCTTTCCCTCGTTACCGCCCGCGATGTGAGCTGGGCCATATCAATGGCCGGCGCTCTGACGCTGGGAGCGGTGAAGGGCGTTCTTACACGAACCTCTCTGGTAAAGAGTGCACTGAGTTTTGGTGTGCTGGTGTCCCTGTCTGCTTTGGTCGGCGCAATCATCGGGCTGGTAATTGGATCGTTTCGCGCTTAAGGCGGACTACGTCAACTTCAGGAAACCTTTAGGTTGGATTCAGGCCGGGTTTATCTGGGACTGTTATGATTACAGCGATATCGGACCAAGACGAGTCGTGGCATACTCCGGATTTGTTTCGCCTTCGGTTTGTACTGTATTTGCGATACCAACCAGGGATGGACCACTTCGGTTTACCACATGCTATGAGCGCTAGGAGGAGACAATGGCACGACAACGGACACACAGTTTAGCCGCCATCTTGCCTGAGCTGAGGTCCAATCGGGAGTACCTAGTCACCGATTCCGGGGAACGGTGGACGTACGAGCAGTTTGTTGCTGAGGTGGCCGATCGCGCCGAGGTGTTAAAGACCTGGGGCTTGGCCTCTGGACTGCGGGTTGCCCTAAAAATCGCCGACCCCGGTGCATTTATCCTATGGTTTTCGGCGCTGTTGGCCATTAACGCGGTGGCGGTACCGATCAATCCCTCCGCCCCCGAGGATGATGTGCGACGCACGCTGGATAAGAGCGGTAGCACTGTGCTGTTTGACGGCCAGCGCCGGCCCGTTCCGGTCGTGAACGCCCCGGTGGTGGTGCCGCGCGATGAAAAAACTGGCGGTCTGATTCTCTTAACGTCTGGGTCGACGGGCGATCCGAAGCCGGTCGGTCTGTCCTTTGAAGCGCTCTGGCACACAGCTGGACAGGTGGTCGCCGCGCATGGACTTCGCCCGGATGAACGCGGATTGTCGCCGTTACCACTCTTTCACATCAATGCGCTGGTGGTGGCAGTACTCGGTAGTCTTAGAGCGGGGAGCACACTGGTGGTTTCGGACGGATTTCATGCCTCGGCGTTTTGGGACTTGGTAGAGCAAGAGCGCGTCACCTGGATTAATGCGGTGCCCTCGATTCTGCGGGTGCTGAGTCAGCGGCCGGAAGCGCCGATGCATCCGGAACGGATCCGATTTATCCGGTCGGCCTCGGCCCCGCTTCCGTCAGCCACGCGCGAACGGATTGAATCTCGGTTCCACATTGAAATTGTTGAGACGTATGGAATGACTGAAGCGTCCAGTCAAATCACAGCCAACCCGCTGCCCGGTCGTGGTAACCGGGCCGGCTCAGTGGGAATCCCCCGGGGCATAGAGGTGCGAGTAGTCGGTTCGTCGGGGCAGCCGCTGCGCGTGGGCGAGCGGGGCGGGGTGGAAATCCGGGGACCGGGGGTTTTGGATCCGTCGTGGGGGCCCAACCGATGGGCTCGGAAGGTAATGCGCGGCGGATGGTACCCGACCGGTGATTTAGGTCATATCGACGCAAGCGGGTATCTGTACCTGGATGGTCGCAGTCGCGATATTATCAACCGCGGCGGTGAGAAAATCTTCCCGCGGGAGGTGGAGGAATGGCTTTTGATGCATCCCGATGTCGCAGATTGCGCCGTGGTGGGACGGCCGCACCCGATCTTAGGTGAGGAACCGGTGGCTTTTGTGGTGGCCCATGATGAAGAAGCCCTCACCATCGATGGGTTAGACGACTGGGCGGCTAAAGGATTGGCCAAATTCAAGTGTCCGGCAGCGTATTTCGTGGTCAAGAGCCTGCCCAA
The DNA here is from genome assembly GCA_021820965.1 of Bacillota bacterium. Lineage (GTDB taxonomy): Bacteria > Bacillota > Sulfobacillia > Sulfobacillales > Sulfobacillaceae > Sulfobacillus_B. Next base: position 115,157 of record JAKACZ010000001.1, on the reverse strand, counting down.
AGGCAGCACCGGCAAGGTGGCTCGCCAAGACCTCCGCCGTCGCGTCGGGGAGGTTCGCGGATGGCAGCGGTAACCTGGCCGAAAAAGGGTTACGTTGAGGCCGCCGACTTCGTTCGGGCGCTTACGATTGTATCGGTTGTGGTGGTCCATTCCACCTGGTTCATGGCCAATGGCGGAGAATGGGTGCTGTCAGGGGCGATTTTGGCCATCATGCACTTTACCCGCGAGTCGTTCATGGCGCTGACCGGTTTTGTTCTAACCTATTCCCTGTACGGCAAGAAGAACAACTGGATTCAAGTATGGCTTAAGCGGTATAAGCTGGTCCTGTTTCCTTATCTCATTTGGAGTGCTGCCTATATTCTCTTATTCCGCGGATTTCCCGGCTTAATTCCATTCTTAGCGGAGTATGGGCACGATCTCTGGACTGGCGGCGCTTGGTTCCACTTGTATTACCTACTTATCACCATGCAGTTTTATCTGGTTTTGCCCCTGTTTCTGGCTTTGATGAAGGTGGGTAAGAAGCACCCCGTGTGGGTCGTGGCGGTGGCGTTCGTACTGCAAATGGCACTCATGACCTATGACCAATACTATCGACACGGCGGTTTTGTCAACCGCTACATGAATGACGAGGTGTGGACCTATGCCGTATACTTCGTCATGGGAGGCGTGGCCGCCCTACATTGGGCGCGGGTCCGTCATTGGCTTCAGAACCATTTGGGCACGGTGGTGTGGCTCAGTTTAGGAATGGCCTTAGTGATGCTGATCCAGTTCGTCCTTGAGACATATGTGGGGCACAATCTTCTGCTGGGCGAGGCGGTTATTCAACCGGCCATGGTGCCATGGGCGATGATGAGTATTGTGCTCTTGGCGGCCGTGGGGGTCCGCTATGAAGCGCAGCGACTGGCCAGCCCTGGACGCTGGGCTTTAATCAAGCTGGTGTCAGACATTAGTTTTGGCATCTATTTAGTCCATCCCATGCTACTCCAATACTGGACAGACTTGTTGGTGCGCCTGAATCTATACCATCCCTCGTACTGGCTGGCCGGACTGACTGTGGCGTTGTTGGTGGCGGGATCGGTGGGTGCGATGTTGTTGATCGGCTTGACCCCATTTAGTCCTTGGCTGATTGGCAGGGCCGCCCGGCGTCGTCCCGCACCTGCGATTCCAGCCGAACCGCCTATGGCGTCCTCGTCGGCGCGATAACCGGAAGCAGGCGTTCCGGGGACTGCCTAAGTCCTTTCCAGTGGTGGCCTCTGAGCCGATGATAACGTTCCGGGTTGCGTCGTACGCGGCTGCGCTGAAACTGGTTACGCCTGAGCCTATATATACCCGGTCAAAAGGTTGCAAAAGGCGATAAGTGGATGCCGACTCCCGCCGTAGGCAATCATGGCCGAAACATGGTGACCCGAGAGGAGACGCTGGGTGGCGGACACGCCAAGCCGCCCCGCGTACGCCGGGGCGTTGAGCAGGACCGCTTCGTGGTGCCGCGCGTTCGCGCGGCCTAATTCCAACAGAGGCGCTTGATGGTTTGTTCCGGGTCTGCGTTCACGCGCTTCGTGAACCTGCGACGGCATCCACAGTGGCGGCTACCGTCTTTGAATGAGCTTGGCTGGTGGATCCGCGCGTGATTCAAAATCATCACGATGCGCTTGCCGGGGCAGTGCTCGACGACCTGCTTCAGAAACGCGAGAAACACAGCCGCATCATGGTGGTTGGCGTGATGCCATAGCACTTCCCCGGTGCCATAATTCAGCGTTCCTAATAATTTGGCGCCCCAACGTTTTCCATAGGTGGGGATTTGTTTTTGTTGACCCTTGGGAAACCACGTGCGCCCGATGGCCTGATAATCCCGAATCATTGATTAGGCTAAGCATCCAGCGCCGAGGTCTCCTGGCGGGGACGGGTTTCTGAAGGCTCGCCGCTGAACCAAGGATCGCACGGCGGCGGACTCGGCTTTCCAGCCCCTCCGGGCCAAGTTCGATCCCGGGAGCAAAAGAGACGGGAGTGGTTAGCATCTTTGAGGGAGCCAGAGGCTTAAAGGTCATCTTCTACGGCATCCTCGTGCACAAAGCTCACATCAAAGCCCGGCTGGATACCCGGAGGGCTCTCCTAAGAGGGCGCCGGTCTCGCAAGACCCGCTATCGGAGGCCGCGCTTTCAGAACCGAAAGCGGAAGGCTGGGTGGCTTCCCCCGAGCTTGCAATCCCGAGTAGACCAGACGCTCCATGCCCTGGCGAAGATCCGGAAGCTGGCACCCATCACGCATCTGAGTGTGGCACACGTCAAGTTCGACACGCAGAAGCTCGAAAATCCCGAACAGCGGGGTAGCCTATCGGCCAGGGACGCTCCTGGGCTACGAAGTACGGGAGTGCCTCCTGGAGAAGTGGGGGCACCGCTGTGCCTACTGCGGTTGGACCGATGTCCCCCTGCAAGTGGAATACATCGTGCGGGAGAGCCGTGGTGGGGACGGATCGGGTCAGCAACCCGACACTGGCGTGCGCGCCCTGCAACCTCAAGAAGCACAACCGCATCGCCGCCGAATTTGAGTATCCGGCCATCCAAGCTCAGACCCAGAAGACGCTGAAGGAGGCCGCGATGGTGAACGCCACGCACTGGCGGCTGTATGAACAGTTGAGAGCTACAGGGCGGTCGGTCGAAGGGGGATCAGGCGGACGCACCAAGAAGCAACGCACTGAGCACGGTTTTCCCAAGGAGCACTACTACGACGCTCTCTGCCGGCGAAAGCACCCCCACATCCTTCACCGCACTGCCCGCGTACGTCCAAGTCTGGCCGGCGCAGGGCCGTGGCAACCGGCACCGCTGCCGGACGGACCAAGACAGCTTTCCGATTCGACATCTGGCCCGACCAAGCAACACCGGCGATCTCGTCCAAGCCGTGGTGTCTTGCGGGAAGTACACCGGGGCATCGGGTCCGGCCACGTGACGATTCCGGCCACGGGCCGCTTCGATATCGTGATCGAGGGTCACAAAGTGGCCCAGGGCATTGCGTATAAATACTGCCATGTTCTGCAACGCGGAGACGGCTGGCAGTATGCTGGGCGGTATGTGAGTTGAGAAAGAGACAAGAGGTGCCCCTCCTCGGCCTGAACGCTGAGGCTTCGCCATGGAAGTTGGATGACACTCTGATCTATCATTGCTATGCGGGTGTTTGATCAAAGGTGTTGCATGGATTGCCATTAGCACGGTTGAAGGTGCTGGTAGGCCATGGTCGAATTCAGCACGCGGGTGCGTTCACCTTCCGAGTGACCTAGGCCAATTAGCCAGGCGTCATATTGCTCCTCGAACCGCTCGTGACAGGCATTCCGGACCGACTTTTCAGTCTGCCGTCAGGTGTTGACACCCTTCACTGGATCCGGGGAGAGGAGCCCGTGGCGTTGGTCCAAATGACCGGCAAAAAAGTGCCCTGGCGGACGTATAGCAGAAATGTGCGATCCATTACAGTGAAGGAAGTAGGGAGGGGTAGTGATGGCGTCTAATCTATGGGAGGTGCCGTGGGAGCGAGCCCGTAAAACCTATCAGGAATCCGACATCACTCCCAGTCACGGCCCCGTTGTGGGATTGGTGGGCCAAGAACGCGCCGAGCGAGCGGTAGACTTCGCTTTAGCAATAAATACCCATCTGTTCTTGGTGGGTCCAGCCGGGACCGGCAAGCGAACCTTCATTCAGCGCAAGCTGCGCGGCTGGGCCGCATCTCGCCCCACTCCGCAGGACTGGTGCTATGTTCCGCAGTTTGACCGAGAGAATGAACCCGAGGCGGTCGCGCTCGGCCCGGGCCGCGCCCGCCACTTTCAACGCGACGTGGAGGAATTCGTCCATAGGCTCTACGAAACCTTGCGGGATGCGTTCGACGCCGAAAGCTACGCTCATCATCGGCAGTCGCTGCTGCAGGAGTTTGAGACCAAGCAAAGCCACTTGTGGCAGGAACTAAGCGACCAGGCGCGTCAGTTGGGATTTTCCATACAGACCGCGCCCACCGGCCAAATCCTAACGGCGCCGCTACGACCGGACGGTCAACCGTTTCGGGCGGAAGAGTTTGAGGGACTGCCTGCGCGCCTCAAAGAGACGATGAAGGCACACCAGGCCCAGCTGCAAGAGCCCATGCAATTGATGCTGCATCGCATGCGAACCTTGGACCGGGAAGCGCGCCAAGCGGTTGTCCGCTTGGACCACGAAGTGGCTCACAACGCTGCTGCTCATCTCATTGAAACCTATGCCGCACCGTATCAGGAATCGAAGGCCAGCCAATATTTCAGCCAGATATTGGAGAACGCGCTTCGGTATCTGGATGAGCTACGGCGTGATAATCAGGATGATTCCACCCTGTGGGCCGGCCGCTACGCCGTTCGTGTCATTGTCGAACATGCCGCCGGAAGCGGGGCACCGGTCATTCTCGAAACTAATCCCAGTTTTGCCAAGCTCTTTGGCCAGATTCATTATACCCAGGTGCAGGGCACCATGCTAGCGGGGCTTGGTGGCATTGTGGCGGGAAGTGTTTTGAACGCTAATGGCGGGTATCTGGTGCTTATGGCCGAGGACTTGCTGGCGGAGCCGTACGCTTACGGAACATTGAAACGAGTTCTGAGAGAAGGTGCGGTCAAGGTGGAAAACGCGCCGGAGGCGATCAATTGGATGCGGCCCTCGATCTTCCAGCCGCAACCGATCCCTCTCAATCTCACTATTGTATTGATTGGTTCGGCTTCGGCCTACTACGCGTTATATAACGGCGATCCAGATTTCCGCCGACTGTTTACGGTCAAAGCGGATTTCGCGCCGGACATGCTTAGTACGGAAGACTCGCGGAGCCAATTAGTTCGGATTCTCTATGACGCGGTGCCGTCGGCGATGAGCTTAAGCCCCGGTGCGGCGGCGCGCTTATTGGAATTTGCAGCGGAACTGAGTGAGGATCAAGATCGTTTGTCTACCCGGGTCGGTGAGCTTTTGGCTGTCATGAAGGAGGCGGAGGTCTGGGCGCGCGGTGAAGCGGGCGGGATCATCGAAAAGGGCGATGTTGAAGCAGCCATGGAAGCTCGACGGGACCGGTCAGCCGGCCCGGCCGATCTGATGCAGCGCCTCATTTTAGATGGCACTCTGTTAATTGCTACCGAGGGCATCCAAGTCGGCCAAGTTAACGGCTTGGCGGTATTAAGCGCCGGGGATGCGCCCTTTGGCCACCCGTCGCGCATCACCGCCCGTGTCTGGGCAGGGGAGCGTGGCATTGTCAACATTGAGCGGCAAACTCGTCAGTCGGGTGTGACCCATAGCAAGGGCGTGCTAACATTAATCGGCTTTTTCTCTGGCCGCTTTGGCACGGACCGCCAACTCGCTCTAAGCGCCAGTATCGGCTTTGAGCAGATGTACGATGCTGTCGACGGAGACAGCGCCTCCAGCGCAGAATTGTACGCGCTGCTGTCGGCCCTTTCCGGTATCGGCATTGCGCAGGGGATTGCCGTGACCGGTTCGGTCGACCAGTATGGGCGGGTGCAACCGATTGGCGGCGTTAATCAGAAGATTGCCGGTTTCTTTCGAGCCTGCCAAAGCCGGGGCCTTTCGGGAAAGGAAGGGGTGATGATTCCTTCAGCCAATCGCCGTAATTTGATGGTGCCCGGCGAAGTTCAGGCAGCCCTCCGGTCGGGGATGTTTCATGTATGGGCGGTCGACACCGTTGATCAGGGCATCGAAATACTGACCGGCATACCGGCTGGAGTGCCATCGGATGAACCAAGTACGGTGATGGGTAGTGTGGCAGCCAGACTTCAGGCCTTCGCGGAAGTCTTGAATACAATACCCGCGCATTCCCATCCTGCGGATACTGCGCCTTCTTAGGCCAACGGCCAAGAGGGGGCCAAGCGGGCTAGCCCGCCGACTCAATCTCGCTCTCCGCTTTTTTGCAAGGATATGCGCCTCTATCGGCAGACTAACTTTGTATCGCGTTCCTCCGCCCACAGAATTGTGAAGCCCGCATTCTGTAACTCACGGCACCAATTTGCGACGGGCTTTCGCGCACCGCCAACGACAGCCGGAATCCAGGCTTCAATTTCGGTTGCTCCATGGTACCAGCGGAATACGTTATGAGTTGCTGGGTAAGGCTGTGCGGTAGTTCCAGCAACAAAATACAGCCGGGCACCGTTTTTAAGCGCAGAATAAATTGCGGTATTCACGATCACGATCATCCGGGTCGGCCATGAGATAAGCACAACCAATATCAACAGTCGCGTCTATTATATTGCTGCATGTTAGGCATCGAACGTCCCTCCGCTCGTACTTCGTGAGTGTTTAGGGAACAGGATGCGCTAATCGCGCACGTTTGGTTCGGCATGGGTTCGCGACCCAAGAGAGTCTCGAGGCTACGCGCTACCTACCGCGTACCCCTTTAAAGACTAAAAGGATGAGAGGATGGCCATAACCACCGCTACCGACAAAGCACCGCCGGCGGTGGCCAAAGCCGTCTTGACCCAAGAGGCGCGTACGCGGCGATGTACGGCGAATAGTGCTAATATTCCACATGCCAAAAGCGCAGCCGAATACGGCAGTGGAGCATAGAACGGCACCAGGTGGGCGAGGCTGGCAATGACAAGCCATCCTGACAGCACAATCATTTCGACTTTAAGCCCGTCAACCGTGCTGGCGTGTACGTGCTGTCGGTGGAAGATCCAATCGACCACCCATGGGAACATGTAGTACGCCAGGAAAAATAGAAAGAAGGCGTTAATGAATACGGAAATTATCGTGAGGAATCGGAAGCCAAACTCAACGACAATCCCGGCCGTAGTCAAAAGCGCCGCGAGCAGAGCGTTGCCCCACAGCATGCGCTCCGTCCATAAGAGGCGCCCTGGACCGGACAGGGGATGGCGCAGGAACCGATGCCAGTAGTCCCGCACATCATCGGTTTCGCCCCCGCGAGGACCGACAGGCCGCACCGACGACGAACGCGGTTTCACGGCACCCTTTCTCGGCGGCACCTTACGCTGGGCTCGCTGACGCTTTCGGCTTTGAAAGGGGATTGGGTCTTTTTTATCCAAAACGCACTCACCCGCCTTTTCCACTGACCCTATTATAAACCGCCTTTCCGAAAACTGGTATGGGATGGGCGGATAGGCCGGATGACCCCCAGGTGACATGAGGCAACGCGCTTCGCTATACTGAGACCAAACCTAAGTGAGGAAGCGGGGATAGCATGAGTGAAGCAAGGATTGATGAATTGTTGAAAAGCAGCCGCACCATTGCGGTGGTTGGTCTGTCACCCAAGCCGGAGCGGGATAGTTACCGCGTGGCCCAATACATGCAGGATCACGGCTACCGCATTATCCCGGTGTACCCACGAGGTGAAACCATTCTGGGTGAAAAAGTCTACGCGCGGCTCGAAGACATTCCGGAACCGGTCGATGTTGTCGACGTGTTTCGCAAAGCGGAGGATACGCCGCCGGTCGCAGAGTCGGCGGTGCGCATCGGGGCCAAGGCACTCTGGTTGCAGTTAGGCATTGAAAACGAGGTGGCCGAAGCGATTGCGGATGCGGGCGGGCTTGAGTTCGTGCAGAACAAATGCATGAAAATTGAACACCAACGGCGTCTGGGGGCGTAAGCGGCATCATGGCCAAGGACAGTTCGTTTGATATTGTGTCGGAGCCGGATTGGTCGGAGGTGCTCAATGCCATTGACCAAACGCGACGCGAGGCTAATACCCGCTACGACTTTCGTGGACAGGAGATTCAGATAGACTACGACCAGACCCGTAGGGTCATCACCTTGGACGCGCCCGAAGGGATGGTCATGGACGCGCTCAAGACAGTGCTTGGCGAGAAGATGGCGCGCCGTCAAGTCTCGTTAAGGTTTCTGGAATTTCACCCGGCGGAGTCGCATGGCATGGCCCGTCAACGGGTCGCCGTCAATATCAAGGCCGGCATTGCCACAGACGTGGCCAAGAAGATTCAAAAGGCCATTCGCGGGCAAAAGATGAAAGTGGACGCGCAAATTCAAGGCGATGCCATCCGCGTCAGCGGGAAGAATCGAGACGATTTGCAGGCCGCAATTCAGTTCTTAAAGAGCCAGGACTTTGGCATCGAATTGATGTTTACCAACTATCGAACCACCTAAACAGGGTATCGGTCCCAGACAATTAGGAGCTGAGTATGGCATATCCGCACGTGCGTGATCGGTCTCTGCCGCAGCTCAAAACGAGACCGGTGTGGTATCCGGTAACGTTGGCCATGATTGGCGTGCTAGGTTTGATCCTGCGTCTTATCGGTCTTGCCGGATATCCAGGCTTAATCTATGACGAATTTTATTATGTGCCGGCTGCCGATGTGCTCTTGCGCCGACCTCCCATTGCCGGCGTCAAGAACATGATTCCCGGCATCGACCCGAATCTCTTGTCGCACCCGCCCCTGTCCAAAGAGCTTGTCGCGTTAGCGATCGTTCTCTTCGGGCAGCATCCGCTGGTCTGGCGGCTGCCGGCCATGGCGCTCGGGGCGATGGTCCCCCTAATGGCGGCGGGAGTGGCCTGGGAACTCTTTCACCACCGCGCTATCGCGGTCGGGGCTGCCGGGCTGACCGCGATCGACGGTCTCTCGATTGTGATGTCGCGAGTAGCTCTGCCTGATGCTCCGGCGGTTACTTTCGTGATGGGCTCGCTATGGTTAACCCTAACCATTACCAATCGGTTGGTGCAGGCACAGCGGGTAGGAGCATTCCGATGGATTGGTTTGGGGGTGCTGCTGGGTCTGGGCCTGGCCGCGGAATGGATCGGGGCCCAGGCCATCCTCCTGGTGTGGGCCTGGTTTTTGGTGAGAAGCCCGGCGACACGTAAGGCCTTTCATCGATGGATTCCTGTTAGCACCATTGTGCCCTTTGTCGTCTACTACGCGACGTACTTTTACGCATGGACCGGAGGATATCACGAGCCGTGGCTCCCGCGGGATCCGTTCATCGCGTTTTTTAAACTGCAATGGCTGATATTTAAAGGCATGTGGAATTTAACCTTTTTCCACCCCTGGACTGCCAATGTCTGGACATGGCTTGGGATTCCGCGACCGACGGCCATGCTGTTGTCACTGAAACCGCACCAGTCTGTGCGCATGATGGCCTTTTCCGACCCAATCATCGTGTGGATCGGACTAGTCAGCCTGGTCGCGGGGATTTGGTGGGTGCGACGGCACCGTCAATACCTGGCGGCGTGGGGATTCTTAGCGCTATGGTTTCTGGCTTTGTATGGTACTTGGCTTTTGACTCCCCGATCAAAGTTTCTCTACTATTTTACGTCCGCCTCACTGGGATTAGACATCGCCGCCGCTGCCGGATTTGTGCTAGTGTGGGACGCCGCACGGTCCGAGCCGGTGCGCCAGTGGGTGCGCGGAGGACTGGCGGTATTCGGGTCTACGGCTTTACTGACGGTTTCCTACCTTGTGCCGCTGTGGGTGGGGATGGCCATGCCGCGGCCGTTTTACCACGCGCTGTGGTGGCCATCCAGTTGGAACCCGCGTGTTAAGGCGTCGTCCGTACCGGCATCGCGGTCGTTTTCGCTGACGATGAATCCCCGGGTGGGCCAGGTCGAAGCTTGGCGCGGAGTGGACCTGCCCGCGGTTGGGACCCCCGTTCCGTCGCCGTGGCAGGAGCTTCGCGGAACTTTCAGTCACAACAGCGTGTTTTGGGCCCCGTGGGCGTTGACCAAGAGTTACCAACTGAAGTTAGCTAATGCCGGACTAATGCAGGCACCGGCGATTTTGGGACATACCGCATATGTGGGCACCGAAAACAACCAAGTCTACGCCGTGAATCTCTTAAACGGAGCCGTAACCTGGGCGGTGGGTGTCCCTAACATGGTCATGACGACCCCGCTGATTGACCAAGGACTGGTGGTGGTGGGACTCGGCAACAGCGCTTTTCGCGCGTATAGCCGGGCGGTGGGCTGGGTCCGGGGCGCCGGAACCAACGGGCTAATGGCATTTGATGCGAAGACTGGAACCGAGGCGTGGTTTTATCATACCCAAGGGGAAGTCATGGCCACGCCCGCCATCCGAAACGGGGTCATTTATGATGTCACCGGTGCCAGCCAACTCATCGCGGTTAGCCTGGAGTCGGGGAAATTGTTGTGGTCGCGCCGATTGGGCGGGTTTGACAGTACGTCCAGTCCCGTGATTGTCGGGCATCATGTCTATGTGGCCACCAACGCATATTACACCGATTATCCGGCTCGGCGGTCCACCGTGTGGAGTGTCAATTTAACCACGCACCGCGTGTCCTGGTCTAGAAATCTCCCGGTGGCGAGCGGGCTTTCGGATTGCTCCATTGCTGCCAATGGCGTGGCTTTATATGTCGCCGGAGTACCATGGGTCAGTCATCATGGGCAGGGACATGTGCTATCGCAGCGGATTTTTGCCCTGTCTAAGAGCGATGGCCAGGTGTTGTGGGCGCAGTCGATGGGGCGAGGGCGATTGTCGGGCTTAGACCAAGCGGAAGACGGTACACCGTTGGCCACGGCCTCGACCGTGTACGAAGGCGGTCCTGCGATTCGGCGGCTGGTGGCATTTAACGCCAGCACCGGCGAGGTGTTGTGGCGGCAGCACATCCCGGGAGGTGTGACCGCTAATCCCGTTTTGGCTGGCAGCAGGCTGGTGGTGGCATCCAGATCGGGGCGGATCTTGGCGCTGAGCGCTCGCACAGGGAAAGTGGTAGCGTCAGACCCGTGGCCTTTTGGAGCCATTGGGTCGGCAGCGCCCCTAATCGTATCAAACGCGCTGATTCAAAGTACACTCAAGGGAGAACTGGTGGTACAGCGGTTGGGCCATTAGGTTTTCCTAACAAATGAGTGTATGATGTGGGCAAGAGATGGGGTGATGAGACGATGTTGCCGAAGAAGTGGAGCAACCTCGAACGGCAGCGGCCCCGGCTCCGGTGGGCTAAATGGGGGATGGGCGCCGGCGCGGTTCTGACTGTTCTCGGACTCCTGGGTGCTGGCACCCTGACTTTTGGGCTGGTGGTGCTGGTGGGATCGGGTATATGGTCGTACATGTTGCTCAGATAATTTTTGCGGAGATGTCGGCCCTAGGAAGAAAAACCCGTACAACCATGCGGGTTTTTCCTATTTATAGCCGCCATGAATTTTACGGGCCTATTTGTTTTCACAAGAAGTAGTAGCCACTATAATAGGGAATGTACTAGATAAAGGGGTTTGTGCGATGCGGTGTCCATTTTGTCATTTTGGAGATACCAAAGTGCTCGACTCTCGGCCGACGGAAGATGGACAGGCTATCCGACGTCGGCGCGAGTGTCTAGAGTGCCATCGGCGCTTTACGTCCTATGAGCGCGTCGAGGAAATCCCTATCTGGGTGGTCAAAAAAGACGGGCGCCGGGAGGCGTTTGATCGTGCCAAGATTTTGCGAGGCTTATTGACCGCCTGTGAAAAACGTCCAATATCGCTTCCAGCATTAGAGGATGCGGTTGACCAAGTCGAACGCAGTGTGCGAGACCTGGCACAAGGTGAAGTGCCCACACAGGTAATTGGCGAACAAGTGATGCAGCGCCTGCGCGATCTGGACCAGGTCGCCTATGTTCGATTTGCATCGGTTTACCGTCAATTTACGGATATTGAGGGCTTTCGTCGTGAGTTGGAGCGGTTGATTGGGGCCAAGCAACCCCGCGATTAAGGAGGAGAACTGCCAGGATGGAATTGAAGACCGGGTTTAAGTCCGAGCTGAGCTGGAAAATATTTCTCGACCGGTACACCATGAAAGATCCCAACCGAGGGTTTCAGGTGGGGGATTTGGTGATTGCGCTGGTTGAACCGCATCCTAAATGGCCGAAGAAAGACGTCGGGGTTGTCAAAGCACTCTTAGATAGCGGCTATCTTTCTATTGAGCTCATTACCGGCCCACAGAAAGGCGAAATCATCGAACGGCGTCACAATGATTGTGACCGGCCGTTAGAAACGACCGTTGAGGATGTAGCGCGACGCATTGCCAAGGGCGTAGCTTCGGTGGAAAAGCCGAATGTCCGAGAAGATGTCGAAGCCAGCTTCGCGCAGGAAATTGCGGGCTTCCGTTTCGTTCCGGGTGGGCGCATTTGGGCTGGCGCGGGTACCGGTCAAAATCTCACATTCTTTAACTGCTACGTCATTCCGTCTCCCCAAGACAGTCGGCAAGGCATTGTCGAGACCTTGGGCCAAATGATTGAAATTATGAGTCGTGGCGGCGGAGTTGGTATCAATATTTCGTCGCTGCGCCCGCAGCGAGCGATTGTTCGCGGTGTCAACGGACGGTCATCGGGTGCTGTGTCGTGGATGGACCTGTTCTCTCGAGCGACGGGCTTGGTGGAACAGGGAGGGTCGCGGCGAGGAGCCCTCATGCTCCAAATCGAGGACTGGCATCCCGATGTGTGGCGCTTCATCGATGTGAAAAAGACGCCGGGCATGGTTGAGAACGCCAATATCAGCGTGCGCATCTCCGATCGGTTCATGGAGGCGGTTAAGAAAGATGGGGATTGGGAACTCGTGTTTCCCGACACCGCCGACCCCGACTATGACGAGCTTTGGGACGGGAACATGGAAACCTGGCGCGCACATGGAAAGCCGGTTGTCCACTATGAAACCGTCAAGGCGCAAAAGCTGTGGCGCGCCATCATCGAGGGTGCCTGGCAGGCCGCCGAACCCGGCATTGTCTTCGATGAGCGGCATGAGAAGGATTCCAACAGTTGGTATTTCAATCCGCTGATCAGCACAAACCCGTGTGTAGTCGGCGATACCCTGGTCGCGACAGAGAGTGGATATGTCAAGGCGCGAGACTTGCGGGCTGGTATGAAGGTTCGCACTCCGCAGGGGCTCAAGCGGATTGACAAGGTATATAACAACGGGGTGCAGCGCATCTATCGCGTAAGTTTCTCGGATGGCGGCGTGTTGGACTGCACCAAGGACCACAAGTTGAAGGTAATCCGTGGAACGAAGCACGAATGGGTTGAGGCGGCTGAACTTTCGGTGGGAGATAAAGTGCTGGTGATGGCCAACGAGTCGTTCGGAGAGCGACGGCGGCTTCCGGACGAGGCGCTCCACTACGGGCAAAGCCACGGGTTGAAGCTGGGTAGTTACTACGACCGACACATAGGATTCCTGGTCGGCTCTGTGCTCGGGGGCGGCACGCTGCGCAAGGTAGCCAACAGCAATAGCCGCAGCGATCAGTGGAGGATGAGCTTTGGACCGCATGAGGACGCCTGGCTCGAGATGTTCGCACAGACGGTCGAGAACATGGGGATTCCCACCCATCGAACGCTGCGGGAAGAGGAGATCCCCGCCGGCAATACGGTGGTGGTCCATCGGGCCATCGCCCTGGAGTCTTATGGACTGGCTGCCCTCTTAGCCAAGATTGGGTTGCCCCCGAATGTGAGGTCCCTCCAAAAGACTATCCCGGACTCGCTGATGGCGTTGGATCGTGAGTTTCTGGCGGGATTACTGGATGGGCTGTTTTCAACAACTGGCAGTGTCCTGCTCAATCAGGATAACCCCATGCTTCGGTTTCAGACCACCTCTCATGAACTAGCCCAGCAGGCTCGCAGCATTCTGCTGCAGTTTGGTATACAGGGACGCATTTATCATAGCCAGCGAGATGTGGACGTTGACGAACTATACGACGTGGTTGTGATGAACGAGGGCATGGAACGTTTCCGGGACGAAGTCGGTCTCACTCATCCCGAAAAGTCTCGTTGGCTCGAAGATGCCGCGACGAACGAGCATTTCATTGACGGCACCTGGACAGCATCGGTCACCGGTGTGGAGGACACAGGCCGCGAGGAAGAAGTGTACGACGTACACGAGCCAGAGACGTTGACCTGGGTTACCAACGGCTACCTGTCGTTCGATTGCGCCGAACAACCTTTGCCGGCATGGGGTGTGTGCACGCTCGGCCACGTCAACCTAGCTGCATTCTATGACGAAGATACCCAGGACGTCGACTGGGGCGGACTGCGAGCGACAGTGCGCACAGGCATCCGGTTTCTTGATGATATTGTCGATGCCACTCCGTATTTCTTCGACGAGAACTATCAAAACCAGCAAAAGGAACGCCGGATCGGGCTGGGTACCATGGGACTGGGTGAACTGCTGATTCGTCTGGGCGTGCGCTATGGCAGTCCTGAGTCCATCGAGTTCATCGACAAGCTGTATGAGTTTATTGCGACCGAGGGGTACTTGTACGATGTGGAGTTGGCCAAGGAAAAAGGATCGTTTCCGGCCTTCGATGCAGAGAAGTATCTTCAGAGCGGATTCATGCAGCGGTTGCCGGAATCCGTGCGCGACCAGGTGCGGCAACACGGCACACGCAATGTTACCATTTTGACCCAAGCACCCACCGGGACCGTAGGGTCTATGGTCGGCACCAGTACGGGGATTGAGCCGTTTTATGCGCTGACTTACTATCGCCAGTCTCGGCTGGGATTTGACGAGCAGTATGTCGAGGTGGCCCAAGAGTGGCTCGACGAGCATCCCGGAGAGCCGTTGCCGAACTACTTCGTCGGGGCAATGGATCTTACGCCGGAAGAGCATGTTTACGTTCAAGCGGCCATCCAGCGCTGGACCGACTCCAGCATATCCAAGACGGCCAATGCGCCGAGCACGTATACGGTGGAGGATACCGCAAAGCTGTATGAACTGGCCTATGATCTAGGTTGCAAAGGCGTTACCATCTACCGCGATCAGAGTCGGCAAGAGCAGGTGCTACATTTGAACACTAGCAACAAGACTAGTGAGACGGCAGCATCGACAGGAGATCACGTCGACACCGGAGTGGAGGTTGAAGTCTACCCACTACCGGCACAAGTCAACGGCCGGACCTATCGTAAGGAAACACCAGCCGGTACCGCTCGCGTCGTTATCAACGAAGTCGATGGAAGCCCGTTCGAGGTCTTCATGCTATTAGGCCGCGCCGGATCCGAGGTGCAGTCTTTCATGGAAGCGCTGGGGCGGATCATTAGTCTTTACCTCCGCTCCAATGGGAACCTGACCGCCAGACGCCGACTCGAACTGGTGGCTGATCAGCTCAAGGGCATTGGAGGCGCCAATCAAATGGGGTTTGGAGCAGGCCGCGTGCTAAGCGTAGTTGACGGTATTGGCAAGCTGTTGGAGGGGCACCTCAATCAGGGCAAGGGGAACATGACGCCCACGGTGGCCGAGCCGCAGACGGTATCGGGAGCCGGGAATACGCGCCGCGAGCCAACGCCTACGTACGACCTGTGTCCGCAGTGTGATGCGCCTAGCCTCATTTACGAAGAAGCATGTCAGCACTGTACAGCCTGCGGTTATTCGAAGTGTTGATTCGGGTGGCATGATTTAGATCCCTGGGTTAATTGTGTAACCCTTGTGAATCAATAAGCGGGGAGTATGTGTACTCACATATTCTTCGCTTATTATTTTGAGATCGGATCGAGGAGGACTTAAGATCCGGTGTAATGATTGCAAAGATTCAATGGGAGGTTTGTGTATACACGTGACGTGCATGGTGAGACGGACGGGGTGTCGTGGCGCATCATGATGACACTGGAATGGATGAGATTTGAGGAAGCCCACCGTGTATTTCGCTTCAGGGGAATCTGTCAGGACGGCGTTCCCTTGTATTTGCCGAATCACTGGCTATGGATGAAATTCCAGGACGGCAGCCCTAATAGCGTGGCGGCGTATGGGCATCACTTGGTGCCGTTCTTTCAGTGGATGGAGGTTCACGGCATTAGCCTCGACGGATCAAATGGGACGACGGCCCTCACCCGCAGCCAAATGTTTGAGTTTCGGGCAGCTCTTAATGTGGGGATCCACAACGAGACCGAAACTGGAACTCGACGGGCGGCCAGCACTAACCGACAGTCTCTGGCCACCGTCATTCGCTTCCTGGAATGGGTCAAAGACGAGCAAAGCGATGAACCGCTGTTTGGCCCAAGAAGTACCCGATCTCGTCGTAAGCGACATGGATTGCTGGCAGGTATTTCGTTTGAGGACGTCGATCGCATACGCGCCAAACTGATTCCCAAAGCCAAGAAACAGGTTCCCAAGTATTTGACGTCGTCTCAAGTCCAAGCCATCCGGGAGTGGATCGACCAGCGGTGGTCTTGCCACCCTGATCTGCGCATCCGCAATCGGGCCATTTTTGAGGTGTATTTTGCGACGGGGGTGCGAAAACGCGAACTCTGTGCCCTGCGCATTGATGGCTGGGACTCCGAATCCCGCACGGTCACGGTGCCCTATGATCCCGCCGAGTATGAACTCGCCCAGTCAGGCAGCCTTCACCTCGCCGCACTAGTGAAAACGGGCGAGCGCCAAGTGGTATTGAGTCACGATGCGAGTGCGCTCCTTAACCAATATGTGGCTCTGTACCGGCCGGAAAGGGCCCTCGAATACGGCCACAACCGGATATTTTGCTTGCATTCGCCGGCACGCATGGGACGGGCAATCACCCCATATGCCATCGAGCACCTGTTCGAGCTCATGAACCTTCCGGTCTCCGAGGGAGGTGCGGGAATCGACAAGTGGCTTCACCCGCACCTGATGCGCCACACGCATGCGACATTTCTGGCTGATCGCGAGGTGGAGGACCGGGCCATCCAACAACAGCTTGGCCACAAAGATTACAACACCACGGTGGCATATCAGCATGTGTCGACCAAACGGCGCCGGAAAGCGATCGATGCCGCTTTCCTGAATGGAGAAGGAAGCAGTCAGTCCACGGAAGATTGGGGGACTTTGAATGAGCCCGACCAGCACCCAAGAAACGCTCTACAATCCGGACGGAATTCCGATACGGATCCGGGGTTTAGTCTGGACGATCCACACGTATAGTGCGGGGGACGTTCGACGAAGGCGCGACAGATACGACTTCGGATGCTTCTCGGAACAGGTGCGACGACGATCACTCGTCCTCGCCCGCCTGGTGGCGGTTCACCGCCGGGGTCGCTTGTTCATGCTGCTCTACAACGGTTTGAAGTACCTGAATGACTATCTCGCTGGCCGTGACGCTGACTTTGCGTTGTGGACGGAAACAGAGTGGGGAGCGTTCGCCGCTTGGCTAGCGACCCGCTGCAATCCTCAGGGAGTGCCCCTAAGCCTGAATACGCGCCACGGATACCTTGTAGCGCTTAAGATTGGTTTAGAGTTGGCAGCTCTGGAAGGGCAAACCGGCATCCATTTCGGTCATGTGGAGACTCTCGCTCATGTGTTACGGCGACACTTTCGAGATGGCAACCTCTTTGCGTCTCAGCGGGCCGCCCGCCGGGCTTGGACCTCACAAGAACGGGAGCACCTGATTGGCATCCTCAAGGAAGAGTGGTGGGCTTGGCGGCGATGGTTCAAAGATCCCCATCGGAGTCCGTCCTCGCCCCCGCTCGGGGATTTGCTGGCGGTCACTGGCGCGTACTTATGCTGGGAGGAAACCGTCCGCCCAGAAGAAATTAATGCTTTGAACGCAGATGATGTCGACTTCGAAAACAATCGTCTCCATCTTCATGCCCCTAACAAGGAGCACCAATATATTGATCCAAGCCCTCCGGCCATGACGTTGCTGAACGCGGTCGTCATATGGGGAGCCCCCGTGCGCGTAGAGCTGGGAACCGCGCGACTGTTTGTCGAACCGTATCCCCGTCCGCGCCCCATCGGCAGCCGCCATCTCAATAAACGGCTGAGGAAGCTCTTGCTGAAGTACGCGGATCAGTATCCGGTCGCACGTCCTGATGCGTTGCTGGCAGATGGCCGCAAAACGCTGGGGTCCATTCTGGCGTCCGGCACGCAAGACCGCACCTTGGTTCAGATGACGATGCGCCACAGGAGTTTCCACACCACCCGCGTGTACTACATCCGGCAAGGCAAGAAGACTCTGTCTAACAATGTTGCGCGCGCCCTCGGCTACTATGCCAATCGTTTGGCCATCGCTTGGAATGAACCCGCAATTTCTGACCCTGTCACTGAATCGCCGGTGGATGTGGCGGAAACATTACAGCGCAATCCCAACCATTCCACTCCATACGGCGCATGTTCCCGCGATACGGAGCGCGAAGGGGATTGCAATCTCGCCATCCATTGCGGCAACTGCCCTAAATTGATCCCTATGGCATCCAAGATTGAGAACTTTATCAACGAACGTGACCTCTTCGTGTCGTTGGCCAAAAAGGCCCAGGAAGCGGGCCAAATTCGCATGTACGAAAATCACATGCACCGGGCGGGGATGCTGGACGCGCACATTCAGAACATCCACCGGCGGCTTGCCCAGGAGGTGAAGAACTGACAATGTCGGCGCTCGTCATGGTAAGTCCCGAAGCTTTCCAGACCGGCCAGGCTCCGTATCCGGGGGCGAAATTTCGCTATACCGACGATGTGTGGCAGTGGCCACCGCAAGCGAAGCGGATTGCGACGTCGCCGGGCGGTGATCGACTCAATTTCGCCGATCTGCCCGCATGGCTGAAAATGCCCGCAAAAGCATATGTATCCTGGGGATGGCTCGCCCAGGACTTTAGTCTATCTTGGTTGCAAGAACGTCTGGTGATGTTGCGAAAACTGGGGCATTTCGTGCGGCAGGAACGACCCGACATCCGCCAACTGGCCGATCTCGACCGAGGTGCAGCTGACGGTTTTGTGCAGTATCTCCGGCAAGACACGTCTCCGGGGAATGCGCATCGTCAGGCATGCGAAGCCGACCAGTTCGGCCACTGGCTACGGCAACAATACAACGTCGCCCATCATTTCCGACCCCGTCGATACGCCACCAAACCGCGATTTACGGGCGCAGCCGATTCACGCGATGAGTCGGTCATCCCCACCACCGTTATGGAACAACTCCTGTCCGCGGCCAGCCGGCGGCACACGGAACTCTGGACCCGCTGGGCGAATCCGCGTGCGCGGCATCCCAGAGCGTCCGAGCTGCTGTACCTGCAGGTCCTGCGTATCATGGCCGCTACGTCGCTCCGCATTTCTCAAATCCTGCTGATGCCTCGAATCACAAGCGAGCATGGCAAGCCATATCGGTTAGCACGTGACGGCGAGGCGCCGGGTCTTTGGATCAGTTTTAGGGAGACCAAGACCCATCAAGGTGTGCAGGAGCGATTCGTTCCCCAATCGCTGGCCGAACTGGTGCAGGAGGCGTTGGACGTGGCACTCGCCGTCACAGACACGCTGGCTCAAGAGGCCCAAGAACTAGACTACGTTTTTCCGACTCAATCGAAGGGCGGCGCAATGGGTGGTGGTACGGTGCGTCCGATTTCAGCGAAAGCCTTTACGGTGTGGCTTAACGGACGGCATGACGCCGAGGGCAACGTCCTACGCCCTGGTTTCATTCATCGTCATGAGATTCGCTATCAGGGATATTATTACACCATTAATCCGCATCAAAGTCGGCACACCTTGGCCACCCGCCTCTATCTGGGGGGCGCCGGTTTCGGCACGGTGGTAGAGCAGCTGCTCCATCGAGGCAACATGACCGGGGTCTACACCCATGGGCGTGACCGAGACATCCAGGAACTCCAACAGGCGTTGGACGTGGAAACGGTGGCAGGCGGCAAGGTCGCACAGGCGCTGTTGGATCCAGACCGGGTGTTGGTGGGTGCGATTACCGATGGTCGACTAAAGATGCTGAAAGAAGAAGGACTCTACCTTCAGGTCACGCCATACGGGTTTTGCACCCATGACCAGAAGCGCGGGCCATGCAACCAACCTGAATTGTGCTGGCGAGGACTGCAACGCCAAGCCTGCGACGAAGCCGTGTTGTTGCCCCGCGGTGTGTCGCAGATGCAGGAAGACTTGGCCACGTTGGAACGACAGGCTGAGCTGTGGTTGCACGACAATACCCCGAGCCCGTTTATCGCGAACGTGCAGGCGGCGCGGGTTCAATACGAGAGGATTGTGGGGTTGCTGCAGGGACAGGCTTCCGAGCGCCCTGCAACCTCACCTTCAACTCCGACGATGGTGGAAAAACGGCGTCCCCGGCTAACACTACGTGGTCACCGTCCGGGGTTCGGTCGGCCCAGGCAGCGCGCTATGGGTCCAAAGCAGCCTATCAACGTCCGGTATAAAAAATACACGGATTTGGCCGCGGAGCGAATTGTTCGGGAAATGGCGCAGGTCCGAGACAGCCGGACGGTTCCCACAAACAGGGCGTTTGCACAACGAGCAGGTGTATCTCCAGGCTATCTGGCCACGGCCTTTCCCGACGTCGTGCGCGAGCTGGCAACCCTCCGGAAAGCCGGATGGTCACGTGACGTGGCCGACACCGGTTACAAACCGGCTGTGCGCAGTCGCAAGCGGTTTCGCCTAACCGTGGATGAGGAGGCCCTCTATCAACAAATTGAGGACGCTTGGGCGCAGGTCGTCGCTGGAGACATCTATCCCACAGTGTCAGAGTTTGCCAAACGCGCTGGGGTCGATCGAAACGTGTTCTACAATGATTTTCCGGCTTGGGGTGCTCGTGTCCGTGCGCGGTGGGAGCAGGGTATGGAACGACGGAAAGCCGAAAGTCGGGAGTACAGGCGTCGCGCACTCGTCGACCGCGCCGAGCAGCGCAAGCGAAATCGCTTGGTTCGGCTCAACGCTCAATTAGAGGGAGCGTGGGACTTCCTAGAGGCTCAGGGCGAGCCGTTTTCGATGAATCGGTTAGCCCACGAAGCGCATGTCAACCCCGATACACTAAAACGGGATTTCCCCCAATGGGCGGGCCGGGCTAACCGAGCACGGCAAGCGGCGGCGCAACAAGCTCAGGAAGATATGAACCAGATCCTTAGGCAGGCGTGGCAATCGTTGGCTGAGGCTGGAGAACCCATTACGGTGGTTAACTTGGCCCATCGAGCAGGAATCGCGCGGGATGCGATTTACGACCATCATCCCGAATGGGTCGACAAGGTACGAGCCTTCGAAGAGGAACAGAATCGGGTGCAGCGTGAGGCGGTGCAGCAGGAACTCGCGCGGGTCGGTTCTGAAGGGAGACCTGTCACCATGGTCGCATTTAGCCAGCGTGTTGAAGTCGCTCGCACCACTATTCAAAGGCGGTATCCTGAAGTGGTTACCGCGTTGAAAGAACATAACAACGAGGTGAAGAAATTTTGAACAAGCGACCCGGAAGGCCGACGATGACTCCGGAACGAATTCAAGCCGTGTGGGAGGAAATCGAGAAAAATTCCCAAGATCGCCCGTCTGTTACAGAGTTCGCTCGGCGGGTAGGCATTGCGACCTCGACGTTGTACTATCGGTACCCTGATTGGGCCGACCGTGTACGGGCTCGGCGCGACGGTCCGGGTTCGCGGCCCGAGCGTCGCGTTCGGTGGCGCGGAGAAGCCGAAGCCAAACGCACCATCACATTATTACGTAAACAATTGCGAGACCTTGAACGTGAGCTTGCTGCCGCCCAAGCAGACCGAGACGGGTTAAAGTCAAGGACGGTCCAGGCTGCGAAAGATCGTCAAGAAAATGAAATCCTGCGGGCGACGGTGGTAAACATCGGTATGGTGATCCGGCGGCACACGGACATGCGAACCGCCCAAGCGATATTGGATGAAGCGGGGCGGGTTGCGTGCATGGCGGTTGCTCGCTGATGGAGCAAACGGCGAAGCTGTGGCGCCTCCTGTGACGTGATTCCCGTTGTGCCGTGTTGGCGAGTGCTGAGGCACTAGGCTCTTGTTTACTTTTGATGACGGAACGCACGCGGGCCCTGACGCGAGCCGCTGTCGGTCTTGCGGTGCGCGTGTCCATGCACTTGACACAAGTTCAAGCCCCTGAAGTATCTCGTCTTCGGACGGAACGGGACCAATGGCGGCGACGAGCCCAGCGCCTCCAGGTGATCGAGGACAAAAACCAGCGCTTGCGGGGTGTCGTCGCGGCGCTGGCGGATGGTTTGCCCTGTGCGGCTTGACGGCGTGAAGGACCGATTTCCGCCTCGAAGCGGGACACGACTGTTCATCCCATGCCGTGCCCCGGCTTGGGAAAGGAATTCCTGTACACTCGGAGTCGGGGGGATTTGATGCGCCTCTCGGAAGCTTCAACCCGCTTCGTGGTCGCACGGGGTCAAGAAGGCTATTCCCCACATACGCTGGCGGCCTATCGCTTGCAACATGAGCTACTGATTCGCGACGTTGGCGACCTTGAGCTGTCGTCCGTCACGTTGCAGGCTCTTCGCGACCATCTCGCGCGGCAAGAGCACCTGAAGGCATCGAGTCGCGGGCACAAAGTTCGCGCGATCAAGAGCCTCTTTCGATGGTGTGAGGATGAGAGCTTAATCCTGCCCAATCCGGCTCGGAAGCTGAAGGAACCCAAGTTAGGTCAGCGTGTCCCCAAGGCCCTCAATATGGACGAGCTCGAGTGGCTCCGAGATTCGTGCGAGACCGCTTTTGAGCACGCCCTTATCGAGTTCTTCTTTGCGACCGGATGCCGTGTCGGCGAGGCGGTACGGATTAACCATACGGACGTCGACTGGCAGCGAGGATGCGTGGTAGTGGTCGGGAAGGGAAACAAAGAACGCGAGGTCTACTTTGGCTCGAAAGCCCGCATTTGGCTCGGCCGCTATATGCGCGGCCGACGCGACACCGACTCTGCCTTATTCGTGACCCAGCGCTCCCCGCACCGCATGACCATTCATGGCATTCAGGGGGTTTTCAAGCGGGTTGCCCGCCGTTGTGGGCTGGAAGGTAAGGTTCATCCCCACACGATGCGCCACACTTTGGCGACAAGTCTGCTGAATCAAGGCGCTCCATTGGCCGCCGTTCAGTCTATATTAGGGCACGAAAAGCCCGAGACCACTCAACTGTACGCGGTGCTCAGCGGCGAGTCGCGCCATCACATATACCAACGTTATTTTGTGCAATGACTGCGCCCAAAGGTATACTGACTTTGTGCAGACTGCTGAGGCACTAACGGGCCGGTTAGCGACCTAGCACAATTTTCTGGCAATGGGTGCGCTTTGCTTGAGACCGCTTCCGTGCGAGGGTATAATCGGGATAGGCAGACGATGCCGAGGAGGTAGGTGTCCATTGGCCTTACGGGACGAGTTAATGCGACGGATTGCGAGTTTGCCGGAGGATACCCTGGAGGACGTGGAGCGATACCTCGACCGTGTTGCGGGCGTTTCGACTGCAGAGTATGAGGCGGCGTATGCCCGGGCTGTCGCCTACATGCACGAAGGTCTGGTGCTCCACATGGACCATGGGCGCCTGACGCGAGAACAACTGCATGAGCGACGTTGAGTTTTGTGATACGAATGTCTTGCTGTATGCCCATGACAGCACCGCGCCACCGGAGAAACGAGAACGGGCGCAGAGCCTACTCACGGCGTTGTGGGCGAGTCGCCGCGGATGTCTCAGTACCCAAGTCCTCCAGGAGTTTTACGTCAATGTTGTCCGAGTCACGCACGACCCGGTACGCGCTCGGGACATTGTCCAGCAATATCTCCAGTGGCCCATCATGATCGTGGAACCGCCGGACCTCCTCTTCGCGATGGAACAAGCCGAGCGGTATCGACTGTCGTTTTGGGATGCCCTGATTGTCACCTCGGCGCAAAAGGCCCAAGCATCGGTGTTATGGACGGAGGATTTGAACTCCGGACAGCGGATGGGAGACGTCGTCATACGGAATCCGTTTATGCCGATGGGGTGAAGTGGTCGGGATAGACGCCATGGCGCTTGCTTGCCAGGTCCGCTGCGGTTGGGGCCTCCCGTTGTGGGGCTTACGGGGGCGAAAGTGCCGTAATGGCCCTTATACTATTGTTACGCACATCCTCAGAGAAGCGAGGGCAAAATGATGCCTGAACTGACCCACAGGTCCTGGGTAATTCGTCCGGCGAACGTCGCGGACGCTCCAAATATGCTCAGCTACGTGCAGAAGTTGGCCCAGGAACCGGATTTGTTTCTCCCTTTGGTTGTGGAAGACTTTCGGCTCACAGTGGTGGATGAAGAAAGCATGATTGCCCGCCACGAGGCCCGGGACAATGCATTGGTCCTCATCGCAGTCACGGCGGATGACCGGATCGTGGGCATGTGGGATTGCATGGGCAGCGCACGGCCGGCGCTTCAGCATGCGGTGGAGTTCGGGATGTCGGTGGCGCGAGAATATCGCGGCCAGGGGGTGGGCGCCGCCCTGCTGTCCGCCGGACTTGCTTGGGCTCGGCAGTCACCGGCGGTTCACCGGGTCGAACTGGAGGTCTATACAGAAAATCGCCCCGCCATTCGTCTCTATGAAAAGTTTGGATTCGCCATCGAAGGACGAAAACAACACGCTTTTTATCAGCACGGGCGCTACCATGACTCGTTGATCATGGCCCTGTTACTGGCTAAATAACAACAGGCGAACCAATCCAGACGCCGCCATCCACCGCTAGCCTTGCGGCAGTAACGGGGGCGTTAGTGTATCAACGATTTTCGAGTTTGTGAGCACTGCACAAATTGCCAGGAAGGTGGTATTTGGCTACTACAAGGGTTTGTGACGATACACAAATTCTTCTGTACCCCGATTAAGCTCTGTTAGGGGACCTCTAACTAGCTTTCCTAGAGACCATCCCTAATGCCTAACTAGTCAAGGGATCCCGATACTACACAGGTAGTTTGGGATCCCTTTTAGTGTTTGATAAATACCTGTGTATTTTTGTACTTCCATCAGTTAGATGTTGCAGTGGGGTTGAGGGGTGGTGGAGATTATGGCGGTGAGCCTGGAATGGGTAACCATGCCGAACGGATTCCGATTCCGCACGATCTGCAAAAACGGGGTTCCATGGATTGAGCCCACACGCTTCTTGATGCGTCATGGGCATGTAGGCAGGGGTTCATCCCGCACCGTGGACACATACGCCGAGCGACTTCTTCCGTTTTTTCGTTGGGTTGTGCAAGAGGAGCTGGCACTTTCTGATGTGGACCAACGGGGATTTCACCGCTTTCGCCGAGATTTGACGATTCACGATACGTCCCGTCCCCCGTTGTTGAAGAAGGGCCCGGATTCGAGCGAGGTGACGGTGCGGTCGACGGTCACTATGGCCGCGCGATTTCTCGAATGGTGTGGTCCTGAGTATCACGGTTCCGAGCGGCCACTGTTGCGGGTTCGGAACGTCCCAACCTCGTTCCGAGATGCCATCGGCACATTCAATTCCATACGTGCTGGTCTGCCGCGTGCCAAGCATAAGTTGCCCAAGGTGTTGACTGCGCAACAGGTTGATAAGTGCCGTGATTGGATCATGGACACCTACGCATTCGACGCGGCGTTGCAGGTACGCAATCGGGCGATATTTGAGCTGTTTGTTGGAGGAGCCGTACGGTTGGGTGCGTTGTTAGGTCTTAGAACGGACAACATTTTGTGGACCGAGCGGACCATTCTCCTCTCCTATACAGAAGTAGACTATCGAATGGCTTGGGGCAACAAACAACACCATTCCCGGACAGCCAAAACTGGGGAATACATGATTGCCGTCGGGTCTGACACATGGCTATGGTTGAACCGCTACTTTATGGAATCGCGGCCCGCGGAAGCGGTTCGCTTCAATCACGGCATCTTCTTTTGCGAACACCGCCCAGGCACCTCCAAGCACGGCACCCCCATCCGCTTCACTACGGTGCGCTACCTCTTTCGTTCGCTGTCGAAGCCTCAGAGCGACGGTGGTGTTGGCATCCACATGCTTCGCCACACGTGGGCAGCGCTGTACATCGAGCCCGCAGGACCCACATTCAAGCTCAGCATTGGTGGGATTTCTCGACAACACCTCCTGATGGTCGGGCCGTTCAAAGCCCGCCATACCTTGGCACATAAAGCGTATTTCCGCTGGGAAAGGGTTGCGAAATCCTCCAGCAACCCAAGGCCTGCGCAAGGGAGCTTTTTCGACCAACTCCCCTTGGGATAGACCAACCCGTTCTCGATATTCTCGGATTTTTGGTTCCACGTCCACAGATCTCATAGGGCTTATCCACCTCCCACCAATCACACACTATTAGCACCGGTAATTGCTACTTTTACTACACACTACCTACAACTTTTGGTGGTATATGTGAATTGGACCGCGACATCTTGATATCATCGTACTTACACCTCGCCGCATAGGAGTGCACTCTCTCGTCCCAGGGTAGCGGGACTTGGAAGGATACCCGAGACTGATAATGGCAGAACAGCATGACCCAAGTGCTGCTTACACCGGATCGCGTACGTGAACCTCCCACCCGCTGAAAAATTGGGATATGATGCCTGTGTCTAAAAATCCCAATGTGTGGAGGAACCTCGATGAACCCTCTTCGTGTGGCTACGCCAGACGATGTGAATGTGATTGCGGACCTCACAGAGGAATCCAATACGAACACTACCAGCCTATATTTTGGCGGGTGGCACCATCCGCGCGGGACAACCATCTCGGATTTCTGGCGAAGGTCCTGGCCAACGAGCGGACGATTGCCTTGGTCTGGGAGGAACCCCCAGGGACCGTGGAAGGGTTCATTATTGCCAACATCATTGCCGCGCCTCCGGTCTATGAGCCTGGGGTCCCACCTGCATGGTGGATGATTATTGGGTACGCGGGGTGGCGGGCGTTGGAAGACCATCGGTCAGGATCTGCTGGACGCGGTGTGTTCGCGAGCGCGCGACAAATTCGGAGCGGCTCAAGTCTTGGTCGTGTGCGGACATCAGGACACGGCCAAACGCACCATGTTGCACGATCAAGGCCTGAAAATTGCGTCCGAATGGTACGTGAAAGGGCTCAAGTAATGGCTGTATCGCGCAATGGTTGCCGGTATCAATAGCCGGGATTCGGGGGCGTAAGCGCCCCAGGGGTTCTTCTATTGGGATAACGAGGACGGGTTTGATTGCGAGGGTCCCGTCCTGATCTATACTACAAGAAAGAGAAAGGGGGACCCCCGCGTGAGTGTTCCAGCAGACGAAGTGTACAAGGTCATCGAGCAGCTGTCGCCGTCTGATCGAAAGACGGTGTACGACCTGGCCCAATTCCTCCACGCCCGCCATCAGACCGTGGTCAAGGCCTGGCGCGACATCGATGCCCAAGAACCGGATGCCGAACCATTGAGCCCGGAGGAAGCCGCTCAGTTGCGGGATCCCGAATTTGTGTCATGGGATCCGGAATCCAAGCACCATGGCGTATGAGGTCCGCATTAGACGGTCTGCGCTCAATTACCTCAACAAATTAGATGTGCCCAGCCATCGGCGCGTCTCGCGGCGGCCATCGAAGGGCTTGCGGAAGTCCCACCTACGGGAGACATTCGGCCACTGACAGGACAGACCGGCGCGTATCGGTTGCGGGTTGGTGGGTTTCGCCTCCTCTTCCACATCGACCACCAGCAGGAAATTATCTTCGTGGACGCCATCGGCTCACGAGGCGACATCTACAAATAGAGTGCCCCGTGGCAGGAGAGTGCCGCTGGGAATGGGCCGTTTTGGCGGCTCGTACAGTTTGGCGTGCAGCGAGCATCGCGCCGACACCGGCCATGGTTGCTGACCCGTGGTGGCCGAAGGCGTGCTCGATCGCCTGGTGAACAGTAGTTACCACATTGTCTTAGAGGGCCGGAGCTACCGGCCCATGCATCGGCCCGGCCTCTCGCCGCCCGTGTCCGACCTGCCCTCGGGAGGGGAGACCTGATGGCCTGGATCCGCTGGCGAGGATCCAATGCGCACTTGATGACGACGGAACGGCGTCCGGGGCACGCCGTTCAACGCTACCTGACGAGTCTCGGCGGGGCCTATAGCGTGTCCACGGCCCAACGGGCCGCGATTGAAGCCCGGTATCCGCACGTGTCGATTGACTGGGCGGCTCGACGAGGCTTTGGCTGCCGGGCCGCCGGGCACGCGTGCGCTCTCCGCACCGGAATGGGATGCCGTGCACATCGAGCATCCATTGCGCATGTGGGCGGAGAACGGTCCGCCCTTGTTCCCAGCTGAGCGGGCGGCGCTCGCCACCGCCGCCCGGGCCCTCCAATCATGGCGAGCTCGTGGCGCGGCCGGCAGGCAAGAATCCTGAGGACTTGATGACACTCGAAACACCACCTGGCGTGTCACTCAGTGACACAATCTGAGCGAATTGATGGGGACCAACGGTTGCCCTCGATGGACAACATGCTATGATGAGGGAGACGGGATTCCAGGCGGGTGAATTGTTTGACGCACCCCGGTTGAATTAAATGACGTTTGACACGTTCCACCGCATCATGTGTTACTCTTTTGTGTTTTAGTCGCATACTATCGGACAATTAGTCCGCTAAGAAACAGAACCCATAAGCGGGGCATTTCGGTAAGTGCAGGCTAAGAAACGCCCCGGAGTCAGGGCACGCAGGGTGGCGCGTGCGACGTGGGCCTTGCATCTGCCGGCCGCTATCGTGGTCGCTACGTTATTGCTCATTGTCGGCGGCGTCATGATGGTTCATGGTTCCGCCTCGCCGCCGATGACTCCGCGATCGGTCCCGGCGCCTCTCGCTGTTGGTCGTCCGGCAGCGTGTGCCCGGCGATCGGAGCTGTGGCGACCTTTTACCGGAGGTTACTGCGAAAGGTCGTATCCAGGGCCGCGATGAGATGCTCAAAAGATTCTTCAATGTTGAGCGGCATGCCGAAACCACCTGCTATCTCCAGGGAGACAAACCCGTGCAACGCCGCACGCAACAGCCGGACGTCATGCGTGGCCTGATCGCCCGTGCGACCATACGTTTCGAGCGTTTCGTGAATCGGGCACAGGACGTGCTCGCTGAGGCGCTGCAGATCGGTGTCGCCGGGATCGGGTGCGCGCTGAATCGCGGCATAGCGGCCTGGATGTCCCTTCGCATACTCGCGGTAGGCCTGGGCCATGTGACGCAAGGCCTCCTCTTGGTGCCGTCCGGCGGCCGCCTGTTGAAACGCATCGCCGAGTTCTCGCAAACCGTGCTCGGCCACGCCCCGTCGTATCCAGGCCAGAGATGGTACATGCTTATAGAGACTGGGCACCGCCACGCCAAAGGTCTGGGCCAGCGCCGCCATACTCAATTGCTCGTAGCCATGGATATCAACCCAGTGCACCGCGCGGTCCAAAATTTTGGCGGGGCTCAGATTAGCGCGCGGCAAGGCCCGCCTCCTTCAGAAACGACAGAACCGCCGGTGTGACAAGATTGGGATACTCCGCCTGCGGATAGTGCCCCGCATGGTCGATCATGACAACCCGCCCCGATAGCCGATCGGCAATCCAATGCGCCTCGGCTTGTGGATTCGGGAAGTCCGGATCCCGGGCTCCCATCACCACCAGGGTCGGCACAGCCACCTCTGCCAAACGGCGTTCGGCCAGTACGTGGGACGTCTGCGTGGCGGCCACAAAGGCCCGCCAATGGCCCGGGCGTCCCAAGCTGGCCCGAATCGCGGCCTGATGCGTGGCCAGATCATGGGGGCGCTGGCCGGGATAGAGGCGGCGATAGTAGGATACCCATGCCGCCCGCCCCCAGGGGCGTTGGAGGGCCAGCCGAAAAGCCGCTTGAGCGAATCCGCTGATGGGCACATTGCGCACAAACGGACCGATTAACACCAATCCCGCGATCAATTCGGACGCCTCTGCCGCCGCCCACACCGAGGCGCCAGCCGACATGGAATTGCCGACTAAGATAGCGGGACCGCCGAGGGCGCGGGTCAGGGCTAACAAGTCGTGGCCAACCGACACGTCGTCATATTGCGTGAAGGTGGCGTCACTGTCGCCGTGGCCGCGCAGGTCCATCCTGGCGACGCGGTACCCCGCCTCAGCCAATGCTGGGGCCATGAATCGATAGACGGACCGGAGATCACCCATCCCGGGTGTGCAAATCAGGAGCGGACCACGCCCCACCACCTCATAGGCCACGCGGCCGTCCGGCCGCTCGAGAAACTGCGTCTGCTCCGTCATGGACATCATCGTTCGTCTCCTTGCGGCTAATGCCAGTAGCTTTACGTCGATTCTAGCTAACTGGATTAGCTTTGTCAAGGAGGCGACAAGACCCACGCTGCGGTGCTCGGGGTGACTCCCGGGTCTCCTGTCGTCCACCCCGGTCGCATCGGTCGGCGGGGATGTGTTCCCAATCTGGTCGGACTGTAAGCGCCATCATATGCCAGAAAGGGACATTTTTCCTGTCCCACCCCTTATCGGCCCGATATAACCGGTGCGATTCTCTGTGTAGAAGACGACGAAACGACCAATGTGGCCACGGTGGACCGCTATCTGACCCAGCTAAGACAGATGGGCGTTTATCAACAAATTGCTGCTTTGGTTGGGACGCTTTCCGAGCGCGACGGAGTTCTCAGAGGAAGACCCGCTAGAAACCGTGCTGACGATTGCAACACGAGGATAATCGTTTCCCGTCGTTTATGACGTCGATTTCGGGCACACCGACCCGATGATGATTCTGGCCAATGGCGTGTTGGGAGTCTCGACGCAGACCACAGTATCGAATTCAAGTACACGGAGTTCACCGTCTCAGAGTAGACCCGCGATGGTTCCGGGACTATTGGGGGCGTTAGTGCCCCTCAGGAGATTCAGAGTAACAGTCCCGGAGCGGTACATGTATCCAGCTCGCGCTGAGTCCCACGCCAAACGAGTTTAGATGTTGTTGTGAGTGCTGCCGGTCTGGTTACGTTCAGACATTTCGCGACGAAAACCTGTTAAGCGTTTGGCCGCGATGGCATAGACTTTATCGTGGTCTCTTGGGCCAATGGCGATAATTTCCATGATGATTTTGGTCTTCTGTATGGGGCGATAGATCACCCGGATTCCCAAGTGTTTGGGTTTGATTTTCGTGAACCCGTGTAACTCACCATGTAACGGCTCGCCAATGCCGTCGGGTCTGATGAGGGGGCCGTTCTTCGCCCGAGCCAGAATCAGGGCGAGGATTGTCTCCTGCTGTTCCTTTTTGTATCCGGTTAAGTCCGCTAGCGCTTGTTGACTAAAGCGTATCTCGACGTTCAAAGACGCCAGGATGGCGTTCACGGTGTCTTCGACGCTCGGCATCACTCGTCCTCAACGACTTCGCTTAAGTGAGCGATCCGGTTCACATCCAAACCGAGTTCAGCAATTACCTGGGCCAAGGCAATGTCTGCCGGCTCGTCCTTGCGCTCCAACGCTATCTGGTACATCGTCTGGTCGATGGCCTCGTCCACGGCCTCTTTATAGCTCAACAATTCCTCGAAAAACTCCAGGTTGGCAATCACGGCCCGGCCATTTTTGTTCCGGGTATTTTGAACGACGAACAATTCATCACTCGTTTTGTCCGCGTACAATTCGAGAATCTCGGCGAGTTTACTCGTACGGGTTAAGTCTGAGATGTTCAGCACATTATCTTTCACGAATTTCAGGACATCTGACCGTGTGGTTGTCATCCTCACTTCGTACCTCCGTTTCTCCATAGTATGGATTAGCTGCGCCGTTTGATACGTATTATCACACAAATAAAGTGTATTAACAACACGATTAACCTCACATATCTTCTCGCAGTTAAAAGAGGTAACCTGGATGGGGGCAGGGCCATCAGGACAAAAACAAGGACGGAGCCGCGGCCTTTCTTGCATGGAATTTTGTTTCACGGCGCAACTTTTCATGAGGCTGATCAAGGAGTTTCGGGGGCAAAAGCGCAGGAAGCCTACAGAGCCGTTCGACAGAATAGTTCGCAGAGATTTTTCTGTTGTGTTGACGTCGCTGGCGAGGAAATCTAGGATGACAACGTCCGCACGCGGGCATCGGTGCTGTCTCAGCCGTGCCGGGTGCAGGTCGTCGTTTCGCAGACGTCGGGGATACGGGAGATTTCACGTACTCGGGGAAAGGAAGGGCTGAAGACTTGCAGCTTTACAGCTACCGGATGAAGCACGCCCTGATGAAGGAGCGCCAACAGGCGGTGGTCCTCGTTCGCGCCTCGGATGATGCCGGGGATCTCGTTGGGCTTCCTCATCGTGCCGGTGGCGTGGACGCCACCGATTTAGACGCTCGCGCAATTCATAGGGGACGCCGCCTCTGCCCGGTCGTAGGCCAGAATCCCTCTCAGGCCCCTAAATTGCCATGGAGCGCGCTTATTATGCTTCGGCTAATGTTCTCATCGGCCAGAATACGCACCTTAAGTTGGGTTGACATAAATACGCTCGGCCTTCAAGAGGTCGCTTGCATAGGAAAGACACGCTTGGATGTCCTCTGCAGTAAGGTGGTCGTATTCCTGGAGAATGTCGGTTACTGTAGCGCCTCTGCCTAAGAGCTCCATGATGAATTCCACAGATATTCGCGTCCCTTTTATGATGGGCTTGCCCGCCAGCACATCGGGGTCGATAACAATACGCGTTTCCCAATCCATTTTGCTCACCCAGCTTCTTAATAAGATCGCGGTCGATAGCCACCCCCATTATACAACGTGCTGAAGGAGGAGCGACGACCTAGGATGGCCCGCAGCCTGCGAACTCCCGAGGAATCGGACTAAATGAACCCTAACGGGGTTGCCGGAAATAGCTGCGGACCGTAGACCGACGGAGAGGCTTTGCCTTTCACAAGCGTCAGAGGGAGAGGAAGCCACATATGTAGTTTCACTGAACCTTGCCCCGATACGGCGTACTTAAGCCAAATTACCTGTGTAGCAATGCGCACTGGCAACACCTCACCTGTGTTAGGATCAGTCTAACTATTGGTCGTGGTTGGTTGGCTCAAAATCGCTCAAATTAAGGGGTTCTGGATATGACACGAGTCGTATCCAGGGCCCTGCTTACTGACTGGTCGGGACTTTCCACCTCTGCGGGGGCATCTGGTTGACAATAGGCCCAAAAAAGACTAGACTAAACTAAGTTTTGTAATTCGAGGTGACTTGGGTGAAGTCCGTAAACATTCATGAGGCAAAAACCCACCTTTCGCGGCTTCTTGATGAGGTGAGTCGAGGCGAGGAAGTAACGATTGCCAAGGCGGGCAAGCCCATTGCGCGGCTAGTCCCGGTATCGACCTCTCGACCAACTCGAACACCGGGCTTTTTACGTGGAAAGATCCGTATTTCCGATGATTTCGATGCGCCGTTACCCGACGACGTACAAAGGAGTTTTGAAGGGGCCGACGAGTGATGCTGCTGCTCGATACTCATATCTACTTATGGTACTTGGTCGATTCTCCACGCATTACGCGGGAGATTTCCGAGCAGATTTCGGAAGCCGACGTGGTTCTTGTTAGTGCAGCCTCCATTTGGGAAGCTGCCATCAAAATCGGTCTAGGGAAACTTGATGCCAAGGTTTCCGACCTCGTTAAGGGCATCGAGGCCAGCGGATTTTCGGAGCTGCCCGTGAGTGCCGAGGACGCGAGTATGGTAGCGAGCTTGCCGCCCATTCATAGTGATCCGTTTGACCGGCTACTCGTTGCTCAAGCTCTAGCCGGCCCGTTTCGCCTACTCACCGCTGACTCGACCGTGGCCAGATACTCTGACGTGGTCCAGCTGGTGACGTAATACGAAGTTCAAAGTTGGTGGGGCCGGTGGGCGGGACCTCGAATCTTGACTTTCGGAATACGATTTGTGAGCACTGCACAAACTCCTCGGTCGGCTGTATCGAATTGGCCGAAACGTTTGTATTGGTGCACAAATTTCTTGCGACCCGACTTAAGCTCTGTTAGGGGACCTCTAACTAGCTTTCCTAGAGACCATCCCTAATGCCTAACTAGTCAAGGGATCCCGATACTACACAGGTAGTTTGGGATCCCTTTTAGTGTTTGATAAATACCTGTGTATTTTTGTACTTCCATCAGTTAGATGTTGCAGTGGGGTTGAGGGGTGGTGGAGATTATGGCGGTGAGCCTGGAATGGGTAACCATGCCGAACGGATTCCGATTCCGCACGATCTGCAAAAACGGGGTTCCATGGATTGAGCCCACACGCTTCTTGATGCGTCATGGGCATGTAGGCAGGGGTTCATCCCGCACCGTGGACACATACGCCGAGCGACTTCTTCCGTTTTTTCGTTGGGTTGTGCAAGAGGAGCTGGCACTTTCTGATGTGGACCAACGGGGATTTCACCGCTTTCGCCGAGATTTGACGATTCACGATACGTCCCGTCCCCCGTTGTTGAAGAAGGGCCCGGATTCGAGCGAGGTGACGGTGCGGTCGACGGTCACTATGGCCGCGCGATTTCTCGAATGGTGTGGTCCTGAGTATCACGGTTCCGAGCGGCCACTGTTGCGGGTTCGGAACGTCCCAACCTCGTTCCGAGATGCCATCGGCACATTCAATTCCTTACGTGCTGGTCTGCCGCGTGCCAAGCATAAGTTGCCCAAGGTGTTGACTGCGCAACAGGTTGATAAGTGCCGTGATTGGATCATGGACACCTACGAGTACCGCCTGAGCCTGGTAGTGGCCACGTGGCTCGCGCTCCACCATGGGCTGCGATCAGCCGAGATTAACCGATTAACTGTCAGCGACATTTTGCCTGACCCCGCCCATGGCCGGCACCATCTGCGAGTGCATGCGCCGAACAAGCAAGAAGACCGGATACCCATTCCTGAGGCTGCCTTAAATATGTTCCATGTCTTCTCGTCAGCAAGAATTCGGAGGCTCAGTTGGGTTTACATAGATACGCTCAGACTTCAACAGCTCGCCAGCATAGCCCAGGCACGCTTGGATATCCTCTGCCGTGACATGGCCGTATTCCTCGAGAATGTCGGTCACCGTCGCTCCTCCGCCCAATAATTCGATGACGAATTCCACAGACATCCGAGTCCCTTTAATGGTGGGCTTGCCCAATAGGATTTCCGGGTCAACAACGATTCGCCCTTTCCAGTCCATACCGCTCACCTGATTCTTCATGAAATCGCGGTCCTGCGCTACCCCCATTATACAACGGTTGGTCCTAAAAGGAGCTCCAACCCCGGGAACCTCAGAGTCGCACGACGAGCCAACACACCTGTGTAGTTTGACCGGCTGTCGTCCCGATTTCCCGTAATGTAACGAAAATACCTGTTTGCAATAAGCCGATGAACTGCACCTAAGAAGTGCTAGAGGAAGAGCACCAAAACCAGGGACAAAACGAGGAGCAGGATACGCACACGCGTCCTGCTCTCTCCGCTATTTCACGTTTATAGGTTGACCAAGGCCCGCGTCAGAACTCACCAAATCGTTGGAACGCCAAATTCTGCGAAAGCATGATCTTTCGAGATGATGGCCAAGCCTTCCACTAAGGACTGGGCTGCCAATACGCGGTCGAATGGGTCTCGGTGTTTTGCGTCGAGCGTTCCCGCTTTGATTGCGTGTATCGAATTAATGGCCAATTCCTCGGCTCGTAGTGTCCTCAGGTGGTCATGGTATCCTTCGATAACCATTCGCGCTTCTGGCAGCCGGCCCAACTCAAACTTAATCGCAACTTCCCAAGCAGACGCGGCGGACACCACGATCGTATTTTGGGACTCCTCGATGATCTCGGTGGCGGTTTGCGACAGCTTGTCGGGCTCGACCAAGGCCCACAAAAGCGCATGGGTGTCCAATAACACCTTCATTGCCATCGTTCAAGCTCCTCCGGGGGTAGGGGCTCAAAGAATGCGTCAGAAATTTTGCCTGGCACAAATCCCAACGGGCGCTTTTCCCTGTCATTAAGCGGCACGAGCTTGGCATAGGGACGGCCGCCCTTCGCCAGAATCACCTCTTCGCCCTGATACACCTGATCAAGAATCTTAGAGAGATGGGTTTTTGCTTCGTGAACATTGATGATACGCGCCAAAAGAAATCGCCTCCAAA
Source organism: Bacillota bacterium (assembly GCA_021820965.1). Lineage (GTDB taxonomy): Bacteria > Bacillota > Sulfobacillia > Sulfobacillales > Sulfobacillaceae > Sulfobacillus_B. The sequence continues at coordinate 79,515 of JAKACZ010000001.1, read as the reverse complement.
CTTAGTCCATACGACTTAGTTTACTATTTTTCCGGTTAAATTACAACGCAATCTGCGGCGGGGACTGTTTCGCGGGACCTGAAGTAACCTATGTGCTTTGACCAAACGCAGCCTTCCATGCGGCGTCGTTGAGCCAAATTGCCTGTGTCGCATACATTTCTAATTGTAGTGGAAATGTTGCATTGAAATCATATATGAGATAATATTTGGCATAGTATGAACGAAAACGCCGGATACGGGGCGATGTCGAAGGGGTGGCAGATCATGTCCAAGACCGATGATGTCTATCACGCATTGCGGCAGCGGATTATGACCGGGGAATTAGTGGCCGGTTACCGGCTGGTAATCGACACTCTGGCGCGGGAGTTTCACGTCAGCGCGATTCCTGTGCGCGAGGCTATTCGCCGCTTGGAAGCGGAGGATTTGGTGGACTATTTGCCTCATGTAGGTGCCCAAGTTAGTCGGGTTGACGAGACAACATATGAAGAAGTGCTGTCGGTGAGGGCGCGGTTGGAAGGGTGGGCTACGGCATTGGCCGCCCCTCATTTGGCTGATGCGGACTTGGAGACGCTTCGCACCCTTGCGCGGAGCATGGATCATGCGTTAGAGCGCGCGGACCTTTTGACATACGGAGCGTTAAATCGGCAATTTCACCAAGTGATTCGCCAGCGATGCCCTAATCAGTACCTGGTAGAACAAATTGACGAGTGCTCGGCAAAACTTGATCGTGTCCGTTCCACCATTTTCACCCTGGTCCCAGAACGGGCGCGTGAGTCCTTGCAAGAGCATTACCAGATCTTGCAGTCCATTGTAGAACACGCCCCCGCCACGGTATTGGAGCGCCTGGTAGAGGACCACCACCTACAAACCTTGCAAGCGTACCGCCAGCATCGTAGCATGCACCGCCTGGCGAATGTCGCGGACGCGCCCGGTCGGTTCGAAGCCGTGAAGGAGTGACGCCTATGACAACCATCCATGACCGTCTGCGAGGATCGATTACCCCGATTGTGACCCCCTTTACCGACAGCAATCAGGTGGATCATGAGACGTTAGCGCGGCTGATTAACTGGCAAATTGATGAAGGCAGCCACGGGATCTCCGTCACCGGTACTACGGGCGAGCCCAGCTCATTGACGTTAGAAGAGCGGGAGGCAGTTTTTCGGACGGCGGTATCCACGGCGGGAGGTCGAGTCCCTGTGCTGGTGGGCACGGGGAGCAATAATCTTGAAGAGACACTGCATCTCACCCATACCGCGCAGTTGCTGGGCGCCGACGGAGCCCTGGTCATTGTTCCGTACTACAATCGGCCCTCGCAGGAGGGACTTTACCAACATTTTGTGACGGTGGCACGGTCCACAACGCTGCCGCTCGTCATCTACAACATTCCCGGGCGAACGGCCAGCAACATTGAACCGGAAACGGTCCAGCGTATTTGCCGCACTGCGGAGAACGTGATTGGCATCAAAGAGTCCAACCGCGATTTCGAACAGGTGACTCAAGTCTTGCACTTGATGGGGCGTAGTTTTTTGGTGTACTCGGGCATTGAAGCTTTATGCTACCCGATGCTGGCGTTGGGCGGGGCCGGGCATATCAGTGCCACCGCAAATATTCTTCCCCGACAGGTGGCGGATCTTTATAATCTGACGGCGCAAGGCCGATGGGATGAAGCGCGTGACTTGCACTATTATTTGTACCCGTTAAATAGCGCGTTATTTTGGGAAACCAATCCTGGCCCGTTAAAGGCAGCCTTGGGCATGATGGGGAAAATTCGGCCGCACTTGCGGCTCCCATTGACGTCCATTTCTGATGAGCACTTTCAGAAACTTCAAACCGTGTTAGCGTCTTATGGGGTATTGCCTAGCCAAGGAGGAATTTCGTAATGCGTACTGCACGGATTGTCGCCGGAGGCCGCGTGCAAGCTGCACGGGTGGAGGGCAAGTATTTGATTGCGGCTGACGGCATTCGCTATGAAGAGGATCAAGTGCACTGGCTGGCACCTGTCGAGCCGCGCAACGTGATTGGGCTTGCGCTGAATTATCAAAATCACGCAGCCGAGCTGGGTTTAGATCAGCCGGCTGACCCCGCGATCTTCCTGAAGCCGACCTCCGCGGTCATTGGGCATCGAGCGCCGATCCGCTATCCGCGAGGGGCGAGCTATTGCCATTATGAGACCGAACTAGCAGTAGTTATGGGAACACCGTGCCGTCGGGTGTCACCGTCGCAAGCGCTCGAGTATGTGATGGGCTACACCGTGGCCAACGATTTTACGTGCCGGGACTTCGTGCACAACACATTTCGCCCGCCCGTCCGGGCCAAGGGATGGGATACGTTTTGTCCGCTAGGTCCAACCCTGATTACGCCGGATGAGGTGGCGGATCCCGGCCGCTTGGCCATCACCACCACCGTGAACGGGGAGCTCCGACAACAGGGGACCACTGCCCAGATGATTCGACCGATAGCGGACATTATTGCCTATCTTTCTGAATTCATGACACTCATGCCCGGCGATGTGATTTTGACAGGGACACCCGAAGGAGTGTCCCCGGTGCGCCCGGGTGACGTGATCGCGTGTAGCGTGGAAAAGATCGGCGTGTTGACGAACCCCGTAGTCGAGGAGGAATTGCCGTAATGACCCGTCAAGATACGTTGGAGTTAGTTCCGCGCCGCATCCGTCACTTCATCGACGGTCAATTTGTCGAAGACGGTGCGGGATGGTTTGACGATCTCGACCCCTACACGAACCAGCCACTAGCGGAAGTAGCGGCGGGCGATGCCGGTGTGGTGGCCCGCGCCGTGGAGGCGGCCCATCATGCGTTTGCTAGTGTCTGGCGCCCAATGCCGGGCAAAGACCGCGCGCGATATCTGGAGCGCATTGCCGACGGCATAATCCGTGATCGCGAAGCGCTCGCCGCTTTGGAGACATTGGACACAGGCATCCCGCTTCGCCAAACGTTGGGTCAGATTGAGAGGGCCGCCGAGAACTTTCGCTTTTTCGCCGAGATGGCGACCCGAGTAACGGGCGAGGCATTCCCGCACCCACCGCATTTTCATAATTACGCTGTGCGAGAGCCCATTGGTGTGGCAGGCCTGATTACGCCGTGGAATACGCCCTTGATGCTGGCGACCTGGAAAATTGCCCCGTGCTTGGCATCAGGCGACACGGCGGTGCTAAAGCCGGCTGAGTGGTCCCCGCTTACGGCCGAGCGGCTCTCCCGCATTATTCAGGACGCAGACCTCCCCTCAGGGGTGTTCAACGTGGTCCATGGTCTAGGCGAGTCGGCGGGAGCTGCATTAGTGGCACACGCGCGTGTTCCCCTCATTTCGTTTACCGGGGAGACGACAACCGGGCAGGAGATCATGCGCAACGGATCTCAGCATTTGAAGCGGTTTTCCATGGAGCTTGGAGGAAAGTCGCCGGTGATTGTCTTCGACGATGCCAATTGGGAGCGGGCTTTGGACGCCGTTATTTTCGGCATGTTTACACTAAACGGCGAACGGTGTACCGCCGGTTCCCGGGTTTTAGTCCAAGACAGCATTGCCGAGCGTTTTGAAGAGGCGTTGGCTCAGCGGATTCAAGCCATTGTTGTGGGTGACCCATTTGACCCGGACACGGAGTTGGGTCCGTTAATCCATCCGGATCATTGGCAACGAGTCAACGACTATGTCGAATTGGCTGACGAAGAAGGATTCTCGGTGGCCGTTGGCGGTAAGCGCCCCAAGTCGTGGCCGCAGGGGAACTTTTTCCAGGCAACCCTGCTGACGCAGGTAGAGCCACACATGCGGGTGGCACAAGAGGAAATTTTTGGGCCGGTGCTGACAGTGTTGCGCTTCCGTGACGAAGACGAGGCACTGCGTGCAGCCAACGATGTTCGTTACGGATTGGCTGCGTACGTGTGGACGCGCGACATGGAGCGTGCCGCGCGCGTGTCGCACTCGGTGGAGGCAGGCATGGTGTGGCTGAACTCACAAAACGTGCGAGACCTTAGGACGCCGTTCGGCGGATCGAAGTGGAGTGGAATCGGACGGGAAGGGGGGATGCACAGCTTCGATTTCTATACGGAATGGAAGACGGTGCATATGGCATTAGGAACACATTCCATTCCTAAGGTGGGAGTCTTGTGAGCACGTGGTACTCATCGAAAGAATTCGCCAATCAAAGGAGGACCTTCAATGGGAATACGAACCGGGCAGCAATATCTCGACGATCTTGACACGGCTTCTCGGGATCTGTGGATTGACGGGGAACCGGTCACGGGAAGGATTACCGAGCATCCTGCCTTTCGCCGGATCAGTCGCTCCGTCGCTCATCTCTACGACATGCAGCACGACCCGAAATTACAGGCCGAGATGACCTACCAGTCACCATCAACTGGTGATTTGGTGGGCCTATCGTTCTTACAGCCGAACACCAAGGCGGATTTGACCCGGCGACGGACTATGATGCAGCACTGGGCGGGCTATGCCCACGGCATGATGGGGCGGGCGCCCGACTACCTCAACAGCGAACTCATGGCGATTGCCGCTGCGGCACCATTTTTTGCAACAGAGGATTCTCGGTATGCCGACAATGTGCGCCATTACTACGAATACGTGCGCGAGCACGATTTGTGCCTAACCCACACCCTCATTTTGCCTCAGGCCAATCGGGGGGTTTCCGCCGCTCAACAGGCCGATCCCTACCTCGCGGCGCGGGTAGTGGACAAGACGCCGGAGGGCGTCGTCATCCGCGGGGCCCGCATGTTGGCCACATTACCCCTGGCTGATGAGATTTTAGTGTTTCCCTCGACGGTCATCCGCAATACCGAGGAAGATCGCCCCTATGCCTTTGCCTTTGCACTGCCGTTGTCGACTCCGGGGCTGCGCCTGGTTTGCCGGGAAACATTTGACTATGGCCGCTCTCATTTCGACCACCCGCTGGGATCACGGTTTGAGGAAATGGATGCGGTGGTGGTATTTCACGACGTCTTAGTTCCTTGGGACAGAATCTTTGTCTTAGAAGACGGGGAACGGTGCAACGCGCTGTACGCGGAGACCGATGCCACCGTCCATATGACCCATCAAGTTGTTGTAAAAAACATGGCCAAAGCGGAATTCATTTTAGGGGTTGTCAGTTTAATCGTCGATACCATCGGGATCGAGCAGTTTCAGCACGTCCAAGAAAAAGTGGCGGAAGTGATTATCGCGCTCGAAACGATGAAGGCTTTTCTGATTGCCAGCGAAGCCAATGCGAAAGTGAATCGCTGGGGCATTATGACCCCCGACTGGACCCCGCTGAACGTCGCCCGCAATACGTTTCCCAAAGTGTATCCCCGCTTGGTAGAAATCGTGCAGCAATTGGCTGCTGGCGGCTTGATGGCCATACCGTCAGAAAATGACTTCAAAAACCAGGATTTGAGACCGGACATCGACCGCTTTTTCCAGGCCAGGAATACGGGAGCGTTTGAGCGCACTCGTCTCTTTCGGCTAGCCTGGGATGCCGCCGTCTCGGCGTTCGGCAACCGGCAGGTGCTCTACGAGCGATTTTTCTTCGGTGATCCGGTGCGGATGGCCGGGGCTTTGTACCACAGTTACGATAAGGAAGGCGCGAAACAGCGGATTCGGGATTTCTTGGAGGAAACGTCGGATCCCCTTGCCCGATAGGAGGCGAGCCACCATGCAGAACCTAGCATTCAATGTCTTACGCACACACCACGTCGAGTATCTTGTTACCGATTTGGAGCGCGCCCAAGCGTTTTACGTCGATGGAGTTGGATTCACCGTGACTGAGCGCGATGCAGACCACCTCTATTTGCGCGGAATCGAAGATCGCACCCACCACAATTTAGTGCTGCGCCAGGCCGCCGAGCCGGGCGTGGCGCATGTCGGGTTTCGCGTGTCCCAAGATAGTGATCTCGACGCGATGCAGGCGCATTTGGCATCAATCGGTGTGCCGACCCATTGGGCTGCCGACGCTGAGCACGCCATCGGCCGTGCCTTGCGCGCGCAAGATCCGTTCGGCTTCTCTATCGAATTCTTCTATGAGATTGACCAGGTGCCATGGCTTCTGCAGCGGTTTGACCAACATCAAGGTGCGGAGGTCATGCGAATTGACCACGTGAATTATCTGACGCCGAAGATCCAAGAGGCGTTCCAGTGGTATCAAACCCATTTCGGATTCCAGCTGAGCGAGTACACGGTGAGCGTGGAGAACGGGCGGGACCGAATCTGGGGCGCATGGCTGCACCGTAAGCAGACCTCGCATGATTTGGCGATATCGAACGGGACGGGGCCGCGGTTTCATCACGCGTCATTTATCGCGTCCTCTAAAGAACGGATCCTCGCCGTGGCCGATCGGCTCGCGGCATTAGGCTACTCCGCCAATATGGAACGTGGGCCCGGCCGCCATGGCACGACCAATGCGTTCTTTCTGTATTTACGCGACCCGGATGGCAATCGGCTGGAGTTATTTACGGGCGATTACTTATTGGTTGACCCCGATTGGCACCCAATACGGTGGGATCTGGAGGATCCGCAACGGCAGACGTTTTGGGGGGCGCCCGCACCCAAACGGTGGTTTGACGAATCCATGGTGGCGTATGACTGGGATGGGCGACCGTTGCCCACCTCCGAGCCTGCACTGCCGGATCGTCCGATTGTCGTGGATTAATGGCGCGAGTCGGGAGGCGCATGATGATGGATCAAGACCCTAGAGAGAGGCAGCGGCGCTTTCGCCGCACATGCGGAAAATTCGCCACAGGCATTACCATTCTCATGGTTAAACAAGGGCCCGAAATCCACGGGATGACCGCCAACGCCTTTATGTCGGTGTCGCTTGAACCGTTATTGGTGGCGGTGTCGGTGAGTCACTTGAGCAAAATGCATGCGTATCTAGCGGCCGACAATGTCGTATTTACCATTAGCGTCTTGCAGGCACGACAACGCATGGTGGCGGAACTCTTCGGACGTCCTCATCACGGTCAGGCGCCGGCACCCGCGTTGTCGTTGGTAGACGGAGCCTTTCCGGTCGTGGCGGACGCCGCCGCATGGTTTTTATGCCACAAGCAACAGGGCGTTGAGGCCGGCGACCACACGATTGTTGTGGCGGGCGTCGACGATTTTGGAGAAAGAGACGCCCCTCCTTTGGTCTTCTATCGCGGCGAGTACTTCTCGCAGCTTCGTGAAGAACCGGAGGACGAGACACTGGAGTTTTTGCTGCTCGAACAGTAATAGTCGAGAGAACAACGAGGATGACCCCACAATGGCCTGAGTTGTTAGAACATTCACCGCATTGGCAATCGATATGGCAACTGTTCAAGGGACCTCGGAGCAAAAACCTTGTGGGGGGCACAGGGGGGGGGTCCCCGGTGTGGCGATGTCTCAAAATTTCCGCAAAAATCGGAAGGAGGATGCATGGTGGGTATTCCGGCTCGTGTTGATTCGCCTGCGCGAATTATCGCGCGGCTCGATCGACTCTCTGTCTGGTCATTTCCCTATCTGTTTATCGTCGTGATCGGCGTGGGTTTTTTGTTCACCTTCTACGACATCTTCAACATTAACGTATCGTTTATTGAAACCTGCAGCGCCATTGTTCCGCACTGCACGCCGGTGACGGCCTCGCACTATCTGGGTCTGCCGGTGCTGTTGAATCTTTTGGGCTACGTGATCGGGACGCTGGTGTTAAGTCCCGTCTCGGACCGGGTGGGCCGGCGTAGCATGTTATTGATCACGATGGGCATCACTGGCTTGGGGTCTTTATGGACCGCGTTTGCCGTCCACTATGCGGTATTTACGCTGGCTCGCGCGGTGACCGGTGTCGGCATTGGAGCGGACTTGGCCATTGTTAACACGTATATTAATGAAGTGTCGCCGACCAATGGCCGGGCCCGTTATACCTCGCTTATCTTCATTCTCTCAACACTCGGAGCGTTTTTCGGTATTTGGCTAGGATTGGAGCTCACCACGCCGCCGACGCCGTTTCCGGTGGGGTTGCCTATTGCCGTGGCCGGTCCGCATTTTCTGGATGGGTGGCGGTGGATGTATGGGATCGGAGCGCTGCTGGCCGTCGTTGGCGTCTTGTTGCGCTACCAGATGCCGGAGTCTCCCAGGTGGCTTATCGGCCGGGGGCGCGTGGAAGAAGCCGAGCAGATCGTTGCATCGATGGAGGAGCGGGCTGGGCGCCGGCACCCACTGCCGCCAGTTCTCGACGCGACTGCGACACCGGCGCATCCAGCCAAAATTCCGTATCACACCATATTCACTGATGCGCGGTACCGTAATCGCACCTTGCTGTTATTGGCGATGTGGTTTTTTAGCTACGTGACGGTATATTCGTTAGCCTCCGGGTTCACCTCGCTGCTGGTGTCGTTGAAATACCCGCCGCCCGAAGCCGGGTTCATTGTTGCCGTGGGGGTGGTTGGCATGGTTCTCTCGGCGGTGGCTGCCTATGTCTTCGGAGAACGCTTAGAGCGAAAATACTGGCTCATTATCTCGGCTGTTTTAACCCTGCTGGGCGGTCTGATCATTGCTGAATCGGGCACGTTTCTGGCGTTGACGTTGGCGGGTGCGGCTATCGTGTTTTTTGGATTTAACCTATGGATTCCCATTGCCTATGCTTGGTCCACGGAGCACTATCCCACCCGCGCCCGGAGTACGGGTTTTGCATTGGTCGATGGCGTCGGTCACGTGGGCGGTGGTTTGGGTGTGTTGCTCGTGGTGCCTTTTGTGGCTGGTTTGCCTGTTTTGGCTGCGTTTATGGTGATTATCGGGTTTCTCATGTTGGGCGCCGTGATCGCGTTATTCGGCATTCGGACCCGGGGCATTCCGCTCGACCAACTGTCTCCGTAACCCCCGAAAGAAACGGGATTGCCCGGCATAGGGGGAGAGCGCCATCCGCAGGAACGCAAAGAGGGCCCAGAGGGCCCTCTTCTTCACGTTCTTGGGCACCCCTGTTTTCACAATCTGTGAGGTGTATGACAATTAGAACCAAGATTTCATGGGTCAGATAGTTGATCCCGCCCACTCGCGCCGTCATTGGATTGGAAGGCGAGACAAGACGCGCGGTAACCGCAGATTTCGCCCTGAATGCAGGGGTTGAAGGCATCGACTCGAAACCGTACTGATGGACTCGGCCACTGAGCCTGGACCTGGCGTTCGCCTCTGAACATCTCTTCGTTTTTGCGAGGAAGTGTAGTGCATTGGGAATCCCTACAGTGAAATTATCCAGCGGTAGGGACAGCGAAGCCTCAAAAATAGGCTGTTTTCCGGGATGCTCCACATGGTCTACGAGCCCAATCTTCGGGAGTAGGGGATATCGACTGCTAACCTCTATTGCTTTGGTCTTGGATAATCAGCTGTCCCAGATTGAGCGCTGCATCAATAGCCAACGATTAGGTGACAACGCCGGAGTTCCAGAAGTTCGGTCCGGTCACCGTTATCGGCGGCGCATGATGAGTGTAGGATGCGATATGCCCGTCTACGAACACTATCCCCACTTTATCACCGACCCCACGCGGTCTCTGAGGGGCGGTTCTTCACAAGTTTTGCGCAATGGCAGCATGAAACTCCACCAGGTATGCTACACCCCTCATCCGAAATGTTCAGCTGAATCATTCCCATGACCTCCTCCTCGTATGTCTAGGGGTTGCACGATCCTCGTCCCGTTTGACTCTCCAAAAAGGGCCGTGTCCAGCCCGGTGGGATGGGATATTTTCGAGAAACTTTTGCGCGCCTTAGCTCTGCGCCAATTCGTCAACTGTCATCCGAGAGGGGTATAAATCGGATGGCCATTGTAGCTGGCACCCACAAAGAGCCCGGAGTCTTGGTAGAAATCCAACACAAAGGGATGGCCGTCCAACATGCCGCCGAAGCCCTCCACTCGATGATAGGTCTGGGTGGAAAACGTGCGGTGTGACTGGGCAGAACTTGCTACAAACCCGTTCGGCAGGGTTTGAGGAGTTTGTTGCCCGGTATAACGCTGAACCAGTTGCCCGGCGAAGGGTGGGGTACTCGTTGCTGTTTGCGATGAAGAGGACGCATGCACCACCACATGGGTTCGCCAACTGACCATCCCATCTCCCACCGAAACAAGATAAGGCCCCGGTTGGAACCGTTGGGCGGTGATTTGATACTGTCCTGAGGCGTTGGTGTAGATCGTTTCCCCTTGTGGGGTCATGGGGCAGCCCCATGATGGTCATTTTGGCATGCGGAGCGCCTTGACCGTTCGTCGAATAGACCGTGCCCGAAATCGTTGTCGTTTGTTGAGGAGTGATGGGATTCGGTTGCGCCGTCACCGTCAGCTTAGCGATTTGCTGCGGCGCTGTGGATGACGGGGCGGTAGATGTGGTGGTCGTGGAAGAGCTCGCAGATTCGGATGCATTAGAAGAAGGAGAGGTGGGGGAGAGCCGAAAAAGATCTCAATCGTCCAGCGCGTGGCGTATATTTCCATCATGGTCAGAAAAGGCAGCGACGTGTCGGTGGACAGAAACACGCGCCACTGTTTTTAGTACGGGAAGCGGCACACATACAATTTGACGTCGCGGGTGCCCAGGAGTTCTGCTTTAAATAGAGAAGCCCGTATTCGCGAGTTTTTGCGGTGCCAACAAATCGAGCGAGTCTCGCGGTGACCTCCCGTGAGACAACAGGAAAGGTCTCAGCGTTATGATGCGCTTGACCGGGGACAAAATCGCTGCGAGGAAAACTGATGCCATCAAAACGGTTGGAGAGTCCCTGGCATTATCTATAGTGGAAGGATAGGAACGTTTTTCGCCACGTACGGACGGTTTAGGTTCGTTTGTGAATCACGCGAGCTATGGAGGGATTTGCATAACGCAGAAAGTTCGAGTATTTTGTGAAGGAACGGATTATCAGTCGGGAGTTGGCATCCCAATAGGGACATAGATAGGAGGAATAACATGACTCGCGGGAAAAGGCTTATTAGCTTGTTCTCTGTAGGCTTTCTGGCCAGCACCTTGGCCGCGTGTGGATCGAGCGCGACGCGCTCTGCATCTGCCCAGCCGAAGAATGTGACTCTAACTTTCGCCAACGATGGACTGGGGGCTGAATTATCGTCGACCACCAAGGCCGTCAATGCATTCGAAAAACTTCATCCTCACATTCACATCAAAATCATCACCGAATCGGCGAATTCCACGGACGCGTATCAAACGCTTGTGACTGATTTGTCTTCGGGGTCTCCGACGCCCGACGTCATCTCCGCCGACGTTATCTGGCCGGCGACGTTTGCTGCCTCCGGCTGGGTTTTGCCCCTGAACAAATATGGGTTTAATCTGAGCAGCTTTTACCCGGGCATGGTCAAGTCGGGTGAATTCAAGGGCAAGCTATATGCCATCCCCTGGTTTATCAATGTCGAAGGCGTCTATTATCGCTCTGACTTAGTCAACAAGCCTCCGAAGACGTTCTCCCAAATGCTGGCCGATGCCAGGGCGGTTCTCAAGACTCATCCGAAGATGACCGGCGTGGCATTTGAGGCCAACAAATACGAAGGAGCCGTCACCGTCTTTCAAGACATTGCGGGCGGTTTCGGCGGGTCATTCCTAAACGCGAAAGGCAAGCCGGTGATCAATTCACCGCAAAACATTCGGGCCCTCACCTGGCTTGACGGACTCATCAAGAGCGGTGTGTCGCCTTCCGCCGTCACGGGCTGGGAAGAGGGCCAGGTGCAGCAGGCGTATACCTCCGGAAATGCGGTGTTTGCGTTCAACTGGCCGTACCTGTATCCCCTGGCCGAAGCCAAGGGAACGCCCACTAAGGGCAAGACCGCGTTTATTGCCCCGCCGGTGAACGGTTCGAACAGACCGGTGGCGTCACTGGGCGGTGCCGATCTGGTGATCAACAAGAACACCAAATATCCGCGGCAGGCGGTCGAATTCGTAAAGTTTCTGACCAGCAAGTCTACGGAGGAGCAACGAGCGGTGTTGGCCGGTGATCCGCCGGCTAGGACCGACTCTTATACGTCTTCGCTGCTGCAAAGGGCCCCTTGGTTTAAGCAGGAGGAACAAGTCTATAGGTATGCGACACCGCGACCGGTCACGCCCTTATATCCGCAGATTTCCGCGGCCATTCAAACCGCCTTGTCGTCCGTGTACTCCGGGCAGCAGTCGCCGAAGGCCGCGCTGGATGCGGCTCAGTCGGCAGTGGTCAAATTGATGAAGAACAATGGCGGTTAAACCCGAAACAAAGATCCCTGGCGGCGCGTTTCGGCCGCGGGTTGGGAGATCTCGCCATTTTGCCCGGCGTAGCCAAATCGGTTATGCGTTTGAGGCCCCAGCCATCATCGTGTTGGCTGCCATCACTGTGTTCCCGCTCTGCTATAACATTTGGCTGTCTTTTCAGCATCGGGTTTTAACCGAACCTTATGCAAACCATCCCGTGGGGTTGGCTAACTATCAGACGCTGGTGGCGGATGGCCAGTTTTGGCACGACCTTCTGCGAACTCTGATGTTCACAGGCATCTCCGTGTCAGTGGAGCTTGCACTGGGCATGGTGTTGGCGTTGGTGGTTAGCAAGAAATTTCGCGCGCGGGCGTTGGTACGGGCCTCTATCTTGATTCCATGGGCCATTCCCACTGCAGTGTCGGCGATGTTGTGGGTTATGTTCTTCGACTCTCGCACCGGCTTCGTTGATTTCTTCCTGGGTAGACTCGGTCTTCCCGGTAGCCACCTAGTGTGGTTTAACTCGGCGTTTTTCGCGTGGATCCCTATCATCTTGAGCGATATGTGGAAGAACACGCCGTTCATGGCCTTGCTGCTCATGGCGGGGCTGCAGGCGATACCGCAGGAATTGTATGAAAGCGCCCGCATTGACGGTGCGGGTTCGTGGCAGGGGTTCTGGCGTATCACCGTGCCCTTGATGCGTCCCGTTATAATGGTTGCCCTCATTTTCCGCAGCTTGAGCGCGCTATTGGTGTTCAGCACCGTTTTTGTGATGACCGGAGGCGGACCTGGCACGGCGACTGAGGTCGTGGCATATTACAACTGGTACCAGTTTTTCACCTCGTTGAATTACGGGTATGGTTCGGCAATTTCGGTTGTTATTACCATCGTCGCGATGGCGTTGGCGCTTGTCTATGTCCGCACAATGGTGCACCGAGGGGAATTGTTGCAATGAAACAGCTATGGCAGAAAATTGGGTTCAATGCGCTGGTTGTCGTGATTCTCATCTACTCGTTGCTTCCCTTTTTGTGGATCCTTCGCTCGTCTTTGGAGTCAAACCAGGGACTGAGTCAAGCAACCACGAGCTTCTTGCCGAAAGCGGTCACTATGGCGCAATACCATGCGCTTTTTGCCAACCAGGATTTTCTTAGGCCTCTGCTGAACAGCCTGTTTATCGCCGGCGTGGCCACATTGATCGCCGTGATATTGGGCGCGCTGGCCGCGTATGCACTAGCAAGACTGCCTGTAAAAGGCCGTATCACTGTGCTGGGTAGTGTGTTGCTGATATCGTTCTTCCCCAAAGTGGGAATGATCGGCCCGCTGTTCTTGTTGTTTAAGCAGATTCAGTGGATTAACACCTACCAAAGCCTCATCTTCCCGTACCTTATTTTGTGTCTGCCAATCATCACGTGGATTCTCACAGCGTTTTTCGCTCAAATCCCGGTCGAAATCGAGGAAGCGTCTATGGTGGACGGCGCCTCCACTTGGCAAACAATCTGGAGCTGCTTTGTTCCGCTGGCCATGCCGGGCATCTTTACCGCGGCCATTCTCGGGTTTCTGTTGTCGTGGAATGATCTTCTGTTTGCGCTGTCGTTCATTCAAACACCTAGCATGTATACGGTGCCGCTGGCACTGGTCAGCTTTCGCAATGCCTATTACATCCAATACGGGCAAATTGATGCCGGTGTGGTAGTGGCCTCCGTCCCCATTGCGCTTATCGTGGTGTTCCTGCAGCGGCGGATTGAATCCGGTTTGACAATGGGTGCAGTGAAGGGCTGAAGTTGGAATAAGGCGCGTTTTCGGGTCGCGTCGGAGGAGAACGAGAGTCTCTGGCACATGGTGACTTAGTCATTCGGCTCGATTGAGGGTCCGTCGAAAGTGACTGGCCGATACGCGGCGAGTTAAGGATCCCGCTGGCTTCGGCGTCGTCTGGGTCGAAACGGGGGAGGCGGGCATCACAAGTAGAACTCCGAATCCCGGCCTGCCCTGTGAGTTGTGGGACTTCCGCGTTGCGAACAGGTGTATACCGGTTGCCCGTTTCGCGCCACAATGCGACCGTGGTCCGGGTTTGCAGCCGCTCGATTTGCCTGCCTTCCGCAGACCGATGGCATCCACCGCAAGCACCCGGACATCGTTCCGGGTCAGATTCGCCTGGACTTGCCGGTCCGCGGCCGTTTTGACATAGCGGGTGATGGAATCATGGCTCACCGATGCGCCCGCCCGCTTGAGGGCATCTGCCGCAGATTTACACCCGCTGTCCAAGGCCTGCGCGACACACTCGCGCTGGAACCGGAGCGTTTGACGGGCGTCCTTTAGGATGCACTGGTGGTTGTCTCCCGCAATCGTGGGAGGCGTAAAATGTATCGCGTCGTCAAGCCCAGACGTTAACAGGATTCGGCGAACGATCTTTCCAAGTACTCGGAGACATTCGGGCGACCGGATAGGGGGCGTTTGGTTCGCCATTTGCGAGTAAAGCTCTGTGGAGTTTCTCGCAAGAATCCCCTGCCAAAAGGCATGAGGAGTGTCAAAACGGTACATGATTAGGGCCCGATCGATGGAATCCTCCCATTTTCGGTATATGTGCTGGCATCCAAATTTGTGAGGTCGTGCGCGACTGCCCCCCGGAAATGGCATGGCTTAATACAAACTTTCGCGCCCCAATAGTTGCTTATTCGTGGGGCAGATAATTGAGCAATGCAAGCCCTTACCTTCTGACCAGGTAATCCAATATCGAAAAATTCTCCGCGGGTCCAGCTTTTGATCTTGTGTCCGGGGCGGTACTGCTCTACAATGTGAAACATCTCTTTCGAAAGTGGTGTTTCATATGGGTCACGACTTACCGCCCGATGCCCAGCGTCTTCGGGCACTTAGCCACCCCGTCCGTATTGCCCTGCTAGAACATTTAGCGAGCTCTGGCCCAGCTACGGCCACGGAATGCGCTCGGTTTGTCGAAGCCAGCCCCTCTGCTTGCAGTTGGCACCTACGGGCCTTAGCCAAGGCCGGGTGGATCGAATCCCTCCCGTCCACGAACGGTCGCGAACGCCCCTGGCGTTATGTCGCGGACGATGCCAATACCCTAGCGCCAGATCCAGGCAACCCGGTGACGGATAGTGTAGAAGCCTCTTTGCTGGCCCGCCGTCGGCGCTTGGAAGACGGCTTTCTGCGACGCCGCGGCGCTCTGCCTCCCGAGTTGGCTGACATGGCCGATTTTAACTTCAGTGTGATCTGGGCGTCGTCGGCCGAATTAACCCGCTTCGCGACGAGCCTGCAGGCCCTGTTACAGCCCTATGTGCGGCAGAATCCCGCTGACCGGCCGCCCGACGCGGTGCGCCTCGTGACCACGTGGACAGTGGTCCCCTGGCTCGCCCGGGACGCCGAAGGGGGTGCGGATGACGAATAGCACGGGAAACATCGCCGCCGACCGGACGCATCCGTGGCGAAATCTGAACGTGTGGCTTCTCCTCGGTGGCCAATGGGTGTCCCAGATGGGCAACGTATGCTTTACCGTCGCTGTCTTTTGGTATGTGCTGGCTGCCACGCACTCACGAGCCGATCTCGGTTGGGTCGGCGCCGCCAGCGCCCTGACGGGAATCTTCAGCTTGCTGACCGGCTCCTGGGTGGATCGGTGGAACCGCCGGCGTACGCTCCTGGCCGTGGACACGATTCGGGGGCTGCTGCTGGCGGTCACCGTCGTCCTGCTCGTGGTCACGCACCACTTGCCCTTAGCCATGATCTTGGGGTTGGTGGCCGCTGTGAACCTCGGCGGCACGTTGTTCAATCCGGCCCAGTTCGCCCTGGTTCCCGAGGTGGTCCCTCCTGAGCACCTCACGGCAGTCAACGGGGTCGATCAAAGTGCCACGTCCCTGTCTCAATGGGTTGGATACGCGGTAGGCGGCTGGGTCATGAGCCTCATTGGGGTGGTGGGTCTGATCGGGGCGGATGCGGCGACCTTTGTGATTTCGGCCGTCAGCCTGCTGGGCCTTCGTGTCCCCAAGGCGTCGGCCGAATCCACCGCGTCTTCGTCCTCAGCGGATGACATCTCGTTGTGGCATCAAATCGTTACGGGACAGCGCATCTTGTGGTCCCACCCCTTTCTGCAACGGGCCCTGCCAACGGCGCTCATCGTGAATTTTTCCATGATGACATTGACCGTCCTGGATGTAGCCTGGGCCCGTCACGTCTTGCATCGCGGGCCCGCCGTCTACGGGCTGCTGGAAAGTGCAGTGGTGGTGGGAGGCATTGTTGGGGGCCTGCTCGTCGCCCGGCTGCCGGTCCAGTGGTCCTTGCGCACTCGGGTCATCGCGAGTCTAATGACCACCGGGATTGCAATGATCGGCATGTCGGTTCATGCTTCCTTCGCTACCTCTATCGCGGCTATGGCCGTAGTTGGCGTGGCGTTTGGCGTCTTGAACACCACCATGAACACGACCATTCAGCAGGTGGTTCCCAATACGGTCCTCGGCCGCATTGGCGGAGCACTGATGGCCGTCAGCAGCGTCTCCATGCCCCTGGGCTCCGTCTTGGCGGGCATTGCCGGCAGCCTGTGGCCACTGCGCCTCGTGTACGCCGTGGCGGGCACCATTGTCGCGGTCACGTCCGTGTCGTTCTTCTGGATACCCGCTGAATTCCGGGCGATTACCGTCGCCGCCGGCGAGACGTCCTCCGTGTGACGGGAGCGACGCTTGCCCTCGCGGCTACAGACGCGGGCGCAAGATTCCTCCTCGCTTTTGGCGATTAAATGGGGTGTGGCCATCGCAAACGACGTAAGCGTCAAATAATCCCCGCCTTCCGGTGGGGATTCGTATGCTTTAGAATTTCCCGACGACGGGAGTTTTGAGCGCGGGAGGCTGTCGGCCTCGGTTTGGCAACTACTCGAACAGGTATTGGAGATAGGCCCGGGGATTCAGGCCATTTTCTCTGGCGGTTTCCACGATGCTGTATACGATCGCGCTGGCCTGCGCGCCCGCGGGGTCTTCATGAATACCAGGCGCGCCGCCCGACCACGAACGGCTTGATGCGACGATCGCTCCGATTGCTGTCAATCGCACATGGGAGGTTCCATGTCCATCGGAATCCATGTTTTTCATCTCCCGGTTATTCTAAACCGACCCACCCAACGCCGTCATTGGAGAGCCTCACTATGCTGGAAGAGGAGCGCCATATGGCCCTGTTTCACGTGTTCAATCACTTTGACCTCGGGTGGGATTATCTCCAGTTCGCGCTGCACCTCGGTAGTCGTCACGTGGAGTGGGTGATGGCACACGTCACAGGCCTTCTCGGCCTCCGGCGGTGTGCGCATCCGCTCTGGCAAGTGAGCCAGTTTCGTACCGCGTTGCCCGGGCGTTTTTTGTCCGTTCATCCAACATCGCGCGGCGGAAACCTCGGCGTTCAGGCCGGGAAGGAGCCGTGCCATCCCCCGCTTTCTCTGGTCGAATCGATATAAGGAGACAACCGTTGGCTAAGGCACTCCTCTTTTTGACCTTTGACAACTGTATCTTGGGGGTTGCAGGAAGAATGGTTTCCTGCGTAAAGGATACAAGCCATCCACGACGCTGCGAATGTTGGCGTTGTCAACCGCCCTACGCTGCGACCCCATATTAAGGAAGGAGATTCTCATGGATCGTTTGCACTTCCGGGGAGTCGCAAGCTGCGGCCTTCAGGCCGGGTAGTTGACTGCGTTACTGGTGCCCCCAATCACGCACTACGGCACGACGGATGACGGACGTCCGGGGGAGTTTGCGGATGGAGCGAGTTATGCGATTTCCACCCGTGTCGACAGACTCGGTTTCAATCATCATGCGCTGCCAGGTACCACGAGCGCCAACCTCCGATAACAAAGACGACCATAAGGCCGAGCAAAAATCCCCAGCGGGGCATCCATGTAAAACCATACTGCCCGGTCAAGCCAAACGCACATATCGCCATCAGCATTCCCGAAAGGGATGCGACCCATCGCAACTTTGGGGACCGTATTCTTTTCATTGGTTCTCCTCCATTCGCCGTGATGCTGCCGTCTTAACGCTTCGCCGATTCACTCACGGCTTTCAAATAACTAACAAAACCGTATACCGCCCAGATGGCGCCGATAAGAAAACCCTTGACCATGTGTGCGATCGACATATGTGGCCAAACGAGCGTGGCCAGGAAAATAAGCCCGGCCACTTCTTCAAAAAGTGCTGCGCTGGAGAATGGCGGCTTGACTCCTACGAGCTGGTCCAATAATGATCTTTTCATCTCTATACTTCCTTTCCTTGGCAAGCAGTCATGTGATCCAATTCGCATGCCCGCACATCCGAGCCTAAAGAGGGATTGGGCGCGGGGTCTATATTATAGGGGTTTGGATCCATGGACGAAAATGGCCATGAACCCATTAGTCGGTACAGGACCGGTGGCCATATTCATCAAATATCGCGGCGTGGAAACCCCGGCGTTTTGGGCCGGGAAGGAACGCCGTTCCCTTCCTTTCTGGTATAATTTGATCTGGAGACAACTGTTGATAAAGGCACTCCACCGGGTACGTTGACAACTGTATCTACGGGGTTGCAGAAGTAGCGCTTTTCTGTGTAAAAGATACAAGCCGCTGAACGATGTCTGCCGACTTTGGAAAAGAAGTACGAGTGGCAGAAGCTATGCGGGCATGCCCCGCATGGTCGGGTGGTTGTCAACCCGCCCACGATGTTACACCACATCTGCAAGAGCCGACGACAAAAGACAGGATCATCAAATGATGCGCTCGGACTATTGGGTAGTGATAAGCTCCGGCCTTTAGGCCGGGGTAGTTGACATGTGATGGTTTCGGTCAGACAACACGCCGACCCCGGAGAGGCCGATGGGCTGAGGCTGGTCGAGAGCCAAGCCGTCCACAAGCCCCTGGAGTTGGCGCAGCGTGGTCCGCTGGGTTGCGATCTGTCCGCGGGCGGGCCATTGCACACGGCCCCGTTCGAGCCGGCGGTAATGGAGCCAAATACCCGCCTCGTCCCCATTCCAAAATTTTGAGCTTGGCGCGATCCCGATTACAAAAGACAAATTAGGGCCTCCTTATGGCAGGTGAAAGCATTGGACGATGTCTCGTCCACCATCGCCTTCGCAGTGACCCAGACGGGTGGCCGCAGTGTCAAATGGGGAACCGAGGACAGAGGTCGTACGTGGAACGCACTTAACTCGTTGCAGTAGAGTACAGTACTAGTGTCACGTTCGATAGTCCTTAGCTACCGGTGACGAGTGAAGCCGATCGGAGACCCCTTGTCGCCGGCTACGCATTTCTCTATGGTAGATGCATGGACATGAACCTTAAGGCAGAGGAAGTCCGTGGATGGTTGCGACAGCAATTTCCGCAGCACCAGTTTGTGGTGACGATACGGGGACGCCAGCTCATTGTGGCTGCAGTCTCCCCTGCGTGGCCTACTGATCCGGAACCCCGGGTCCGGTTGCGGTGTGATGCCCGGAGCCAATGGGACATCAGTTACTGGCACCACACGGGGCGCTGGGAGGTCATCCCGCCGTTAGGCGGTTCATGGCCTGCCGTGCGGCAGGCGTTGGCGGACGACCCCATGGCCCTGTTTTGGGTCGAGCTCGACTGATGCGAGACTATTGGGTGAGGGGTTGGCCGTACAGGTTCAATGAAAGGGATGGGCGTGCCGATTATAGGCGCCGATGAAGGCCCTGAGCTTCGTCGCCAGGTCGTCTATTGAGAGAAACTGGCCGTGCCGTAGCAGCTTGCATTGGAGGATCCCGAACCAAACCTCGATTGGGTTGAGCCAGGACGCGTGGGTCGGCGTAGCCACCGCGGGTTGATAGCCAGCCACTCCTGAACCCGGGTGGTTTTGTGGACAGCCAAGTTATCACAAATGGCGACGATCTCCGTAAACGCCGGGGGATAGTAAGGCTTAAATACACGATGAATTCTTCCTGCCGGTGGCGCGGATAGACGATGGCGTGGCCGGTATGCACCTCAAAGGCCGCCAGCAAACTGAGGGTGCCATGGCGCCGACATTCATCGTCCGTTCGGGCCGGGTAGCCGGGGCGTGCTGGCCGATGGGGTCCGAGTTGCTCTTTCGCTTATCCCGGTTTTCTCGTCCAGGCTCAGAATGACCCGACCAACCATGGGGAGCTCTCGGTACAGATGGGTAATCACCTGTTGTTTGCTGGTGAACCCGGGTCGCGGCTATTCAGCCACGTCGTCTGTTTATGGGGTTTGATGGTGGCCTCATCTAAGATGTTCCACACGGTCGATGGCGCGGAGCACAAGGTTGTTCTCGTGAATGGCGGCCGTGAGATCCCGAATCGACCATTGGCTGGTCTCCTCCGACGGATGACAAGCCAGTACGACCATCGCCATTCGCTCATCGGGTCCATAGGTTAGGGGGCGCCCCGTGCGGGGCGCGTCGTCGTTGAGTAGATGTTGAACGCTGCCATCCAGGCGCGCTATCCGTCGGGCGACAAACCGGGTCCGTCACGTGTGGACAGTCATATGATGCACGGCCAGTTCCTGGAACACTTGGCGGTCACTATACACCTCGGGGTCGGTCGCCCGTAAGATTGGCAGCATTCACTGTGAGCAGACCGTAGCATAAGGGAAGGCGCGCTGGCTGTTCAGTGAACGTGTGTGTCTTCCGGTGGTTACGCATTAACGCCATCGTGCACTAGTTCCCGAACTTCATAGCATACTCGCACGTGTACTGCGCTTGGTGGTACCTCGCAGGATAAAATAGAGGCCATGGATCCCGCTCTGATCAGCTGCGAAATAGCGCATCTGCTAGCAATCAACATAAAGGGGCATTAAGGCACAGTTGTGATAAGGGCCGGCGGTGGGACACAGCGCAAGTCTTACCGAGCCCCTGATGCGCGTCGTTGCCGTGGTGGTTCCGAAGAATCTCCAGAGCGAGGAGGTTTGAAGAATGGTCACTTGTGTCGAGCCCAAAAGGCCTTATGATTTTCGGCAAATGCTTCAGCGACCATTGTCGCGGCCATCCAAGGGCATGGTCATAAACCGGGAGGACTACAGCCTTACCAAAGCCGTTCGCCTGGCTTCCAAAGTGCTTCCGGTAACGGTCAGCGCTGTCGACCAAGCTGATGGGGCTATATTGCGCTACGAATATCCCGACGGCCTGACGCCGGATGAGCAGGAGGCATTGAACGCTCGGATCGGGCACATGTTTTCCACATCTGTAGACTTGGGCGGTTTTTATGCTGTTATGTTGAACAATCCCCGATGGTCCGGAATCATCCGGCGATTTTACGGGGTTCGACCCTTGCATGATGATAACTTGTTTGAGTGTCTAATCAAGGTTATTGTCGGTCAGCAGATGACGGTACGCTTTGCCGCCACATTGATTGGGCGGTTGATGGATTTGGTCGGGGATGCCGTGACGTGGCACGGGGCAAGGATCCCGGCGTTTCCGTCACCGGAGCAAGTGGCGGCATTATCGTATGAGCAACTGACATCACTTTCGTTTAGCCGTCGGAAGGCCGAGTATGTCATTGATATGGCCCGACGAATATCCGAGGGACGCTTGGACTTGGATGCGTTGTGGGCAATGAGCGATGAGATGGTCATTGACCAACTGACGCTCCTTCGGGGGATTGGCCGGTGGACGGCGGAATGCTTTCTATTGTTTGGCATGGGACGAAAAGACGTCATGCCGGCAGCTGATATCGGCGTGCAAAATGGGATACAGCTGCTCTTCAATCGGACTGTACGCCCGGGAGAGGCGGAAATACGGGAATTGGCCCAGGATTGGCGGCCTTGGCGCAGCTATGCGACGTATTATTTGTGGCAAAGTTTGATCGATTTCGCTTAGGACTCGGTCGCGACGAGCGGGTGCTTGTTGATGGGAATGCCCGAGTTCACGGTTGGTGCTGGGTTGAGGAGAGGCTGGTGGAGACGCTCGCGATGTGTGGGCGATGTTAACGTGAGCCGGCTCCCAGCTGCTGCAAATTCCTTGCGGCGCTGTTGACACCCGCGCTTCGTTTCAAAAACAGTTCAAGCCGGGGGATTGTCGATCCTCAAGGCGTGGTATCCCTACGTACGGTGTACTGCCTGGTAGAGTTTTCGCGGTTCGTCCCCCGCATTGGCGAAGATTAGGGATTTTCTCTCAACGTCGGTCGCCAATGGGAGGGAGAGCGTGTTCCCCCGGTACGATGTCCCGCACGGACGAGTCTTTCATGTAGCGTCCAAGTTTTGGCTGCTAACGGACCAACGGGTTTCTCTTCCCCGGAGTGTAAGGCGGGCCTCGCGCCCGCATTTGGTAAGTTTAACAGGTGTGCAGCCGTGCATTTTTGAGGGCCGTGTTTGGGAAGCTGAGTCTATAATAATTCTTTACTCAGCGAGGGCTTATGGCAATTATGAAACGCCTAACACTGATGGTATCCGCCGCGTTAACAGTGGCGGCGGCCGCAGGCCCGTTGCCACAACCGGCAAGCGGCTACACCGGTGCGCGAGAACCAAATCCGGTGCCACGAAATGCGGTGCACAGGCATCAACGGTGGAATCCGGGTTTGCTGGGGTTGCGCCAGCGGATTGTATATCAGCGGTCTGGACAGCGCCAATTGACGCTGTACCTCTTCACCCCAGAGCAAGCCGCCGCAACCGGGCGGCCGGTGGTCATCTATATTCATGGAGGAGGGCTGCGTTTCGGCTCGGCGAAGATTAATGGTGCCATGACCGCGCATAATCGGCTTTTGGTCCAAGTTGAGCGGCGTTTCATCAGAGAAGGCATGGACTTTGCTTCGGTCAACTACCGATTGGCACCGATGCATCCCTGGCCAATTCCGTTGGACGATGTCAAACATGCCGTTCGCTTTCTGGATCAGCATACGAACGGCCTAGGTATCGAACCGAAGTGCATGGTGGTCATGGGTGACAGCGCCGGGGGCGAACTAGCTAGCTTTGTCGGGCTGACGATGACAAAGTTCGATACTCGCACGTCAGTCGTGCGGGGCGTCGTTGACCTATTCGGGCCCACCGACCGCCAGCCCTTCGCTCAGCTATGGTGGATCCGGCATGGTTTGACCCCTAATCCGGTGTACGGCGTATACACGCCGGGCCGCGTTGAAAATGAGAGCGTGGTGTCTCATGTCCATGCCGACGCACCGCCATTTCTTATCGTTCAGGGAACGCGAGATCAGGTTGTGCCACCAGGCCAATCGGCGCTGCTTCGGGACCGGCTCGAACAGGTGGGGGTTCCGGTTCAGGAAGTATTGGTCCACCATGCCGGCCATGAACTTGTGTCAGTCGATCAAAAACCTGTTCAGCCGACCCTTGGCCAGGTGGCGGCAACCATCAACCGGTTCGTTATCGCAAGCATCGGGGCCGATAGCCGACAATATGATATAATACGCCCACGTCGATGAAAGAGAGTGGGTCATGCGCGTCGTTGAGGTGGTGCCATATCAGACCAACTGGCCAAACGCGTTCTGGCGCGAGGCCCAGGCGCTGCGCGGGATCTTCAACGACCACTTAGTTTCTGTGCATCATATCGGGTCGACCGCGGTGCCAGGTCTGTCCGCCAAGCCGGTCATCGACATGATGCCTGTGGTGGATGACATCCGTTTAGTGGCCACGGTTGAACCTCAGCTTGAGGCTCTTGGCTATGCAAGCTTGGGGGAGTACGGAATATCCGGTCGCCGGTTCTTCCGTAAGGGCGGGGACAATCCTACCCACCATCTTCACTGCTACCAGCAGGCGAATCCGGAAATCGACCGCCATCTTGCGTTTCGCGACTATCTACGGACTCATCCCCGCGACGCGCACGCTTATCAAGAGCTCAAGCTTCACTTGGCACGGCAACACCGGTACGATATCGACGCCTACATAGAGGGCAAGGACGATTTTGTCAAAAGTCTCGAAGCGCGGGCCTTGTCTTGGTGGCGGAAGTGCCGTTGATTCTCATCACCGAGCCGGTAGGTGTGAAAAAGACCAGCGGCGCCGCTGCCGTGGCGCGCGCCTAACCGCGATGGGTATAGCTCATTGGCTAACTGATTTGCACCGCCTAGCCGTGGTAAATCCTGCATCTGCCATCTGCGGTCGATCGCTTTGGCGACGGCACGATTTATGCCGCGATAGGGGCGTATCGGGCCCATCGTTCGGAGCAGCGGCGCCTGCACGGTAGTTGCGAAACGGGGTGGTGGGATCGGTTGACGAACTCACTGATCCGTGGAGGAGAGGAGTGCCCTGGGGGGTGCACTCGGGCGATTAGAGCAACGGTTACAGGGAGAAGGGAGCCTCGCACAATATCAGGGGCTTCGCGCATAGGGTCGCGACCTTTTGGCGGGGGTGGAGCCAGGATTTCGAAAATAGGAAACGCCCTCCTGTTAATCCGGGAGGGCGTAATCGGGGCAGCCTCAGGCGAGGTTGCCCAGCACGGTTTCGAGAATTCCACCGTTCCGGTAGTAATCCACATCGACGGCTGTATCAAGTCGGGCCTTGACGTCGAACTCAGCGACATTGTTATCTGGCCTGGTGGCGCGGACATGAATGACTTGACCCGGGTGAATGTTATGCGGCACTTTAATGTCAAAAACTTCCTCACCCGTCAGTCCCAGCGACCTCGCGTTGGCACCGCCAGTGAACTCCAACGGTAGAACGCCCATGCCAACCAGATTGCTTCGATGAATGCGCTCAAAGCTTTCAGCAATCACCGCTTTGACGCCCAACAAGGCGGTTCCTTTGGCGGCCCAATCGCGGGATGAGCCGGTGCCGTACTCCTTTCCCGCCAGCACGACGAGCGGCACGCCCTTCGCTTGATAGCGCATGGCAATGTCATAGATGCTGCCCTGTTCCTTGTCAGGGTAGTGGATGGTCACGCCGCCCTCGGTTTCCGGCAGCATTTGGTTTCGGATGCGGATGTTGGCGAAAGTGCCGCGCATCATCACCTGGTGATTGCCGCGGCGAGCGCCGTAGCTGTTAAAGTCCTTGGGCTCGACGCCGTGTTCGAGGAGATATTGCCCCGCTGGACTTTTCACCGGAATATTGCCGGCCGGAGAGATGTGGTCGGTCGTGACCGAGTCGCCGAAAATGGCCAGCGCGCGAGCGCCTTTAATAGGCTGGATGTTGTCCGCGTCAGGGCCCCAGTCATCAAAGAAGGGGGGTTCCTGAATGTACGTGGATTGGTCGTCCCATTGATATAGCTCGCCCAAAGGCGCGTCTATTTGGTTCCATCGTGGGTTGGCGCTAAACACCGTCTCGTACTGCTGGCGGAACATGTTCGGCTCGATAGCTTGCTTCATCGTCGCAGCGATTTCTTCCGTCGTGGGCCAAATGTCCTTGAGGTACACCGGTTGGCCGTTTGGGTCGGTGGCAACCACGTCGGATTGGAGGTCGATGTCCACCGTTCCAGCCAACGCGTAGGCCACTACTAACGGCGGTGAGGCGAGATAGTTGGCTTTGACCAGAGAGTGAATGCGCCCTTCAAAGTTGCGGTTGCCGCTGAGGACTGCGGCCACGGTGAGATCGGCGTCTTGGATCGCTTGAGCCACGGCTTGGGGCAGAGGTCCGCTGTTTCCAATGCAGGTGGTACAGCCGTATCCCACCACTTCAAAGCCTAACTGGTTCAGGTAGGGAAGGAGGCCCGCCCGCTCGAGATAGGCGGTTACAACCCGTGAACCGGGCGCTAGGCTGGTCTTGACGTATCTCGGAGGTGCGATGTGGCGTTCGACCGCTTTTCTAGCCAAGAGTCCCGCGCCGATCATCACGAAGGGGTTGGAGGTATTGGTGCAACTGGTGATGGCAGCAATGACCACGGATCCCTGGCGCAGAACTTCCTCCTGGCCATCCGGATGGTGCACGGTGGCGGTCTTTTTGACATCGGAATCCGACAGCCCAAACCCGCGCTCGGCGACAGGTGTGGTCAGCGCTCGCTGAAATGTGGACTTCATGTCGGATAGGGCAACCCGGTCTTGTGGTCGCTTGGGGCCTGCCAGGCTGGGTTCAACCGTACCCAAATCGAGTTCGATCACGTCGCTGTATTCCGGGTCGGGCGTGTCGTTGGTGCGGAACAATCCCTGCTCTTTCATGTACCATTCCACCAACGCTACCTGCTCTTCGCTGCGACCGGTCTCCGCGAGGTAGCGGAGTGTCTCGGCGTCCACCGGGAAGAATCCCATGGTGGCACCGTATTCCGGGGCCATGTTGGCGATGGTCGCCCGGTCGGGCAGGGTCATGTGGGTAAGTCCGCCGCCGAAGAACTCGACAAACTTTCCCACGACCCCATACTGCCGTAGTTTTTGTGTCACTGTGAGTGCCAAGTCGGTTGCGGTCGCACCTTCGCGCAAGCGGCCCGTCAGGCATATCCCGACAACCTGGGGGGTGACAAAATATAGCGGCTGGCCGAGCATGTTGGCTTCGGCCTCGATGCCGCCCACTCCCCAGCCTAGAACGCCGAGCCCGTTAATCATTGTGGTGTGGGAGTCGGTGCCGACCACTGAGTCGGGGAAAATGACCCGCTCTCCGTCGATCTCGCGCTCCGCCACCACACTGGCCAGGTATTCCAAGTTTACCTGATGAACAATACCGGTTGCCGGCGGTACCACCCGGAAATTGCTAAACGAGTTCTGGGCCCAGTTGAGGAAGCGATAGCGTTCATGATTTCGCTCAAATTCGCGCTCCATGTTAAAATTAAGCGCTTCCACACGGCCGAACTGGTCCACTTGAACGGAATGGTCGATGACGAGATCCACCGGTACTAAGGGATTAATTTTTTCGGGGTTTTGGTGAAGTCGTTCGCGAACCGATCGGAGCGCCGCCAGATCAACGACGGCGGGTACCCCAGTGAAGTCCTGCAAAACCACTCGCGCCGGTTTGAAGGGGATTTCTCGACCACTGGCTGCGTCAGGAGACCAGCGTGCCAGTGCCTCGACATCCTCTGGGTTAATCTGGTAGTTGTCAAGCTGGCGCAAAAGCGATTCAAGCAAAATCTTGATGGAAAATGGGAGGCGGTCGACGCGGCTGCCGCCCACGGCGTCAAGCGCGCCGAGACGGTAGTATGTGACCGGGCGTCCCTGAATCTCTGTGGTAACCCGAGCGCCGAACGGATCCTGCCTGGGTTGGGTCAAACTGTTCACCTCACTCAAATGTCGCATGATTTCCGCCCCCTATTGTACCTCTGACGGCCGCTTTTCGCGACCGTGCTTCACACGCCATAGTCAGCCGAGCACGTGCTATAATCCGTTGAGAAGCCGGCCGCGGCGACAGCGCGACCGCGCTAATACGGGATAGTTCCGTGAGGCAAAGGAGTCTGTATGGCACAAGCACCCCCTGAGCAAATTCAGCGGCGCCGCACGTTCGCCATTATCTCGCATCCGGATGCCGGGAAAACGACGCTAACGGAAAAACTGTTGTTGTTCGGCGGAGCCATTCGCGAAGCCGGGGCCGTCAAGGCGCGCCGGGCGCAGCAACATGCGCGATCGGACTGGATGGCCATCGAGCGTCAACGGGGGATTTCGGTCACCTCCACAGTGCTCCAGTTTGCGTATCAAGGTTATCGCGTGAATTTGCTTGATACCCCGGGCCACCAGGACTTCAGCGAGGACACCTATCGGACCCTCATGGCGGCGGACAGCGTGGTGATGGTGTTGGATGCCGCCAAAGGCGTGGAGGAGCAGACTGTCAAGCTGTACCAAGTTGCTCGGCGCCGCCACATTCCGGTTTTCACTTTTGTCAACAAACTGGATCGCGAGTCGCGCGACCCATGGGATATCCTGGCCGAAATTGAACGGATTTTAGGGATATCGACTTACCCCATGAATTGGCCCGTCGGTATGGGACAAGGGTTTCAGGGGCTTTATGACCGAGACGCGGAGCTTTATGAAGAGTTTAACCGTCAGGATCGGGGGTTTCGTCGGGTAACGCTGAGCCAAGCGCCCCTAGACCGCCATGATCGGGAGCGGCTGGTCGAAGACCTCGAACTATTAAGTGGAGCCGGTGAGCGCTTGGACCGCGCTGCGGTTCTACGCGGCCAACTAACGCCGGTGTACTTTGGCAGTGCCATGGCCAATTTCGGTGTGGAGACATTTCTCAACGGGTTTTTGAACATGGCGCCGGGCCCGTTGGGCCGGGAAGGCGAGGGCGGCGTGGTCGCACCGGATGCTCCGTTCTTTTCCGGATTTGTCTTCAAGATCCAAGCGAACATGAATCCGGCGCACCGCGACCGCGTCGCCTTTATGCGGATTTGCTCGGGTCGCTTTGAGCGGAATATGACGGTAACGCACACAGTGACCGGCCGTACCATCCGTCTGGCACAGCCGCAGCAGTTTATGGCGCAGGACCGGACGATTGTGGAGGAGGCATTTCCCGGTGACGTCATCGGCATCCATGACACGGGCCTGCTTCATATCGGCGATACCTTAAGCGAATCGGCACGGCTGCATTTTGTGGGATTTCCACGATTTTCGCCGGAGCACTTTGCCGAGGTGGAATTGAGCTATACCCTCAAGCACAAACAATATCAGCGAGGTCTGGACGAACTGGTACAAGAAGGGTTACTCCAGCGGTTTCGTTCTGAGCACCTGGGTCGGGAGGTTTACTTAGGGGTCGTGGGTCCGCTGCAGTTTGAGGTGCTCACTTATCGCTTGGAGAACGAGTACGGGGTCAAGGTCACGTTGCGGGAACTCTCCTACAGCATGGCCCGATGGATTATCAAAGGGCCCGCCGACCTTGAGTTTGGGCGGTTCGACCGCGTGCGCCTGGTGATGGATGACGATGGCCAGCGCGTTCTGTTGGTGGAAGATCAGCGGACATTGGACCGCCTGTTGGAGAAGCATCCCGATTTGGAGGTTGCGGAGAGTTCACCGATTCGGGAGCATACGCGACGCGTGAGCTCATGAGGGGATCGCTTCGCCATATGCTAGATTAAGAGCAGAATTAGGATGTTTAAGAGGAGGGTTATGATGCAATATCGTCGACTGGGCCGCGCCGGCATCGAGGTTTCTGCCATTGCGCTGGGGAGTTGGCTTACATATGGCACCGTTACTGAGACTAACACCGCCGAAGCCTGTGTTCGGGAAGCATTCGAACTTGGTATTAACCATTTTGACTGTGCCAATGCATACGGGAGCGAACCGCACCAGGCGGAACGATTTCTCTCCATGGCGCTGAAACCTTTTGACCGCAGTGAGTACGTGCTGACCACCAAGGCGTTTTGGCCGGTAGGCCCAAAGCCCAACCAGCGTGGGCTGTCGCGCAAGCACATCATGCATCAAGTGGATGAGAGCCTGAAGGCGCTTAATACTGATTACGTGGATATCTTCTATTGCCATCGCGCCGACCCCGACACCGAAATTGAGGAAACTCTGAGGGCTATCGATGACCTGGTCCATCAGGGCAAGGTCTTGTACGCGGGCATTAGCGAGTGGCAGCCGGCGGAGATTGCCGAAGCACTAACCGTGCAGGAACGGCTTAGGCTAAGCCCTATTCGGGCCAGTCAACCGCGCTATAACCTCTTGGACCGCTATATTGAGCACGCGGTGTTGCCGATGTGTGAGGCGGCAGGCATTGGCGTCGTGGTATTCTCCCCCTTGGCGCAGGGACTGTTAACTGGGAAGTACCGTCAAGGCCAAGCCGCACCGGCCGGGTCGCGCGCAAGCGAAGCGCGGGTGAACAGCAGCATGGAGCGACTGATGACGGAGGCGAACTTTGACCGCGTGGAAAAGTTGCGTACGGTGGCGGATGACCTCGGAATTGCCCTCAGTCACTTGGCGTTAGCCTGGGTGCTGCGCCAGCCCGGGATTTCTAGCGCGCTGATTGGTGCGTCAACGCCCCAACAAATCAGAGAGAACGTGAAGGCGCTGGATGTCCGCTTGAGCGCCGATGTCCTTACGCGCATCGAGACAATACTGGCATAGCCCGGCCAAGCCCCGCTTATATCCATATAGGGGGGCGAGCGCTGATGAAGTGGAGCAGATGGACCCGGTGGCCCGGAATTTCGTCACCGGCTCCGCTTTTTTTGCGGTATGTGGGCCGCGTGCCCACCTGGCGCCTGGTGCTGGCGACAGCGGTTGGCGGATTGATGGTCTTGATTATGGGCCAGGCGGCCAAGTCCAGTGCGGTTGGATACGGCTATGGCGGGTTTGTGTTTGTACTGTTCTCCTGGCCCTTAATGCGTGTGGTCGTTCGATCGTTAACCTGGCACGACGGCACTGTGTGGCAGGCGATTTTACTCGTCGTTGCCAGCCTGGCCATGGGCAATCTGGGCGACAAAATTTTGGGGTTTAATCCGCAGTCAGGCCATCTTCACCAGCTTGGATGGCCGGAGGGACAGCGCTTATTGTGGCAGTTTCCTTTGGTGCTTCCGGTAGAAAATCTTATTTTGTTGGGCGGCTTGGTCGCTCTTTGGCAGATTGTCCGCCCAGGTAATGCATTTAAGCGCCTTCTGGTGGCGGTTGCCGCGGCGTTCGTTTTCGGTTTTTGGCATGTCCCCGCCTGGGGCGGTTGGACTCTCTTTGTAATCGGTTTGACGGTCCTTCCTTGGACGGTATACCTCTTGGCGACAGGCGATATGGTGGTTCCGGTGGTGGCGCATGTGGTCATGGATTCCTTGGCGGTGGTTGCGACCACTGCGCCACCCGACTCCCTTTTGCGAGCGCTGGCCAACCCCTTGCTGCTTCTCGCGCTGCTGGGGATGGGCTTGACCTGGTCCTTGTACAGGGATTGGCGGGATCGGCGGCAGCCCTGATAGAAAAAGTTTGCGTATGATAGAGGAGAGGGGGGATAGGCGTGGATATGAGCTGGCCGATATCGGTCAAGGGCATTTTAGTGCGTAAAAACAAGGTATTGGTGATAATGAATGAGCGCAGCGAGTGGGAGCTGCCGGGGGGACGCGTTGAGGACGGCGAAACGCTGGAGGATGCGCTTAGGCGCGAGTGGTCCGAAGAGACCGAACTTCAGGTCAGGGTTGACCGTTTGGTGGATGCCGGATTCTATACGCCGACCGCGAAGGGCCGCACGGTTCTGTTGGCGATCTGGCTGGTGGTGGATGCGGGGCCAGTGCTTGACCCGGTGATTTCGGATGAACACCGCGAATACCTGTGGGCGGACCTGAACCATCTGCCTGAGAATTTGCCTCACATGTATCGGCGCGCCATTTTGCGGGGAGCGGTGAGTGGAATAGCTAACGAGGTGGCGACTGGGCTTCAAAGCCGGCTGGTCCATGACCAGGGTGGTCGGATCGCCCGCCTTTCATCGCCTAAGGCAACCGCGCCGCGAATTGGAGTCGGGCGGACTAGTGTCGGGGATAAGGAGCCGCAACCGGAGTCGGGTTATCCGGAGCGGGGAGACATTGCGGAGCTGGTACGCGCATTTCGGTCAGGCACACTCAGCCCGGTCGAGATGACGCAAGCGCGCCTCGAGCGTGCGCTGCAATGGCAAAAGCGCACACCGGCCTTTGTTCAATTGACACCGGAGGCGGCGATGAAATCCGCAGGTGAGGCCGAGACCCGGTACGCCAACAACCGTCCTCTGTCTCCCATTGATGGCGTGCTGGTGGGGCTGAAGGACCTTATCGACCTGCAGGGCCGACCCACTACGGCCGGATCGCGTGTCATTGCGACAGCCCGGGCCGATCGGGACGCCGAGGTGGCGTCGGCACTACGCGCTCGCGGTGCCAACCTTGATTTGGGGAAGCTCAACCTCCATGAATATGCCTATGGTCCGACCGGCAACAGTTCCGCATTGGGTCCCGTCGCTAATCCCTATGACACGGATCGCATGGCGGGCGGATCAAGCAGTGGATCGGCGGTGGCGGTGGCGACCTCCATCGTGTCGGCGGCTCTTGGTACCGACACCGGGGGTTCCATTCGCATCCCCGCAGCGTTTTGCGGGATCGTTGGTCTCAAGCCTACTTATGCCCGGGTCTCGGTTCAAGGCGTGGTACCGCTCTCCTGGTCGTTGGACCATGTCGGTCCGATGGCACGCCGAGTGTGCGACGTGCAGGCTACTTGGGCGGCCCTGGGGTCCGGACCGCGTGCTGGTGATCTGCCGGATACTTTAACCGTATTCTGGCCCGACGCCGACCAAGTATTTTGCTACGATGGCGAATTGGATCAGTATGTGAAAGACGGGATCGCGTCCGTCATTCAGGCCCTCGGGGCCCGGGTGGAGCGCGGACGGCTTATGGATTTGGAGCGTCTGTGGCTTGCCCAGTCTATCGTGATCGGGTCGGAATCTCTTGCCTATCACTGGGAACAGCTGGCCGAGCATTGGGACCAATATCAGCCCGATGTGGCCCTCAGGCTCACCCAAGGCGGCGCACATCTTGCGGTAGAGTATCTGGCTGCGCTGCGATTTCGTCAGGACGCGGCCAAGCGCTGGGACGTATGGATGCAGAAAACCCATCTCGACGCGATTATTCTGCCCACCGTTCCCATCACCGCGCCGCCCATAGATGTGCAGCATATGACCAACCCGGCCGGCGTGGAGGAGGATATTCGGGCCGTTGTGACCCGCTTTACCTCCCCCTTTAATTTTCTGGGACTGCCGGCCCTTTCCATTCCCTGGGGCCTCCATCATGAACTGCCGGTTGGGTTACAGCTGGTCGGCCGACGCGGCGCCGACGAAGCGCTGTTGACCATCGGAAGAGCCATTCAGGACCGATTCCCTGAATCACTGCCGCTGTCGCCCGCTTGATGGGCGCTCGAAGCGACCCGCGCCTGGTCAAGCCAAAATACGCATGCCAGCGAGCACTCAGCGAGCACCCTCAACCAGTCCGGTAATCGCGTTCTGTCGCGGCGTTGGTGTATTGTCACCGGGGGCCAGACGGCTGACATCAGCGCACTTTTGGCGGCGGGCACCGTCGAGTGGATACGGACGGGGCGAGCGCCGAGATCATGACCGGTCATGGAACCGCCGGCCGGGTGATGTCATAATTCTTGCTGCTACGGGCGATGATACCGGCATGTCGCATCTGCCGAAGCTGCCCTGGCAGCAGCTGGAAAATTGGGGCATTAGCCTTCAAGTGTTTAGGACAGCGCTGGCGGCCGGTATTTCGTGGGCCCTCGCGGCCTCGCTCATTGGGGCTGTCAAGCCCTACTTCGCCCCGCTGGCCGCCATCCTGTCTGTACAGGCAACCGTCGCAGAGTCGGTATCGCGTGGAGCCCAGCGGATTTTGGGCGTGTTGGGCGGCATTCTGCTGGCCATGCTGTTCACGCGCTGGATTGGCCTAAGCGCCTGGTCATTGGCGGTCTTGGTGTTCATCGCCATGGTACTGGCGACGCGGCTTCATTTAGGGGTGCAGGGGGTTCCACAGGTTGCCATCAGCGCATTGATGGTAATGGCGGTGGGATCGGGCGTGCGCGGCTATGCCTGGTATCGCGCCCTCGATACCGCGCTGGGCGGAGTGGTGGCGGTGGCTGTGTCGGCCCTAGTGTGGCCTCCCGATTTGACCCCCGAGGCGGCAGAGAGTCTTAGGCTTTTGGCTCTGGGGTTGGCGCAAATTCTGGAGGCCATGCAGCATGACCTGGTCGAAGGGTTGAAATTAGAGGAAGCCAATCGCCATCTTCAAAAAGCGCGGGCGATTCAAGAGGGGTTGGATAGTGCCAGACGCGGGTTGAAGCGCGCCGAGACCAGCCTTAGATGGAATCCCTGGCACCGCCACGCCGAAGGGCGTAGCGTCAAATTGAGTCAAGCCCTGGACGTGCTGGACCATTCCTTAATGCAGGTGCGTGGGATTGCCCGCACGCTCTTTGTCACGCTGGACCGCGATATTTCGGAAAAGGGCACTGCGCTGCCGGAGCCGCTGGCGGAAGGCATGGGGGAGGTCTTGGCTCTGATGGGTGAGGCACTAAAAAGCTATGCCTACCTCATCTACGTGGGCGAGCAGACGGCGGCGCTGCGGCTGGAGACCATCCTCGCTGAGTCTGTTGACGCCCGTCGGCGCGTGCTCCATGACGCGGTGCGCCGATTAGCGTCAAATGGCCCCAGGTTTTTGGATATTGCTTCCGTGCTGGTCGATATCGAGAAAATGAGCCAGGACCTTATGGTTAGTTCCCGGCTCATTGTGCCGGTCGCCGTCGTGCGCTAGTGGACCTTTTGGTAGCGTTGACGGCATTCCTCCAACACCCGCAGGGCATCGTCCTCGCCCTTCCATCCGCCAATCTCTACTGCTTTGTTCTCCAATTGCTTGTATGTTTGGAAAAAGTGAGGAATCTCCTTTAACACGTGGGGATTCACATCGTTCAGCGACTTTACGTGGTTGTAGCGCGGGTCGTCGGCAGCCACGCCCAGAAGCTTAGTGTCAATTCCCTTGTCGTCGGTCATTTCCAGCATGCCGATAACGCGGGCGCTCACCAGACAACCAGGAAAGGTGGGAAAACTGCTGAGGACCAACACGTCGATCGGGTCGCCGTCTTCGCCCAGTGTTTCTTCCACAAAGCCGTATTCGGCCGGGTAGTGCATCGGTGAATACAGCACGCGGTCCAGCCGAACGCGACCGGTGTCGTGTTCCACTTCGTACTTGTTCTGGCTGCCTTGGGGTATTTCCACCACCACATCAACTGTCAAAATGGAGGCCTCCTCGCTTTAGCGGGGATGAACCTATTGTGCCATCCCCAATTTCTCTAGAACATTCTGCGGGAATCCGGGAAGAAAATCAATGCGGGCCCGCGATCCCTCGCGAGCCCTTAGGGTTTTTGCACACGCTCAGCGTCTCCGGCCAGCTAGTGAGGGCAAATTCCCCCCTCCCGGGATCCGGTGTCGCTCTGCCACGCATCCGAAGTGGGTTGAGGCGCTTAATCGAGCGTGGCAAATTTGATATCATTGCATATCGGGCAGGCGAGGGAATGCCTGCACTAATGCTGGCGGGGAGTCAGGTTATGGCTAAGCGTGAGGCAGCGGAGGCTCTCAGTCCAGCGACGCGCTGGCTGGTGCTGACCCTTGCGGGGTCGACGACGGCCGGCACCATCGCCGCAACCTTTGTGAATCTGTTTGTATTTGTGGTGTCAGGCCAACTGGCATCGCTAGCTCTGTTTAACGGTGCCTATTTTTTCTCCTTAACATTTGTGTTTTATTTCACCGGATATCTTTTCCGAAAAGCGTCGCCTTTGGTTCCGTACCGGTGGGGTTTGGTGCTGACCGCGGCTTTCTATGGCGTGTTGCTGCTCTTGCTTAATCACGCGTCCCACTACATTGTTTGGCTGGGGTTTCTGCAGGGCATCTCGCAGGGCTTCTTCTGGTTTGGGGTAAATCTCATGACATTTGACACAGTGCCCCCACGCCAGCGCATCCGCTTTTATGGACTCAACTCCGCCGTCGGCAGCATATCCGGGGTCGCCGGCCCGTTGCTGGGGGGAGCGCTGATCGGCCTGATGCCGGGGCTTAGCGGGTATCTTTTTGTCTTCGCCTTGGCCCTTTTGGTGTATGCGGCCACTTTCATGGTGTCGTTCTCGATTCCCCCGGGGCCGCCCTTGGGCAATGAGCCGCTTCGCCTCAGTCTGGCCTTACCGCGGCTCGTCCCGCACTGGAAGGACGCGGTGAAGACGCTCATGGTGCGCGGAACGCGGGAGGCCATGACCGGGCTGGCCGGTGTGTATCTCATTTATATCGCCACCCACAGTGCTTGGGCGGTGGGGGTATACTCCAGCGTCAGCGCCCTCATGCGGTCGGCCGGTGCCTTGGTAGTGAGCCGGCGGGTCACGGCTGCGACGCGTCCGCGAGCGATGTGGATGGGCGTCATCGGTATGACGGTCGGCGCCAGCTTCCTCTTCTTCTTGCGTGCCGGCTGGGTTTGGGTGTTTGCGTTTGCCGTGGTCGCGTCGTTTAGCATGCCCTGGTTTACCGTGCCTAACGAAGCCATCCCGCTGGACGTGATGGACCGCGACCCGGAGGTGACGCATCGACGGGTGGCCTACATGCTTAGCCGGGAGATTGGCCTGAACATCGGGCGTTTGACCAGCATGGTGTTGCTGATGGCGCTGTACTTCTGGCATAATTCGCCGTTCATGCTTGCCGGGATGGTGGTGGCGAGCTCGCTGAGTCAGGGTTGGGTAGCCTGGATGGGCTCGCTGATCTGGCGGCAGATTCGCCCCGAGGCCGCATAAATGGAGTGTCATTAACGCCTGCGGGTATGCTGAGTGCAGTGGGGTCGACAAAAGTGACGGTGATGAGGACGGGCTGCGCTATCATAACGGGGAAAGGAGGACGGTTATGCAGCGGCGAATGGCGAACATATCCCTCTTAGTCTTACTCGTTTTACTGGTGATTGCCCTGGCGTTTCGCCACACCGTGTGGTCCCCTTATCTATTGGGATTGGCATTGGCCGGGTTGGCCGGCGGCGTTGCCGACTGGTATGCGGTCACTGCGCTTTTTCGCCATCCGTTGGGCATTAGCTGGCTTCCACACACCTCGATTATTGCCTCCAATCGCGAGCGTATCATCGACGCAATTGCCACCCTGGTTGAAACAGAACTTTTGTCCAGCGATTATCTCAATGCCTATATTCAAAAGATCTCTTTCAGCCAAATGTTGATGGATACTATGGGCAAACCGTTGTCGCCGGATGTGGCCAAGTTTCTGTCGACGACGGCGGCAGAGTGGTTCGCTCACTTGGATGAGGAGCCAATTGCCGCGTGGGTGCAGGAGTGGGTGCAGCAAAAGGCGGAGGACATTACCGTGTCGGACTGGGCGGTGAGTCTCATCGAATGGCTCATTCGATCCGGCAATGATCGCGCGCTCTTCTTATTTCTGGCCGAGCAGGCGGAAATAGCGCTGGACCAGGTGGAACTCACCGCCGATTTGGAACGGCGGCTTCGTGAGATGATCGAGGAGTACACTAAAACTAACAGCCGAAAGTTCTTTTTAGGGCTATTGGAGTCGCTCGGCACCGTGGACTATCACGAGCTCACGGTGTCGATAAAAGGGGCGCTTAAGCGATGGCTTGAGTCAGAGAGCGCGTTCGAACAATTTGATCTGGTACTGGTGCGGATTATGCGATCGCTCAGGGACGACGCGTTGGTGCGGGCCCGTGTTGAAGAAGCCAAAATGGGACTCATGACGCAGGTTCCCTGGGCGGATGTGGTCGCTTGGGGAAAGCGGCAGGCGGCCCAGGCCCTGGCCGGAGGACAGGTGAGCGATGGCATCCAACAGGGGCTGAGGTCGCTGCGAGGCTGGCTGGCGACCGAACCGGGATATCAGGGGCAACTGGATGTGCTGGCGCGGGGCATTGTCATGAGGACGGCCACCCAGTACCATTCTGTCATTGGCCGACTGGTCAAGGACAACCTGAGTGCCATGGATGAGCGGGAGTGGATCGACAAGCTGGAATTTTATGTGGGCCGCGATCTGCAGTGGATTCGCGTCAATGGTGCCATCGTTGGCGCCTTGGTTGGGCTTGCGATTACGATTGCGACTCGTCTGTAGACCATAGCGCGTTGATTTCGCCTCCGACCAAAAGTGCGAAAGCGAGCACATAGAGGTAGAGCATCAGTAAGATCACCACGCCCAGACTGCCATAGGTCTGGTTGTAATGGTTGAAGTTGGCGGCGTAGAGGGAAAAGCCGAGCGAAATGACTATCCACAGTACCATCGCCGCCAAGGTTCCCGGCGTCATCCAGCGGAATGGACCGGCGTCGTCGGGGAGCCAGTTGTAGATGAGCGTCAAGATGAACCACATCAGCGCGAAAAATACCAGCCAACGCCCGGCCTCCCCAACAATCGGGGAGGGCCTGTGGTGGAGTGCGGCCAATGAAAGCCAGCGAATGATGTCCCCGCCCACCGTGGAGACTGCCTCCGCCAGTACAATCAGAACACCCAAAAAAATACCGAGGAAAACTGATAGGAGGACGGTTTTCCATGGCTTACGCTTGGGCTTGCTGACTCGGTAGGCGAAATTTAACGCGTTAATGAGCTGGCGAAGCGCCCCCGACATGGCCGATACAAACCCGAGGGCTCCGACTGACAAGAGCGCGGGACTCTTGAACCGGCTAGCCTCGGAAATGGAGGAGAGAATCAGTTTTCTGAGGTTCGGCGCGATGAGGGCGCTTACCGGACTGCGGAAATAACTTTTCACGCTGGGCAAATGCATCATGCCTAACAGCGCCGCTAGAAAGAGTAAGAGCGGAAACAGGGCAAAGAGAAAGTTGTAGGCCAAGGCCGCGGCGTGGGCGGCTGTATCGGCGCGTTGAATGCGGGAAAACAGTTGTTTGAGACGGTGAAGAAACACCGTCCTAATCCCTCCAATCCTCGGCTTCGTTCCGGTCCTTACCCGCATTGTATCGCAATGCCTGCCTTACATTCAGCGTGGTCCCTGACTTTACACCTGCAGGTACCTGGTCTAGGATAGAAGAATAAGTTCCGCCGACTGTCAAGAGCATGTTTCGGCGGAACGTTGAAATTCAGTCAGACCGTCGGGAGGGGAGGTGGTGAGCCATTGCAGTGCCGCTGTCGGTCCAGCCAATGCTACATGGCTGTCCTTTCACCTCGAGGGAGAAAGATTCAGGTCTGCTCCGACCAATTGGCACGCCTTCAGCTGATCGGAGGCGTATCAATGCGGGCCACCCACCCCGACCTGAAGCCCGGGTTCTTCGCCGCTAACTTTAGATAGACGTGACCGCTCACGTGATACGAGGGGGAGTATTCTATGGCAGTGAACGTGATGATTACGCCGGAGGCAGAAAAGGCGTTTTCGGCGCTGTCTCAGGACAAGCGAGCCGATTTTGTCCGTATCAGCGCCGGCCAGGCTTGCGGATGCGGGCGCATTGGATATCAGATGCAGTGGGAGACCGAACGGGCCATGAACGACGACGCGCTGCACGCCGAAGGGCTGACCCTCTTGGTTGACCCCGAAAGCCGTCCATTATTGGAAGGCAGCATCATCGACTACAAGAAAGAGGCGATGTCGGAGGGGTTTTTCATTTCCAATCCGAACGCCCCGCAAGGCTGCGGGTGCGGGGGCCACTAAGCTACCCAGTGAGCGGTGGCGAATAGTGCGGTAAACAGCATACCCGCCGGAATTGCTACAACAAAGTATACGGCTCGGGTCCATGGGACTCGGGCCATTATACTGCCAAGACCGATAAAGAGCGGGAACGCCTCCAGTATTAAACGCGGCATCGACATGAGAGGCGTTCCTTGAGCCGGATAGGACAGAGGAATCAAGAGCGCAGCGATGCTGTAAATCCAAAGGTAGAAGGGGATTAGGCGGAAGCTGACGACAGCCAGGACGATGGCAAAGATCGCGAAGATCAGATTGAAGAAGTTACTGGCTCCCAACGAGGGCGTTCCCAGCGCGAATAGGTGATGTGGATTAAAGAACAGCGGAATCGCCCGATAGGCGCTAATCACGGCCTGGTAGAGCGTGACGACCAGGATCTCAAAATGTCGCGCCCAGTTGGACTGCGCCGATTGAAAGACCAGCGGATCGCCGAAGCGTATGAAGAGAAACGCCATGTAGCTTAGGAGTCCCGCCGGCATCCACAAGGCGTGCGCCAGTTTAAGTACGCGAAAGCCCTCGCGCCGCCATATATGCCATAAAAATGGCAGCAGCAAGAGAAACCCGTAAATGGTCACGAGCGTCGCCAGTGCGCCTAAGGGACCGGCGATCCAATAACGTCCCTTACGCAGGTAGTAAAGCGAACCCGCCGCCAGAGCCAAAAAGAGCGCCTCGGAGTAGACGGCGTTGAGATAAAATGCGGTCGGGAAAAACGCCAAGGCCAAGAGCGTGTACCAGGCGACCCGCGGGCCCAACTCCAGGGTGACCAGGCGGCTCAAAAAAATTAGGGCGACCAGAAACGCGGTCAATGAGACCACCATGCCGCCCACCACCCCGCCTCCCAAGAGCTTCATTGCCATCGGGAAGAGCGGGAAAAAGGCGGTCGCGGTTGGCCGTCCGTGATAGCCGAAGGTCACGATGGACAAGTACCAGAGTCCATCCCAGTGAACCCAAAGGCCGCTGAAAATTTGATAGAGGAGTCCGCCTGATGGTGGAAGCGTCCCCTGCGGTGCCTCAATCCAGGCCTGCGGTAAGTACATATAGGCGAGACTCGCCACTTCAAAGAAGAAGAGCCGGGAGAGGACGAAAATCCAAGCCGCACTCTTCATCAAGGCCCAATCGGGCTCCGCCCAAGCGGTGGTAAGGGCAGGGTTGGGATCGGCACGACGCCCTTCTCCAACCGACCAGTCTTTAGCCATGCGAGCGTCCTTTACTGTGATGGTGCGGCAAGGAATGCTGAACCAGTTGGTCGCCGCGAACATAGTTACCCAACAGGAACAATTGGTGAATGCTCAGGTTGGTCAAGGACGTCCTCGGAATGCTTAACAGAGAACGGGCCGCAATCGGATTAATTGTCGGTACCCGGTTTACCATTTGCCGCAACAGGGTCATCTCCCGGTGGGGTTGTATGCGTCCACTAGGATACCCTAATGTCGTTAACATCGTCAAAGGGGTGCGCCGTTTGGGCCAATGCGGGGAGTGGTAGTATAGGGCATCGACCAGTTTGATGAGGCTCGCTTGATTCAAATAAAAATAGTGATCGATGGAAAGCCCGGTCGCTTTGGCCACCAAATGCATTGCCTGGCGGGGACTCGCGTCGGATACCGCCGAGTACAAAGGCTCTTTGCTCTTATCCACGACCACCTGGGTGCGGCCGGAAATGGGTACCACGCTGAGGATTTGCGTCCTCGGCCTAACCTCTGCGACAAACCCGACAAAACCGGGATTTAAGGGCGTGCCTTGCACTCCGACCAGAACATTCATGGGTTTCTTGGTGTCGAGAACCGCAATCCTGGCGAGTTTGGCAGAGTGGGTGGTTGCCGAATACCAGATGAAGGCGCCTCCGATGACAAAGGTTGTGAGCCAAAGGATCAGTTGGGACCGGTGAAATCCAATGCGGGAAAGGCTGCCCGTTGCTTCCATGGATGCCCCCTCGTTTATCGTTACCACTGCCGCTGCCGACGTCGCTAAATTGATGTGGCGCCGGTACAATCTTTCCGAGAGACTTGTGTTCAGTGTATCATGGAAGCGGGGTGAGGGGCATGTGCGGGCGTTTTTCTCAATACTGGGGGCTCGAGCAGTGGAACCAGGTGTGGCCGGTCGACTGGCATGTCAGCGCGCTAGCGCCGCGTTACAATGTCGCCCCGGGTACGCCCATTTTAAGCATTGTTTCCGATTCGCTGGGCCACCCCGTGGGCGGATTTTTGGACTGGGGTCTTCGCACTGTCCGCGGTCTTATCATCAATGCCCGCGCGGAAACGGTCGAGAGCCGCCCCACCTTTCGTCCGCTGTTGGAGCGCGGGCGGTGCGTGGTGCCGATGAATGGCTATTATGAATGGCATCAAGACACCCGTCAGCCCCATTATATAGAGGCTGGCGACGGAAAACCGCTGTGGGCGCTGGGGCTGTACGACGTCGGCCCGCAAGGTTCCCGGGCGGTCATCCTGACCCGGCCGGCGGCATCCGGTCTTGACACGATTCATCCCCGCATGCCCGTCCTGGCAGACGCCAGAGGCGCCCAGGCCTGGCTCAGCCGGCCGCGCGCGCAGTGTCGCGATATTCTTAATGTGCTCATCCATGAGGCGCCCCTGTTACACACACATCCTGTAGGCCGGCGCGTTAACAAATCAAGTCAGGACGGACCCGACCTCATCCAACCGCTCCCGAACCTCATGCCTTAGTTTAAGTGGGTACCCGGATTTTTCAACCGAGGGCTGTCCGGACAAAATTTGCCAATTGCCGCGGCGTCGGGTATTTAAAAATCTTTATGACCGGATATATAGCTCTTGTGATAATGTTTCCACGTGGAGCTGACAGCAGGATATGGCCCGCTCGCCCCTGAATAAGAGGCATGGCACACAACTGAATCTGTCATCATCCTCGGTGTGCTGGGAATGCTCGGCTAGATCACCAATCAAGGGGGTAGGTATTGTGTTGACACGGTTACGGGTCTCCATGGGGATCAATGTGGTCTTGGCGACCGGTATGATTCTCTTGGGGTTGTATGCATTCCACTGGAGGTCAGCGAACGCTATCGTGACGACTACGGGGGATGCGGAGTCCACAATCAACGGGACGATCATGGAATATCAGAAACATGATTACCGGGACGCAGTCTTTGATCTGGGGTTGGGCGGCGGCCTTCTCCAAACGCTGGGGAACCTTACCCACCATTCCGACATCAATCGGTTAGGTGTGGACCTCATAGTGCTTGGCGGGTCCTTGGCCGGCAATCCGAGAAAAGAAGGACCGTTGGTCATGCAGGCGATTAGGGTGATTCGCCGAAACTTGCAACCGACAGAAACCCCCAACCTGCCCGCCTTCGATCGGCAGACCAAGATCGCCCTACAGCACATTGCTAATAATCCCTTATTGCGGCCTTGAATGGCGTGCGCATGGAGGGCAAACATGACATTGAGTGCAGCGGATACCTGGCCATCCCCGCGCCAATACGAGCAGTATCCTAATGCGCTTTCGTCCCCGAATCTCGGTGATTAGCTTAAGTCTCCGAGGCACTGCGGGATTTTTTCCAGCTCTTGTCGATAGTAGTGGTCGGCCGATGCATTGCCATCACGAATCTCATCCGCATTGTATATCTCGTGGGCTTCTGCATTACCGAGGCAAAATACTCCCACGTACCGATCGGAAATGCCGCTGTTGACTGTTGTTCATCGCTTCGCGGTGCTGCAAGACCGCTTCCTGTGCCGTCATTGCATTCGCCCTTTGTTTTGACGATTTCTATAATTTGCCACAACACGATCATACCAGAGGCGAGTCAACCCTAATGAACAATCATAAAATCCGGATTTGCCACATGACAAGGGCACCCAAACCGAGCGATCACACACTATTCGGATACCCGTTTAAGTTAACCCGGCGTTCTAATGATGGTGATCGAGGTAATGCGGTATGGATTAATCGGATAGCTGTCTTCGTTGGTCACCGGATTGGCGGTCACCGGTTCGTCGGCAATGGTTTGAATGGTGGACCAGCCCTTAATGACACGCCCGAGTTCGGTATAAAGAGGTTTTTGGTTCAACTGGATGCTCTCCGGGCCGGTGCAAATGAAAAACTGACTGCCGTTGCTGTTGGGGTCGGTCCCACTCACTGCCATCGCCACGATGCCAGGCTGATAGGGGAAGGGGGGCGGAAGCTCAGCGTTCCAAGTGTAACCGGGACCTCCACTGCCATTGTTTAACGGATCGCCGGTTTGAATCACAAGTGACTTCAACACTCGGAAAAACTTGTTACCGTTGTAAAAATGCTGTTCGGCCAAAAAT
This sequence comes from Bacillota bacterium, assembly GCA_021820965.1. Lineage (GTDB taxonomy): Bacteria > Bacillota > Sulfobacillia > Sulfobacillales > Sulfobacillaceae > Sulfobacillus_B. The sequence goes on along the minus strand of JAKACZ010000001.1, from coordinate 36,174 downwards.
ACAAAGTTATTGACGGCGACCGGATCCTGGCTAGCAAACAGTTGGATGGTAAAGTTCCCCGCAGTCGTGTGTACAACCGCCTGGTAGTTGTCTTGGGTGATAATGGACATCGCCGGTGCGGAGCCAAAGCGCAAGACTTTTTGGTTGACCTGCGCGGCATGGGCCTTGCGGCCGCGAAGTCCAACTGCAACTGTTGCACGGCCGACATTGCCGCATCCAGCAGCGAGCACAACCACAGCCAAAGAGGGGATAAGCACTTTAACGAGTTTCAGGGAACTTCTCCTCCTTTGATTCACGACCGAGCTGGGAGCGCGATTTCGGTCCTTATTGTACTGGATCCGCGACGTGTGGTCGAGGGGATCAGGATGAGGCACCCGGGCAGGCAGTATGATGATTGCCTCGCTTTGGGGGCTGGTGCCGATCCAGCCATCGCATCTTCGTCAATCATCGGTGCAGCCATATGGGTCCCCGGGATCGACCATGAACAGCACCTCGTAGTCAAAATACTGTGACGCACCGCCATATTCACACGGCTACCTGCATGACTTTCCATATCAGGTTGTACCCACCCCTGCGGAGGAGAGTTGGCGGGAGAGGTCACAAGAGTCGGGACGGATCTGGAAAGAGCGAACGACCCCAAACATGTTTAGAAAGGCGCAGAGATCCAGAAGAGATCTGGCCTTTAGCGGTTTTTGTGGTCTGAAGATGGAACGAAAATGGCAATAGACGGATTCGAACGGTGTCAGCCTGTCTAATGCACACTCTCCCTCAATGGTAAAAGGGCAATCTTGCGCATGGGTATTTCGATCCCACGATGGTTGGTCGTGTGTCGTGCTATGGCATCGCGGTTCAAACGCGCCTATGTGCGTCCGTGCGTGGTACGGACGGTTCCCTCGGAGGCGGGTGACCGTTTCCCACATGCGTGTCGAGACCCTATCGTCATGGGGTACAATGGGCATGAGAAATGTCGGAATGAGCGGAAGGAGACGACGGTGAAACGGCCTAACGACGTCAGACCATTTCTTCAACACGAGGATCTCGTTGTGCGGCGGTACGCCCTGGAATACTTCAACCAAATGGTGTGTGAGGATGTGGACCTCTTGCCTCGCGTCCTTGCGGGTTTAGAGGGGCTACCCCTTAAAAAGCAGCGCCAGCTCGTCAGTGAATCAAGTCGATTGACCCAAAGCCCGGAAAGCATGGAGGCACTTGGCCGCCTCATCAAGGGAGAACCCTTTGTGCGCGATGCGGCGGAATCATCGTTTTTGAACGCACCGGCGTCTCTTTTAAAGGAGTTTGAGGAGTACGCTGCGCTGCTATCGTACCAGGGGCAGCAAGATTTTCGGCGCAAGATCGCCGTGTTAGAGATAAACACGCCCGAACTCGTTTCCCGCACGATGCAGCTCATCGACCGCGGCCAAGGACCTCTTGGCGCGACGGATAAGCGATATGCGATGTGCACCTACCTCATCCGCGAGATCTGTTGGCGCCCTGACGCCCCACGCCAAGAGCTTCGTCAATGGATTGCGCAGGGGTTGCACAAAGAGGACGATGCGGGCTTCCCCGTTGCGGCGCTGGCCGTCTCGGCCGCCCGCTATCTTCATCTGACCGATCTCGGATACGAACTTCTCGATTACTTGGAGGTGGATGACGACTGGCTAAGGGAGGAGGCCGAGCAAAGCATCACGGCGCTCGCGACACCCGAACTCATTGACAAGATCCGCCGGCGCTATCCGCGGGAGTCATGGGACTTTCGGTTATGGTCGTCGGCCGTGCTGGCCGGATTTAAACACCAGGTCTCAGAGTCAGTAGCCTTGTCGCTCTTAAAAAGCGAGCGCGACGAGGATTTGCGGGCGGAACTGGCAAGGGCCCTTTGTAGCCTTCTCAGCATGAAGGGCATCCCCGAGGTCAAGAGGGTGATGGCGTCACTCGACGATACGGAGTTCATGGAGCTGGCAGAACCGATCTATGTCAACTGTGTGATTAATGGCGTTGACGATCCGGATCTGCCTGTCTGGCGGAAGACGATTGAACACATGGAGGCCAACGTCGAAGCCTACCTGGACCAGCTCGGCTATTAGACAGACCGAGGGCCGACACGAGAATCTTGCCTGGTTGAGCGTGATCGTGCGGCGCCCGGGGGTTGGCGACATGTGAGCGTTCGCCCACCAGCGTGTGAAGAATAGTTTAAGCTGGGTCTGGGCTGGGGCACGCAGTCCAATGGGAACGACCGGCTAGATTTTCGCCAGGACCTTATTGCCGTAACCTTTAGTCTCAGCCTTTCTGGCCCACAAACAATGATGCACTACGGCTATGTGGCGAAAATTGAGGGGCGATGTACAATCAGTGTGAGAACTACGGCGGCGACTGAGCTGAAAGGTTCCGGGACCGCGCGAATGCAGGGGTGAGGTGCGGATGAAAGCGATTGTGTTAGAGGAGTTTGGCGGGCCCGAGGTATTGGCGACTCGAGACGTTCCGGAGCCTTTGCCGGGAGCCGAGGACGTGCGCATTCGCGTCGTGGCAACTGCGCTCAACCGGGCAGACCTACTAGAACGGGAAGGACACTATCCTCCGCCCGGGGAAAAGCCGGCACATCAAATTCCGGGACTAGAGGTCAGCGGGGTGGTGGACCAGGTTGGGGAGCGTGTCACCGCATTTCAGCCCGGGGACAGGGTGATGGCGCTCTTATCGGAGGGCGGATATGCGGAGTACGCGGTAAGTCCCGAACGCATGGCCATGCCCATCCCCGAATGCATCGCTGTGGAGGAAGCTGCCGCCATTCCCGAGGCGTTTCTCACCGCCTTTGATGCGTTGTATCAACAGGGCGGAGCGGGTCCAGGGTCGCGGGTTCTGGTTCATGCGGGGGCGTCGGGAGTGGGTTCGGCGGCCATTCAGCTGGCCCATCGGCGCGGCATGTCGGTGATGGCGACTGTGGGATCGCAGTTAAAGGTGGAGGCGGTGCGCGCTTTTGGGGCGGATGTAGCCGTGAACTATCACCACGAGCAATTCCTGGAGCGTGTGGGGCAGTGGACCCAGGGACAAGGAGTGGACGTCCTGTTAGATTTCATTGGTCAGAGCTATCTGGGGGATAATTTGAAGGCGTTGGCTCTTGACGGCACTATGGTGTTGATTGGAACGCTCAGCGGAGTGGAGAGCGCGATAGATCTTCGATGGGTATTGGGAAAGCGCCTTCGCATTCAGGGCACCACATTGCGGTCGCGTCCGATTGAAAAGAAGATGGCGTTAGTGCAGCGCTTTCTCAAGGAGGCATGGCCTCTCTTCAACGACGGAGCGATAGCACCGGTGATTGATCGGGCTTATGCCTTGGCCGACATCGCGGAGGCGCACCGCTATATGGCATCGAACCAAAATATCGGGAAGATTATCATCCGGATGGAGACCTAAACGCGCGATTCCAGATACGTGGCAGCTTGTTGCAAAACTTGAGGCAAAGCCAGCCATTGGTCGGGTGGCAATCGGCCACCGGCTGCGCGGGCATGACCCCCGCCGTGAAAGAGTGTCTCCATGAGGTCGGCCGCATCCACGCGAATATCGCTTCGGGCGGACAGGCGGTTCTCCGGTTTTCGCACGATGACCAAAGCGGCTCCCTGCTCAATCAACGTGTGGCAAACAATATTAACCGGGCCTTCCTCTTCAAGTTCGACGCCATAGATGGGGAAAGGAAGGTTCTTCTCGTACTTGATGGCCGTCTTCAAATGAGCGGCCACAAATGCGGACTCCTCGCGGATGAGTTCGGCCAGCAACTGAGCCTCATCCCGGGTATAGGCGGTAAAGCCCCGTTGGAAGCGCTCGCGGTACCATGGGTAGCCGAGCTTATGAAACAGCCGGTTGAGGTTTTGACCCGCATCATGGCGGGGCTTCCATAAGTCGTAGCGTTCAACTTCGTCGTACAAGCGCTGCCACGCGGAAGAGGCCTCCAGCCACCCTTGCTCGACGGCAAAGTCGTACATGAGGTGGGCGCCCGAGCGCGACTGGTCCAACCGCACATTGGGCTCCGCCACCAGCGGCCTCGCCGACTGGTGGTGGTCCAAGAGGAAGGCAATGCGATGCTTCCATTGCGGCCACGACTCAAGCTTGAGTGACACATCGGCGAGATACACGGGCAGGTCGTCGGTGACTTGCCGAAGTCCGTCTTCCACGCGGTCCGGCTCCACAAAGATGGGCGTGAGACCGCAGGCCTCCCCCACCAAAGCGGCCGTGGCGCCGTCCAAACAGTTATCGTGCGTAACCAGCCAGCCTCTCAAGGTTTTTATCTCCTGAATTATGACGTATTTACTAGCAGGACTTTCCGGCTTAGGGTTCCCGTTGACCACATTTGAATTCCCGTTGCTGTAGGTGAATTTCCCGAACCCGCGTGAGACGGTGGTTTCAGGCGCGGGGTCTATGACTCGGAAACTCCTGGTCCTGTCTCAGCGCATCACTTCAATCCGCTGCGCGCGGATAGTGCGCCCGGTTTGAACTCCATAAACGCGAAGTTTCAGTCCAGCATACAACGGGCTTGGATTTAGGATGGCAGTGGATGCGTCGGCGACTACAGTTAAGAGCGAACGTTCTGATGTATTGTCAACGACCAGGAAGCGCTTCACCGAACTCACTCTGCCCACGGGAGCGCCCGAGCTGCTCGGCAGCCCTTTTCCGGCCACGATGGTAACCCCCAGCATCAGAACGACAGCGAATTGATGCCGTCGACGTCCCTTTGCCATGCTGCTACCGCCTCTTGCGTCAAAGTCTTCTCTCTTGGAGGACACTCCACAGGCTGTCACCGAGCAGGTCCGCGGTTACGAACACAGAGATGGGCAGCCGCCCGTCGAACTCTCGGCCACTGCGTGGTTTTTTCGGGGAGACGCAGCGGATTTGGAATCTCCACAGGAAAATTATACAACGATGTTTAGACAAAGCAAAGCTTTGAACAAGCTGTTAAAATTCTCCGGATTCCTGCCGCGAGATTTTTTTGCCAGGTAGGTGCAGGCGCGATTACAATGGACATAGTGTCCCCCGGTGGGGGGAGAAAACGGGGGGCAGCATGCGACGATTGGCGCTGGGCTCGGCACTGCTTACGATTTTCTTCTGGTCATCAGCGTTTGTCGGGATCCGCGTCGGGCTCACTGTATTTTCTGCCTGGCATCTGGTTTTACTGAGGTTTCTAACGGCCAGCGCGGTGTTGCTGGTGGGTGTCCTGATGACCCGCGGCCGCGTAATTCCTCCGCGCCGCGTGTGGGGGCGGGTGGCGGCATCGGGAGTGGCGGGATTCACCGTCTATCACACCGCGCTGACCTTGGGTGAACGTACGGTGGCTGCTAGCACCGCAAGTTTCATTATTGCTGCGGCGCCGCTCTTCTCCGCCGTTATTGCGCGCCTGTTTTTGGGAGAGCGGTTAACCGGTCAGGCGTGGGGCGGTATGGGACTCAGTTTCGCGGGGGTTGCGGTTCTTTCCGGAATGGGGCCAAGTGTCCATTGGAACGCCCTCCTGATCGTGCTGTCGGCAGTGTCAACCGCTGCCTACTTTATATTGGAAAAGCCGCTGTTGGCTGAATTCCGGGCCTTAGATGTGACGGCCTGGGTTACCTGGGCCGGCACTATCCCGATGCTCAGCTACCTTCACGGATTCGTGGCTGCGGTTCTGACTGCGCCCGCCTATCCCTTACTCATGGTTGTATATATCGGCGTATTTCCGGCTGCCGTAGCCTATGTCACCTGGAGTATTGCGCTCCGTGAGGCCAACGTGGCCCAAGTCACGCCGATGCTATATTTAAACCCCGTTCTAGCGAGTCTGTTAGGATGGGTGATGTTAGGAGAGCGCCCCGGCTGGGGTTTAGTCGTCGGAGGTGTCATGATTCTAACGGGGGTGTGGGTTGTGCAAAGCCGTGGGAGGCCTAAGCGGCTTCCCCGTGTTGAGGAGGACGGGTCGAGTGACCGGCGGCGAGAAAATCTGTGATACGGTATTGGATGCGATAGGCAACACCCCTCTGATTCGCCTGCACCGGGTGGGCGGAAGCGAACGTGAGCGCATCTTGGTCAAACTCGAAGCGGTTAATCCGGGAGGGTCAATTAAGGATCGAATAGGCTTGACGCTGATTCGGTCCGCCGAGAGGTCGGGACGGCTTAAGCCGGGCGGGACCGTGGTGGAAGCCACTGCGGGCAATACCGGCATTGGCCTGGCCTTGGCGGCCGCGGTTCTAGGGTACAAGAGCGTGTTCGTGGTACCCGATAAAATGAGTCCGGATAAAATTAAGCTGCTCAAAGCTTATGGAGCCGAGGTCAAGGTGGTGAGGGACGTTCCCCGAGAGGATCCGGCGAACTATCAGAACCTGGCGCGGCAATTGGCGGACAGCACGCCTGGCGCTGCTTATATGGGTCAATTTGAACAAGCTGCCAATCCTGACACCCATTACCGAACGACCGGTCCGGAGATTTGGCAGGCCATCGGGGGCGAAGTTGCCGCCTTTGTGGCGGGCGCTGGCACCGGAGGCACCATTACCGGGGTTGGCCGGTACCTGAAGGAACAGAACCCGAAGATCCAGATTATTGGGGCTGACCCGGTTGGGTCCATTTTTAGCGGGCCAGTGGCGCCGTTTCTCATTGAGGGGATGGGCGAAGACTATTATCCCGAGACGCTGGACGCATCGGTGGTGGATAAGTGGGTGTCGGTCAGCGATGAGAAAGCGTTTACCCTGGCCCGCCGCTTGGCACGCGAGGAGGGATTGTTGGTGGGTGGGTCCTCGGGTGCCATTCTGGCGGTAGCGCTGAATGAGGCGGCTTCGGTCACGCAGCCGGGGTTTATAGTGGCGTTGCTGCCCGATACCGGGCGCAATTATCTGTCGACTATCTTTCGGGACCTCCCTTGACATTGCCCCGCAAATCCAGACAATAGCGGTAGGGAGGACTCTTGAGGAGGCCGGCAGCAGAACGGTATGATGCGCGGTCCAGGAAGGGGGAAGGAAGTCTGGAAGAGAAGCCGACGTTAGTCGAAAAGCTTGTCGTTCGAGGTATCGGCACGCTAGCCCTCTTGGGTGCCATCATCTTCTTGATTGTGGGTATTCGTACCATCACCGTCTACCTCGGAGCGTCTGGCATCGCGTTTTGGATTGCCAGCCTCAATTGGCGCCAGCGCTATGAGAACGTTGTGGATACGCCGCCCGAAGGCTACCAGCCGACCGGGGAACTGTACGAGAATCCCGGCGGCGACGGCCCCGTCGCGGTGTACTTTAAAGGTATCCACCGCATCTATGTCAAGAAAGGCGGTTAGCTGCCTGCCAGAGATAAAAGATGGCGTGGTTGGGCGGCAGATTGCCGATTCTGGGAGGCTGACCCGGCACAACCAGCGTAGGTGTAGCGTTCACCTGATTACGTGCCGCTCGTTGGGGAAATTGGTGAACTTGAATAATGCGAAAAGAGAGTTTGGTATTGACCGTGGCTATGGTAATCACCAGATGAACCATCTGGACGCAGAAAGCTCAGGTCGGTGCTACGTATAAATCAGCCGCCAGCGGTCGGCTGATTTGCCTGAGCAGCGCCTTTTGCTCCTCGGTCAAGTCGGGTGTTACCTGGCCTGACAAACACTCCAAAGCGTACACTAGGCCCTCTAATTCAAATCCGCTGGGCGTTCCCCAGAAACTTATCGGACCGGTGTGGCCGTTTTTTGTAATCTTGACTACGACACTCTCAACGGTTTGCCGCCCTCCGGGCTGAACGCTCACCATCGGCTGATCTGCGAGCAGTTGGTCCAGGAGATCCCAGGTCGCTTGCGCAGCCGCCAGGCCGGGCGCGGGTGAGCTCACCCTTAGCATGATGGGCTGATCCAATTTGGATAGGCGATGGCGCAGCGGCGCGAACGGGTCGGTGTTAGGCATGCTGCCGCCGTTCATTGTGCAGCCGGCACCATTGGCGGGCGGTTTGGTTGACGGGTCGATATAAAATGGCACACAGATCGGGCCGAAACGGGATAGTAACCGTCTGATTCTGGAACAGCAGCGGAATGCCGTCGCGCCCGCGAACGCTGATAATCTCGGACAGAGGTCCGGTTAGACGTTCGCTGGGAATGTCATAACGGCTTTTCAGGTCGGCCCAGGCCACGCCCAGCGACTCTTCCAGTTCATGGCGCAGCATCACATTCCACGACTCCTGGTAATAGGGCTGCCAATCCCAAAACAATTGGTTGAGTACGCGTTCCTCCGAGTCCGGAGGGTAGGCGTGGTAAAGAAATCCATTGGGATGGAAGTACTGCCAAAGCCAGTTGCGCGCTACGCCGCGAAGATCCCCTAGGTTTTGGTTGTACAACTCCGACATGGGGGGATTGATATAACGCAGGTAACGGCCCAGGTCAATAATCACCGCAGGAAGACGAGGCTGGTGGGCTAAAAGCTGCTGGTAATCGGGTGGCAATGGGAGGAGCGGCATCATATGCGGCCGGTACCCGAAGGCATGGAGCCACTGATTCAACTCACCGGTCGCGACCGGAGTCTCGAGAATCTCCGCCAAGCGGATAATGAGCGCTCGATCGATGAAGGATATATCACCTAATTCCAGCCGCGACCATTGTTTTTGGGACAGCGGCACGCGGCCGGCGGCTTTAGCTTGTGACCATCCGTGAAGTTCGCGCAATTGACGAACCCGCATTCCCAGTATTTTGCGGTAGGCCAGGACAACCACCTCGTAGCGTGGCTTTCCTTAATGCTACCAAGTTCTCGGCCGATATTCCAGTTTTGCGGGTCGGTCGACCAATTGGGGCTGCGAAAAAGAGGGCGGCTAGCGGCCGCCCCTATCACCAGGGGATGACCGACGGTAGGAGGAAATCCCCAGATCAGCCCAAAAGCAGGGGATGACCGACGGGAGGAGGAAATCCCCAGATCAGCCCAAAAGCAGGGGATGACCGACGGGAGGAGGAAATCCCCAGATCAGCCCAAAAGCAGGGAATGACCTGGCGTCCCATCTTATGCACGAAAGCCAGAATGTGCTACGTTTGGAAATCTCGGGGACCTCTCCTGCGGAATTTTACGGCGCATCCGGATAAAGCGTGCGTTCGCGGGTGAAGGTGAAGACGAGGTGAGACTGTGATTGTATTATGGGCCATGTCTCTTTGGGCGGCGATGATTGTGTTGGCCGCCAGTGGATTTGGCGCGCACGAGTTTCAAAAGTATGGCCTGAGCCGAGGCCGGCTGATTGGCTTGGTAATGGCAGTGTGGGTGCTGGGCTGGTGGACCTGGCACGGCTCGACAATACGATTAAATTTCGGGTATGTGCTTTTGACCGCGACAGGTTGGTTCGGGGTGGCCCTATTGGGACAAAGACGCTGGTGGCTGTTAACACCGACACTAGCACTTGTGGCTCTATTTGCCCGCATCTTGGCACCTTTCGCACCTGAACAAGCGAGTGTGATTCCCGCCGCCACCATCGAAAGTTTGGGGCTGGGAGTGGCGGCGGGCATAACCGTAGGTGGAGCATTCCCGGCTGCGCTGGTGGCAGCCGCCGCCGAAGGGCTCTCAGGGGTGTTGGTTGCCATCCGCAATGTTGGCGTCTGGGACTTCGGTCGCTATGACATGGTTGCGGTCATGTTGGCGACGGTGGCGGCCTGGGCGGTGGGCTGGGTAACCTCAGGGGTTATTCAGCGATTTAGCCGTCCGGCTTGACCGATGCGGCCGGGATGAGGATAATTTGCCCGTAGATTTCAGCCAAAGTAGGTGACGATAATGCCAACCGTGGCCCTAGTGGGACGGCCGAACGTGGGGAAATCCGCGTTGTTCAACCGCCTGACCGAAACGCGCCGGGCGATTGTGGAAGACGTTGAGGGGGTAACCCGTGATCGCCTCTATGAGGTGACAGACTGGAACGGTCGTACCTTCACCGTGATTGATACCGGGGGTATTTGGGAGGACCCTGAAGAATCGTTGTTAACAATGACGCGGGAGCAGACCGAACGCGCTATTGAAGAAGCGGATGTGCTGGTGCTGGTCGTGGATGGACCGGCGGGGGTGACGGCAGCCGACCAAGATGTGGCGAAAATGCTGAGGCGGACCAAGAAGCCGGTGCTGATTGCGGTGAATAAGGCAGAGTCCAAGGCGGCGGACGTGACCGACTTCTATCGCCTCGGGTTAGGCGAGCCAATGGCCATCTCGGCCATGCATGGCGAGGGCATCGGCGACCTTTTGGACGAAATTGTGGCGGTGTTACCACAGGAGGCCAATTCCGGAGCGGTTGAGGGAGGGGACCAGCCGGTACGGATTGCCATTGTCGGCCGCCCAAACGTGGGAAAGTCCTCACTCCTGAACTGGCTCACCGGCGAAGAGCGCACGCTGGTCACCCCAATTGCCGGCACCACCCGTGATGTGGTGGACGCAACACTCAAGCGAGAAGGGCGTCGCTACGTGCTGCTGGATACGGCTGGCCTCAGGCGGCCCAATCGGATTGAGGAAAAACTTGAGGCCAAGACGGTGCGGCGATCGTTGGACGCCATTCGCCATGCGGATGTGGTGCTCTTGATGTTAAACGCCGAAGATGGGATCTTGGCACAGGACCAACGGATTGCCGGCCAGGTGGAGAATCACCATAAGTCGACCGTCATCATCGTGAACAAGTCGGACCGGATTCGGGGCACGACGCATCCACTAACGGAACGGGTCCGCGAAGAACTGAAGTTTTTGCCCTACGCCAGCGTGATTCCGGCCTCGGTGGCCACCGGCTGGCACTTAGACCAATTGTGGGACGAAATCGATCGGGCTTATGCTTCGTATGTTCAGCGGGTGTCAACCCATCAGATAAACCGGGTGATTGACCAAGCCGTCCACCTGAATCCGCCCCCCAGCCACAAGGGGCGGTCGCTAAAAATCTATTATGCTACCCAGGTGTCCATTCGGCCGCCCCACCTGGTCCTGTTCGTCAACGATCCGGAACTTGCCCATTTTAGCTATGAGCGGTATTTGGAACATCGGCTGCGCCAGGCCTTCGGTTTCGCGGGCTCTCCGATCCGGCTTACCTTCCGCCCGCGGAGTTCACGGGATTACAACAATGCGCGAGCATAAAGAGGGGCTGCCTACAGGTGAGGAGCCCCTTCTTTTGTTATTGCTTGACGGTTTCCAACTCCAGGTGAATGTCCACGTTGTCTCCCACCATCATGCCGCCGGCCTCTAGCACTTGGTTCCAATTCACGCCAAAGTCCTTGCGGTTGATGCGGGCAGTGCACTCAAATCCCGCACGCGTCCCACCCCACGGATCCGCCCCCGTGCCAAGATACTCGACTGTGATCGGGACCTCTTTGCTGACCCCTCGAATCGCCAAATTGCCGTAGACGGTATAGGTGGTGTCTTTGGTTCGTTCAATTCGGGTGCTTCGAAAGCTCATCGTCGGATAGTGTTCCACATCAAAAAAATCACTGGTGCGCAAGTGCTTGTCGCGATCCGGCTGGTTGGTGTTGACGCTGGCCATCGTGGCGGTAAACTCGGCCCGGGCGTTGGTTAAGTCTTCAGGATTGCCGACAATTTTTCCTTCAAATTCCTGAAACTGCCCTCGCACCTTAGAAATCAGATGGCGCACCACGAATCCCGCAGTGCTGTGGGCTGGATCAATTGCCCAGGTTGTTTGGTTGTCTGCCATTAATCTTCCTCCTTCGTCATGCATGAACAAAAGGAGAGTACCTTATCAAAGAGAAGCGTGTCAAGGGCGTTTGCCAAAAAAGGTTGCCAAAGGTTGGCATTATCCCGCGTGCCGTCTCATATCTTGCTACTGTCATTCATAGGGTGATCCCGGGACAGGCGAGGACCGGCGCCAACCCTGGTAGACGAGGGAGGGAACCGACAGGATGGAGAAGTTTGACCTGTTCAAGGACTTAGCCGAACGAACCGGCGGCGATGTATACATTGGCGTCGTGGGACCGGTCCGCACCGGTAAATCAACATTCATCAAACGGTTTATGGAACGCATGATTCTTCCCGCCATTGATAATCCCAACGAGCGGGAGCGGGCGGTGGACTCACTGCCGCAAAGTGGGACTGGGCGCACCATCATGACCACCGAGCCCAAGTTTATCCCTGATGACGGAGTGGAAATCGCGCTCAACGATGCCATTTCATTTCGGGCGCGTTTAGTAGATTGTGTGGGTTATGCGGTGGATGGCGCCTTGGGCTACACCGAAGAGGACGGCGCCCGCATGGTTAACACCCCGTGGTCGGACGAACAAATGCCATTCGAGGAAGCGGCCGAGATTGGGACCAAGAAGGTGATCCAGGACCATTCCACCATCGGTGTCGTGGTGACGACAGATGGTTCGTTCGGGGATCTTCCCAGAGATGCGTATGCCGATGCGGAGGAGCGGGTGGTGGGGGAGCTTAAAGAGCTGGAAAAGCCGTTTGTGGTCGTGCTGAATTCCGCTCAACCTTATACTGAGGAGACGGCGGAGCTGGCGCGTGCGCTCTCGGAAAGCTACGACGTTCCGGTAATTCCGGTCAACTGTCTGGAGCTTCGCCAAGACGATATTGCCCATATATTGGAACAGGTGCTGTATGAGTTTCCGGTCAGCGACATTGAGTTTGAACTGGTCGACTGGGTCGACGCGCTGCCGCTGACGCACTGGCTTAAAAAGCAGATGGATTTGGCTACCGAGGAGGCCAAGAACGCCATCACCCGACTCCGCGACGTGGCGGTCCAAGTCCAAAACCTGATGACGTACGACTATATGGCTGACGTGCGTCTGGTGCATATGGACCTGGGCACCGGCCAGGCTCAGATTGCGTTAGGGGCACGTGACGAGCTCTATTACCGCGTATTGGGCGAACTGGCCGATCGCCATGTGGCCAGCCGCGGCGATATCGTGAAGCTGTGGCGGGAATATGTTGCCGCCAAGCAAGAGTGGGATAAGGTGGAAGAGGCGGTCACCGAGGTGCGGGCTGCCGGGTATGGCATGGTGGCGCCAACCTTGAATGAACTGGTGCTGGAAGAACCCGAGCCGATTCGCAGGGGAGCGCAGTTCGGGGTGCGGCTGAAGGCGACCGCGCCGTCTATTCACATGATTCGGGCCGACATTGAGACGGAGATCACGCCGATTATCGGCACCGAACGGCAGGCGGACGAACTGGTGCAGTATTTAATGGAGCAGTTCGAGGACGATCCCAAGCGGCTGTGGGAGACCAACCTGTTTGGCAAGTCCCTCCACGACTTGGTGCGGGAGAGCATTCAATCCAAGCTATTTAGAATGCCCGACAATGCCCAGGAAAAGCTGCAAGAAACCTTAACCCGCATAATCAATGAAGGCTCAGGCGGGCTCATCTGCATCATTATTTGACGGGCAGAAAAAACGCCCGGCTTCGGCCGGGCGCTTGCTTCCGGTCGTCAGTCGTACGAAATCCGAGGATCGACTACGGCATACAAAAGGTCCGCCAGAAGGTTGCCCAAAATGGTCATTGCGCCCAAGAAGACAATAATGGCCAGCAACACCGGCATGTCTTCCTGGGTTGCCGCGTTCCAGAACAGCAGTCCCATTCCCGGATAGTTGAAAATCTCTTCCGTGACTAAGGCGCCTGCGAAGAGAGCAGGCAGGGTCAGTCCGAAGAGGGTGATTAAGGGCAACAACGAGTTGCGCATGGCGTGCACGAAAATGACCCGGAATTCTCCCGCCCCTTTGGACCGGGCGGTTCGGATATAGTCTTGAATCAACGTCTCGCGCATGCTGGAGCGCATATACCGCGAGTACCCAGCCAACGATACCGCACAGAGGGTGGCTCCCGGCAGCACCAGGTGGTAGAGGTAGTTGATGAACCCGGGATGGGCGTAGTTGATGTTGACATAGCCACCGGTTGGAAACCAGGGCAACTGAATTGCGAAGGTTTTGACCAGCAAAATCCCCAGCCAAAAGGTGGGCATGGCGTACAGGAAGTATAAGATAACGGTCATGGCCTGGTCAAACCAAGTCTCGGCGTAGTACGCCTGCAAGGTCCCCAACATCACCCCGAAAATCTCGGCGACGGTGAAGGCAACGGCGACCAACTCCAGCGTGTGCGGCAGCGCTTGCATAATCAGCTGGATGACTGGCTGATTGTACACGTAGGAGTACTGGAAGTTCCCGTGCAGCGCTTTCCACAGCCACATCACGTATTGGTAATAGAGCGGGTGGTCCAGTCCCAGATTCCGATCAAGGATGGCGGCACGAGCGGCCGTATAGTGGTTGCCTAAAAGAATGCGAGCCGGGTTTCCCGGGATGATGTGAAGCAGAACGAAGCTGATGATGGTGACCCCCAACAATGCCGGGATGGCCTCCAGCACCCTTCGGAATACATAACGACCCACGGATTTACCTCCCCCCTACATGCGTGTGTCGAACGCTTGGCGCAGTCCGTCACCGAGAAAGTTGATGCTGAGCTCGGCCAGTAAAATGGCCAAACCGGGCGGGTATACCAACCACCAACTGGGCTGATACAGGTAGTTCATGGCGTTGGCCAAGTCGGCGCCCCAGTTTGGCGCCGGCGGAGGAAGGCCGAGGCCCAGGAAACTTAACGTGGCGATGGCCAAGATCGAGTCTGCTACGGCGAACGTCCCCGCCACCAACACAGTTCCCATAAAGTTGGGGAAAAGATGACGGACCATGATGCGCCAGGTGCTGGCTCCCAACGCCTGGGCAGCCTCAACATAGACGCGCGTCTTTAAACTCATGACCTCGGCCCGCACCAGACGGGCGACCTGCAGCCAGGCGGTGGAGGCTAAGATAAACACCATAATGACTACACTGGGTCTAAAGACCGCATCCAAGAACAGCAAAATAAATAGCGGCGGAACCGAGAGGATGATGTCAACGATGCGCATCATAATCGTATCGATCCCGCGAGTGGACATGGCCGAAACCATGCCGTAGATAATTCCAACCAGCATTGAGACCAACGCGGCGGCAAATCCGACGATAATGGACGACTGGCCTCCCACCATCACGCGGGCCAAATAGTCGCGCCCCAGATCGTCAGTTCCTAGCGGAAAGTGTCCGCCAGGCGGCTGCATCATATGGGCCAAATGCGGCGTTAAGGGACTGACGCGATAAAACAAGGGTCCGACAAACGAAAATAACACCAGGAACCCCAAGCCGATGATCCCGGCAATTGTGAGAGGATTTCGCCAAAAACGTCGCCAAACGCGGCCTTGATAGCTAAAGACGGTTTCTTCGGCGCCCAGTTCCCGCTGTTCCTCAATGATCGGGTTCTGCATACTTGCCTCCTCGCTCGGGAAGGATGCCTTCCTCGCTTACTCACAATAAAACCGCTCACGAGAGTCCGCCAGTGCCTAAGGGGCCGCCACCCTAAGGCTTGGACTTACCGTCGAAAGCTTTTGTGCGCGCCGCTCTGTTGTCATTATTGATAACATACGCCTGCCGTTCAAGGACTCGAATAACGTTTCCAATTGATATACGAGGGTGCATTCGACATTGAGCGCACACAATCCTGCCACCCCAATATTCTATCACGCGTGAGCGCTATTGAGCCACGGGTTTGGCATGGGATCGTACCCGCCAGGATGCCGCTTTGTAGAAGAGTTGCCACACGTTGGGTGTGAAGTCAGCAATGCGGTCACGCACGTACCAGTGCTGGGGCGCCCACACCAACTGGTGCGAGTCGGGCGGCAATGGTTCGGGCGTGGGGGCGGCCTCGCGCCACCTGAGTCGGATATTTGCCGGATGACCCGACGGCACTAGCTCCACGCGAAATCCGCGGGCCTGCCACTCTTTGGCCAGCACCTGGGCCAGGCGGCGTCCAAACGCGCTGTGCGGTTCTGCCAGGGTGATGCGAAGGATGGTGCCGTCCGCTCCCACCCAAAACTGCGGTGTGCGGCGATATCCGCGCCGTGCCAGGAGAGCGTCGAGCTGACCGGGGGAATACGGTCCGTAACGGGTGAGGGATTCGGGGTTCCACCCGGTGGAGTAGGCTGGAATACCGGGCAAAAGCGCGGCGTTGGTTGCCTTTCGGACCACCGTCAGCCAAAAGCGGGAGGTGGCGGTCAGATACCACAGGGTGGTACTCTTCTCGGTCAGCGAGCGGTAGTTTCGTTCGAAGCGGGAACTCGGGAAATAGGTCGCGGCGATGTCAATGGCTGCTCCTTGATCGCGGCGAGACCACACCCAGCGAAGATATTTGGTCTTGGGCGCACCCAGGAAATAGCGCGGGTAGGCCACCCAGGTCACTGTGCCGGGCGCTACCTGAATCGGCCGGAAAGGCCCGCTTCCCATTAAGTCTTTGGTGTCGGTGAGATACCCGGAGGTGCGCACCTGACTCGGAGCAAGGCGAGTCAAGAGGAAGCTGGGGAGAATCCAGATGCCGCCACGGGGCGTCAAGGTGTCGGCGGCAAAGTCTAACTCCGGGTGTTTCAAGACAATTTCCAAGGCGGTCCGCGACACCTCCTTAACGCGGACGACCGACCGGAGTTCACCGGCGTCGACGAAGCCGCTTTCGGGATTCCGATAAAAGTTTAGGGTCCAGACAACGTTTTGCGCCGTAATCGGGCGCCCCGACCACCACTTAGCAAACGGGTTGAGGGTAAAATGCCATATCGTTCCGGCGGCGTTATGGCTCCAGGATTGCGCCAGCTCCGGCACCGCGTGGCCGTGCGGGTTGAGCGACAAGAGGGTCTGAAACACCATTTGCTCGTAGAGCCGATCGCCTGCCGCCCAAGCAGTCACGGGGCTGGGATTTCGAACCGGCGGGGTTGACACCGTGATGGCGGTGTCGTAGGTATAGGCCGGATGAAGGCTAATATGCGGTGCGCCACAGGCGCTGGCGATCAGGGCAAGACCCGCCAGGGGGGCCAAGACAAGCGTAAGAGGCTTCATCGCATCGCTCCTGTACAGACTTCGTCGGTCATCCCCTACTGTTCGGGTAGGCTGGGGATTTCCTCCTACCGTCGGTCATCCCCTACTGTTCGGGTAGGCTGGGGATTTCCTCCTACCGTCGGTCATCCCCTACTGTTCGGGGTAGGCTGGGGATTTCCTCCTACCGTCGGTCATCCCCTGCTGTTCGGGCGGTCTGGGGATTTCCTCCTACCGTCGGTCATCCCCTGCTGTTCGGGGTAGGCTGGGGATTTCCTCCTACCGTCGGTCATCCCCTACTGTTCGGGTAGGCTGGGGATTTCCTCCTACCGTCGGTCATTGTAACACGGCGGTTTAAAAAGAAAACACGCCCGGGGGGACATATTCCCGGGCGTAGGAACAGAGTTGCTCTTACTTCACCTGCATATAGTTGAACCCGGGGTTTCCGGTCACACTGTTGGCGTACTTCTTGGCGCCAATCACGTTTGAGCCTCCCACGTTGATGGTGGCCGGGTTCGGGTTCCAGAGAAACGGCAACTGCTGCGCCGTGTAGGCCTCGTAAGCGTAA
Organism: Bacillota bacterium; assembly: GCA_021820965.1. GTDB lineage: Bacteria > Bacillota > Sulfobacillia > Sulfobacillales > Sulfobacillaceae > Sulfobacillus_B. Next base: position 18,820 of record JAKACZ010000001.1, on the reverse strand, counting down.
AACGCCTTCATGAATGCGGCCGGCGTCGGGTAGGGCTTATGCGTCGCCGCAATTAGCGCGTCCTCATGCTTGTTGGCGTAACCGGTGCCGGACGGTGCGGTGCTGGAGAAGAGCTGACCGCCGGTTGGCATCCAGCCGGGACCGTTGTAGTCCCAACCCGAGCCGACTGCCAGCTGCCAGGAGGTGTTGGTGGGGTCGCTGGTGATGCTGATGAATTGCGAGAATCCTTCACCCTTTAGGGTGACGTCCACGCCAAGCTGCTTCCAGTCGGCTACCATCAACTGCGCCTGCTGCAACAAGGCCTCGTCGCCGGTCACATACATCATGGTGAACTTCATCTGCTGACCCTTGCTATTGGTCATGACGCCGTTTTTCATCGTCCATCCGTGGCTGGTTAAAAGCTTCTTAGCCGCCGCAAGATTGTAGGCCATCGGAGGTTCGGCCTTGGCGTTATAGAACTTGGTCCGGGGCGTCGAGGGAATGGGCCCGTACTGGGGCACCGCGTAGCCCTTGTCGAGTTCTTTGACGATGGCTTTCTGATCGATGCTTTCCTGTAGCGCCTTGCGTACGTAGAGCTGGTCAAAGACCGACTTGAAGGGCGACTTGGGCCACATGTTCATCTCGGTCCAGAAGACGCCTAGCGAGTATCCGGGAAAGATGGTGTCGCCTTGGGCCTTGAGGGACGGAGCCGATCCCAGTTCACTGGGGTCGAGGTAACCCAAGTTGACATTGCCGGCTTTCAAGTCGGCCAATTCGGCAGCGTCAGAGGACTCGTATTTGAAGACCAGTTTACTGATGGTAGCCTTGTGGCCGCCGTAGCGCGGATTAGGCTTTAAGGTCCAGGCCTGGTTGGTCTGAGCGCTTACCAGTTTGAACGGCCCGTCGCTCAGCTTCTCAGCGGTCGAAGGCTTGGTCGCGATGGAACCGAGGTATTTGACCTCTAGCTGAGGATTATGGGGATACTTGTTCAACGCCTTCGCCGGCATCGGATACAACTGAATCAACCCGTTGTAAATGAACCACTGCTGGTTCGCCGGATGATCCAGCGTAAAGGTGACCTCATTGGGACTGTTGGCGACGACGCTCTTAATCCCGGTGGGGATGTTGCCGGTGCCGTCACCCACGAACGGCCACGGGCTGGGCGCATTCTTTGCCGATGCGTACTTGGCGATTTCCCAGCTAAACATCAGGTCCTTGGACGTCACCGGGGTGCCGTTGGACCACTTCCATTGCTTGCCGATAAAGACGTGGTACACGGTACCAGCCTTATTGTAGGTAATCTTGGAAGCGACAGACTGGCTGGGCACAATCTGATACTGGTCGTTCAAGTAAACCAGCGGCTGATAAATCTGGTTATTCAGCCACATATTGTAGACTGAGTCGTTAGCCGCATCAAAGAGCGGGATATACCAGGTCACGTTGGTGTCGGCAGGTAACGCTACAGTCAACGTTCCGCCCCGGGCCGCAGTGGCGGTGGGACTGGTTGACGCCGTGCTGGTTGTCGTTGTCGATCCGCAACCAGCTGCCAACGTAGCGATACCGACCGCCAAAGCGGCGGACGCCAACGTCATCGAACGTAACTTCATTGAAACGCCTCCTCAAGAAATTGACAAAGCCGCTCAGCACCACGACCGAGCAATAAACGGGTAATTCGAGAAAAATCTTCAGATTTCCTTCTTTGCCGAAATCTCACCAACATTTCATCAGATATTGTATCACTCCACGCGTTTTGGGCAGCAAAATGCACAGTCCACCGAAGCTATTTTACACCGTCAATGATTTTGAGGAAACATTTAAGAGTTGAAAAAAGTGGACAGTGCATCCCATCGGCCAAGACTTTTTGGGCATCCGGATTGCTTGATTGATCTCTGCCGTTATGACTCTAACCAACGTCAGGACGTTTTGTGTTGATCGAGCCCTTGGGCAGGCAAAATGACCGTTGGTCAAACGTAATAATTGAATACCGAGCAATACGGTGCTAATGCCCCGGTTGTTGATGATTGATGATTAATTTCGTCAAGCATTTTGACGTCTAATACTCTCTCGTGTCTAACCCTCGGAGTGCAAAACCGGACCTCCCATGATGGCCGTGGGATCCCCGCCGCCCGGGCCCTTTAGCGATCTGCGACTTACGGGTGGATGCGCGCCCATTCATCGCGTGTTCTTGCCGGCACACCACCCTGGTGCGAGTTATTGCTCCGCTGACTGCCGTTCGGGTTAATGCAGTTACGTCCCCGGTAGTGGCACAGCGCAGGCGCCGTGCTTCATTCGTAGCGCGATAGCCATCCCTTCAGCCAATCGGACGATGAGGTAAAATGCGAGTATGCCAGTCACAGAGGAGCAGGCGTGTCGGTACTACTCATTCTCGCGGTGACCATTGTGGTTTTCCTGGGAGCTCTCACACGTACGACGTTTGGTTTCGGAGAAGCCGTGGTTAGCATGCCGTTGCTGGCATTGCTTCCCGTCCATTTGCATACCGTGATTGCGCTGATGGGTCTTGTCAGCTTAACGGTCGCTGCCGTTACTGTAACGACGGGCTGGCGCTACATCAATCGTCAGGAGCTGATTCCCGTGGTCATTGCTGCTCTGATGGGTATCCCCGTCGGACTGTGGATGGTGACCGCAGTTCCCTCAAACCTCGTCACCGGATTGCTCGCGGTCGCCCTGATTGTGTACGGTGCTTATTCCCTATCTCGCAAGCAGGTTGCGTCTTACGCCGCCCCGGATAGGGTGCCCCAGACCATCTGGGGCCTGGTGATTGGTTTTGCTTCCGGAGTATTCGGTAGTGCCTATAACTTGATGGGGGTCCCTGTGGCGATTTATGGGTCCTGGCGTGGGTGGCACCCACGCAATTTCCGCAGCACAATGCAGGCTTATTTTCTCATATCTGGCACTATGATTGTGATAGGACAAGGTATAAGCCGAATGTGGACGATGAATATGGTGCGACTCTATATCTTTTCTCTACCAGCCATTGCCGCCGCAGTCCTCGTGGGCACCATCCTTCATAAAGACATCCCTACAGCGAAGTTTCACCGCTACGTATTTCTCCTGGTCACCGTTTTCGGAGTCCTGCTGCTCGTTAAATCAACCATCTGACGTGTCAATTCGAGCCGCAATCCACCCGTTTCCATGTTGTACCCTGGGTACCTCACGGTTCAATGCGTTTTCGCCCCCGAAAATGCATCATTAACTCAAACATTAAGGCCCACGCTATGCGTGGGAGAACTGAATAGGAGAAGCCGTAGGGCATAATGGAAAGTCCTCCATTGCTATACTGAGAAATGGTTTGGGTGCGGCTCTTTCAGACGGACAGTTTTCTGTTTTGAAGGTCATAGAAATAGCAGCAAATCTCAGAAATCCCGTGCATGGTATAGATTACCGCATGACCTCGCCTGCCAACCTGCGATACGACGACGTAAGCGTGAATTCGGTCTGCGGGCCCGCTGGTCGAACACGTCATCTCTCATCATTCATTCGGAGGTTTCGTGGAAGACTTGGGGATTGCCCTTCTCGGAAGCAGTGGGCACGTTCCGACGTCGGAACGCCCCGGCCTGTCGATTTCGCGGTCGGGCCCTCATTCTACTGCTAGGCTACGCTTTGAATACTTCCTGAGTTAAAGCCATGTTGTCCTACTATTGTTCTCTTTTGTGTCCATTTAGAAGAGCCACACCCATTAGCATTAGCGCCAACACCACGTGGGTCACGTGGCGCGTCTGCAGCCAGGCTTGGAGGGCCAAGAGATCCGGTGTGGCCGTGTCAAAGGTCCGTGTCGTGAAGTTCGCGTGACCGTGACCATTGGCATCGCATACACAGGTGACGACCGCACTCAATCGAAGCCTTGCAGAGGGAGAGCATTTTTGCTATGATATGTCTGTATATCGGGCTGTGGCGCAGTTTGGTAGCGCGCTACCTTGGGGTGGTAGAGGTCGTGGGTTCGAATCCCGCCAGTCCGACCATTTAGGCGCTCCGCTTAGGCGGAGCGTTTGTGTAGTCTGGATGAGCTTGGGTATCCTGAGACTATGGCGGCGTCAGGGTTTGAGCAGGAATTCGCCCAGCACGGCGTGCAATGGCAGCACATTGTCGGCGATGTTCAGCGGCTGGATCGGGCGCTGGCGCGATGGCACGTGTCGGGCTCGTCATTTCTTACCTCGGGTCGCGATATCAGTCGCGCCGAGTTTGACGACTTCCGCGACTTTTATGTGTTGCGCGCGTTGACTCTGTTGTGGCACCCGGATAAGGATGTCATGCGCGTGGTGCCGATCTCGCTGTGGGTGGACGACGGTCGCGTTATCTCCTATGCCGCTGAACCGGTTGAAGCCTTTTCCCAAGCGCGGAAGAGACTGTCGGACAACCCCGATTGGGTCGTGTCACCGACCAGACTGGTCTATTACCTGTTGGATGAACTGATGACTGCGTTGTTTCCGTTTCTCGACGGTCTGAACGAGCGGATTGCCAGGTTAGAGGACGAGGTGTTTCGGTCGAGCCGACCCGGACGGGTGGAACGGCGCATCTTCCGTTTAAAGCGGGAGGCGCTCCGAGCTAGGCGAGCGCTGGCGTCGATGCGCGACGCGATAGCGCAATTGGTGCGCCATTGGACTACGCGATCACCCCATGACCCGTTCTATTACATGGAGCTCTATGATCACATGATTCGCCATTTTGACACCGTCGATACCTACCGGGAATTGGTTAACTCGGTATTGGACTTGCACCTCTCCAACGTCAACAACCGGCTGAACGAAATTGTCAAGGCGCTCACCCTGGTCACCACGGTGCTGTTGCCCGCCTCGCTCATGGCCGGCCTTTATGGGATGAACTTCGACTACATACCACTTAAGCACAACCACTACGGCTTTTTCGTCGTGATTGCCATCATCTGCGCCATTTCGCTGGCGGTGTACTGGATCTTCCGTCGGCGCAAGTGGCTGTAGCAGGAAGGAAAACCCGACCTGGGTCGCGTATAAGAGGGGGGAAGTTCGCGCCCAGAGATGCGGGCGCTCCGCTGGGGAGGCGAGATCGATGAATGACGTGTTAGAGGGGCTGGAACGCTACATGAATCCCGGTTTGGCCAGGACTTATCGGTTTATGGGTTTGCATAGCGCCGAGGATACGGCGGCGGGTGCGGTTGTGGTCGACGCGGACGGGGTGGAGTACCTTGACTGCGCGGGCGGCTACGGTGTTTTTATCCAGGGCTACCGCCACCCCCGCATCCTTCGGGCGGCGCATGAGCAATTGGATCGGATGCCGCTGTCGTCCCGAGTGCTGGTTAGCCCGCAACAGGTGGAGCTGGCGCAACAACTGGCGGAATTGACGCCCGGCGATCTCACCTATAGCTTTTTTTGCAACTCCGGTACCGAGGCGGTGGAGGCCGCGCTCAAAATTGCACGGGGATCGACTGGCCGCGCAACCATTATTTCCACAGTCGGAGCCTTTCATGGGAAAACCTACGGCTCGCTGTCGGTGTCTGGGCGCGAACTCTATCAAGCACCGTTTCAGCCGTTACTGCCGGATGTTATCCATGTGCCCTATGGCGACCTTGAGGCCCTGGGCTCAATGATGTCCGAAAACGTCGCCGGGGTGATTGTCGAGCCCATTCAAGGGGAAGGCGGCGTGATTGTGCCGCCCGACGGATATCTGGCCGGGGTGCGCCGCTTATGTGATCGGTACGGGGCGGCCTTCATCGCCGACGAGGTTCAGACCGGGATGGGGAGAACCGGCACCCTATTCGCCGTCGATCACGAAGGGGTGGTGCCGGATTTGCTCTGCCTGGCGAAAGCGCTGGGCGGTGGCGTGGTGCCGATTGGGGCGGTGGTAGGTCGGCCCTGGGTTTGGAAGCTGTTCGAGGAAAATCCGCTGATTCATACGTCCACTTTCGGGGGCAATCCATTGGCGTGCCGCGTGGCCTCGGAAGCGCTGGCGGTCACGGTGGACGAAGATTTGCCCGGCCGGGCACGCGCCCTGGGCCAATCGTTTATGTCCGAACTGAAAACACTTCAAGAACGGCACCCTGATCTCTTAACCGATGTTCGGGGGCGCGGTCTTATGATCGGACTTGAATGCCGGAACGCCGGAGTGGGCGGCATGATCATGGCGGAACTGTTCCAACGGCATGTGCTGGCGGTGTATACCCTTAATAATGAGCGGGTGATTCGCATGATTCCGCCGCTGGTGATTGAACCATCCCAGCTGGAACAGGTGCTGGATGCGCTCGCGCAGTCGCTTGAGGCGGTGGAACCCGTCAAAGATGAACTTCTTTGACAGGCCCCGTGTTTGAAGGCCGGGATTCTTGCGGGACACTCCCCAAAATCGACCGGGACTCGCACCGGCTTGTAAACGCCCCCGTGCCAATCGTTTGATATCGAGTCTAGGGTTCCGTCGCGGTCACTCACGGTCCAGTTCGTCTGCCTGTTGTCGTCTTGTGATGACGATGTGATACATGAGAAGAGGGGATATCCCACCCGGGTCGTTCGTTCCCCCCCTAAGAGGAACGGTCCCCATAACTAAAGCTCGTAGTTATACGGCGCGTTTGATCATCAAGCCTAGGAGGCCTGACTATGCCGACGGTTGAAGTGAAACACGTGGTGCCCGCTTCCATCGATGTGGTCTACCGGGTCGTCTCCGACCAGGAGTCCTATCCCAAGTTTATGAAGACCATGGAGAGTGTCAAAGTGCTCGAACGGGGCGACGGCTACACATTGACGGAATGGATTGCGCGGCTTCAGGGCGCGCGCTTTCGGTGGGTGGAAAAGGACCTCTATGACCCGGAACACCATCGCATCACCTACAATCAGACGGAAGGGGATCTCAAGGTTTTTCGCGGATATTGGGAGCTCGCCGAAGTCCCCCAGGGCACGGAGGTCCTGTTGGTCACCGAGTTTGAATTTGGCATGCCGATGCTGGCATCGATGTTGAACCCGGTAGCAAAAATGGCGCTGAAGAGCAATTCCCGCGCCATGCTAGAGGCCATTGCCGAAAAGTTTCAACCCGGCCGGTGACCAGGGCGTAAGCGGGCGCGGGACCGAGGGCGCGCGGCTGACTCGCTCAGGAGAGCGGTGCTCCGACGGTGGCACGGCGTGCCATATACAGGCCGACTCCGCTGCGGCGGATAGTATGCGAGCCCTTTATTGTCGCTAACCGCTGCGACCGAACCGGCTGTCGGCTTTTTGCGGGGCGGACAGCCCGGGAATGTTCCACATCGACGGCCTGTCACGCAAAATACGTCGAACGAGCCCTGCATTTTCCCGGGTGATTGGCGAATCAGGGAGGCATCCGCGGGTTAGGGTCCGGTTTCCCGGCGATAGATTTTTGCTGGGAGACCCGCCGGAATTGTTCCGGGCGCGCCGACGACGTCGCCCACATGGCGGTCGATGACCGCGGTACACTGAGCAATTCAATAAGAAACGGAGATTGGCCGAGATTGTCAACGCCAACTCTCGGTTTTTAAAGCCATTTCCCGCATAAATGCATAAATTTGTTGACAGGTGGGGGTCGTTTGGTACAATAGTCAATGGCCGTCGGACAGGTATCTGAAGGGCGACCTCAATTCCTTCAAAGGGGGTTGGGAATGCGATGAACGCATTGGGTCGACACATTTTGGCAGAAGTGCATGGTTGCGACACCGGGATCTTGAATGATCACGCAGCTGTGGAAGAGATTATGGTGAGTGCCGCACTTAAAGCGGGTGCAGAAGTTCGGGAAGTGGCTTTTCACAAGTTCAGCCCGCAGGGCGTGAGCGGAGTGGTGGTCATTTCCGAGTCGCATTTGGCGGTCCATACGTGGCCGGAACACGGATACGCTGCAGTGGATGTTTTTACCTGCGGTGATTCGGTCAACCCCTGGGATGCCTGCAACTACATCGTCGAACAATTCCGCGCGCAAAATTTTTCCGCTTCGGAGACACTCCGCGGCGTTTTTGTGGAAAATTCCAGCCAAAAGGCGGCGGTTTGACGACAGGAGGATTACAATCTTGGCTTTGACCTTCGTGATGGTCAAACCGGACGGCGTCCGTCGCGGGCTAGTCGGTGAAGTCGTTCATCGGTTTGAGCAAAAGGGACTGAAATTGAAAGCCATGAAATTGATCCAGGTGACTTCCGATCTTGCTCGGGAACATTATGCCGAGCATCGGGAAAAGCCGTTTTACCCGGAGCTTGTCTCTTTTATTACATCGGGACCGTCGGTGCCGATGGTATGGGAAGGGCGAGAAGCGGTCAGTGTGGCGCGAACCGTGATGGGCGCGACCGACCCGGTCAAGGCTCAGCCTGGCACCATTCGGGGAGACTATGGGATCGAAATCACGGAAAACATTGTGCACGGGTCCGACAGCGCCCTGTCGGCCGAGCGGGAGATTGCGCTGTATTTCCGGCCGGAGGAAATTCTCTAGGCGGTGGTCTACGGCGCCATCGGCGGACTAGTGGGTCTCATTTTGGCCTATGCCTTGTGGGAGCCCTATCGCATTCAGACCACCGAATATACGGTGGCTATTGATAATCTGGCGCCGGCATTTGAAGGCGCAACCATCCTCCACTTGTCCGATCTTCACGGGCGGGTGGGGGTTTTTTCGTTTCGGCCCTTCCTGCGCTGGCTGGCGGAGGCGGACATGGTGGTTGTGACAGGGGACCTGTACTCACCGACTCTTCCGCGGGCTCGGTTAGCGCGCCACCTGGAGCGGCTTTCCGCGCCGCTGGGCGTCTATTACGTCTCCGGGAATCACGACTACCGGCGCGGCCGCCTGGCGGTAGAGCCCTGGGACCCGGGCGGACGCATAATCGACAACCGCGTCATCACCATTAGGCGAGACGGTCAAACGCTCTTTTTGGCCGGACTTCCTGATCTTGTCAAGGGGAAACCGGAATGGGAAGCGGTGCGGGCCTGCATTGACGCCGCCAGCGGGCCGGTTATCTTATTGGCGCATCGGCCCGATGCCTGGCTGCTTCCTGGCGTCGAGCGGGCCGGCCTGATTTTGGCCGGGCACACCCATGGCGGTCAGATTCGCATTCCAGGGTACGGTGCTCTCATTCGCCATACCCGGCTTCTCGGCCGGTATACCTCCGGTCGGCTGGAGCAACCCGGCCGTCCGGTGCTGATTACGTCACGAGGGTTGGGGACGTCAGAGCTTCCCCTAAGATTTTTGGCGCCCCCCGAAATCATTCGTGTACGGCTGGTGTCTCGGCATCGGATGGAAGACAATAGCGACAGGGGGGGAGAATGAATGAAACGTGTGGGAGTGATAGGCGGGACCGGGGTGTACGATCCCAACTGGCTGGAAAGTCCCCAGGAACGGACGGTCGAGACGCCCTACGGTGTGGTGCAGGTCGTGGAGGGTGCGCTTTCCGTTCACCCGGGGCAGTCGGTCGTGTTTATGAACCGGCACGGCGCCGGCCACTCGGTTCCCCCGCATCACGTCAACTATCGCGCCAATTTGTGGGCACTGAAGGTCCTCGGCGTCGAGCGGGTTTTGGCGACGGCGGCGGTAGGCTCGTTGAACCTGGCGATGGCCCCGGGTAGTATGGTGTTGGTGGACCAGTTTTTGGATTTTACCAAGAGCCGGCCGGTGACATTTTTTGACGGCCGCGACGGGGAGGTAGTCCACACTGACGTGACCGAGCCGTACTGCGGGGAAAGTCGCCGCCGGGTGCGCGATGCGGGGTGGCGGTGCGACGTTCCGCAGGTTTTAGGCGGCGTCTATGTGACGACCGAAGGCCCGCGCTTTGAAACACCCGCCGAGATTCGCGCCTACCGCATCTTGGGTGGTGATGTGGTCGGCATGACCGGCGTCCCCGAGGTGGTGTTGGCTCGAGAATTAGGGCTTTGTTACGTCACGGTGGCTATGGTGACAAATTTTGCTGCCGGTATTTCTTCGACGCCGCTGACGCATGAAGAAGTGCTCGAAGTGATGAGCGCCAACGTGGACCGTCTCAGGGCGGTCTTGCTGGAGGCACTGCCCGATCTGGCCGGGGACTATGGCTGTGCCTGCCCGCCGTCTAGAGCGCCGGTGGGGGACAAATAGCCAACCCAAGGGACCGGGCGCAGATGAGGAATAAGGAGATGATCGTCATCGCGACGCATACGTTGCGCGACGCTGGTCTGGCCGCTGGAGGCCACGACAAGATGAACTGGGTTATGGGCCATATGCCGATTTTAGGCCGTATCCGGGACCGCTATCAGAGTGCCAAACCGTTGACCGGGCAGCGCATTGCCATCTCACTGCATCTTGAAGCCAAAACCGCGGTACTGGCTGAACTATTGCACATCGGCGGAGCCAGCGTGGCCATCACCAGTTCCAATCCTCTGACGGCGCAGGACGATGTCGCCGCCGCGCTGGCGGAGAGGGGCGTTGAAGTCCATGCGCTACGGGGGGCGGACGCGGCCGCGTTTGATCAATTGCACCAGCGTGTCTTGGACATCGAGCCTACTCTTATTATTGACGACGGCGGGGAACTCACCGAGCGCTTGCATAAGGAGCGGGCCAGCCTGGCGTCCGGCATCATTGGCGGGGCCGAGGAGACCACCACCGGGGTACTGCGTTTGAAAGCGCTGGCGCGTGAAGGGCGGCTACAGTACCCGATGGTGCTGGTCAACGACGCCGACATGAAGCACCTGTTCGACAACCGCTACGGTACCGGGCAGTCAACTTGGGACGGCATCATGCGGTCCACCAATTTAGTGGTGGCGGGGAAAACGGCTGTCGTCGCCGGATACGGATGGTGTGGCAAGGGTGTGGCGGATCGAGCCCGCGGGCTAGGCGCCCGCGTTATCGTCACCGAGATCAACCCGGTTCGGGCCAATGAGGCACTGATGGATGGGCACCGGGTGATGCCGATGGCTGAGGCGGCGCCGCTAGGCGATTATTTCGTCACCGTCACCGGCGACTTTGGCGTCATTCGTGCAGAACATTTTCGAGTAATGAAAGACGGGGCGATTCTTGCCAACGCCGGCCACTTTGACGTGGAGGTGGACGTGGCCGCGCTTAAGCAAATGGCCCGGTCAACCCGCCCAGGGCGGGGTCCCGAAGTTGTAGGATACGAACTGAGCGACGGCCGGGTACTCTGGCTTATGGCCGAGGGGCGGCTGGTGAATCTGGCGGCGGGAGACGGTCATCCGGCGGAGATTATGGACCTCACCTTCGCGTTGCAGGCGCTGTCGCTGGAGGACTTGCTCAAGACCCGGCCGGGACCCGGCGTGTATCCGGTCAACCCCGAGGTGGATGCCTGGGTGGCAGGCATTCGGCTGCAAGCGCTGGGCGTGGCAATCGACCGCTTAAGTCCGGAACAGCGCCAATATCTCGAAAATAGTTAAGGGGGACGCTCGTGGCGACTAAATTCGAAGCAGGTCATGTTCTGACCATGGATGACAGCCTCACTGTTTATTCCCCCGGCGCGGTCGTGTTTGAGGGCCAGACGCTGGTCTATGTCGGTCCGCCCGACCGATACCGTGAATCTGTGGCCCAGGAAGTGGTGATTCCCGAAGGTGTTCTCATGCCTGGCCTGATAAACGGCCACAGCCATGCGGCGATGTCGCTGATGCGGGGCCTGGCTGACGACAGTCCGTTTTTTGAGTGGCTCACCCAGCATGTCTGGCCGGTCGAGGCGCGGCTTACGGCGGACGATATCCGCCTGGGGGTACTGTTGGCGGCAGCCGAGATGATTCACTCGGGCACGGTGGGGTTTGCGGATATGTACTTTGAAGTGGATGCGGCTTGCGAGTCGGTGGACAAGTCCGGCATGCGCGCCTGGATCTCGCGCGGATTGGACAAACCCAGCGAAGAGAAGCTGGCCCAATCGCTGGAGTTTTGCCGTACCTGGCGGGGGCGCGCAGACGGACGCATTCAAACCATGTTGGGCCCGCATGCCCCATACACCTGTCCGCCGGAGTTTCTTCAGGAGATCGCCGAGTCAGCGGTGGCTCACGCTCTCGGCATTCACATTCACCTCAGCGAATCCGCCGAAGAGATGCGACAAATGCAAGAACGTTACCAAAAAACGCCCATCCAGTTGGCCTATGACGCCGGGATTTTCAAAGCGCGCACGCTGATTGCCCACGGCGTCTATATCCAAGAAGACGATCTGCCGTATTTGGAGGGGCTAGCCGGCGGGGTAATTAGCTGTCCGGTGTCCAATGCTAAGTTGGGAAACGGGATTTTGCCGTATCCGCTCTTGCGCGGTGCAGGCGTTACTGTGGGCTTGGGTACTGATGGGGCAGCCTCCACCAATAGCCTCGATATGTTTTTGGAAATGAAGGCGCTGGCGTGGATGCAAAAGATGCGGGAGGGGAAGCCGGAGGCGTTTCGCGCCATCGACGCTCTGTGGGCGGCCACGCGGGGAAGCGCGGCCGTGCTCGGCCACCAGGGAGGAATGTTGGCTTTGGGACGCCCGGCTGATTTCATCGTCGTCGACGGCAAACGGGCGCACACGACGCCTGAGTTGGATGTCGTGGCTAACCTGGTCTATGCGGCCAGCGGCGCCGACGTGCGGTACGTCGTGATTAACGGGCACATCGTCCTGCAGGAGGGTATTATTACCACCTTTGACGAAAAGGCCGTACTACAAGAGGCCCAGACACGCGCCGAACATCTGCTGGAGGGTCGCGACGGTGCCTAGTTTTGATTGGGATAACAATGTGTGCTTTGTTTGCGGTTCGGACGTGCCTGGACTTCATTTGAAGTTTTCCGGGGATGCCGGCGAAGTCGCGGCGACCACCGTGATTCGGCCGCCCTATCAAGGCTTTTCAGGCATGGTGCACGGAGGAATTTTGGCCGGCATGGTGGATGATGCCATGTGGCATGTCATTCACCAACAAAAAGACGATTTTCCCGTTACCGCCGAGTTGACGGTACGCTACCGCGCCATCGCCCGCATTGGCGAACGGCTTACTGTGCGGGGCCGCCTCATTTCTTACCGCCAGCGTATGATGGTGGCCGAAGCCGTGATTGAAAATGAAGCGGGCGATACCGTGGTGACGGCCGAGGGGCGGTTTATGCCGCTACCCAGGGAAGCCGACCAGGGTGCTTGATCCGCTGGGGTTGTATGAGTACCGGGCGGCTCTGCATGTGCATTCGCGCTATTCGGACGGGACGGGAACCCCGGCTGAGATTATCGCCGAGGCGAAACGTGCCGGATTGGACGTGCTGTGGCTGACGGATCATGACAACCGGCGGGCACTTCAAGATCCGGGCGCCGGGTATTACGGCCATTTGCTCTTTTTAGTGGGGGCGGAGATCACGCCGCCCACCAACCACTATCTGGTGTTCGGGCCGGGGCAACTGGCATCGGGCCGAGAACCGCTGCAATCGATTATTGATGCCATGCGGGAGGGCGGCAGCCTTGGGATTATCGCGCATCCCGATGATCCAGGCAATCGCACCGCCCGGCTGCCGTCATACCGATGGAGCGATCGGAATGTGGACGGCTTTGCCGGATTTGAAATCTGGAACCACATCTCCGACTGGGCTCGCCAGATTCACAGCTTGGTGGGCGGGGTGTGGGCCGCGCTTAAGCCGTTCTCCGGTTTAAGAGAGGCCTGGCCCCAGACACTAGCGCTTTGGGATGCGTGGGGGGCCAGGCGCCGGGTTGTCGGCACCGGGGGAGCCGATGCTCATGCTGCCCAGGTGGGACGCTGGCCAGCTCGCTTGACCCTCTTTCCCTACCGGGTGTCCTTTTCGGGCATACGAACCCACTTCTACACCACAGCCCCGTTGGACTCCGACTGGCAGACCGCCGAGAGCCAGCTCTTGGACGCGTTAAGGCAGGGCCGGGTGGCGGTGGTGAACGCGGCGAGGGGAAAGGAACTGGGATTTCGTCTGTGGGCGGAGAAGGGCGGTGCCTATCTAGCGATGGGCAGCGAATTCGCGTTTGAACCGGGCTGGACTCTCTCGGGGCTCTCTCCGGTGCCGGTGTACTGGGACGTGGTGCGTAACGGCGCGATTGTCGCTCGGAAAAATGGCACGCTGTTTCGGCACCCCATAGCCGGCGCCGGGGTGTGGCGGGTGACGTTGAGACGGGCGCCGAATAACGGGGTGTGGGTTTATTCCAACCCTATTTACGCGCGTTAGAGCGATCCGCCATACTGTTGGATGACATGCGCCACGTGTTCGGCGTCTTCGGCCGGGACCACCGCCGTCAAGAGCCAGGCCGCCCCGGCGATGAGCCCGGTGTGGCTGTCAGTCCAGGACGATGACGAGGTCCATTTGTCTTGCAGCCGGTCGGTCTGGTATCCGTGCCGCCCCCACTGCACCGACGGGGCGTGAGGCAAGGGGTCATTGTCCCCGATTGGCCGAAGGTCATCGACCGCGACGACGTTAAATCCCTCTTGGCGCAGTTGGTTCTGACAATGTTGGGCCGACGCCAGGTCGCGGAAGGATGCCAAAAGATTTTTTTCGGGCATAAGCGTCATCCTTTCTGTCTTGGGTAGCTCCAGGATGCCCTGGCCAGTGCCGAGACATGCGCCCGGAGAGAGGGTGGAACCGACGGGACCTTATGTGGTCTTGGACTTGGAAACAACCGGGCTCGATCCGGCGCGCGACCGTATTATCCAAATTGCGATCAGGCATTCGGACGGTCGCGGCTGGGACTCATTTGTCAACCCGGAACGAGGGGTGCCGTTGGCCATTCGCCAACTGACAGGATTCGAGGGCGTGGACTTTTCTCAAGCTCCCCGGTTGGTGGAGCTTAAGCCCATGCTGCTTGAGTATTTGCAGAACGCACGCTGGGTGGGACACAATATCCACTTTGACGCGGCCTTCCTCGCGCGGGTGGGGATTACCGCGCCGGGTGAGCCGCTTGACACGCTGGAGTGGGGTCGGCTGGCGTTTCCGCTCAGAGGCCATTACAGTTTGGCGGATTGGTTCGACCCGAGCGATCAGAATTTACATGATGCTCGCGTGGATGCGCGACTCACGGAACAACTTTTGCATCAAATCCGGGAACGTCTGTCGCGCTTTTCCTCCGACTTAAAACGCGACCTGTCCCGGTTTTTGGGCGGCGAATGGGACTGGTGGGCCATTCCTCCTGACGGCGGCACGGCGGTATCGGCACTCTACCGCCCCGGCCCCGATCAATTTGAGCCTAAGCCGCTAACCGTGGAACCCATAGCGGAAAGCCCCAGCGATCGCCTCGGTTCCGAGGGGGCGCTGGCTCGGTCCACCGACGGGTTTGAGGTGAGGCCAGGGCAGCTGAGGATGGCCGAGGCGGTTGAGCGGGCATTTGAGCAGGAAAATATTTTGTTGGTGCAGGCCGGAACTGGGACCGGCAAGAGCCTGGCGTACTTGACGCCGGCGATAATCAAAAGCCTCAGTGACGGCACGCGCACCGTGATTGCCACGCATACGGTAGCATTACAGGAGCAGTTGTGGCTGAAGGATTTGCCTCAGGCGAAGGGTGGATGGCCGCTTGAGGCGGCATTAGTGAAAGGACGGGGACGATACCTCTGCCTTTTGAAGGCGCAGGAGGTTGTGCAGGAAAGTGCGGTGTTAACTGAATCCCGGGAGCGGCGATGGGCATTAGCCACGCTTTTGTGCTACATCGAGGCCACAGAGGTTGGCGATGCCGAAGAGTTTCCGATCAAGAACGAGCAGGGTCGCGCGCTGTGGAGCGAGGTCATGGCGGACAGCCATTCCTGCGCCGGCAGCCGCTGTCCCTACGCTGGCCCCTGCTTCATGCGTAGCGCCCGGCATCAAGCGGAGTCCAGCCATTTGGTGGTTGTCAACCATGCGCTGTTAGCCGCGCATATCGCCAATGGCGGCGTATTACCGGAGTTCTCCCATCTTGTCATTGACGAAGCGCATCATTTTGCCGAGGTCATGGAAAGCAGTTTGGGATTTGAATTGGATGGGGAAGACTTTGACAGGCGCTACCGAGAGGTTATGCATCCGGGTCGCGGGGTTTTCGAGCGGCTGGCAGTTTCCGGAGAACTCTCGGGGCAGGTGCAGGCGGTGCGTTCGGGATACCGGGATTTAGCGAGGATCCTGAAGGAAGTGGGCCAACGGTTGGTGGCGCTAACGCCTGCGGGGGAATATGACCGCAGGTCGGTGCGGCTGACTGCGGATCTGTACGACCTGCTGACCGAGCAGGGGATTTTGAACGAGTGGCGTGATATTGTTCAAACGTTTCAAGCGCTGACGGACAAGACGGCGGAGTTGTGGGAGGAGGCCGAGGCTCGCGGCTCGGCCGATACCCCGATTTGGCTCAGGTTTCGCCAATGGCAGCAGGATTTGGTGGATGCTGCGGTAGGAATGGACTCCTGGGGAAAGCTTTCCAGCGAGCGGGTGTCGTGGTGGGAGGTCAGGACCGGCCGTCAAGGAGAACCGGTCGTGACCTGGCGCTGGGCTCCCGTTGATATTGCGCCGATTATCGAGGAAAAATTATGGTCGCGGCTAAGGGCGGCCGTGCTCACCTCTGCGACGTTGGCTGTGCACGGGCGATTTGACTATACAGCTGGCGCGCTGGGCATTCCCCATGCGCGCCGGGTGGGTCTGCAGGTGCCGTCGCCGTTTGATTGGGATCGACAGGCGCGGCTTTTCATTCCCACCGATAGCCCTGATCCCAATGAGCCCGAGTATCTGGATGCCTTGGCTGAGGTGGTCAAGACGGCTGCACTAGCCCGTGGCGGGCACACTTTGGTGCTGTTGACCTCATATCGCGCGGTGCAGGGCATGGCTTGGCGTCTGCGCCCGGTATTGCAGGATCGCCAGATTCGCACCATGGCCCATGGCATCGACGGCGCACCCAGGCAATTGGTGGCGGAGTTCCGTCACAATCCGGCGGCGGTGTTGATTGGTACCTTAACCTTCTGGGAAGGCGTGGACATCCCCGGGGACGATCTAGAAGTGGTAGTGATGGGGCGACTGCCGTTTCGGGCACCCGGGGACCCCCTGGAGGAAGCCAAGCTGGAGCGCATTCGGGCGCAGGGCTATTCCCCGTTCTATCGCCGCAGCCTTCCACAGGCGGTGCTGCGGTTTCAACAAGGATTTGGCCGACTGATCCGCTCGGAGAGTGACCGTGGCATCGTTATTGTCTGCGATCCGCGCATCAAACCCGACCGTTCCCGCTACGGGCAGCTATTTTTGGATGCAATTCGGGATGTGCCCCGTGAGATGGTCCCGTCGGAACGGCTGGGCGAACGGATTGACCAATTCTGGAGGGACGACGCGATTGCACATCCTTATTAGCAACGACGACGGGATACAAGCCCACGGCATTCAAACATTGCGCCGGGCGCTGGAGGGCGAACACACCATCTCGGTGGTTGCACCGGAGCGGCAGCAAAGTGCAATGGGCCATGCCATTACCATGCATAAGCCGCTGTATGCCAAATCAGTGGTATACAGCGAGAAAAGCCGCGGTTGGCGGGTTAACGGCACTCCCGCCGACTGCGTCAAGCTGGGTGTGGGAGCACTTTTGGACCAGTCCCCTGATTTGATGCTGTCAGGAATCAACCACGGCAGCAATTTGGGCCGCGACGTATTCTATTCCGGTACCGTGTCCGCAGCGATGGAGGCGATGTTTTTGGGGATCCCCGCGATTGCCTTGTCCTTGGAGGACGGGGATAATAACGGCTTTGACTGGGCGGCAGCGTTTGTGCGCTGGTGGATCGCGCAGCCGGGGTTTCAGCTCCCGCGGCCCGGTCTGATCTATAATGTCAACTTTCCCAGCCTCGGCCGAGGCATTCCCGCCCGGATGGAGGCGGTGCGCCTCGGCGGCCGAGAATACGTCAACGACTTCCAGCGAGCTGTTGACCCGCGTGGGCGGGAATATTTTTGGATTGCCGGCGACCGGGTGGACAATCTTGATGACGACGACACCGATGTCGCCCAACACCATCACGGCGCCATTACCCTAACACCGCTGCATATGCACCTGACCGATCCCGACGCCTTGGCCAAGATGACGTCCCTTGATATTCCCCCGCATCTGTAGAACGTCCGGTACGGGGGCCGGTGCTGGAGGCTCGCTAGTCGATGCCTCCACCGTATGCAGGACTTGTTCCTGACGGCTTTGGTCGCGATAGATGGTGACACCCTTGCAACCCAGGTCATAGGCCAACTCGTACAGCCGCCGTGTGTCCTCCACGGTGTAGGTGCTCGGCGCGTTGGCTGTCTTGGAAATGGAGGCATCCGTCCAGCGCTGAATGGCCGCTTGCACACGCACATGCTCTTCCGGTGTAAGGTCCATTGCGCCGACAAAGTAGTCCGGAAGGACCTGCCCCGGGTGGGCGTCAAGCCATTCTTGCGCGACCGCGACGTGTTGCGCGTCGAGGCCCAGCCGCGACTGCCGCATGTACGTGAGGGCGTAAAAGGGTTCGATTCCGGTGCTGGTACCCACCATCGTGCCAGTCGTGCCGGTGGGTGCCTGAGTGAGAATCGTGACGTTCCGTAGGCCCCGATCACGCACGGCCTCGCGGATGGTTTCGGGCATCCGTTGCATGAAGCCACTCTGCAGCAGTTTGTCGGCGTCCAAGGCTGGGAACGCGCCTTTCTCCGCCGCCAGCTGGGTGTCATAGAGGTAGGCTTCGGTGGCAATGAAGTGATACAACCGATCGATGAATGTGATGGATTCTGGTGACCCATATCGCAAACCGAGACGGATGAGCAATTCGCCCAACCCCAGTGTCCCCAGGCCAATCCGACGCTCTCGTTGCTGGTTTGCACGGTTCCCCTCATAGAAATACGGGGTGGCGTCGACGATGTCGTCAAGAAAGCGCACCCCGACCTGAACGGTAGTGCGAAGCTGCTCCCAGTCGACATCTTGGGTTTCCGGGTCATAGAGCAGGGCTAAGTTCACGTGCCCCAGAGTACAGACGCCGTCCGCTGGAAGCGGTTCTTCGC
>JAKACZ010000052.1 GCA_021820965.1 Bacillota bacterium | reverse complement strand
CGGCGCTCCAATGGATTGCCGCCCAGTATGGCACCCGTGCCGGGGCCGTGTGGCCCGCAGCCACCGAGGCGCCGGTGTCCCATTGGCGCCGACTCTGGCGTCTGGTGCGGAACCTCGCGACCGATCCTGCGGCCCGCCACGGGGGCTGGCTCGCGGGCAGTGTCCTCTGGGGATGGTTATCCATCACAGTCTTTGCCGGGCTGCCATCTGGGTGAGGGCGGCGTAGGCTCAGGGATTGACCTGACCTTCTCTCGGCGAGAACGAGCGTGCAGCAACGCTTCGTTAGCGACCGACCTTTGATGCCGAGCCGGTATGATATCCGGAACGATAGATTGGCCACGGGATGGGGTGACGGGACAACTTACCCACTCCATTTTTTATTTGATCGGGACAACTATTACCATGGCGAATGGCGGACATACGGGGGCGAGAGTCCCTGTGGGATTCCGGTTTCGGAGGTTGCATGGCGGTTGGCGATAACGAACGAGCCGGGTGGTACAATAGACCCCAAAGGGAGGTGTGTCGGGTGTTAAAGCGGCTAGACGGTCCCGACGCCGCGCAGTTCCATCGCGTCGTGGACGACGAGAACACCATTGTCGTCGTGGATGGAGTGCCGTACCTCATTGCGCGCCTCCCGTTATTGAACGAAGTGGGTTTGGAAATTGAGGGGGACCCAGACCTGAAAGCGAGTATCCGCCGCGCGAAGGAAGACATTCGAGAGGGCCGCGTCTATTCCACCGAAGAGGCGTTCAGGCTGTTGGATGAAGGATTGGATCGGTGAGCCTCACGATTCGCTGGTCGCGTGAGGCCCTCCGTTTGCTACAAGCCATGGAGTCCCCGCTTTTCAGCCTGTGAAACCGCCGCGTATCGCCGGCGCCTGATGGGCGACATTGAACGGAAAGTCCAGGTGTTGGGAACTAGCATGCCGGGACTTGGCCAGGGTAGACGGGATTCGGTGGCAATGAGCCCCACGTACCACATGCATTGGTGTGCGCGTCATCATCGTTCAGATCTGGAACAAGAGTCGCCGTGCTTGTGACTATGCCCGTGATATAGGATAGTCTACTGATATTTTCCAACAGGATGGCTAACCGCCGAATGCTTACAGCGTTAACGGGGGCGAGTCTGCATTAAGCGTCATTGAAAAATGGAATAATATGGAAAGGCAACCTCAGAAGGGGGACTACTGTCATGAATGAGCTGATGACTCCACAAGGCGCAATTCGGTATTCGATGACCGGTCATGGGTCGGCCGTGGTGTTCCTCCACTCGGCGCTTGGCGATCACCGGCAGTGGGGCGTACAAGTTGAGGCCTTGTCCCGCGAGTATCGCTGCATCACGTATGATTTGCTCGGATATGGATCGAGCGACAACGCCCCGGAGAAGTACGACCCAGCCGATACCCTCCTCGCACTGTTAGATCATTTGGAAGTGGCGACAACGACTCTGGTCGGCTCCTCCTTGGGCGGGTCGGTGGCGATTCATACCGCCGTCC
The DNA here is from genome assembly GCA_021820965.1 of Bacillota bacterium. Taxonomy (GTDB): domain Bacteria; phylum Bacillota; class Sulfobacillia; order Sulfobacillales; family Sulfobacillaceae; genus Sulfobacillus_B. The sequence goes on along the minus strand of JAKACZ010000052.1, from coordinate 28,360 downwards.
GACACCCCGATCGCATCCGGTGGCTGGTCTTGGCGGGTACCGGACTCTTTGGCTTTCAGCCCCAGGTCGATGGCCCCGAGCCTGCGATCTACGCGGAGTATGAAGCGGCATTGGCGGCCCACAACGTGAGCAGACTCGTCGACTTGGCCGAAGTCCTGTGGCTTGTGGGAATCGACGGCAGCGAGCGGCATGTAGATCCGGATCACCGCGAGTTGTTCCGCCTCATGTACCGGGAGTTCCCGAACAGCCGCCATGGGGAGTTTACCCCGTATGCGGACATCAACGACATCGATGCGCTCGCGCATCTCGCGATGCCCGTCTTGGTCATTATCGGGGACAATGATACGGCCTTTTGCTTGGCGGCGGCCGACTATTTAGAACAGACCTTGCCGCGGGCCACTCTCGTCCGCATGCCCGCCGTCGCTCACTTCCCCAACCTATCCAAGCCCACGGAGGTTAGTAAACTGCTCTTAAGGTGGCTGCACAAGACCCACGAATAAGGGCACGTCCCAGGTGGGGAACGTTGGCACAGACCATGAACATTTTGGAGTAGCCTCCCAACAGGTCCACGGACATCCTTACGGCGCACTTGGGGGCGATAGCGCAGTAGCGTCTGCGCTTGACCATGGTTCGTAGGGCCCGTCGTCGGCGGATTCCAACCAGCGGCAGGGTAGCATGCCGTCAATACGAACTGCATATTCCAACCTTGGCCGATCGTGCTGAGAACGGAAGATTGAGCAAAGAAACGAGGAAATCCAACCACATTTTGCACATAGCCCTAAAAAGCAAAGGATTGATGACGCCCTGATATAGCCGTACTCCGGCCACGAAAGCCGAAAATCGTTGAAAGTGCATTCCAAGCTCGCCATCACGGATGCCCAAAACGAGTACAACGCGGTGGTCAATAAATTTCCCATTGAATTGAAGACATCCGTTTGCACTTGTGACAGCGACGCTGGTATTACCCCCAATTGCGGTAAAACACCCCCTACACTGATGTGCTGGAAGTAGATTGCAACCACATATCGTCAAAGGGGTGCGTGGTCAGCATTTTCGGAATCCGTGGTCAAGATCGATCGTAATATGTAGCCACTAGCCATGACTTCGTAACCCTTGCCATGCCGCCCGTCCGGTGGGATAGTGGAAGCGATACCGGGGACCAACTCGGGCCATGGCGGAACGGAGGTGCGGGCGTGGCGCGTGTGGCGGTCGTTGAAGATGAGGCGTCCCTTCGTGTTTTGTTGCAGACGTATCTCGAGCGCGCGGGATTCTTGGTCGTCGCGTACGCTGATGGCGGCCAAGCTTTGCAGAACTTATCGGTCGATCCGCCCGATGTGGCCGTTCTCGATATTCTCCTGCCTCAAATCGATGGACTCACGGTGCTCGACGCCCTGCGTCGGAGTCATCCGCAGATGGGCATTATTTTACTTACGGCGCTCTCCGACGTCTCAGATCGGCTGCGGGGCTTGAGAGCCGGAGCCGACGACTATATAGGCAAGCCGTTTTCGCCCGCCGAGGTGGTTCTGCGGGTAAAAGCTATTTTGCGGCGGGTGAGGCCGGTGTCTGCATCCCCGGTTTTGCAGGCGGGTCCCATTATGGTGAATACCGCAGCCCGAGAGGCTAGCGTCCACGGCGTGCCCGCTAATTTGACCCCCATGGAATATCGATTACTGATCGCACTCGTCCGCCAACCCCGGCATATCCTGAGTCGGGACCAACTGCTGGATGTTCTCCATGGACCGGACGGGGACGTCTCTGATCGCACCATCGATGTGCACATCACCCGCTTGCGCAAAAAGCTGGGGATCCGGCCGTCGCCCATTCGGGGCGTCTATGGACTCGGGTACCAGTGGATCGGTGAGCCTGCCACCACATGCGATACTTAAGCCTCCGGTGGCTACTGTTTGTGGCCGCCTTCGTGACCTTGACCGGCGTCATTAGCCTCTTGGGGATCACCGTTCTCCATACGGCGCAGCATCAGTTGAGTCATTATGCAGCTCAGCGGGACTCGCGCATTGCCCACCGTGTCGCGCATGAGCTAGTTGGCGGATTTCGCCGCGGGGGGATGTCGGGCCTGGTGCGTCAAGCGGACACCAGCGCGTCGCAATGGGGATCGGGCCTAGTGATTCGAAACGGCTCCGGTCGTGTTATCGCTACGGCACACCCGCCTGGCATCCGATCTTCCGTCGGCGCTTCACCCGCCGTGACCGTCCCGCTGCGAATGGGAGGCAAGCCGATTGGCACTGTGGCGCTGGTGCATCCCCCGACTTTTGAACCACGATTGTCTCCGGTATTGCGCGCGATTGAACGCCGGTTGGCGCTTGCGGCGGCTGTAGGACTGACTATCGCCCTGGCCGTAAGCATTTGGGTCGGACGCGTGGCGGCCGCGCCGTTTCGGAAAATGGCGCTTGCGGCGCGTGCTGTCGCAGCCGGTCGGCGCGACATTCAGCTTCCTCTCGTCGGCCTTCAAGAGGCGCGGGCGCTGGCCGAGGACTTTAATCACATGGCCCAAGCACTAGCGGCCAGTGAACAGCAGCGGCAACGGCTCATTGCTGACATGGCACATGAGTTTCGCACTCCGCTCAGTATTCTATTGGGTTATGTGACGGCCTTGGATGAAGGGGTATCAGTTCCTGGTCAAGATCCAGTGGCCTTAATTCGCGACGAGACTCGGCATCTGGTGCGATTGACTGATGACTTGCAAATGTTAGCACGGGCTGACGCACAGGAGTTGGAGCTCTCCCTGCAATGGGTGGAGATTCGTCCGTGGCTACGGAACGCAATCAACGCACTGACTGATTTGGCCGCCCAGCACCGCATTGAGCTGACGCTGGTTCTCAAGGAGGGCCTGGCCCATGCGGCCCGGTATGATCCGGATCGCCTGCGCCAAGCCCTGGGCAACTACCTCCACAATGCCTTGAAATACACACCGGCCGGTGGCCGCGTTACGGTGACGGCCCAATCCGATGCCGACACGCTGACGCTCTCTGTAGCCGATACCGGCATCGGTGTGGACGCCGAAGACCTGCCGCGGCTGTTTGATCGGCTCTACCGCGCCGACCGGGCGCGTTCACGAGGAACCGGCGGTCTGGGAGTGGGACTGGCCATCACCAAAAAGCTGGTGGAACTCAGCGGGGGATCCGTCGGGGTGCGGTCCACGAAAGGGGAGGGCAGCACCTTTTGGTTGCAAATTCCCTTGGACGGCCCACCCGCGTCATAATTCCTTAATGATTCCTCCATATCGTGAGCACGCGGCGTTGCAGACCTGTGCGATCAGGGTCTTCTACCGTTCCTCGGGTAACCGTACGCACCGCGTGTGTATGGGCGCGGTCGGGCTACATGCGCAGCGGATCGGTACCCCTGGTGCTGATGTGAGGAGGGCTAGTGGTGACAGGACTTCGGATGTTACGGCGCACGGTGGCCTGGCTGCTTATGGCCGGCGCGTTGAGCGTCACGTTGATGGGGTGTGGGTCGGGGACCTCCCCGCAAGCGCACCCCGCGGCTGGAACCGCTTCGAAAGCAGTGTCTGTACACTCGGGCCGACGGCATCGGGCTTTGTCGCGCCTGCACGGTACCGTCAGCCGCATTACGGCCACCGCCTTGACCCTGAAGACCCGGCGTGGACAGTCGGTGACGTTCCGTTTGACATCAAAGACGAAATACCGCGCGAAAAAGGCGGCGGCGGACCGGTCCCAAATCAAACCCGGGATATCGGTAATCGTGCTGGTGCGGAAGGGGTCGGATTCCCCGATAGCGCGTGTGGTGCGCGTCCATTAATGCGTGAAAGATCAGAACTAGACGAAGGAGAGGATTTCTCATGGCCACGGTAATGCTGCGGCCCGATCCTAGACATCACTCCTGGCCCTTTAAGCGGGTTTACGCAGTGGTCGGCGTCACCCTGGTGGTGTTGGGAGGCGTGGTTTACGTTGTCCATCGTGCGGCCGCCCCGCCCACCCCCCTTCGGTATTTGTCGGCCCTGGTGCGCCGTGGTGCGCTCTCCGAGACTGCGTCGGCTACGGGCGAAATTGTGCCGGCGGCCACCGATACCGTGACCATGCCAAGATCTGCGCACGTGGAGCAGGTCATGGCGCACCTGGGCCAAACGGTTAGCCAAGGGCAAGTGTTGGTCCGGTTGAGCGACCCGACGCTGGTGTCGCAAATGGCCACAGCCCACGCTACTCTGCTCGCTTACCAAAGCCAGGTCGCCGTCGATGGATCTGCCGCCTCTGCAAATGCCCTGCGGGCGCAAATTGCGCAGCTCATGGACACGCTGCAGGTGGCTCAAGCAAGCTTGGCGAGGGTGGCGGCGAAGGGTCAAGTTGTCGCGCCGGCGGCCGGTTCCGTGAAACTCGCAGTGGCTAGCGGAGAAACCGTCTCGGCGGGTCAGACCGTCGTAAGCGTTGACGGTAAAGCGGTCGGCGCACCCTTGGCGGGCACTGTGAGCGCCATAGCGGTAGCCAACGGGCAGAGGGTGGCGGCCGGCACCGTACTCTTCCGGATTACCTCGTCGACCTTGTCACAAACGGTCTTAAGCGATGATAGCCAAATCGCCGGGCTCCAATTGCAAATCGACAAACTTAAGGCACAGCAGCAAGGGGCGTCGGCGACGCTGGCGCAAGCCCAGGCGCAAGTGCAGCAAAGTCAACAAGCCTATGCGGCGGCCCAGCAGGCGGTCGGGAGACTCACTGTCACCGCACCCTTTGCCGGGGTGGTCACGGCCTTGAACCCGGCGGCTTCGGGCGCAGGCAGGCTGTTGACGATTTCGAGTGCCACCAAGGTTGTGACAGTGCCGGTGCCCGAAACCCAAATCACGCAGGTCCGACCGGGAGAGCCGGTTCAAATCACGGCGTCAGCCTTTCCGGGTCAGACATTTCGCGGCAGCGTCCGCAGTGTGGCGCCGGTGGGCCTCTATAGCAATGGGGCGTCCACCTTTCCCGTGACGGTCGCCGTGTCTGGTGCGAGTGCGATTCGCTATGGGATGAGCGCTCAAGTCAACATTACCGTGCGCACGATACCGAAGGCGCTGCTGGTCCCGCTGGCCGCGCTGCACTCGGCCGGAGCCCGCACCGCCGTGGAGGTCATCTCCGGTACGACCCGGCACCGGGTTCCGGTGCATATTTTGCTGGAGAATGCGACCGCCGCCGCCATACGGGCCCGCCGCTTGACCGCCGGTGATCGCGTTATCACTGCGGTGCTGGGCGCGTCGTCCGGCAAGCTGCATCTGAAGGCGAAGGGTCGCACCTTACATCACGCTCGCCGTCGTGGAGCGGGAAAGAAGGCGCGATGATCCAGTTGGAGCATCTCTTCAAGGCCTATCCCTTCGGCACCCAGACTGTGTGGGCTTTAAAGGATATCAGCGTGACCATTATATCGGGGACGCTGACGGCGATTGTAGGGCAGTCGGGATCTGGGAAATCTACTTTGCTAAACATTCTGGGGGGCCTGGACCGGCCCACATCCGGACACTATTGGTTAGATGGACGGGATGTCAGCGGGTTTGATCCGGATACCTGGGCGCACATGCGAAACCGCGCCCTGGGATTCGTTTTTCAGTCCTTTCAACTGATTCCGACGCTTACAGCCGGGGAAAATGTGGCGCTGCCGTTAGTGTATCGCGCTGTGCCGTTAGCAGAGCGGCGGTCTCGGGCTGAAGACGCCTTAGCGATGGTAGGGCTAAATGATCGTCGTGACCACCGGCCTGCCCAAATGTCTGGAGGCCAGCAGCAGCGCGTTGCCATCGCGCGGGCGCTGGTCGGCGATCCCCAAGTAGTGCTGGCCGACGAGCCAACCGGAAACTTAGATACGGACACCGGGGCAGAAATCATGGAACTGCTGCGCCATATCAACCAGGACGGGCGCACCGTCGTGATTGTGACACATAGTTCCGAGATCGCGCGGCAGTGCCGCCAAGTGATCGCACTCAGTGACGGACGCGTGACGGAAGGGGGGTCCGCATGACCTGGCTCGATAGTATGCGAGTTGCGGTGGCGGGAATGTGGCACAACAAACTGCGGGCGTTTCTGACAACCCTGGGCATTATTATTGGTGTGGGGGCGGTCGTCGTCTTGGTGTCGATCGGCCAAGGTGCCACGCGTGCGGTCACCTCGCGCATTGAAACGCTCGGGACCAACCTGGTGTTTGTGACACCCGGCGCCGGGACGCCGTTTACTGAGCAAACGGCCACAACCATCCGATCGGTGGTGCCCCTGCCCATCACTGTTGTGCCGATGGTTCAGACACACGGCGCCGTGTCTACCGTGGCCGCATCCGGATCAGGCGCCGTCGTGGGTACCGTGCCGGATTATTTGCGGGTGGGGGCGATCCACCTGGCCGCGGGACGCTTTTTTACCACTGAGGAAATGGCTTCGGACCCACACGTGGCCGTCGTAGGGGCCAATCTAGTCGCATCGCTGTTCAACGGCCAGAGCCCGATCGGCCAATCGATGCTACTCATGGGTCAACAATTTCGCGTCATCGGCGCGCTCGACCCGGTTGGGCAGGGGCCCGGCGCCAGCCAAGACAATGCGGTGTTCATTCCGCTGTCGACCGCCTCCGCCCTGCTTAGAACGAATCAATTAAGCCAAGTGATCGTGAAGACCATGAATCCCAATCAAGCCGCGTTGGTGGCTAATCTCCTGACCAATTTCTACACCAATCAGTTGGGTGCCAACGCGGTAACCGTCGCGTCGGAAGATCAAGTGCTCCAGACCCTGCGCGCCACGCGCGCCACGCTGGCCCAATTACTGACTGGAACGGCGGCCATTGCGCTGATCGTCGGCGGGATCGGCATTATGAATATCATGCTGGTGTCGGTGACCGAACGCACTCGTGAAATCGGCGTGCGGCGCGCGCTTGGTGCGACACGAGAGGATATCGTTCTGCAGTTTTTGCTGGAAGCTATGGCAATTAGTGTCACGGGTGGTCTGCTGGGCCTCGGTGTGGGAGGCGCGCTGGTCGTGGTAGCCCCCCACTGGTTTCACACGCCGGTTACCTTTTCTCCGCTGGCGATGGTTCTCGCCTTCGTGTTCAGTGGCGCTGTCGGGGTGGTGTTTGGTCTCTATCCCGCCTTCCAAGCGTCCCACAAGGACCCGATTCACGCCTTGCGCTATGACGGCTAGAACCGTGCTCCCGCTTGACCTCGCCGGTGTTGCAAGGGGTCGACTGGCGGACGGCATCAAAACTTCGCGAGGCTCTGACCAACTGGGATTCGCCTCTTGCGTAAGAAATATCGCACAAACCGGCATGAAGTATTTGAACTCCGTCGATATTCGTTGCCGCATCTTACGGTCACCTAGCCACTGGGGTCCATGGCATTTGTCGCGGGATTATCCGTGGTTGGGGCATCCTGACAAGGAGTCGTTATGGTCTGCGTTGCTTACAGCACAGAGCCTTGGGCATGATGGATCTTTCCCTTCTGTCTCCTTCCGAACCCGGGTATAATGAGCATAAATGCTGAGGAAAGGACGGGAACCGTGGTGCAGCCCCTTGAGGAGACGGACGGCTGGTCTCGCTGGCTGACCCAGAATCCTTGGGATTGGCCGTTGCGGCGCCTGTTTTGGTCTAGCCGTGTGCCCCAGCCGGAGGACGCCGCCGATTTATCACGGGTGGCCACGGTCCTTCGCACCATTGTCGAAGAAGGGTCCGCGGCTGATTGGCGTACGATTCGTTGGGATGCCGTTCGGCCGCTGTGGGATTCACTCAAAGTTCATCCGCGCTTTACCCCGTTTTGGGAGACCTATTGGAAGGAGAGGGATGCCATCGACCAACGGCACCGCGTGCTTGATGCGGAGCAACACCAGATACTGCGGCTGGCCGGGCGTGTTCTGCCTGCCTACGGATTCGAGTTGGCCGGGGGAACGGCGCTTGCGGCTGGATACCTGGGGCACCGCCTATCCGATGATATCGATCTGTTCGGCCCGCTCATGCGACCCGATGAATGGGAAGCGGCGCACGCGGCCTTAACCGAGGCATGGGCGAAGAGCGGGATTGCCGCCCGCACTGATGGTGTGCAAAAGAGCTTTGCCCGCTACTGGGTGGGCGGCCGGCCGATCAAGGTAGAATTGGCTCAAGACAGCCCGTACCACATCGCCCCGTCAGCTGAACGGATAGATGATATGCCGATCCGCTCGTTGAAGGATTTGGCGGCCGACAAAACGCTAGCCCTATTCGGGCGCGCCACTACTCGCGATTTTGTCGACGTGTATATGCTATTGCAACGCTACGAAATGTCGCAGCTCATGCGCTGGGCCCGAGAAAAGGACCCTGGTTTCACACGCGATTGGTTCATTCGCGCCCTAACGCAGGTCGAGCGGGTTGACCCCCGAGATGTCACCATGTTAGTTCCGCTCGACTGGGATCACCTCCGGCTGACATTTCGCCAAACGGCTATCCGTCTGGACCGGAACGCCCGGGAAGCCAATGAAGGACCGGAACTATAGATACTCATCCCGTGACTCAATCCCGTCAGGCCTGACTTCAAGACGGTACTTCTACGCCCCCAAGGTGGCGGAAACGGCGCTTTCTTCCTTCCGCCAACCAACTTGAGCCGCGCTAGGCACAATTCTTCCTCACCAGTTGACGAATGATTTCGCGACGGGAGTGAAAGTCTCCCCATCATCAGTTGAACGATTCGGATGATTAGCATATCCCATGCATGGAAGGCGGCGACTCATGTTCTGCTGGGATGTAACGTCGCGGCGGCCGAGGCGGAAACCTCAGGTTGGAAAAGACTGTGCAGCAAAGACCGACGGCGGTTTCCTGAAACCTCGTCGGCACGGGTCATACAGGATGCACCCGTTTTCCATCGCATGTTATGCGCCTGACTTCTATCCCAACCATCCGCACGCTGCGCTCATTGAGGGTCCGGGCTGCAAGAGGTCGGCCTAGCTTGTAATTCCAATCATCGTCGCCCTTAATAGGGCGGGTCATATCGACCGACATTTTTGGACTGGTTCCGCTTGTGGGCATTTACCCGACGCTCGTCCCTGGGTGGAACGAATTTTGGCATGAGCACGAGGATATCCAATTGCGTGAATGATCTGTTGACAAACTATTGCCCATTAGTTATGGTAACGATATGAGAACGTTGTCATAACGTTCTCAGGTTTCCAGGGGGTGAAAAATTGGTAACCCTTTCAGACGTTGCGAAACGTGCGGGTGTATCAGCCTCCACCGTTTCCCGCGTAGTTAACAACAATGGCTATGTCAGCAAGGCAATCGCCAAGCGTGTCATGGATGCGGTGGCCGAGTTGGATTACCGGCCCAATGTCGTCGCCCGAAGTTTTCGGTCACAAACCACCATGACCATTGGGGTTGTCGTGTCAGACCTGACGAACTCATACTTTATGGATGCCTTGCAGGGCATTGAGGAAATCCTCAGCACCGAGGGCTATCTTCTTTTGATTGCTTCCAGCTACAACGTGGTATCCAAGGAACTTCAGTACTGTCTAGAGTTTGATCGACGGCGGGTGGATGGAACCATTCTTGCTTCAGCCGGAGCGTCCCAGGCGGAACTAGCTAAGGTGTTTCGTGAGCGCGCCAAAGTGGTTCTCATCGATCGGCTGGTCGAAGGCGCGCCGTTCGATTGCGTGCTGGACGATAACGACGCCGGCGTGCAGCAGCTAGTCGACTATCTTCTCGATATGGGTCACCGGAATTTCGGCGTGGTCAGTGGGCCTGCCGCCATCACCGCTGGCTTGGAACGGGTGGCCGCCTTTGAATCGCAGCTACACACGGCTGGATACGCCGTGCCCAGCCAGTGGAAGTGGCTGGTCCCCGTCTTTAGCGATGAATACGGGTATCAAGTGGGTCAGATTCTGGCTGATATGCCGGAACGTCCGACCGCTCTTTTCTGTGCCAATAATGCGTTGGCACAAGGATTGCTCATGGCATTGGCCGACCGCGGGATAAGCGTGCCGGATGACATCTCGGTAGTGTCGTACGGAACGTTGGCTAATGGCCGCCTATTTCGCACAACCATTACCGCGATTGAGCAGCCGGCACGCCAAACCGGTCGGGTTGCGGCAGAGCTGTTGCTGGCGCGGATGTGCGATAATGACACGCCGTACGAGGTCGTGCGGATGCCAGCCACCCTATCTTTAGGGAACTCGGTTCAAAAGATTGGCTCGTTTTACACTAGCCGCTAACTAATTCGAAGGAAGAGGTTGTTACCGTGGCTATATCATCAATTGTCGGAACAGAAAGATATCTTTTCTGGTACCAGCAGATGTGGGATATACGCATGTTTGAGGACAGCGTGAGTGATCTCCTGAGCCGCAATGCGATTCGGGGCGCCAGCCACTTGTCTGCGGGTCAGGAGGCGGTTCCGGTGGGCGTGATGGCGGCACTGAACTCCGATGACCTGATAACCAGCACTCACCGCGGACACGGGCACTGTTACGCCCGGGGGGTGGTGCCGGGAGGGCAGGGTAAGAATCGGCAAGACCACCTGAACCGGATGCTGGCCGAACTTTGCGGAAAAGAAACCGGATACTGCCGAGGGCGCGGAGGATCGATGCATATTGCCGACGTGGATGGCGGAAACCTTGGTGCCACGGGGATTGTGGGAGGCAATCTTCCCATCGCCGTGGGCGCGGCCCTCGCCAGCAACATCTTACATCGCGGTCAGGTGGTTGTCTCATTCTTCGGAGACGGAGCCGTCAACGAAGGTGTTTTTCACGAATCGCTGAATCTTGCCTCCATCTGGCGCCTTCCGGTGGTATTCGTGTGCGAAAACAACCAGTATGCTATGTCGGTGCCCTGGGCTTATGCGTCCTCTGTCCCGAATGCGGCGGACCGGGCTTCCAGCTACAACATGCCGGGTCTGGTTGTCGACGGCATGGATGTTGAGGCGGTTTACGAGGCAGCACATGAGGCCATCGATCGGGCGCGGCGAGGCGGCGGCCCTTCTCTCATTGAGGCCAAAACATATCGATGGTACGGCCACTCCCGAAGTGACCCGCGCGTTTACCGGACCCGCGAAGAAGAGGCCGAATGGAAGCAGCGAGACCCCATTAGGTTGTTTGGAGCCAAGTTGTTGAACCGGGGCGTGACTCGGAACGAGCTGGAAGCGGCTGAGGAGAACGCCAGGACGGCCTTGGCCGTGGCGCAAGATTTTGCCTTTCAACAAAGCGCCGACCCGTCTCCGGAAGATCTTCTCATCGGCCTGTATGCTCCGACGAGCACAGACGGTGGACGCTCGGAGCAAATAGCCAAAAAAATGGCATCCGACGGGAACTGCCGTCAGATTGCGTACTGGCAAGCGATCAATGAAGCCCTGCAGGAAGAAATGAAACGCGATGCTACTGTGGTTTTGCTGGGGGAGGATATCGGCGCGTACGGCGGGGCTTATGGGGCGACCCGCGGATTACTTGACCAATTTGGTTCAGAGCGGGTCCGCGACACGCCAATCTCTGAAGCCGCCATTGCCGGCGCTGCGGTTGGCGCTGCCATGAACGGGTTAAGACCGGTGATGGAAATCATGTACGTGGACTTTACGCCCTTGGCGATGGATCAGCTGGCTAACCAAGGTGCCAAGAACCGTTACATGTTCGGCGGAAAGACGTCCGTTCCCATGGTAGTAAGGACTGAAGGAGGCGCCGGCCGGGGTATTGCTGCGCAGCATTCACAAAGTCTTGAAGCGCTATGGGCTCACTTTCCCGGCCTGTACGTGGTGATGCCGTCAACACCGTTTGACGCAAAGGGACTGCTTAAGTCCGCCATCCGCGACAATAATCCGGTCATGTTTATCGAGCACAAACTTCTCTATGGAACGAAAGGCCCAGTGCCGGAAACGGACTACGAAATACCGCTGGGCGTTGCCGATGTGAAGCGTTCCGGGTCGCATGTCACCGTGCTCACTTACTCGCGGATGGTTTTACAAGCGCTTGCAGCGGCGGAGCAAGTTGCGCGCGACGACGGGATTAGTGTCGAGGTGATCGACCTTAGGACCCTGAAGCCACTCGACCGCGATACGATTCGGCAATCAGTCGAAAAGACCGGGCGTTGCGTTGTCGTATCGGAAGGATACAAAACATCCGGATTCTCTGCAGAACTCATGGCCGTTGTGGTGGAAGAAGCGTTTTACTCCCTCGACCGGCCAATAGTTCGCGTGGCTGCCAAGGACGTCCCGGTGCCTGTGGCCGAGGTACTGGAACAAGCTAGTATACCGCAAGTCGACGACATTGTCAAGGCGATTCGGGAGGTGATGGCATGAAACACGCCGTATTGATGCCTTCGCTCGGTGAGACGATGGACGAAGGCAGCATCGTCAGTTGGCACAAGAGTGTGGGAGACTCCGTTGCCAAGGGCGAGGTCTTATTCGAGGTCATGACCGATAAGGCAACGTTCGAAGTCGAGGCTGCCCGGCAGGGTTACCTTCGCTCCCTCGTCGCCAGAGTGGACGACATAGTGCCGGTCGGGAAGACCGTGGCTTGGCTGACCGACACGGCAGACGAGCCCTTCGAAGAGGCTGAGAATGCCGACGACCAGGCCAAAGACCAACAGACCAGTACGGCTCCCGGTGTGATCCCGCCCCACTCAAATGGCTCATCCCTTACGAGCGGCACGGCTGTGCGCGTGAGTCCCCGTGCTCGACGGCTACTCGAACAACATGGCATCGCAGTTGAAGCCGTGGCCGCGGTTGTCCCCGGCAAACCGATCGAAGCCTCCGACATCGAAGCATACCTTAAAACTCAGACGGTCGACGAGGATTCTCTACCAGTGGCGGTCGACAGCGGTCGCTTGGTCCCGCTCGCGGGAATGCGGGCCACCATCGCCCGGCGCATGGCACAGACCTTGGAAGTGCCTCAGGTCACACTGCATGCCCACAGTGTGGTAGACCGGATGCTGGAGCTTCATCGCCGGGTTAAAGAACGACCTGGCCATTCCGCGATTAGCCTGACAGATTGGATTGTGAAGGCCGTGTCAATAACCCTGGGCGGCCACCCTAAGATGAATGCCTGGTTCGAGACCGGCGGTATTCGGCAATTCTCGCACGTGAATGTGGGGCTGGCGGTCGATACGCCGGCCGGGTTGATGGTTCCGGTTATTCGACACGCCGATGGCTTGACCTTAGTCGAAATTGCGGAGCAGCGGGTGCATTTGCGCGACAGGGCGCTGGCGGGGCGGCTTCAACCAAAGGATTTCGGCGATGGCACGTTTACGGTGTCAAACTTGGGCGGTTACGGCGTGGAGACTTTTACACCGCTGCTAAATCTACCGGAGGTCGGCCTTCTAGGCGTGGGCCGTGTGACTACAACTGTGGTGTCCGACGGAACGCAGTTCTATTCGGAGCAACGTATTGCGTTAAGTTTAACCTTCGACCATCGAGCCGTGGACGGAGGACCCGCCGCCCAATTTCTAAACGAGGTTAGTCACCTGTTAATGGATCCATCGGAAAGCTGGGTCTAACCAAGGAGACGCCTATTCCCTGCTTTCTGGGCGTCCTCACTGACTAAGAATAGGCAACATTGGTTGGTTTGGTGGCCGACGGCAAGTATAGGGCTTACACGGATGGGTACTACAAGTTGTTTCCGCAACCTATTTTTCAGAGGAGGGAGAGGCAGTGGCCAAAAGCAATGAGGAAGCCGCCGTTGAGTTGGTGGATATTGAAAAGCGTTTTGGTGCCGTAAAAGTGCTTCACGGGGTCTCGTTCAAGGTCTATCCGGGCGAGGTTGTCGGACTGGTTGGGGACAATGGTGCGGGAAAGTCCACAACGGTTCGCATCATCTCCGGTGCCTTGCAGCCCGACCGCGGAGAAATTCGCGTCAACGGCACCAAGGTGCGGTTTGACTCACCCATTGTGGCACGGCGCGAGGGCATTGAGACTGTGTATCAGGATTTGGCGCTCGCCCCTCATCTGTCGGTGAAGGCCAACCTGTTTTTGAATAGGGAGGAAATCCGACCAGGTTTGTTAGGCCGGTTGGGATTTCTCAATGAGCGTCTCATGAACCAAGAGGCGGTCAGCAAGTTAAATCTTTTGCACATCAATATTACATCAATGGATCAGGCCATTCAAGAATTGTCGGGCGGTCAACGCCAAGCCATAGCGGTAGCGCGGGCGGCTTCTTGGGGCAGTCGGTTGGTCATTCTAGACGAGCCGACAGCGGCTCTAGGGGTCGAGGAATCGAGGATGGTGTTGGATTTGATCCGCCGGGTTCGCGACAGTGGCGTCCCGGTTCTTCTGATTAGTCATACGATGCCGCACGTCTTTGAAGTCACGGACCGCATCATTGTTCTGAGGCAAGGTCGCGTTGTGGCGAGCGCGGTCACCCGCGAATGCACGTTGGAACAAGTCATTATGTGGATAACCGGTGCAGCGGCCATTCACGCTGGATAGGAGGGTGTACATGACGAATGACGAGGTACAGCGGGAAACGGGCGAAGTGAACGGCGGCATCGTGACGGCCGAACCGCGCCGTTCGATGTTTCTGAATCGCCTCAGGGGTCTGTGGATTCTCGGAGTTTTAATCGCGATGGTGATCATTTTTGGCATTCTTGCCCCGGGCTTTCTGTCGCTGCAGAACTGGGTCAGCACGTCGGTTTATGCGACGGAAACGCTGCTTTTAGCGATTGGTGAGACGTTCGTTATCGCGAGCGGTGGTATTGACTTATCGGTAGGGTCCTCTCTGGGACTGAGTGCCATTACGAGTTCGATGGTGATGGCGGCCTTGGTCTCTCAGCCGGGGATGAGCATCGTGCTTGGCAGCTTCGTAGGACTTCTAACCGGCGCCATGGTGGGTCTGTTTAACGGCCTCATTATCACCAAACTGCGGATTACACCCTTTATTACCACATTAGGTATGCTCGGAATCGCCTCCGGAGTCGGGTTTTTATTGAGCGGGGGCACCGACATCACCAACATTCCGCCTGCCTTCAGCAACTTTGGTGGCTACGTTTTTGCCGGCTTCCTGGGCATGCCCGTGTTAGTGACGGCCCTCGTGGCGATTGTGAGCGGCATCTTTTTGGCCAAGACCCGATTTGGGCGGAGGACCTATGCCATTGGCAGCAACCGCGAGGCCGCTCGTGTCGCCGGAATTCCGCTAGATCGGCATCTCATTAAAATCTACACCCTGACCGGGCTCTTAGCTGGTGTGGCGGGTTTGCTCAATGTGGCCCGGTTTGCCATTGGTTCTCCCACGGCTGGACAAAACGATGAATTAAATGCCATTGCGGCGGTCGTCATTGGGGGAGCCAGTCTATTCGGAGGGGAGGGGACCATCTTCGGCACGACCATTGGAGCCGTCATTGTGTCCATGATTGTCACAGCGTTGGTGATTCTGAACGTTCAGGCGTATTGGCAAATCGTTGTGACTGGAGCGATCATCATCATCGCCGTGTATGTCGATCAGCTGCAACGACAACGGGCAGAACGCTGATTGTGATGCCCCCATAAAACGAAAGGATGGTCAAGATGAAGCCGCAAACGAAGCGGATGAGTACGGGTATGGCAATGGCGGGCGCAATCGCCCTCACGGTGGGACTGTCGGCTTGTGGCTCGAGTACCCCGGCCAGCTCGGGCAGCGCCTCTCACCATTACACGATTGGGTTCATACCGGGCATTACCACTGACCCTTTCTACATTTCGATGGAGGCCGGTGCCAAAGCTGAGGCCCAAAAACTCGGCGTAACGCTCGATTGGACGGGGAACACCCAGTGGAGTTATACCGCCCAGGACCCGTATATTAGCGGACTTATCGCTAAGCACGTCAATTTCCTGGCGGTCGCGCCGGACGATTTGCATGCGAGCATTCCCGCGTTGAAGAAAGCTATCAGTGCGGGCATTCCTGTCGGTACGGTAGATACCACGGTGGCCGACCAAAAGATATTGAAGTTTATGATCACATCGAACAACCTGAAGGGCGGCGCTTACGCGGCTCAGTGGATCGCAAAGAAGATCGGCTATAAGGGAGAAGTTGCCGTCATTAACGACGAGCCGGGAATTTCGACCACAGACCTCCGCAATCAGGGGTTTGTCACCCAGATCAAGAAGTACCCGCATATCAGATTGGTGGCCGACGTGTATACCAATAACCAGCCATCCGTTGCCGAGGCGGATTTGGAAAGCATTATGCTGGCCCACCCCCAGGTCAAAGCGGTTTACGCGGTGAATACCCAGACAGGAACAGGTGCTGCCGATGCGCTTGTGCATTTGGGACGGCAACAGAGCCTACAGCATCCGTCCCCTAACAAGGTTTGGCTCATCGCGTATGATGCCGAACCGCCCGAGGTGACCGATTTGAACAACGGATCGATTCAAGCGCTGATTGTTCAAAAACCGTACCTCGAAGGCGAAATGGCTGTCAAGTACGCGTACGACTATCTCACAGGCAAAAAGAATCTGATCACGAAAACCAATTACCTCACCAACATCCTGGCGACCAAGGCCAACGAATCGTCAACGTCCAAGTGGTTTTATAAGTAACGGTGTCAAGACGCGCGCCGGCGTGTAGGGACTCTCCCGTTTGGCGCGCGTTATCTTGAGCGGTTGGAGGGAAAGTCGTGGCTTATGTCGTAGGGCTGAACAGCGGGTCTTCGTTAGACAGTGTCGACGCCGTGTTGCTAGATATGGATATGGATAACCAGGGCCTGCCTAAGCTTAACCGGGTGGTGGCCTATCGGGAGTATCCGTGGCCGGATATGGTCCATGCAGATGTCCTCAAGGCCATCAATCTAGATATGGGAATCGCCGAGCTTTGCCGATTAAACTTTGTTGTAGGCGCCACATTTGCCAAGTTTGTCAATGCCCTGTTGAAGGATGCTGGCGTGGACGCCAACGAGGTTGCGGTAGTCGGAGTAGACGGTCAGACGATTTATCAAGAGCCGCCAGAGTCCTCGCACTGGACGGGCCGAGAGTTCGAAGACGCGATCGGCTCCTTCCAAGACCATCGTCTGGGGACTACGTTGCAAATTGGCGAAGGATCCGTCGTGGCCGCCCTGACTGGCATTCGAACTGTGACACATTTTCGTCCAGCGGATATGGCGCTCGGTGGGACCGGCGCGCCGATTGAGGAATTCTTGGATTATGTCCACTACCGCGATCAAGCGCCTATCATTACATTAAACATCGGCGGTATCGCCAACATCCACGCCATTCATGCTGACATCGGGAAAATCATGGCCTTTGACACCGGTCCTGGAAACATTCTCATGGACCGGATGGCCCGGGACTATTTCGGGGCGCCTTATGATCGCGACGGGGCCATTGCCCAATCGGGCACGGTGCAAACGCCGGTGCTTGAAACGCTGTTGCAGCATCCGTTCCTCAACAGAAAACCGCCCCGAAGTGCCTGGCGCGAGGACTTCAGCGACGTCTATTTGCATGACATGCTAGACCGTCACCGCGACATTAGCAAGGAGGATATGATGGCCACGTTAGCCGAGTTTACCGTCCAGGCGATCATGGTGGCGTTGCGTCAAGTCCCGTTCTTAGATCAGGTGACATATCTGGTGGGAAATGGAGGCGGCGTTCTCAATCGGGCCTTGACGGGCCGCCTGGCCGAATTGCTCCCGTCACATATGCGCTTTGTGCTATCGGACCAATTCGGCATCCCCGCGAAGGCTAATGAGGCCGCAAAATTTGGTGCGTTAGGGTTCGCGAATCTCATGGGGGTTGCGGGGAATATTCCTCATGCCAGCGGGGCTAGCCGGCCGGCGCTCTTAGGGAAAGCGCACTTTCCGCCGATGTAGTCGAATTGCACCAACGAATGCCGTAATCGGGTCAGCCTTGCGGTCTTGGTAGCGGGTAACGGGAGGGGTTAGAGGTCAAGGTGTCCACCCATTGGCCGCGTTGGGGTGAATGACGACACTTTGTGATGAGAAGTCAAAGCGCGACGAACACTATCATCGTGCAGCGGCTTCCTCGATTGGGAGTGGCTCATGGAGCTAAAGAGCATCGTTCGATTGGTCAGTGAAGAGGGGTAGTCGGCCGGCTTCGAAGTGGACCGGGAGGCGGACACGTGGCGGTTGTCCGATTCAATGAACAAGGGGTCCATCTTTGTTGGGTGCTACACCCATCTCAAAGTGCTGGTTGCCATTTACCATATTCTTAAAGGGGAGTTCAAGAAACGGGCGCGAGCCGTTGCACGGGCGAACTTCAGAAGTGGCAATGAGGACGGGAATGCATCGATTTTTGACACCCCGGAAGAAAAAACCAGTGGTCAGGTGGGTATCGACAGCCGGGTGCTCTCTTTCATGTGGCCAACTTCCTTGGGGTGTCAGATGGCGTGACCGAGAAGACAATGCCTGACAGGCAGCATTGGCGCTCGCCTCAATTTGAAATGGACGATCGTGGTACAGATCAGCTTGACTAAGTCCTTTTGACAGGACGCGCGGCACGGTCGCCATAATGAAGGGCGCTGGTACAGGGGCACAACGTGTCCAAGTGGGACCCGGCGTGGTGTGCTGCATCCCTATTACATTGTCCGCGAGGTTCCGCGGCAACACGACCAACGCCAATGTATTCGCCGGGAGGTCTCCCCGGCCACACGATATCTGCTCAATATGGGCGGGGCCTTTGTAAAAGGGCGCTCCCGTCAAAGCGGGTATTTAAGAGACGCGAGGAGGCTTGAGTGGTGGCCCTATATGTGGATACTGCGATGGAACAAGACGTGCGGAGTGCGCTCACGTTTGGGGTGGTCGCGGGTGTCACGACGAATCCCACCTTGATTAAGCGAACCGGCCACTCCGAAGAGGAGACGCTGAGGAGAATTACCATGCTGGAACCGCGCCAGCTATTCGTTCAGTTGACGGGAAGGACCGAGACCGAGATGGCCACGAATCTCAATCGGATCCGCCACCGATTTCCCGACACCGCTTTGGTCTTCAAAATAACGCCAACCTGGCCCGCTATCCGGCTGTGCTCCAAGTGGCATGACCGCGAGGACTTCTTGGTCACAGCGGTGAATACGGTGGAACAAGCCTATGTGGCGCAGGAGGCAGGGGCTAAGTATATCGCCGTCTATCTGCATCGGTACCGGCTGCGTCACGGATCGTGGCCGCCGGTGGAGGATATCAAGAGTATGACTCAGAGCCGGATTCGAGTCATGATCGCGTCATGCCATGATATTGCGGAAGTGCGGTGGTCGCTGGTTAGTGCTTGTGATGACATGACTCTGCCTCTCGCAACCATTCAGATGTTGCTAGCCAGCAAGGATAGCGAGGATGACATCGCTCGCTTTGATCGCGATACTTCGCGAGTTCCTCGACACTAGTACACAGGAGGCAGGGTATGGGGCAACAATATATCTTGGCTTACGACTTGGGTACCACTGGGAACAAGGCGGTCTTGGTTGACGAGCGCTGCAATCTGGTGGCCACGGCATTTTCTCCTTACCAGACATTTTTTCCGTTCGCAACCGCCGTTGAACAGGATCCCTGGGACTGGTGGAATTCTGTGGTCAACGCCACCAGACAGCTGTTAGAGAAAAGTCATGTCAACCCACGAGAAGTTCAGGCCATCAGTTTTAGCGGGCAGATGATGGGCTGCGTTCCCGTGTCTCGTGAGGCAGATCCCATCGGCAGGGGTATCATCTGGGCGGATATGCGCGGGAGCTTAGAGGCATCGCAATTGGCCGCGCGTATGGGATCGGCGCTCCTCTATCAGATTTTAGGGAACCGTGTCAATGCGAGTTACTCGGCCGCCAAAATCCTGTGGATCCGTGAACACGAGCCCGATCGCTTCCGTCAGGCGCATAAGTTTCTGCAGCCAAAAGACTTTATTGTCGCGCGAATGACGGGGAATTTCGTCACTGACTTTTCGGATGCGTGCGGGACCAACCTATTCGATATTTCGCGGCTGCAATGGTCTGATGCCATCTTAGAGGCGGCGGCGCTTGATCGACATCTGTTGCCAGAGGCCTACGCGTCCACCGACGTGGTGGGAAGATTGTCTGATGCGGTAGCGGCGGTTTTGGGTCTGACCGGCGGGACCCCGGTTGTGATTGGGGGTGGCGACGGAGCCTGTGCCGCGGCCGGGGCAGGCGTGATTAACGCGTCTGACACCTACCAATATCTGGGATCATCATCCTGGGTTGGCACCGCCTCACCTGTCCCCTTGCTCGATCCGACTGCCCGTATCTTCAACTGGGCGCATGTGGTCCCGGGGCTATACGCCCCAACCGGCACCATGCAAGCGGGTGGCGGGTCTTTCCAATGGCTGAAATCCACCCTCGGCATCGAAACCGAAAACGGTAGGTCGGCCTACGAACTCATGGATGAGGAGGCGGACGCGGGGCCGGCCGGAGCCAATGGCCTCATATTCTTGCCGTACCTGATGGGAGAGCGAAGCCCCGTCTGGAATGAAAAAGCACGGGGCGCATTTATCGGGCTAACCATGCAACATTCTCGGAGCGAGTTGATACGGGCGGTTATGGAAGGTGTGGCGATGAACATGAAGGGCATACTCGATGCTTTTACCGATCAGATCAAGGTGGACGAAATCCGCTTTATCGGTGGAGGTGCCAAGAGCCGCGTGTGGGCCCAAATTTTCGCCAACATCTACGGGCATCGGCTCAGGGTTCCCACCGTGCTTGACGAAGCCACTGCCTTAGGTGCGGCCGTGACCGGCGGTGTCGGGGTGGGTTTGTTTGCCGATTTTGACGTTGTGCGCCGCGCCATCGAGACAGACTTTGTGGTAACGCCTGACATGGATAGGCATCGCGCTTATCGGCGGCTTCAAGTGACGTATGAAGAAGCCTATCGCGCCTTGATCGGCACCTTTGATCAATTAAGCACATGGGCCCAAGGTTGAGTTGGACTGGATAGGGGGGGCGGTATGGAACGAGAGTTTGGCGGGAAAGTTGCGGTGGTGACTGGCGGTGCGAAAGGAATTGGTGCGGCGTCGGCGAGACGTCTTGCCGCTGCCGGGGCGACCGTGGTGGTTTTGGACCAAGATCAAGCCGGGGCTAAGGTGGCAGGTGAGATTGTGCAAGCGGGCGGACAATCTCGGTTCATCTCCGTCGACCTAAGGTCGGAGAGCGCGGTGGCTGACGTATTCGACGGCATTGCCAGGGACATGGGGGGCCTTGACCTGCTTCACTGCAATGCGGGTATCCAGCGGTATGGGAAGGTAACCGAAACTAGTTTTGCCTTGTGGAATGAAGTGTTTAGCGCGAACGTTTCCAGCACGTTCCTTACGTGTCACTACGCAATTGGGCAAATGGCCAGAAAAAAGGCGGGCGCCGTTGTCATTACGGCGTCGGTGCAGGCGTTTGCAGCGCAGGCAGGCGTTGTCGCCTACGCTGCCTCGAAAGGGGCACTGGTCGCGTTGACACGGGCGCTGGCCGTTGATCATGCTTCGGACGGCATCCGCATTAATGCTATCGCGCCCGGTTCGGTTGACACGCCGATGCTTCGTTGGTCGGCTGAAGTGGTGGCGCCGGGAGCCGATGAGGATGAGGTAATCCAAGAGTGGGGCCGGAGTCACCCGATGGGGCGCGTCGCTCGTCCAGAAGAAGTTGCCGAGGTCGTGGCCTTTTTGTTAAGCGCCCGTGCCAGTTTTATCACGGGAAGCGTCTACCGCGTCGATGGGGGGCTGCTTTCTCAGTTGCCGGTCCGCTTGCCTTCGTAATCGGCGTCGATGGGGGGATTATGGATGATCTACGGGTTTGAGCGGCCGCTGTTTGGCGATATCGCATTGCGCATCCATCTTGTCGTCGGGGATCGGTACGCGGTAATGATTGATACCGGCATGCTTGGGTTTGAGGACATGGTGAAACAGGCACTGGATTTCCTGAATCAACAGGGCGTGCCACTCGCCTTTATTGTTAACACTCATGCGCACCACGACCACATCGGCCTGAATGGCTGGGTCCAAGCCCAAACCGCCGCTCGCGTCATCGGGCATGCCTGGGGTCGCCGATGGACCGAAGACCCGGATACCAATTATCAGGAATTTGTTTTGGCCTTTCCTGATATTATCGCGGACTCCCAGGCCTTGCGCGAAGAGGTGAGAGACACTATGGGGATCCCGGCGCCTGTGGACATGGGCGTGACTGGCCGCGAGCATTTCTACCCGGGCGGGTTCGACGTTGAACTTATCGAATTGTCGGGACATGTTCTGGGCGAGGTGGGACTTCTAGTTGCCGAGGACAAAACGCTGATCACCGGTGATGTATTAATTGGACTTAACTTGCCCATGTTTCACGGCTACGTGGATCCGGAACAGTTTCGCAAATCGCTGGGGACAATCCGCGATCTGGTCACAGCAGGACGTGTGACGCGGTTGAGGTCCGCTCACCTACCGGAACTTCATGATCCGGCGGAAATTATGGAACACGTGGCGCAAAGAGAACAAGCTGTCCGCAACATTGAGTCCCTCATCTTAGACATCGCACGGGGCGACGCTTTGAGCTTGAAGGAGATTTGGTTGCGGACGTCCGACGCAAGCGGGAAGCGCCCTGAGTTCCGAGGATTGGCGATGGTGGCCGGCCATCTACGCCAGCAGTGTCGCGGCGGGCGGATGGAGGTACAACGGGATCGGTACCGCACGTTATAGGGCTACGAGAGGAGCAAAAATGCATGCGATTTGCCGAAATCATTTTGGAAGGGCAACCGACGCCATTTTGGACCATGCTGAAGCAGTTAGGAATCACAGAGGTGGTGGGTGTGCTGCCGCGCCGCTCGGCTGATTGGCGTGGGGTGACCACCGACCACCCCTGGGACTATACCCCGCTCGCGCTATATAAAGCCATGATCGAAGAAGAGGGGTTAACACTGGCAGCGATAGAGGATAACCCGCCTATGGATCGGCTGCGTTATGGGATGGCGGGTGCCGAGGAAGAACTGGATCAAATCTGCGCGTTTGTTGAGAATTTAGGGCGATTGGGTGTGCCGCTTTGGTGTTACAACTGGATGGCCTCCTTGGGCTGGATGCGGACATCTACGCGATTGCGAGGTCGCGGAAATGCCATCGTATCGGGTTACGATCATGACCTGGTAAAGGACGCACCGCCACCAGCGCTTGGGCGAGTGGGCGCGGACACTCTTTGGAAAACTCTCGAGAAATTCTTGCACCGGGTGGTGCCTGTCGCTGAAAAGGCCGGGGTCACACTGGCCATGCATCCCGACGACCCACCGGGCCACTCCAGCATCCGCGGCGTGGCTCGCATTATGAATAACCTTGGGGCTTTTGAGCGGCTACTGGAGATGGTCCCTAGCGAAGCCAACGGGATTACGTTGTGTCAAGGTAACTTCACATTGATGACGCCCGACCTGCCAGGTGTGATACGACAATTGGGTGCCACCGGCCGCGTATACTTTGTCCACTTTCGCGATGTGCGGGGGACCGTAGACAAATTTGTCGAGACCTTTATCGACGACGGGCATACCGACATGGTGGCGTGTATGCGGGCCTACCGGGATGTAGGGTTCGATGGGATTATGCGAACCGATCACACCCCCACGCTGTGCGGTGATGAACCGCGCTACGCAGGCTATTCGGATTTGGCTCGTCTTCATGCCTTGGGCTACCTAGCGGGGTTAAGAGATGCGGTACTGTCCGAAGGAGTTGATCATGCTCGTGCCGGCCTCAATGAGAGTTACTAACCATCAGGTGCCCGGCCTTGCTTTTCACCGACCTGGGAAGGGAGACAAAGACACTAATGCGACTTGCGAACAAAGTGTGTTTCATTACGGGCGGCGGCTCCGGCATTGGCGAAGCGTCGGCTGAACGAGCGCTGCATACCACGGTCATTCAATTTGGGCGGCTCAATGTCCGTCTTTTCATCCCAAGCCATCATTGATACAAGTTTTTGACCGACCACCCCGCGCCGGCGGTAGTCACTAGTGACAAATGATCCGAAGGAGTGGTCATCATGAGCCAATCGCCGGCCGACCGGCAATATCGCTATCGCTTTT
This sequence comes from Bacillota bacterium, assembly GCA_021820965.1. Lineage (GTDB taxonomy): Bacteria > Bacillota > Sulfobacillia > Sulfobacillales > Sulfobacillaceae > Sulfobacillus_B. The sequence continues at coordinate 4,504 of JAKACZ010000052.1, read as the reverse complement.
TTTCATTCCCAAATCAATGTCATCCTCTGCTCGTCGCACGAGCTCCAGATCATTCGGCAAGCCTGTGCGCTCCACGGGATCGCGCCCCGGGCGGTGCTGACGACCGCGGAAAATCCGCCCTAATGTGTGGCGGGCAGGAGGGGCAGGCAGTACGTGAGAAAACGATAAAAGCCATACCTACCGACGACATCCCCTTTTTCATCAGCGGCCTCCGTTGTTGTTCGCATTCGTTGATGCTTTTTATAATGACGGCCGACAAAGCAATGAGTTACATCCCACATTTGTGTCAGGTAATTGTCGCAGTTGAAGCGTGGGTCGCACAAAAAAATGCAGGCCAGGCCAAGGCGGAGGCGCGCCGTCAGGGCGGATCATTACGCCGGGCGCTCGACGAACTGCTCCATCGCAAGCACTTAAGGGCTATTTGCACGTCTAAGCGCACGTTGAACACGGAGGTCCGAGAGTTCGCCGCGGCCCCGGAAGTCTACCTCTCACAGAACCGCTTCAAAGGCCCGCGCAAGATTGCCCATCTCTGGTAGTTAGATGCGCTCTGGGTGGACTTGGACTTTCATAAGGTGGCCGCATGGGCGAACAAGCCTCCCGAGTCGATTTGGGAGCTCTGTAAGGATGTCTTGGAACAGGAAGGCATGCCGCGTCCGACGCTCACGGTGGCGACTGGCCGAGGTCTTGCCCTGGTGTGGGTGCATCAACACCGATTCCCCGACCCGCATTGCCGCGCTGGAATACGTGCCAACGGCGGCTGCACGACGCCTTCAAACCGTTGGGGGCCGACCGTGGGGCCCTGGATGCTGCCTGGGTACTCTGGATCGTGGGCACCCAACACGCCAAAAGCGGCCAGTTGGTCCGGGCGCTCACCCCGACCGGCGATGCCTGGGATTTCGTTACTGATTACTGGGACAACTTCAATTAGGCAGTTCTGTGCTGCCCATCGTTATGTTCTGTAAGCCGGCGCTTGGAGTGGCTAAAAGGGGAGTGACACTCATGAGAAAATTCCTGATTGGCGGGCTTGCCGGGCTTGCCCTTCTTGCTGGATGCGGGGAAACATCCACATGGGTGGCCCTGCATACCCCTTCGGGAAGTCTCGTCCGGTACTATCAGATACGTCATGCGACCCTGCAAAAATCGGAGATCGGACGATCAGATGGTGCATTGTTCATGCATGGAATCGCTAATGGACCCGATTTATGGCGAACGAATATGAAGACCTCAAAGAATATTCGCATCTACACCATCATCGGTGTGTCAACAAGTCACGCCATAGCCATCCAAGTGGGCCACGGGCCTTATTTCAAAGCCACCTCAACCGGAACCAAGAAGCTGTAATCGGAATTTTTGTACTAGTACATCATGGCGTTAATCCCTCATCAACCGAGCGATTACAGTTTCAGTAATTTACCCTCAAACGTGCATCGAAAGAGCTTGGCTAATGGCTGGCAAGTTGGATCCCCCAACAAATCAGCTGCAATTGTCGATAACCCCGCCACAAGGTTTTGATACCCGGCTCGCCGTCACTCTTGCGGCCGAGAAAACCGCCCAGTTTAGCCATCGCGCGGACGGCATCTCGGAGGGGGAGGGCTGTCCCGACCGCCGTGCCGGGGACTGTGTGGCGGCTATCCGCTCTAGGGCGCCAATTTCGAGGTGTGGGTCGCAACGGACGCCACCCTATCTCGTACCCGCCCGGCCGCCATCAGCGGGAAATGACTAACGTCGCATCCGAGAACCGTTCGCGCTGGTTCGATTCCGTCTAAACAGGGATGACCTAAACCGAGACGCTGGTAAGTCCAGCTATGGCCACAGGGTCGAAAACTCGGCATGGTCACGGAGCTCTCGTAGTAGTCTGAGGCCGGGAAAGCCGGTCACATGGCCAAGGGAGAGCAGTGGACTCTCCCCCATGCTGTGGAGCCGATGCGTGAGGCATCTCAACCGCTTTGATGAGGATGGGGGAACATTGGAACAGTGGCGGACCCTCTAGAACCGTATACATCGAGAGGTGTACGGACGGTTCGGGGGCGATCATCCAGAAATCGGTCCCCGCAAGGGGACGCGGTGCTGGATGCTTAGCCTACAGACCCACTCTTCTTGCGCACACCGTTCCCACGTCGCCGCCTGATGGGGGGCTAAGATCTGAGCCGAGCTCACGCCGTCATTATCAAAAAACCGATAGCAGGCCTTCAAGCTTCCCCAATCGCTCACGATTCGCAACGCTCGCGCGGTTAACCGCGCGTCGTCGAAGGACGCATGGCCGAGTTCGCGAAACACTTTGGTATGGTAATCCCAAATGTTCGATCTCAGCCATCCATCGATCCTTGGGTTTGGGATACCCGAAGAAGTGGCTTCTAGTGCTGGCTTGTGGCTTCGGGGCCAGGTGGACACTTTTATATAGGACAAACGCCCGGCTCTAATTCAGGGGACGTCATGATCTGATTGCGCCACCCGCGTCCGTACCGCTATCATGACAGTACGTGGGCGAGATCATGGGGTTGATTGAGGTGCGTTATAGGTGTCTCAGGAGACACGGAGTTGGACGAGTGCGTGACCCGGTCTATCAAAGCTGATAACAGGGTATACGGATGGTGCAAATCCAAAGGGTGGATTAGCATGACAAAAATGGAATCATAGAATCATACACGGGGGCGTTGATGATGGGAGAGCCAACGGGATTTGCACACCTAGCGTTAGACAACGGCAATGGATTTCACATCCATTTTAAACGGGACGAATTCTTGGAACGGCAGGCACGGGCGATTTCAGAAATGGAAAGACAAGGGCTCGATGGCCTCCTTATGTTCCGACAGGAGAGCATGTATTATCTTACCGGGTATGACTCATTCGGTTATGTATTTTTCCAGTGTTTATATCTGGGCGCCGATGGGAAGATGACCCTTCTGACTCGTGCTCCCGATTTTCTACAGGCCCACTTTACCTCAATAGTTGAGGACATCCGTGTGTGGGTGGACGCGCCGGATGCCGATCCGGCCCGTGAGTTGAAAAGCATCCTTCAGGAACGGGGGTGCAAAGGCAAAAGGCTCGGGGTCGAGTGGGAAGCCTATGGACTGACGGGCCGAAACGCCATGCGGCTCCAAGCGTCTTTGCAAGGATTCTGTACATTGGAGGACGCATCGTCCTTGGTCAATCGCCTACGGGTGGTCAAGAGTCCGGCGGAACTCGCTTACGTGCGGAGGGCGGCGACGCTGGCGGATGATGCGCTGCGCGCCGCTGAGGAAACGGTCCAAGCTGGTGCTTTCGAAGGGGATATTCTGGCAGCCATGCAAGGCGCCATCTACCGGGGAGGCGGGGATGATCCAGCCAACGAATTTATTATCGGTTCAGGCCTCGGTGCCTTGATGTGTCGGTACTATACCGGACGGCGCCATTTGGACGCGCGGGATCAACTCACTCTGGAGTTTGCCGGCGTCTATCGGCATTACCATGCCTGTCTCATGCGCACGATGTTGATTGGAGAGCCTGACCCCCGGCTTGTTGCCATGCATGCCGCCAGCGTTGAAGCATTGCACGCCGCCGAGGCGGCACTGGCGCCGGGGCATGCCATTGGTGACGTGTTTGATGCGCATGCCCGGGTGCTCGATGCATGGGGCCACCGGGAGCATCGCCTGAATGCGTGCGGCTATAGTCTCGGAACCACATATGCCCCCAACTGGATGGACTGGCCAATGTTTTATCACGGCAATCCGGTCGAAGCCCAACCGGGCATGGTCTTCTTCATCCATATCATCATCTTTGACGCGGCCAGTGGCCTCGCCATGACTCTGGGACGGACGTCCCTCGTCACCGAGGAGGGATCAGAGCCGCTGTCCGCTGCATCGCTGGAGTTGGTGACTAAATGAGGGGCAGTTAGCGCAAGTCGATGACGGATAGGGAGCCCGGGAGATAGAAAACCCCGGGCTCTTTGCCTTTTATGACCGGGCTCACGTGAAACCAAAGAACCGACCCGGTCCGCCAGCCGCTTCCGAGAAATTATGCCGGAACAGCCAAAAACGAGTACGGTTAAAAGAATAGACCGGACACACAGAAATATGGAAAGGGTGATTCGTCCATGCGTTACTGGACTTCGAGCGATTATTGCCATCCATGACACCACCCTGGGACCCGCTGCGGGTGGATGCCGTATGTGGACCTATCCCTCCTAAGAGGATGCAGCCATCGACGCCATGCGGCTCGCGCGGGGGATGACCTATACATACGCGGCGGCTGGGGTCGGCTTAGGAGCCGGAAATTGTGTGGTGATGGGAAATCCCTTGACCGACAAGTCGAAGGCATTGTTTCGTACCTTGGGACGCTTTATGATCGTCTGGCCGGTGCCTATTGGACTGGAGAAGGTGTGGGCACGACACTCCAGGATTTGAACCTCCCCGGCCTAAAGGCCGGAGATTCTGAGGGAACCACCATGGCTGCGTCGACGGGTTGTGAAACCCTGGGAGTGCTCCTCCGGACTCGCCACGGCTTATCCCACCAGCAACATGGGCGG
>JAKACZ010000051.1 GCA_021820965.1 Bacillota bacterium | reverse complement strand
ACAATCTGAGCGAATTGATGGGGCCCAACGGTTGCCCCCGATGGACACCATGCTATGATGAGGGAGACGGGATTCCAGGTGGGTGAATTGTTTGACGCACCCCGGTTGAATTAAATGACGTTTGACAACCCCCGGTGGCCACTACCACGGTAATCTGACTCCCCGCCAATGCGAGGAGCCGTAGCGTACCCCCGACAAACAACTCGAGATCGTCCTGGTGCGCCGTCACAGCGAGCACCCTCTGTGGTGCCCGTGTGAGGTGAAGGCCATAGCGTGCCGCGAGACCAGGGTTGATCGGCGTGAGCCGATTTTGGATCTCCCGCCACACCAGCCAGATTCCTAACCCGCCCATCACGGCCAATCCCCATCCACCTCGAGACCACCGGTTTTCACGCGTCATAACATTTTGTCCTCCCTTGAGGTTCATGTGCTTTACCTTCTCCACCGGTCCTGAATCTATGCGAATGCCATGGGAACCGGAAGAAAAAAGTCTGCGAGGACTGAGATGCCAAGGGCCATAGTCCATCCCTATGGTCGGGTGTCGTGCGGCTCCCGCCAGCCTGGTGCCGCCGGGCGTGGGCCAATTCACGAAGCCGCTGTGAAACAGACTCGAATTGTTCCGGTCGGGCGCACTAATGGAACAACTGGCTCTTGGGGTTGCCAGCGGCTTTGCTCTTGTCGTAGTTTCTGGTTCGAGTCGACATTATTGACTTTCCACGTTGGGGCAGTACCAGCGTTGCTGTCACCAGGTGCAAACTGATGGGGACGCTTACCCTGGGGATTCCGTCACGAAACGGGAACAAAGGGTTGGCAAGCCGCCATCTCGACCACCATGACTCCGGACGGATTGCACCGTCTGCAGATGTCGTTGGCTGAGTCGTTTAACGCCATTCAGGTGTTGCGTCAAAACGGTTCGACACGTTCATAAGCGCAGGTCCTGGTCATCACGGCAACCGGAAGTGTGCCAAACACCCTCGTTTGTGGGACGATCGATCGGGCAGGGGATCGGCTCGTAATGATTTTGCGGCCAATTATGAGGACTCTGCTGGGAGTTCCGGTTGTTCGTGCGAGGATGCATCGTGCAAAATGAGGACCAGCAATCCCGGAAATCTTGCTTCCAAGTCCTCCTGGCGCAATGAAATAAACCGTTGGGTTCCTGCCATTCGCGTGCGAATCACACCAGCTTCTCGAAGGACTCGGAAGTGGTGCGACAACGTAGACTTCGTCAACTTAAAATCGAACCACCCACAGGATTGTTCGCTGGTCGAAGCGAGGGTACGGACAATTTCGAGTCGTATGGGGTCACTGAGTGCATGAAACACCGTCGGGAGGCTGAATTCGTGCGGGTCGGGATGAAACAGTTCTCGCATAGTTCTATGCCTCCCCGGTTTTCTTGTTCGATTCCTATCTTATCATAAAACTTATTGATAATAAAAAGAAATGGTTATATGATAATTCGAGAACTATCGAAATAAAAACCATGGGGTGTATTTATGCACCGGAGCCGTTTATGGATTTTAGCCTTAGGCACTTTCGCTTTAGGTACCGATGTTTTTGTAATCGCCGGCATTCTTCCCGCGGTGGCCCGAGGCGTTCATGTCTCGCTGTCGGCCACCGGATTTTTAGTGACAGTCTTTGCGATGACCTACGCCATTGGGTCGCCCATCTTAGCTTCCACCATGGGTTCTATCCCGCGAAAGCTTCTGTTAACCTCCGCACTCGGAAGTTTTTCATTGGCAAACATCATGGCGGCGATGACTCCAACCTACCGATGGCTGTTGATTGCCCGTGTCGCCGCGGCGGCCGCGGCGGCGATCTATACTCCTACCGCTTCCGCATTTGCAGGCAGTTTGGTCCCTACGGCATTGAGAGGTCGGGCTCTGGCCACGGTCATGGCAGGACTCACTGCGGCCATTGTTCTGGGGGTTCCGATGGGCACGATCATCGGTACGCTATTATCATGGCGTTGGACGTTTGGCTTCGTGGCGACTTTAGCCGGGCTCGCCACGGTCGGTATTGTCATCTTCCTGCCCGAGACAGCGGCCCCCGAACCCGTTCGATTGATGGAGCGCATTCAGGTGATTCGACGACCGCACGTGGCCAAGATGTTAGGCCTCACCATTTTGTGGACCATGGGCGCTTTTACGGTGTATACCTACATCGCACCGTTCCTCCATCAATCTCTCGGCCTTTCTGGCCCGGAAACGAGTGGCATTCTGCTGTGGTGGGGACTAATGGCCATGGTTGGCAATCACCTGGGAGGGGTTGCCGTTGATCGGTGGGGAGCGCAGCGGGCCCTTACGCTGGGACTTGGAGTGGTAGCCTTCGTACTCGGCACGTTACACTGGACCGCGACCACCGTGTTCGGGGCGATTGGGGCCATCGGCCTTTGGGGGATTAGCGGGTGGATTCTGCAGGTTCCCCAACAACATCGATTGATGAAGCTCGTCCCCACCATGCCCACGGCGATTCTCGCCTGGAATGGTTCGGCCACCTATCTGGGAATGGCCGCGGGATCAGCCTTGGGTGGATATCTTATCCATCACGCCCTTCTGACCTGGCTAGGATATATTGGCGGAGGATGCGAGGTGTTAGCATTGGCCTTGCAGTTCCTTTGGACGCGAACTATGCCCTCAACCATGGCCTCATCGTGATAAAGTTCCGAAAAAGTTTTTGTCAACAGAACATCGTGGGTTTTTGCCTCTCGATTGTTTGACGTGATCGGTTTCGATACACTGATGGCCAGCATCATGTTCCGATACTCGCTATTTTGGGAACTTTTTCCGGAGGGGATCCTGTGAAGCGAAATTGGGAACTGGACGAGTTAATTGAGCATTTTACAATCTTACCGAACGAAATGACACTGATTGAACCCAAATCGATAGAAAACCAGTTAGGGTTTGCCGTCTTGCTCAAGTTCTTTCAGCATGAGGCCCGATTCCCAACCCATCCGTTTGAAGTGCCGAAACCGGTGATTGCCTATCTGGCGAAACAGATTGTCTGTGAGCCCGATCGCTACGCCCAGTACAACTGGAATGGACGAACCATCAAAGCCCACCGGGTGCAAATCCGGGAGTTCTTTGATTTCCGGGAAGCGACCGTTGAGGATAGCCAGGAGGTCGCGGAATGGCTTTTCCAAGGGCGTCATTCGTCCTGTGAATCGGGAAATCGTGGTGGAGAAAGACGAGAAGGGGCGGGAGCGCATTAATCGCATGAATTATGAGATTAGCGCGCTGCAAGCCTTACGCGACAAACTGCCTTGTAAGGAAATTTGGGTGGCCGGGGCGAATCGGTACCGCAATCCGGACGAAGACTTGCCCGCGGATTTTGAGGAACGCCGGGAAGAACACTATCACGCATTAAAGCAGCCGCTCGACGCCGAGGCTTTTATCGCGACCCTGAAGGCCGCTATGGCAGAGGGGCTGGCGACACTCAATGACGGCATGCCGAAGAACCCCCAGGTGCGCATCACCGACAAAGCGGGCGGCTGGATCACGGTCTCCCCCCTGGAGCCCCAAGCGGAGCCCCTGAATCTCACGCGGTTGTAGGCGGAAATGGTCCGGCGTTGGCCGATGACGAGTCTCCTGGATATCTTGAAGGAGACCGATCTGCGTATCGGGTTCACCGAGCAATTGAAGACGGTGGCCAATCGGGAAATTCTCGACCGAGATACGCTACAAAAGCGGCTGATTCTCGCGCTGTACGGGCTGGGGACCAATACGGGCTTAAAACGGGTCAGTGCGGGGGATCATGGCGAATCGTATAAGGACTTGCTTTATGTCCGACGCAAGTTCATTCATTCGGACAATGTCCGTAACGCCATCGCGGCGGTCGTGAATCAAATTTTCCAGATCCGGATGCAGGAGATTTGGGGCGAGGGGACCACGTCCTGCGCGTCCGACTCGAAAAAGTTTGGGGCGTGGGATCAGAATCTCATGACGGAATGGCACATCCGGTACCGCGGCCGCGGTGTCATGATTTACTGGCACGTCGAGAAGCACTCCACGTGCATCTATTCCCAGCTGAAATCGTGTTCCTCATCGGAAGTCGCCGCCATGATGGAAGGACTCCTGCGCCACGGCACCGAGATGGACGTGGAGAAAAACTACGTCGATTCCCACGGGCAGAGCGAAGTCGCGTTTGCCTTTTGTCATTTGCTGGGCTACCAGCTGATGCCGCGTCTGAAAGCGATTCATGTGCAAAAACTCTATCGACCGGAACCCGGGATGGCCGATGCCTACCCGAACCTTCACCCAGTGCTGACCCGGCCGATCAACTGGGAACTGATTCGTCAGCAATACGATCAAATGGTGAAATACGCCACGGCGCTGCGACTCGGTACCGCCGAGACGGAAGACCTTTTAAAACGGTTTACGCGCAACAATTTAAAGCATCCCACGTACCAAGCCTTAGGGGAACTCGGTAAGGCAGTCAAAACGGTTTTTCTCTGCGAGTATTTGAACTCTGAGGATCTGCGGCGCGAGATTAACGCGGGACTCAACGTCGTGGAAAACTGGAATTCCGCCAACAGTTTCATCTTTTACGGCAAAGGGGGTGAAATCGCGACGAATCGCTTAGAGGATCAAGAAATTGCGGTGCTCTCACTCCATCTTCTGCAAAATTGTCTGGTCTACATTAACACCCTCATGCTGCAAAACATTCTCTCGGACAAAAGGTGGCTCGAGGCCATGGGGCCGGAAGATTTACGAGCGCTGACCACTGGTCTATACCCACGTCAACCCCTATGGCACCTTCCGCCTCAACATGCACGAACGATTGCCCTTGGAAGGAGCATTAGCGTGACAGAAAAACGGACGTCATCCAAAAAGAAAGCGCGCGAACTCGCCAAGTATTTACGCGGGGAGCGGCCAGACTATGCCTACCTGAAGAGCGTGTTCCACCACTTGCGCACGGAACTGGAAATCGACGTGCCCAAAGCATCGAAAAAGTTGCCCTATGTCCCCACCGAGGATGAACTCAAACGGTATTACGAGGTGGTCTGGCGGTCGAAAAATTTTCAAGACATGATGATCGTCAAAACGCTGATGTATACCGGCATTCGGGTCAGCGAGTTGATCAACGTTCGACTGACGGACATCGATTTTCATACGTGCCAGATTCGCATCAACCACGGAAAGGGGGGAAAAGATCGCATCGTACCCTTCCCCCATTCATTTAAAGAGCTCCTTGCGATGCATGCCGACACGATGAAGAAAAAGCAGGCGATCTATGTGTTTGAATCATTGTGGAAGAAGAAATACACCGATCGTGGCATCCGGAAGATTCTGACCAAGTATTCCGAGGAGGCTCAGCTGACCCAGAATGTATCCCCACATAAGCTACGGCATTTCCTACTGACCTGGCTGAAAAAGCAAGGGATTGATGACGCCCTGATACAGCCGTACTCCGGTCACGAAAGCCGAAAATCGTTGGAGGTGTATTCCAAGCTCGCCATCACGGATGCACAAAACGAGTACAACGCGGTGATCAACAAGTTTCCCATTTAAGATATCCGTTTGCACTTGGTGACAGCAACGCTGGTATTACCCCACGTTGCAAACCTTACGGGAGAGCACGTGGGTGACCTCGGCGTTAAGGCTAACCAAGTCATCCAATGGCAAGCAGCCGTATGGGTATCCGATATTATTTATCAAATTTCGGCGTCAGCCTTAAGGGCTCGGTCAGACCACCGCCCGCTAGCGTCAAATATGCCACATGGCACAGATCGAAGGCAAAGATCAAGCTATCTCTCTTAAAGCAAATGATTTGTTCACCATGCAGGGCAGGACGCGCCGGGTGTTCCTAGGGGGCGCCCTGCGGTGGATGATCGACCAGTAGGTCTCAGAAGCCGTGATGCGAGGAAGCAGGAACCCGACGCCGGGAATCCCCCGGCATTCAGCCTTTGGGGAGGGTATAAAAAACGAACATCAGCGAGTAGCCGTCCACATAGGCTGGTCACTATCCACTTCCTCCGTGAGATCTGTGGCGAATGCGGCAAACAGAGGCAAAGAGTAGATGTCTGTGCTCTCGCTGCCCGGAACACTCCCAACATAGGCGATCCGGTCGCTATAGGGGCCCCACGTGATCCGACACGTGGAAAAGACTTGATGCAGGCCAATGTCCATAATGATTTTCCCCTGGTCATCCGCAACCCGCAGAAGGCTAAAGTACTTCAGGGTTTCGTTGAAGTTTGTTGCACTATAAGCAATAAGCCGCCCGTTGGGGGACCAAACTGGACAATAATCTTTGCTCAGAGGGCCCGAAGGCACTTGTGTCACTCGTCCCGTTGCCACGTCGACAATCATGACGATCGAAATACTGGCTCCAGGTGTGGTGTAGAGAATTTTCGCACCGTTAGGGGATATCATGAGAACGTGGTACGGCGGGGTCTGGGTTGTGATCGTTATTAAGCCGGTTCCGTTCGTGTTAATTGCCTTGAGAGCTAGTTCCTCTTCTCCGCCACCGGCAAGGGCGAGCCGTTTGCCGGAAGGAAACCATACGGGGAAGGTACCTCTCACGAGAAACGACGCTGTACCCGTCACCCTATCCACAAGATAGATGTTGCCTCCCGTCTTGGTGACCGCAATGGTTGTGCTGTCAGGGGACCAGGATACCTCCTGGTAGAACTCAACATCATCAGTCAAAACCTTGGGTGTCCCCCCACTGCCCGGTATTAGGTAAAGCTGGTTGTCTTCCCCGACGTAGGCGATCCATTGCCCGTTGGGAGACCAGACAGGATTCCATGGTTGTATGCTCAGCTCACCGGTGAGGTTGAGGATTCCATGCCTTGGGGTACGGCTCCGGATCGACCAGAGGTTGGTTTCCAAATCTTGGTGGCGAAAAAGGATGCGGCCTTCCTCCGTCCCTATTCCATTAGTCGCGAAGCCGAGATTGTGGAACGTCACCGGACCCACGATTCCGTCCGCCCCAATGCCTACAGATTTCTGATACGCGCGGACCTGGGCTTCGGTTGCCGGGCCAAAGAAGCCATCTTCGGTCAAAACTGGCTGGCCCAGAATCGAGTTCAGCCAGCGCTGCAACTGACGGACGTCGCATCCTTTTGTCCTTGATACGAGCTGTCGCCCACCAAGCCAAGTACGTAGTTTCAGATGAAAGACGGTTATCTGTCCGACAACCCCATCCGAAACCAGGCCATAGCGGAGCTGAAATTCCCTGACAGCCGTGGTTGTAACAGCGTCGAAGACTCCCGATGCAACCCCCACACCGGTCTCGCTGGCAATATTCAGCCGGTTCTGTAGAATCCACACGTCCCCCCCGCGCATCCCTTCTCTGAGAACTCGACTCCCCAAACGAGGGGCTCCTCCCAAATAGGGGCCGGTAGATTCGCCCAAACACCAAAAGGTGTCCGGCCCAACAATACCATCCACAGTTAACCGGTAATATCGCTGAAAGGAGCGAACCGCCTGATTAGTGCGGGGGCCGAAGACGCCGTCGATAGGTCCAGGATCGAAGACATCTTGCACCTTAAGTTTGATTTGAAGAATCTTGACGTCCGTTCCGCGTTGGTATGGTCGCATGAGCCGAAGATGGCGGCTTCCAAAATCATGAATGGGCAAACCGCCGATGGCGACGTCCTCGGGCGAATCCGCAATGCCACCAGTCTGCATCATTGAATGCCTCCTTCTGGACCAATCTCCGTACACTTTATGCCTGGTCAGTAGTTTGGTGACAATCTACTTCTCCCGGCCTTACCGCTTGAGTCCTCGCCGCCAATTTTAGGTGGGGGAGTTAAGCGTGTGCATGCCGAGGGCCAAAGAGAAGCCCGGGCAGACAACGGCAATTCTAAAGAATTGGGGGTGCAGGACCGCTACTGTGGCACTTCTTTTCCAGCGATAGTAAAACTCTCCAATGACAGCGCGAGTTACCTTCCGGGTCATCGCTGTATCGTCTCAGATTGGTGAAATCCGCGGTCTTCACTGCAATTCCGCTTGCTTGGTTGGGCGGAATCACTTTGTCGTCAAGCCCTGATAGGGGGTAGGTAATAATGTGCTCCCTCGCCCCTTTTAACACTGACCAACCCACCGATCCCAGACGGTGCAAGGCGCGCAGTAGGTGTTGCAGTCGTTTTGGGAGAACCCAACAAGCCCATGTCCTAAAGACATATCCGCCCCGAGGGCGGATATGTCTGAAACGTTATCGTTGCCACGACCAGTTCGCAGTATCCCCCGATGCGTCGTTTACCGGCTCAAGAGCTCACGGCTCAAAGCGATCCCCCCGAAATCTGCATCATTAGCGGCACCAAATGCTGCAGCCATGAACAGACATACCAGGTTTTTCGGCTCTGCGTTGGGTCGGTATGCGCGTGGTGGGGCACAGCTCTTTGCATGCTGTTCCATGGTGGGAGATTTGAGGACCAAGGCGGCCATTCATTGTTTTGAGCTGTGACACATTCACCCCGCTTTCCGCGTTATGGAGCAACGAATAACTTATCAGGAGGTAGCACATGTCTGAGCTCAACAAAGTTGCCACAGCGGCAACGGTGGTGGTGATAGGCGCTGCCCTCAGCCTGGCCGGATGTGGTCAGCACTCCCCGTCGGGCGCGATCGATGGACCTGCACAGTGGGGTCCCCAGCTTGAAGGAACCATTACCTCCATCCAGCCCGGCCCCTCTACCCAGGTGACGCTCTCTCACGTCCAGGAAGCCTTGACGACAGACGGCAAGTTCCACCACTATGCCTCCGTGACCGTGACCATCGGGCCAGGGCAGTGGGTTGCCCCGCAACATTGGCGGGGATCCCATGATTCTATGGATCTATTTGTGGGAGAGGCCATCGTTGCCAATCCCCGACATATCGCTCGCACCATCGCCGGCCAGATTAACGGTTACTCCGGGATCATTCGCCGCATTCAGGGAAACCTCGTGACCCTGCAAAAGACTAAATATGTCGGGGACAATAGCACCGGTCATGCCATCGACCGTCTCATGCCGGTGTTGAGCACGTTTCATATTGCTCCCTACAGTCAGTTTTCCTGGGAAGGCGGCACCACGCCTCCGTTTTCGGCCAGCCAGCTCAAGGTGGGTCAGTACGTTGATGGGTTATGGGAAGGTGCTGCATCGTATCCGATCGTCGATCAATGGACGATTTTCCCGTCTGACAAAGCCTTTGACGGGAGCATTCTTGAGTCACCGCAGTATGCCAAGCTGACGCACGAACCCCCGCCAACCAGCCCGTCCGGCGGGGCTCCACAGCCGTCCGGGCCTTCATCAAGCCCGTCCAGCCGGCCATCCGTCAGTTCCACGAACTAATCGGTTTGCGCCGCCGTCCACCAACCGTCGCTCCAGTGCGGTTCCCGCTTCTCAAAAGAGCGGTCATGCTATCCAGCCCCAGGCGCGTCATGAATTGCGGCGGAGTACGGCGCCCCCGCGCCTCCGTCATTTCCAACCGCCGATTAAAAACTCGGTTCTTCGAGCCAGAAAAGCCAAGTGAGAGCGCTCGGGTCTCCATCAAGCGGAACCGATTCGGGATGCCGCTCCCGAGGCCTTGGGCTCGAAACCACCAAGAGCATCCCCAGCCATGCGGGCGCATGGCGGAGCCGTTTCAAGACGGCGACATCGGAGAGTACAGCCAGCCTATCCGGCGAGCCCAGGCCGCAGTCATGCGCAACGACCAATCATTCCAGGCATATGCCAAGATGAGCCGCAGGAGCGCTTCCGCCGACCGGATAGCTCACAGCCGCGTAATGGCCCCGATGTCCACGCCGGGTCCTGCCAGCCGTTCGGTAAAAAGTGCAACAAGAAGGCCCACTGTTCGTCCAGAATGGTGCGGGGAGAATCCATTCGCTGCTCCACCGTCATACCGTTCACCAGCAGGGGATGTCTTCCCATCTGACTGCGCGATCAATACCCGAACACCCTTACGTGAGGAACCTTTTCTCAAAAGTTAGCGCGTATGCGCTCGACTCCCCCATTCCGGGTCTCACAGCGCTTGCGAGGTGCGACGACCGGAATTACGGGCTCGGAGGCGTACCCTGGGGCGTTACCGGCTGAACAGTAATGGTGCCGCACGCTAGATTCTCGACCGTGCCGCCGTAGGGCTGTATTATTCCGGCGTGGCCCTTGATCAAAATGGAGTTGGACGCTCCCGGCGGCGTAACGGCAATTTCCGACGAGGCGGGGCAACGATCATGGGCAAACCCGGTGGCATCGGGATACTGTATGACGAACCACGCCTCGCCACCCGGCTCAATCGGCACAATATTTTCTGCCATCGTCACGTGCGTGATCAGTGTCGGAATCGTCTGGCCCTGTGCGTTATACATCTGAAGACTCGGATACCCGAAGAGACTGCAGGCATTGGACCCGTGGTTGGTAAAGGCGTAGACGCGGATCACGCTACCAAGGGCCGGCACCGAGCCGGCCAAGCGCACCGTAAGACTACTCGGCGTGCAGGAGGGCAGGTTGGATGGATTGGTGATCGGGGACGCACCAGTGGATGATGGCGCTAACGGTGGAGCAGAACGGGTATTGGGAGCCGCTACTTGGACCGAAGGGCTTGTCGACGGCGGAGTCCCGGGAGACGACGTTAAATGAGTACCGAAACCACACGCAGATAGAAAACCTACGCCTAAAATCCCTATCGCCAATCCCGCCACATGTGTACGAAAGCGCAACCGGCCCGCCATCGTGTTTCCCCCCTGTAACTTCCGCACCCTCAGAATACCTGCCGTACCGCGTCGGGGCAACACGCCCTTAACGTCAAGCTCCTCTTGGATGGGCGCCGTTTTCAACCAAATCGAGACCTGTCCACCAATGCGCTTGGCGGCCAACCCCACCAAACTCACCCCGGGTGCGCCGAGTCACGCAATTCCTTTATCAGGACATGGCCTTGGACGGCCGCGGAGCTTTCCGGTTTGCATCCAAAGGCATATCACCGCCTACAAGCCGATAGCCCAGCTTGTGCTTTGGATGACGTTAACGTAAACTGCAATCAGCTGAACAGGGAGGCTACAGCATGGGATCACACAAACGGCAGCGTGACCGCAAATATTACACCATTAATGAGTTGAGTACACTCCATGATGTGACAGCACGTACCCTTAGGCATTACGAGGATGTCGGGCTGATTTCGCCCCTGCGTCGGGGAACGCAACGGCTATATCGCGAGCGTGACCGCGTTCGCTTGCAATTGATACTGCGCGGGCGACGTCTGGGTTTTGGGCTCGCTGAAATCCAAGAAATGCTTGATCTCTATGATGCCGATCCTACCGAAGTTACCCAATTGCGCCACGTCATTCGCCAAGGTGACGCCAAGCTTCAACAATTAGAAAATCAGGTAGAGGAGTTGCAAACACTGATGGCCGAACTTGCCGACTTGCGTGCTACGATGCAACGGCGGCTCGACCGGATCTTAAGTCAGGAGGAATAGCGATGGAACATCTCTCCTATGCATACGGTACCAACCATTTCGACCGCGATCCCGACTTGCAAGCGGTACTTAAGCATTTCTGGCCGGGGCACCCCAGCCGATGGTCCGACTTAAAGCGGTTCGGGGATTTGGCGGGCAAAGAATTATATGAAGCCACCTATCACATTGACCAAGACGCCCAACCCGTACTGGTCGCGCATGATTTGGACGGTCAGCGCATTGATCGCGTGCGCCTGAGCCCGGCCCAGCGACAAGCTCTGGCCGACACCGCCTGGATTATACGGCCCCCGTATCACGGTGATAGTTGGCTATATCACTTCGCGCTGTTATACTTGGTAGCCGATCCGGGACTAGGGTGCATTCTCACTATCACCACCCAGACAGCCATGGCGTTACATAAGTACGCCACCGATGCCATTCCGGATGCGGCGGCCATCAAAGAGGCGCTGCTCTCCGGCCAGGCGTGGGGGGCCACTTGGATGACCGAATCCCAAGGGGGCAGTGATCTCGGGGCTAATGAGGCCGTCGCGCGCCGTTCCGGCGAGGTGTGGCACCTAACGGGAGATAAGTATTTTGCCAGTGGAGCCGGGCTGACCGATTATGCCATCACCACAGCGCGCCCTGAGGGCGCACCGCCCGGGCCCAAGGGCTTGGCCTTGTTCCTGCTCCCGCGTCTAAACCGCCAAGGAATGCTGAATTATCACGTCCGTCGGCTCAAGCAAAAAAGTGCAACCCGCGCCGTGCCGTCTGGCGAGGTCGAACTCAATCAGAGCGAAGCCTATCTGATCGGCGCCGCGAACCTTGGCATCTACTACACCTTGGAAAACCTGACCGAATCCCGATTAGCCAACGCGGTGGCAGCAATGGGTACGGGCAAAAAAGCTCACTTGGAGGTTCTAAGCCGCGTCAGCAAACGCCATAGTTTTGGTGAGCCATTGCGCAATCACCCACTTATTCGGCGGGATTTAACCGACATGGCAGTGCGCTCTTCCGCTGGGTTAGCACTGGCCTTTTATGGGGCCCAGAAATTTGACCAATCGTTCCCAGATCGACCACCCTATCCCCCTCGCTATCATCTCACCCGATTGGTCACTCACTTGGCCAAAGGGCGAACCGCTGACCACGGAGCTGCCATGACCGCCATGGCGATGGAACTTTTCGGCGGCCTCGGTTTTCTGGAGGAATACGGCGTTGCGCGGTGGCATCGCGAAGCCTTGATCACCCCCATTTGGGAAGGGCCGAGTAACATCCAAGCGCTCGATTTTTTGGAAGCAGTTCAGCGCCAGCGAGCACATGATCCCTTTCTGTCGGAGATTGTCCCCATGTTGGAGAACGCCGGAACACCCGAAGCTCATCATGCCCGGGTTGAACTCGAAAAACAATTCGAAGCGTTAATCGCGTATCGTGGCCGCGAAGCCGAGTGGTACGCTAAGTACGCCATGAATCGGGTGGCCGATGCGACCCAGGTGGCTTTACTCTACGACATGGCCGTCGACCAGGGTGATCGCTATGCTCGACTAGCCGCACTATACGCGCACCATTTTCTTTTAAACGAGGAATATCCCTTCACCGTGGATGAAGACCCGCGCATCTGGGAGGGAGACAGCTAATGCAAAAGCTTGTGGCTCACGCATTATTGCGCGATGCTGCCTACCAGCACACCTCAACTCCCGTCATTAGCGGACAGACCATGCTTACGTACGCAGGCATCTATGAGCGCGCGGTACGGCTCGCCTCGAGCCTCCATCGGCTTGGCATCCGACCGGGCACGGTGGTAGGCGTCATCGATGTCAATACCTATCGTTATTTCGAACTGCATTTCGCTCTATCCATGCTCGGCGCCGTGATTCATACGGTTAATTTCCGGCTACCCCTGGATACTCTGATTTGGACCCTTCAGCACGCCAAAGATGAATGGCTATTCATAGGGGAAGGCTTTGGTGACCTGAGCGCGACGCTGGCGCCTGTGGTCGGTCATGTGGTGCAGATGGGGGGCGCTCAAGCGGTCTCTCCCGACCGGGATTATGAGGAACTTATCAGAGACGGCACTGATCAAGAGCCAGACATCGCGGCCAGCGTCGATCCCAGCGATCCCTTCTCACTCTTTTACACCACCGGCACAACCGGCCGGCCCAAGGGAATACGCTATACACACCAGCAAATGCTGTCCGGCGCCCTACAGATCGCGCATCACCTGGGTCTCTACGATACGGGGGCCCATCTGTCGGCGCACG
This sequence comes from Bacillota bacterium, assembly GCA_021820965.1. Lineage (GTDB taxonomy): Bacteria > Bacillota > Sulfobacillia > Sulfobacillales > Sulfobacillaceae > Sulfobacillus_B. The sequence goes on along the minus strand of JAKACZ010000051.1, from coordinate 17,417 downwards.
ATGTCATGATGCCGCTCATTCCGTTTTTTCACATTCACGGATGGGGGGCGCCCTTCATCGCTCCCTATATCGGAGCGGCACTGGTGTTACCGGAGCGCAGTGACCCTGCCGCACAACGCGCTCTCATCCACCGCCACCGGGTCACCTGGAGTAACATGGTACCGACCCAACTCGTCATGTTGTTGGATGGGGCAGCCGACCCACTGCCCCTAAAGGTCCTCACCGGAGGAAGCCCGTTGGCGTCAGGGCTCGCTCATCGCGCCGACAGCCGTGGAGTCCGTTTTTCCCTCATTTACGGGGGGTCGGACCAATTGGGGAGTGCGATCTCTACCGCCCCCGGTCTGTCGGGTGAGGCACGTGTGAACCAGCTTGCCTCCCGTGTCACCCCCTTCCCCATGGTCCGCATGGAAATACGCGACGCCGCGGGACAGCCCGTGCCAGCGAATGGAGCAAGCTTGGGTGAAGCCTGGATTGAAAGTCCCTGGCTTCCCGCCGGCTACGTCGACAATGCCGAAGCTTCGAATAGAGCGTACGTGGATGGCTGGTTTCGTTCGGGCGACCTGGCGGTCAGATATCCGGACGGCCGCATCGCGGTGATGGATCGGCTCAATGACGCGATAAAAAGCGGGGGTGAGTGGATCGCCGGCAGCACCATCGAATCAGTCATCTCCGAGATCCCCGGTGTTCACGGAGTGGCTGTGATTGGCATTGCCGACGCTCGCTGGGGTGAAAGGCCGAAGGCCATCATAGCGGCCGACCGCGACGTAAGCACATCCCTGGTGCAGCAAGCCTTAAATGAAGCTGTCCAACAAGGACGCCTGGCAAAATTTTGGCTACCGGACACACTCCAATTTGTTGAGACGCTGCCCATGACCAGTGCGGGTAAAATTAATAAGGCCAAGCTCCGGGAGATTCATAATGAGCAATGAGATCTCCGTGTTTCGCCATCTCGACTCCGACACAATCTTGCCGACGGAGCTTGCGCGCGGACCGTGGAGCCCTGAATATGCGCACGGTGGGGCCCCGGCCGGATTAGTGGCCGCGCTAGTCGAACAGGCATGGAGCGAACCCTCATGGATGATCGCCCGCCTGTCGCTCGACTTCTTACGGCCCTTTCCACTTCGGCCCCTATCAGTCACGATGACGCACGAGGCCAAATCATCCAGCATTCATTGCTTGATGACCTTTTCTGAAGGCCATACCGAAGTACTCCGTGCCCACGTTCTCAGCTTACGTCGAGAGCACCTGACGATTGCCAATCCTGAGGAGCCGATGCCGACCGATCCCGCAACCCTCCCTAAGCTGGTGATCGAGGAGATGCCCTCGCATCAGGACACGTTTTATTACACGGCGATGGATGCCCGCAGTGAGCCAAAACCTGGCCATCGCGGATGGTTCGCGCTGCAGTACCCTCTCTTGGATGGGGAGCCGCCCACACCCGCCGTGCGAGCCGCCGCCGCGGCCGATTTCGCCAGTGGCATCAGTTTCCCGCTACCGTTTAACCAATATCTCTTTCCTAACGTCGATTTGACCATCCACTTATACCGTGAACCCGACGGCCGTTATGTCGGTGTCGATGCGAACACCTGGGTTGGACCTAACGGCGTCGGTTTGACGCGCAGCACCCTTCGGGACCGACGAGGACCGGTTGGCGCCGGAATACAAACACTTAGGGTGCGAACGCGGTAACGTGAAGGCGACCAAATCGGGCCGCTCACCCGATTACAGGGAAATTAGGATGAACTCAGATGACGTCAACTAGTGGACAATCAAAAGGTTGGATTTTCGTCGAGTTTAATGGAGCAGCGGCAAACTGCAGAACATCGGCGTAATCGGGTGCGCCACCATTTGACCGACCAGTCCGTGGCCTACCAAGATCCCCGCTGCCAGAATGACAATCTATTGATCAGGGTCTAAAGTGGGTGCGCTGTGGGCGAGCTACAGCACCGTCCTTTACCGAACCCATCTCATGACTGTTTTTTCGAGTGCCCACTCCCGACGATGTTCAGTCCTGCCGTCGGTTGGTTGTGTGGTAGCAAGACGGAAGTTCTTTGAGCGAGGCCTGGCCCCGGGAGTTGATGGCTCGCGCGCCCGTTGCCAGATGATGGGCCATGGTGATCGCAACCGGCGATGAGCAGGCCTCCGGGTTCTCCGAGACACCAAGCAGCGGCCGTTCTGTTGCTTTTTCCGTATGAGTCTGAGCAACTCCAACTTGACGGTTGATTAGTGGAGGCAACCGATAATCAATGGGATATATGGACGCCCGCAAAAAGTCCTCTCGCAAAAGAGGTACTTGGACAACCCCATCGAATTTATCGTCCTATATCTCCTGACAAAGGTGGGATTTCCGTGATTAAAATTATCGGCAAAGCCGGTGCCGGCATTGCGGCCGCAGTTTTATTGCTGGGTTCGGGTGTCGTATTCGCCGACGCCCACCACGGCGGCGATCATCACCCCGAACACATCGGAAATGTCGTCCGCGGCACCTATGAAAGCGGACAAGTGGCGGCAACCTTGACCCAGGGTAGTATTTCAATAAAGACCAAGTCGGGTCAAACGCTTAGCATCACTGTGACGCCTAAGACGCATCTGGAGATTGAAGCAAGCGGAACGGTACAAAACCTTTCCACTGCTATTCAAAATGGGAAATTGGACATTACCGCCCGTGTGGTTAACCAAAACAACACCTACGTGGCTACTGCCATCGTTGGCCATGTCAACGCCAACCCCGAGCAGAGCGAGCACAGCAAGAAAAGTGAGCACAGCGACCACTCATCAAAACATCACCACGGTAATTAGATCCTCAGTCACCCCGAAGGAATTTTTGTTATCGTTCCCCAGCTGCTCACAGCGGCTGGGGTTTATTCCGTTTTCGTTGCCTGAGGAAATTTGGCGAAAAAAGGGCGGTCTGCACCCTAAAATTTATCGCGGCCTCGAATTCTTTGGCAGAAACGAGTTAGTGCTCAAAGATCCCTACTGCCATGAAATTCACATGTTGAGAAAGGTCGGATTGCCATGTCTCATTGGAAGTTACCGTTGTCCCTTGCAGCCGCTGCTGCGCTAGCGGGGACGGCCGGGACCGCATTTGCCGCCAATCACGCCAACACCGAGTTATTCCTAACAGGCCGAATTCAGGCCATGAACTTGGTTAGGGGGACAATCCGCATCGACGGCCGCACTTTAACAGTTGCACCCAACTCTATCAAAAGCCTGAGCAAAGTTGATGGCCATTCGCAAGTCGATTTGAAACTAAACCGAAACGACGACGTGATTGGCGTCATTCGGGCGTCAGAGCAGGCCACTCGGCAAACCGGTCCCATAACCGCCATTAGTTCGAGCAGCATCACCATCGGCTCCAACACGTATACTTTATTACCCAACGCCCCCATCCGCTATCACGAGTACACGTTAACCCCGTCCCAGGTTCCGCTCAACACCGAGGCCACCGTCCAATTGGACAATGCGGGTAATGTCGTTACAGTCCGGCTCCACTCGGACTCCAATCTGCCCAATCATCCGGTCCTGAAAGGGCAGATTACTGCGCTCACCGCCAACTCGATGACAATCGATGGATATACGCTGCCGGTATCCTCTCATGTGGTGGTGAGGAAAGATGACCGGACCATCGCTTATTCGGCGGTGGCGGCGAATCAAAACGCCATCGTCCATCTTAACCGCGCCGGCGCCGTCAACTTCATCGTTCTTCAGAACCAAAAAATGCTCAAGGGAACCATCAGCGCAGACACATCGTCATCCTTAACCATCGGCACCCACACATACACGTATGCGCCAAACGCCCAAATCCGGTATCGCGATTACACCCTGAATCGATCAGAGGTTCCTACTGGAAGCGAAGCTATTGTCAAGCTGAATGCCATGGGGCAGGCCCAGCAAGTGATTTTGCAGACGGATGCGAACCTGCCCAGCCAGGAAGAGGTATCCGGCACCATTTCGGCAGTCGGCACCAGCAGTATTGCAGTTACTCGGGCCACAAGCTCAACCTCATATCAACTGCCCCTCGCTTCCAGCTTTGACGTCTCGTATCAAGGAACAAACTCGCTGACCAACACGGTAACGACCGGCGAAACTGCCAATGTCCACCTGAACAAGTCTGGCCAAGTGGATCGCTTAACGATCGGCATCAGCGGGAGCGTATCCAAGCATTAACTGCAACCGGTCTCACCATGGCTCTGCTCCACCTCGAGGGCAGGGCCATTTTCATGAGCTCAGCCACGATTCGCGGGCTCGGCTCTATTCAGTTCGGCACATCGGGTTCCAAACAATGAAGCCTGCCGGACCATAAGGCATCGGATGCTATCACTAATTTAAAGCAGGAACAAGAGTCGACCAGAACGCGAGGTATCGCGTTGAAGAACGCACGGCTTGATTCTCGGGCGCACATGACTTACCGGGTGTCCGTGAGGCAAATTATGGCATCATTCCCATCGCTGTAGACGAAATAGGCACCACCCGGCTTCTGTCTCCTTGGCTATCAGGAATAACCGAGACCCCCGCCGCGGCAACGGCAACCATGGTGGCAATTCGAGTGACTCGATCCAACCAACCAGGTGCTGAGACATAAGTGCCGGCCAAGATCGATTTGACCCAAAAAGGCCACCGCATTATGCCCCGATGTCACTGAATCCCCCCGGTTACGGTGACTAAAGGGCCCCTCGTTGGAGTGGCCGTCCGCCCTTGTTGCCAGTCGTCATCCCCCATCGATTAGCTGGCGTTTAGCCACAGGATGCCGGTTACCTTTTCCTGAGTCTCAACCTGCACCCCGTTCCGGCGTCGCCCGGAGCACCACTATTTAGCGCGAATCCCAGAATATGCATGTGGCCTTTGTGTTGTTCTGGACATCCTACCAATTGTTGCAAGACCATGGGGTAAGGAGGGAGGATACATCGCTTGGAATCGCACCCGGCTTAACAGCGCATCGCGTTGGTTTACCGCGCTGGCCGGCACCGTGCTCGTCGCCTTGGTTATCTTCCGAATAGTGCGTTTGAACTCCGTCATACAGCGATGGCATCAAATTCCTCCCCTTTCGCTGGGATTCGTTATCATCTTGCTGGGACTGGCTATATGGGCACGTGCGGCGCGTTTTGCGGAATTATTGGGAATTCCGGCCATGTCTCTGTGGAACCCAGCGGCCGGCTATTCGTTGGCATGCCTGGTGCTTCCCGGGGGCATTGGTGAATTCACGCTGCCCATGTATTTAAAGCCTTTTGGGATAACCGCAGCCGAAGGTATCACCGTCGCGGTGATCACACGTCTTGCGGATGTCGCCATCAGCGCCGTGCTCGTGGTCCTATTATTTCCGATGTTGCACCAAGTCCCGGGGACAATCCTTGTCTGGGCTGCGGCCATCGCGGCGGGGCTCACCCTGACCCTCGCTGTGCTGTTGTGGCACCCCCGTAGGCCGGTCAAGCCACAAATACTGGTTCACCGCGTGCTGCACCGTTGGCATTGGATGGGACGTTCCCTGGAACCGGCCCTCACCATGCTTTCAAGGGTGTCCAAGAAAACGATCGTCCGCATTATCCTCCTAACCATGGCTTGGAAACTGCTTAACGCCATGATGTATTGGGAGTTTGCCGAAGCTCTCAGTCTCGGCATTCGATTTATCCAAATTTGCAATGCCATGTTGATTTACTCGCTATTGCTCGTTCTGCCGTTGCCGTCGCTGGCCGGGTTCGGGGCTTCCGAAGCCTGGTGGATCCTGTCGTTTAGGGCGGAAGGAATAAAGTTGTCGCACGCTGTCGTGGCAGCTTTGACATTTCACGTCGGAAACCTATTCGCGGTAACCGTTTTAGGTATTTTGCCCATGATACGCACGTTCCTACGCTTCAGTCATTAGCGTTTGATTTGCCAAAATGGCCCACGAAAGGATGAACGGTTCATCATGAACAGCAACAAAGTCACCGCGCCAGCCGATGTACTGCCGCGCAATATCGGAAGGCACGGATTGAAACCGGTCGTGTGGGTCGTTACGGCTACGCTCTGCGCCATCATCTCCGCCGGTTGGTATGCTGTTCATTGGCACGGGGTTAACCTTGGTAAAATACTGGATATCACGGTGGGGACAGGCGCGGCCGTGGTGATATACGGCGCCTTTGTCAAATCCCGTGCCTCCTGGCACCGGTTAAGCCGATTATCCGACTGGCTGGCGTTGAAACAATTTGATCAGACGTACGGGGACCCTGATTTAAGCGGAGTGGCAGTCATTATTCCGGCTCTTAACGAAAGATCCACCTTGGCACAAACCCTATCCGACGTCCCGCCGGAAATCTGTGGGCTCAAGGTCCACGCCTTGGTGGTAAGTGACGGCAGTAACGATGATACCCCGGAGGTGGCTTCCCAATCCGGCGCTTACGTCTGCGACTCCCCTTTAACTCGTGGGCAAGGAGCTGCATTGCGTTTAGGGTATCACCTGGCCGAGCGGCACCATGCGCAATACATCGTGACTCTCGATGCAGACGGGCAGTACGTCCCTGCCGAAATGGAGAATTTATTGCGTCCGTTGATTGCCGGCGAAGCCGACTTCGTGCAGGGATCGCGCAGATTGGGAACCTACGAATCGGAAAGCCGCATCAGGATTGCCGGCATGTACCTATTTGGATGGGTCATACGGGTGTTGACCCACCATCGCATTACGGACTCCTCTAATGGCTTTCGGGCCATCCGAATCGAAGTCCTTCGCCGTTTAGCACTGAACGAGGATCAATATCATGCGTCGGAATTACTTATGGGAGCTATCTTTAAAGGCTATCAGGTGATCGAATGTCCGGTCACCATGCTGCGGCGAAAAGGCGGCAAAACGAAAAAAGGGCGACCGCTCCTGTACGGGTTTCATTACGCCCGTGTCATCTTGGGCACGTGGCTAAAAGAGGGATAAGCATCGGTACCCAACCAAACACATTCCGACCAAATCAAACGAGATGGATCGTGACAGGGTTAATCGGTCTAGGGTTCCTAGGTTTCGTGTTTCCCTTGGTCATGGGTCGCATCGGGATTTGGGGGGACGACCTCATCCAAAACTTTCCCCTGAGGGTTCTGGTGGGACAGATTATTCGCACCGGACACTTCCCCCTGTGGAATCCCTACTCCTGGTCCGGCTCACCCCTATTAGCAGGGTTTAACGCGGGTGCGCTATATCCCGCCACCTTGCTCTTCTCCGTCCTTCCTCCCGCTTTGGCCTGGGCATTAGGCGAAGCCTTCACCTTCAGTTTAGGTGCGGTTGGCCTATATTTCTTTCTGCACGCCGAGGGCTGCCAACCCCGATCCGCCGCGGTGGGAAGTCTCACCTGGACCGTCGGCGGCGCTTTTGCCGGCCAGTGGGTTCATATCTCCACGGTTGAAGCGGCCGCCTGGGTGCCTTGGGCGCTCATCGGGATCCAACAGGCCGCACGGGCGCGGACCTTCTCCGACGCCCTGCGCGGCAGCATGGTCGTGGGGTTGGCGGGAGGAATGATCCTCCTGACGGGAAGTCCCGAAATGGCGGTATATGCCATCATTCCCGCGAGTTGCTATGCCGTGTCCGTGGCCCCGCAGGTCACACGTCACAACTCCCAAGCGCTCGCGGGTGTTGTGGCCCTGCTTGCCGCCGTCATGGTGGGCGCTACTCAGTGGTTGCCGGGGATTGATTTCGCGTTGCATTCGCAGCGGGCGCATGCGTCGTTCGCGTTTTACAATTCCTTTGCCATGCGGCCTTCCTTAACCGCCCTGACGTTTATTCCTTACTTATTGGGAGGGTATGGCTATGGACCTGCCACCACCCCGTATTTCGGCCCTTTAAACCTGCCGGAGGTCAGTGGCTTCGTCGGCCTGCTTCCGCTCATGGCCTTCTTTGCCACGCTGCCGGCTTGGTGGCAGCCCGCCGACTTCGCTCGGGCCAGGGTTTGGCACGTTGTGGCCGCCATGGGATTACTATTGGCATGGGGAGGCAACGTCCCGCTGGGCCGGCTGATGTACCAGATACCCGGGTATGGGCTGCTCCGCGATCAGAGCCGCAATCTCATGGAAGTCGACCTGGCACTCGCCAGCATATTAGCCTTTTGGCTAGACAGCACTTCGTCGAGAATTCCCCATCGAGGGTGGGCGGCCATTCCGTTGGTGATGGCCGGCGCTTTAGTCGTCTGGTACACTATCGACCCTCAGGGAGCGGTCACCTGGGCTTCCGGTCATGCCGTTTCCGTGCGGCAAGCCCTCGCCGTCGAACCAGCGGTCTGGATGACGGGCGTGTCCGTATTCATCGCCGCCTTGCTGTTGGCAGTCACGCGAAGCTCTTGGCGTATCCCCGCCCTGCTGCTGTTCATGGCGCTTGACCTGGGGAGTTATGCGCGGGGGCAATATTGGGCTCATCCCGTCCCGACGATAAGGATACACGGGGCATCAACGCCACGGGAGAAACGCGAGCGCTCTTTGACCCGGAATGCTCGAATCGCAATTTACGATCCATCCCTGACCCACTATAGCCACTTGAATGCTGTAGACCAACCGGATCTTAACCTTCTCGCCAAAATCTACAGCGTCCAGGGCTACGGGTCAATCGTTTCCAACCGATATTTTTCCGCCACCGGCGCTCATGCGCAACTGGATTACCGTCCTCGCGCATTCTCCGGCCGGACCGCCAACCGGTTAAATTTGGGCCTTCTTTTGGCGCGCCCCGATGATTTTACCCATCGGATTCGACCGGGAACCCGCCTGGCGCCCTCTTCCCCAGAGGTGATCGAACCACATCATTCACGCTGGGTGTACCTCGGGCGCAGCTTGGCGATTAAACAGGTGCGGCTGGCCGTGTTGATATCGGCACCGGCGTCGATTGAGGTCGAAGCCGTCAACACCGGGCAACGAGTCATATCTTCCGGGCGCGATTTCCTACGCGGCAGGACCCGCCAAATAGTGGTACCCCTTACCGGTGCCGGAGCAGCCGCCAGCTTGCGGGTGACCAACCTCAGTGACGCCCGCGTGTATATTCGGTCCCTCGGCGTGGTGACGCGGCGTGGCACCCTCTACCGCGTCAACGGCCCCTTAACCCCGTATGTTCAATACCCGCAATGGAGGATGGTGGGCCATCTCGGCCATTGGGACGTGTTTAAAAACCGCCAGGCCAAGGGCTGGGCCTGGATTGCTGGAAAAAGCCGCACCTCACCCGTGGCAAATCTGAAAGTCTCCCACGGGCCTGACGGGAACATCGCCATTGACGCGCATGCCGTGAAGCCGGTTCAAATAATCGTGAGCCAAACTTACTTTCCCGGTTGGTATGCCTGCCTTGATCAACCGGGCAAGCCGGCACTCATGGTTCCCGCCACCCCAGACGGGGTGGTGCAGCGCTACCGGTTGCCGGCTGGATCTTACCGCATCAGCTTGACGTACCGCCCTCCCTTATTTCGCTGGGGCCTTCTCATCACCGCCACAGGGTTGGCGATTTTGGCCTGGACGACGGTAATGACCCAAAACCCCAACGAATACATTTTCACCGATATGATGGACCCATCACACAAATGACAAGGAGGCGATGCCGTGAATATTGTCGTCACTGGAGGAGCTGGGTTTATTGGCCAGGCTCTTGTGCGCCGATTGCGCGGCTTGAATCATCGTGTCATGGTGGCCGACCGTATCGCCACCCATGATTCGTCCATTCCCTGCTGGACCGGGGACCTCAGTTTTCGCGACGCACCGCATCAAGCGATTCCGCCGGGGACCGAAGTTGTGATCCATCTAGCTGCCGCTACGTCCGTATTAGGCTCCATTGCCCACCCTATTACGGTGTATCGTGACAACGTGGCGGTCACACAAGCTCTCCTGGAACGCTGCCGGGCCATCGGGGTGAAGCAATTTGTTTTCTGCTCCACCAACGCAGTGGCGGGTACCGTAGGCGCACTGCCGATCTGCGAAGAGACGCCATTGAAGCCCCTAACACCATATGGCGCGACGAAGGCGGCCGGCGAAATGCTGGTGGCTGGCTATGCCTCCGCTTATGACCAGATGGGCACGATATTGCGTTTGACCAACGTATACGGTCCGGGGATGCATCGCAAAGACACTATCGTTGCCCGGCTCATGCGTGCCGCACTTATCAATGCCCCCATCACCATTTATGGCACTGGTCAACAAGTGCGGGACTATGTCTACATAGAGGATGTTGTTAACGCGTTTGTACTGGCGCTGGAAAAGCCATGGAACGGGCCTCTGGTTGTGGGCTCCGGAACCGTGGTATCAGTCAACGACCTTCATCGTTTAACTTCTCAGGTGTGTGACGCCGCCATCCCGGTGATGCATGTCGCAGCCCCCCGCGGCGAGATGCCGGCCGTGCGCGTCGATGTGACTCGCGCCCACGCCATGGGGTTTATGCCCGAGACCTCCCTACTAGAGGGCTTGAGCACGGTTTGGGACGATTTTCGCCGATGGTATCAGTCCACATCGAACCAAAAGGCCATGGCCCGAAGCAACAACTAATCACCGGCAGCCCATTTGCAATCTACGGGGGGGGGGGCTCATTTTGTTTGCTGTCGTCTGGGTGTTCGTGACCCTCTCCGGGATGCTCAACGCGGTGTGGAACCTCTTTGCCAAACGCAGCGGCCACCCGTTGGTGTTCCTGTGGTCCTTTCAATGGGTCGCAGTCGTCGCTTTTCTCCCCTGGGCCTGGGTCGCGATGGCGCATCACGCGATCCCGATGAGGGGCTGGGTGTTTTTCGGAGTGACAGCCACCTTACACGGCATCTATGTGATTTTGCTCGCGCGCGCCTATGCGGTGGGAGATCTGTCGCAGGTGTACCTCTTGATGCACGGTGTCAGTCCCCTGCTGGTGCCGATCCTTGGGATCGCGCTGTTGGGCGAACGGATTTCGGGGCGGGGGATTCGGCATCATCGGGATTGTCACCGGAATCGGGTTGCTGGGCGTGACGTTGAATGATGCCAGCAATTTCGGAAACTTATTGGCCCTCTCGTGGGGGGCCGCCCGGTCGGGGGCTATCCGAACCGAATGGACTCGCCATTGGCGGACCATCATCGTGGGCGGCGCCTTATCGCCCGGCGCGTATTTGCTCTTTCTACTGGCATTGCGGATGGCTCCTGTGGCCCAATTGGCGCCGATGCGGGAGATTGGGACGGTGTTCGGCACCATGCTAGGCATTGGGGTGCTGAAGGAACGGCACGGCGCACGACGGCTGGCGGCCGCAGGATTGATTTGCGCGGGCATAATGACGCTGGGACTCTGGGGAAGCTAAGGAGGCTCAGGACATGAAACAGAACCCGTACGACGATGACGACACATTCTTTACCTGTATCGACAACTCCGCGAAAGCGGGTCCGGGTTGAATGAGGTGCTAGAACAACCCGCCATGCGGTCACTGGTGGGCAACGTTGCGGAATTGGACGCGCTCGATTTAGGATGTGGAATGGGACAGTTCGCGGTCTACTGTGCCGCCGCGACGCCCACCGCATTGTGGGCGTCGACCTCTCCGAGAACATGATCGCCTACGCGCGGACTCATCATGCGGCGGACAACATCGTGTATCAGCGCGTGGCGGTGGAAGATGTGGACTTTACGGATGGCCTGTTCGACCTGGTTGTCAGTTCGTTCGTCATGCACCATGTGGCGGACTATGGCGCGGTGGTCCAGAAGGTGTACCAGTGGTTACGCCCCGGAGGCCGGTTTGTCTATTCCTGTGAGCACCCCATCGTCACGGCGCAGCAACCCGGCGGCGGCCACTGGCTGTCAGATGACCGAGGACAGCACCGTGCCTGGTGCGTGGACAATTACGGAGACGCAGGGCGGCGAGAGCAGACGTGGTTCATTGAGGGGGTCATCAAGTACCATCGCGCACTCGCGACCCTGCTCAATGGCTTGATGGACCACGGTTTCGCCATCGACCGCGTATTGGAGCCGCAGGCAACGCGGGAGGCGATCCAACAACGCCCCGCTTTGGTTGCGGAGGGGCGACGCCCACCGGTTTTAGTGGTCGCTACCCACAAACTTCCTTAACGGGGACCGGGGTTCCCAAATCGGCCGAGGGAAGACCTTGCCATGTTGTCTTAACAGATGCGCGACAGCGAGTGGTAAGGCGCTCTCGGGGGCATATACGCACCGGGACTCCTAATTCCTTTGCTGGGGTGCGCCTATAAAGTTTGCGACGATGAGTGGCTGAAGATCCGACGATATATTAACGGCGCAGTGCCCACGATAGCCCGGAAGTGCGTTCGGAGACTGGCGGCGGATCCGAACCCACACAGCTCCGCGATCCGTTCGACCGATTCAGTCGTGCGTTCCAGTAATTGCTGCGCGCGGAAGATCCGTTGACGCAGTACCCAATGATAGGGGGTGGTGCCGGTGGCTGCCTGAAACCGGCGCAAAAACGTCCGGGGACTCACGGCGACGCGGGCCGCCAACTGTTCGACGGAGAGCGGGTCCGCGAGATGTTCGACCATCCACGACAACACGGGGGCCAGCAGCACGTCGTCGTTAGGCGCAGGCACGGGGGCCTCGATGAATTGGGCTTGGCCCCCGTCGCGGTGCGGCGCCGCCACGAGATAGCGCGACACGTGGTTTGCCATGTTGGCCCCATAGTCTTGGCTGACCACATGCAGGGCCAAGTCGACAGATGCCGCTGTCCCGGCCCCCGTGAGTATCTGCCCGTCATCGACATACAGAGCCTGCGCGTCGACCGTGATCTGAGGATATTGGCGAGCCAACTGAGCGCTCCAGGCCCAATGGGTGGTTGCACGGCGCCCGTCGAGCAGTCCGGCTGCCGCTAGAGCGAAGGCTCCGGTACAGAAGGAGACCAAGCGCGCCCCCCGCGCATGCGCGGCCTGCAACGTCTGGATGAGAGTGTGGGGGATGGCCTGCCCTGTGTCGGGCCAGTCCGTCACCAGCACCGTGTCGGCAGCGGCCACCGGGCCGAGGTCGTGCGGGATCGTCAGCGTTAACCCGCTCTGGGTGCGCACGGACGGTCCGTCTATTGAGCATAGGATGAGCTCATACCACGGTCCCTCAAAGTCTTTGGGTGGGGCCGCAAAAACCTCACATACGACCCCGAGGTCAAACTCACTGATGCCATGCATGACAATGGCAGCCATCGTCTTCATGGCGGTATTCTAGCGGATCATGGCATTTCGGTCACTGGTTTGCGGTGTATCGGGACCGTAGAGTGATCTTGGAGGGATTACCGAGGGAAGCCCCTCGGGACAGGAATTCCATCCAAGGAGGACAAACCGATGGCATCTTGGGTGGTTTTGGGGGTTCCCACGTCAGCCGGCACGCATCATGCCGGGATGGAACAGACTCCCCGCCGTCTGCGCGAGGAAGGCCTGGTGGACTGGTTACGCGCGATGGGCCCCGTGACCGACGCCGGGGACTTACCCCTCACCCCCTATCGTCCGCGGGGGATTGGCTGTTCCTATCGAGATGGAGATCGGGTGGCTCGGATCAATCACCGGCTGGCGGCGCGGGTGGCGGATCTTATCTCCACCGGCGACTGCCTGCTGGTCCTGGGCGGGGATTGCACCATCACTCTGGGCGCGGTCGCCGGACTCCTGCCGCGCTGGCCGGACCTGAGGGTGGTGTACTTCGACGGCGATGTCGATTTGAGCACACCCGCTGACACCGAATCCGGCATTCTCGACACAATGGTTAGCGCGCACCTTTTAGGGCTGGCTGATACGCCCCTGTCCCGGATCGGTCCCCGTTTTCCCTTGTTAGCGGCGGAAGACATCCTCTACTTTGGCTATCACCCGCAGGAATTAAGCCCCGCGGAGGAGGGATGGCTCCGGAGCCATCCTGTGCGGCATTGGCCCGTGACCCGTATTCTGAACGACCCCGCGGCGGCGGCCCGCCGTGCCGCAGCCGTCATGGGTGACCGGTCGGTGCTGGTTCACTTCGACGTGGATGTCATCGATAGCGGCGACGCCCCCTTGGGCAACTATCCTCACTTCCATGGGGGGCTCAGCCTCGACCAAGCGGTGACCTGTCTTCGGGAGTTTGTGCAGGGCTGTGCAGTCGTGGGCGTGGTCATCACCGAACTGAATCCCCATCATGATGACGATGGGCAGCTGCTGCCGCGGTTTGTCGATCGGCTGGTGGGGGCCCTGCGCGAGGCCCGTCCGGTCAATGGGGCCGGGAGGCAGGGGTCGTTCGATGGTGCGTGACCGCCAAGTGCATCGGGACTTCCAGTTGCTGTGGATGGGACAGGGTTTCGCCGCCGTTGGAACCCAAATCCCCACCCTCGCCCTCCCGCTCACCGCCATTCTGTGGCTCCACGCCTCCGCGGGGGCCGTGGGCGTCCTGAACGCGCTGCAATGGCTGCCGTTCTTGGTATTGAGCCTGTTCGTCGGAATGACCGTGGACCGCCATCGGCGACGCCCACTCCTCATCGTCGCTGATGGAGGCCGTGCGCTCGTGTTGGGCAGTATTGTGGTGCTGGCGGTGAGTGGCCGCTTGTCCTTGCCGATCCTGTGGGGACTGGTCTTTCTGTTCGGGTCGGGGGCTGTCTTCTTCGAACTGGCCTCTCAGGCCTATGTGCCCAGCCTGGTGGGAACCGATGGGTTGATGCGGGCCAATGCCCGCCTACAGGCCACCACCACCGGGGCGCAACTCGGCGGTCCGGCCGTGGCCGGCGCCTTGGTCCAGATCGTGACGGCTCCGGTGGCGCTGGGGCTCACCGGGCTCTCCTTTCTCGTCTCCGTCGTGACGTTGAGCGCCATTCGCACCGCGGAATCGACGCCGGCCGTCGCGCTTGAACGACCGTGGAAGCAGCTTCTTGAAGGTACCCAACTCATCTGGACTAATCCCTACTTGCGCTCTCTGGTTCCCGTGTCGGCGTGCTACAACCTGTTGAACGAATGGATGCTGACGGTGTACCTGGTCTATGCCGTCCGCCATCTTCATCTCTCCCCGGTGCTGCTGGGGTTGACCCTCGCTGGGGGGACGGTGGGAGCCTTTCTCGGAGCCCTGCTGGCGGATAGAGCCGTCCGGCGGTTCGGGCTCGGTGCGACCTTTCTGAGCGTGGTCATTCTGGAATGCGTGGCGACGCCACTGGTGCCGCTTACCCCGTCGGGCACCGTATGGACAGTCCCAATATTGGTGACGGCGTTTGGATTGATGGATTTTGGCGCGACACTATCGGGCGTCGTGGCGCTGTCCGTCCGGCAGACGGTGACACCGGCCCCCCTTCTGGGCCGGATGACGGCGGGCTACCGGATGATCTCGTATGGGACGATTCCACTTGGGGCCGCCGCAGGTGGATGGGTGAGCCAGGCCTTGGGCCTGCACACGGGTCTGATCATGGGGGCCCTCGCGCTGATGACCACCATTGTCTGGGCACTTTGGTCACCGGTGGTGCGTCTGCGGTCTATCGGCGACCTGAAACCGATCGCGGTGTCAAACCAAGCGAAATGACTGGCTGCATTTTGGGACGACTCTATCGAATCGGGAAGTCGCCATGTCATGGCCACCGAGCTCGTGTTCATACCCCAGTTTTTGCGTGAGGCGATAGCCATCCAATCTGGCCCCCACTCGTGACCCGTAGTACGCGCGCTCTCGGGGACGAGCCCCGAAAGGACTTTGTCCCAGAGGACGCGAATCCAATGTTGTGACGGCTCGGCGTGCTGGTACCGAATCCTAATTGTCACACATCCGCAAGTCTGACCTCGCCTAAGGCTTGAGGTCGTTGTGGGGCATCGGCACACCAGATCAAGCGTCCGGCAAAAGGCAGGTGATTTTTCTCATGGAGCAATGGAAATTGTTTCGGATACTCCCTAACGTGGAGGTAGTTCACGCTTTTGAAACTCTATCCGATCACGTGGCAGTAGTTTCGTACGATGACGATCGCGCCCTTGCAATTCGTTCTCAATCGAAGGCTGCCTTAAAGTTGTGGGAAGGATTCCGTGACATTTATGGGAATGCTCAACGTCCTTCGGGTTTGATTTTTGTAGACGGATTCGAGCAAGTAAAGAATGCTCAAGAGGCAATTGTCGCATTCCGTAACATAGTGGCGATGTCGTCGATTTTGCCAAGTTGGGCTGAGCTGCGCACGCAGCCCGGCAGCACGCCAACTGGTCCGTTGTGGTCCGATGCGTGGGCTCTCTATCCTGTGGAGGTGAGTGCCAACGACACCTTATTAACGGTCAATCCTGCTTTGTTGGTAGGCTCCAGCCCCGACGCCCCGTTCGTTGGGATGCCGAATCCGCTGATTTCGGTCTATGGAGACAGGTTCCAGGTCGATTGGCCGCTTTTTGCACTACTGTTACAGGCATGGGACAACCAGTATATTCGCTCCCGTAGACCCGCGTGGTATTACGAGGCCCTATTCCGGGCTTTGGAAATCGCAATGCATGCGTTAGCGGTGCCTGTCCAAAACTTGAGCAGTGTTCACGATTTCGGCTTGTCACTGGCCATTTGGGTTAGTGCTTTTGAGGTGTTGATACATCCTGGTCGGGGCGGGAAGGTAGACGAAACTCGCGTATTGCAATTTCTGGCTAGTGCTTCTTCACGATGGGACAACCCGAAGTTGCGTCACAAACGGTATGTGGTTACCGTGGGGGGCAAGATTGAGCGCGTCTATCATCAGTTGTACTCTGCACGAAACACCCATCTCCACGGCAATGCCATTCTAAAGCGTCACTGGTCTTATGTCGGACGACGTGGCTCAATAGCGGTAGGCAACCTCGCGCCTCTTGTGTTTCGCACGGCCCTGAAACTGCGACTCGGTTGGGAGTTGTCTCGGTCTATAAGTCGCGTAATCGGATCAGGCCTTGATCCAACGACTTACGCGACTGTCATGGAGTGGTGTGACGCCCGTTATGAAGATGCGTTGGTGGGGTCGATGTAGAGGCAACCAAGCCCGAGCGCACCTCGAACATACCATGGTCGAATGGTGAAAAACCATAACCCTTTCGGCTAGAGCGGAGTACACACCCTATGTGAAAGGAACTGGTATTCATGTCATTGTCCCGTCTTCTCGTCCAACACGCGAATCGGCAGTCGTTTATCATGGGCATCGGTATCATGCATCTGGCTTCGAGCGAACGGGCGAGCGTGAATGGCGACGTCCTCTTTCCAATGGCCAGCACAATGAACTCTCCCGCCGCCTGGTCTCTACGAGACCGAGGCGGGGGTTTCCGAGATCGCTCCCGGAGATTCCTGGCTCATTGATCGGTGCGCCCGGACCGGTGGCCCCAGACGTCTTACGCTGATCTCCCCAGGCGTCACTTCGGACCGCTCCGGCCCTAGCTTCCGAAAAATTCGCGTGCGTTTGTGCTTCGTGGTGAGCGGATCTCCCGAGAGAAGTTTTTTGATGCCGCGCTTGGCAATCACGACCGAGGCATTGTGGTCCGCATTATCCGTATGTCCGCAGTCTTGGCAGACGAATTCGGCTTGACTGAGCCGATTGTCCAGGTTGATGTGCCCACAGACGGCACAT
>JAKACZ010000050.1 GCA_021820965.1 Bacillota bacterium | reverse complement strand
TCGTCCAACGCCAAGCCCTCTTGTTGGTCGGGATGGATTCCCGACGGTTTATCCGGGTTCCTTCCGGGTGAGCCGCAGGGGCATCCCATCATTCAGGCTGGGCTAAGCAGGGGTGCGAAATGCAAGTTAATTCTCAGTGGTGATGTTTGTTAATAATGTTCTGCTCTGGCGCCGGGGAAAACCCGGCGCTTAGCATTACCTGCAAGGAACCTGATAACCACTGCTTTAGGTCGTTAATAGGCTTATCGGTCGCCTCATAAGTTGTCACTTTCGTCCTCATAAAGTGGCGCTGGAGGAACACGATATGCTTGTCGCCAGTGCAGTGGAGAGCAAATATTCCTATTCTAAGCGGTGCCTAATGGTATCGGCAGCGTGACATGTTGTTGACCCAAGTAACGTCATAACGTGGCCTAAGACAACCGTGTCGTGTTGACACGTCCGTGGACGTCCGGCCAGGCACGACGCCGGGGAGAACCCGTTACCACCCCTTTTAGGAGGAGGCCACCGCTGAACAAGGCGGCACACCTGCAGGCATCGTATGCCGCAGTTGAGAATCTCCACCAATCCCGGTATGCTGACGACAACATGGATAGGGGGGACTCCCATGAGGGAAGATCAGGTAATCGATCGCTGGCTGACCACCCTGCGGCAGCGGGGACAGACCGACCGCCAGATTGCCTATGCCGCCAAGGTCTTGGCGCAAGCTGCGGCCACGGGCCTACTGTTGCCTCGCCATCGGTCGCGGATCGTCCGCGAGTTTGTCGTCTGGGCCGCGGAGCCTCCGCGGCTGAACCTTGAATTGCAGATCGCGGGCGATGCCATCCAAGACGAATTTCTGACAGCATTTCGTCGAATGTCTGATGGCTAAAAGTCGGTGGTTGATTCAGCCACAGAGTTTCGTTCATGAAACTTTGCTGCGGTGTTCCCCGTCATCCACTGGCGTGGCTAGGCCAGCCTTTACTCAGCCTATACTGGCGGGACCGGGGACGGGGCCATGACAACCCCTCGTTTAATCTGGGGCAGCTTGTCGTGGCGTGGCCGACTTCACTTCCGCGGACAAGCGTTGCGGCCGCGCGCCTGGTGGCGGCAGGCCCTGGTCCGCCGGTACCCTGAACTGTTCCGCTATCCCGGCTGGGACGATCCCCATCAGAGCCTCATGGCCTTCGGGTTCGCGCACGGGAACGGCTGGGCGCGGATTCTCGGGGGGCTGGCTCGGGATTTGCGGACGGTGGCTCACACCACCGGGATTCAGATTCACGTCACGCAGGTCAAAGAAAAGTTTGGAACCCTGCACGTCTATTGCGGAATTGCTCCTGACTCGCCTGACGCGTGGAAGGCGGTCCGCGCGGTGGTCCAGAGGGCCGAACAGGTGTCGGCTCGGACCTGTGAGGACTGTGGCCGGCCGGGCCAGTTGATGTGGAAGGATCAGGCGTGGTATCGGACGGTGTGTCGGGGCTGCGCGGGCACGGCGTATGAACCCGTCGTGATGAAGTAAAGCGTTCCCTTAACGGAACTGGGGGGATACTCATGCCTGAACGCCGCTGGCGGGCGCTGCTGACACAGCGGTATCGAGATTTCTTTGACTGGCCGAACGGGCACCGCCGCGCCGATGCGGTCTTCCCGTTCATTCACGGCCATGGCTGGGGCATTCTGCTCTGGCGGATGTTGCGGGTCCTGCGGCAGCTGCAACAGGAGACGGGTGTGCAGACGACGATCCGCGATGTACAAGAAAAGTGGGGATCGCTGTGCATCCACTACACCACGACCGGGGAGTCCATGGCCGGCCACCGCCTGGCCGAACAAATCATCGCGAATGCGGAACAGCTATCCGACATGACCTGCGAACTCTGCGGGCGCCCCGGCCATCTCTCGCGGGTCGGCTGGTGGCGGACGTTGTGTCCCCTG
Source organism: Bacillota bacterium (assembly GCA_021820965.1). Classification (GTDB taxonomy): domain Bacteria; phylum Bacillota; class Sulfobacillia; order Sulfobacillales; family Sulfobacillaceae; genus Sulfobacillus_B. The sequence goes on along the minus strand of JAKACZ010000050.1, from coordinate 29,673 downwards.
TGCGCGGCCATGGACGGACGGTACCGAGGGGCAAGCCAGCGGGACTAACGCCCCGTTCGTATGATCAGGTCGCCAGGAAACTGGTTGACCTTTTTGTCTGCGCCACTTCCTGGAATAACATGGTTTCAGTTGCGCCATGCTTTAGCGCAAAGGAGGCGTGAGCATGGTAGTACTCGGTTGGATTTTAATCTGCGGGGGTATAGTGTTGGCCATTGCGAAGACCATCGTGATGGTCGTAACCCACGGCTCGGTGTTCTAGACAGAACCAGCACCGGCGAACAATGATGGACTAGCTCCCTACGGAGGTGATGCGGATGTTCGGGTGGGGCTTAGTAGTGTTTCTCAGTAGTGCGGCCTTGTTTATCGCCAAGGCGATGGGGCTGTTGGGCTGACAGGATTTTGCGGATCTAGTCCAAATTTTGTGTTGCCATCGAGCGTCAGGTGGGATACATGCGCACCATTGGGTCCACAATGCAGAGCAATTGTCGACCGCCCTATGCGAAGTGTTTCGTTACGCGGCCATCTCTCACGGGCAGGTTAGAGCGAACATCGTGTTCGGTAGTTGTGGTTGGTAGACCGACGGGGACCAGGGCAGCCCCTCCGGGACTATCGCCCCGAGGGATCCCCCTCATCAGCTGTGTTGCCCGTTGTAGGCGAGTTCAGGGGCGAGCGGCAACCGCAGGAACGGTCGAATCTATCTGTCCACGGATGATGCTCGGGCCACTGCCTCAGGTTTGCTTTGAAACCCCACTAACGCCCTTTAGCAAGTAGATTCAACGAGTACTGTCCGCATCGGCATCGCACAGTGTCCTCGTGTCCATGAGGTCCGGTAACATATATCCATGTGTCGCAATCGGAATTGCCACACCGAAATAGCCCAAGGAATTCCCGCCACGCATGGACAACGGGAGTAAAATCCGGCTTGGTGAGGCTTGCCCACTCGTTGTAATGGACAAGGGCGTTTATTGCCCAGTTCTCTTCTGACTGAGCCAATTCCGCATTGGCTCGGTCTGCCTGCAGCTGCGCAACTCGTTCCACTTCGGACCGGTTGTTCCACGAGTTGGCCGAATGAGCTGCCTTCTTGAGCCAGTCGTTGTGCCGACCCTTTATCGCATCTACTAGCTCCCCTAGTTCATATTTTGCGTCCCCTCGATAAACCACTCGCGCGCGTAACGCTTCGGCTACTTCCGGGAGCTCTGCTTCAAGGCCACGGCGGAGTTTGTGTGCCGCTCCAGGCACATCGTTGTGTTCTAGGTCCTCGTCGATCCGGTCCCAAAATATCTTTCCTCTCTCATATACGGGTCCCGCGTTGACCGACCACCCGCGAAAGCGAATTTGAGCCCGCCTACCAATTAACCGCGAAGACTGCATTTGTTTCGCCCAGACTTCATCATGAGTGGTAATTATGAACTGAACATTAGGGAATTCAACTTTGAGGAGCTCGATAAACTCGCGACGATGGTTGCTATCTACAGACATGACAACATCATCTAAAACAGATACGGTGAACCCAGCCCCCAGTATCTTCTCAACTAAGGCTAAATAGAGACAAATCCCCATGCTGTCTTGGTGGCCCTCACTATGATACGCCCCTGGCGGAAACATGCCGTATGAATAGAAATCGACAGCCAGATCTAGACTTCCAGCACTCGGTATCAATTCGGCCTGGAAGGTGGATTCGTCGTCGGAATTGATACGCTGATAGAACCCGCTAAAGCGGTGTTCAACCTCGGAATACAATTCCTTCAACGATGAATCCACTACATCACAGTAGGTGTTATAGACCTTCTCAGATAGAGAATGGGTCTCTTTGGCGATTTCGCTCGTCTGGCTGGCGATGTGCAATTGTGCCCAACGTTCAGCAGCAACGGCAAGAAAATTTTGGGCGGCGACCTTTGCACTGGTGTCTGGCTGGACCTCTAGTCGAAGAGACAGGGCTTTTAGCGTTTCATCGAGGTCTGACGGTGGGCGAACTAACAAACGAGCTTCTATCGCCTCGCGTTTCGCGAGTATACTGGTCAAATCGGAGAGCGAACTCTCCACCAGAACCAGAGCGTCGTGCCACTCCTGCAGGGTCGATTGCCACTTTGGTGTTGCCCACACGGTCGCAAGCTTTTGAACCAAAACAACAGTCGCACGTTCCTCCTTAATGATCTTTAGGACATTGGCACCCTCATCCTTGACGGCTCGTCCTTGCCGTTCGGCTTCTTCGGCTACAGTAATTTTATGTTCCAAATGCTGGCGAAGTTGATCTGTTGAATCCCATTTGGTGTCACACAAGGGGCACAGTGCATTCTCTTGTATTAAGGACAGCCCGGTCGAAACGAACCCGCGGTGGTTCAGCGCATCAAGCATAACGGCGTCGTTCCCGATACCTGCAATTTCCGTTGCCAAGCGCGACATGGCCGCATCCAACTGATCCGTATCCTCCCTGAAGGCAATCAGCGCACGAATATCCCGGAGAGCTGACGACTTGTCGAAGGAAACTCCGCTCGTCTCTATACCGTCCTTGAAGTCGGTTTCCCTCTTCAAGGTTTCGATCTCCGGCAACCCAACGGTTCGACGTTTCTCGTTTATTAAGCCGAGAATCTTGTCATTTGTGAATTCGCGGATACCTAGGTGGCGTAACAGGGCGGACCGCGCGTTTGTTTGCGCTTCCTCCGCACTGGTGCGTTCGTGCTTCAATTTGGTAACTGCCGATCTCAATGCCCTTCGTTGTCCACTGAGAGAGTTCAATTGAAGAAGCGCCTGGACTTGCTCCGCACGTTTGGCTGGTTCCGTGAGGATGAAATTGACGATATGCCGCCGAGAAAGCGTAATCTCTGGATGCTGTGCAATGTTCTCCAATGCCGTACGTAGTGCGGGCGTATCCGGTTCAAGGCTCACTTGGTTTGGATGTTCGACGGTTCGAAGGACGGTTCCACTCTCACCGCTGGCAGTGTCCTGGAACTTCAACTTAACCCACGCTTCTCCTGGTTCATGTCTCGAACGCACGTGTGGGCCATGCTTCTGTATAGACACCCCAGCCATGCCGCTGCCGCTAAGACGCGCCATCGTTCCATTCAGCGCGAAGTCGATAGCATCAACCACGCCACTCTTACCAGATCCATTAGGTCCAGAAATTGCGAAAGACTTACCTTCCATCGTGAGAGACAGGTGGGGTATTCCCCGAAATTCATTCATTTCTAATTCCAGAATTTTAATCACCCGGCACTACCTCCAGTTGCCGATTTCAAGGTAGCGGCCAGTTTATCGGCATTCGGGCTGGATTCCGATGCGAGTTCGTTCAAAACCTCTTCTATTGCGACTGCTGTAATGGTTTGATCTACAATGAGCTTCTTCCTAAATTTTTCAAGTATGTCCGATTCTATAGGTGACATTTCTCTCCTCCTCTCCTAAATCCATCTTAAATCCGACTCTGTTCGAGACGCGAATTTTAGGAAAGCGAGGACTCTTATATCCACTAGGGTAATGTCAATACAGCGGGAATGCCCAAGCGGAACACTTGCTTCCGGGAGACGCTTCGCATGGCGAATGATGAACTAACCGGCCCGTTGGCGCACTAGGGATTGCTCATCGAGTCCAACTGCGGTGGGCTACTGTCGATTAATCTCAAAATCCGAATTCGTCTCAACATGACAACAGCGGCCCCTAACCGAGCGGTCCTCTCGACACCCGGATACCCGGAAACTTTTTACCTCTAAATGGGCTTATTATGACAATAGGGGGTCGGCTCAACTAGGAATATCATAGGCAGTCGTAGTAATTGCGCAGTTCTATCACACAATCGCAGGACTTCCATTGAGACGGTCGAATGTAGTCAAGAATCAACAGGCTATTCTCACATATAACAGATGCGATAACATTTACCGGATACATCTATTCGGTAATAATGTCGATATCTGGAATGAAAGTGTGAATGGTTCGTGGAGAAGGACTTACAACCGAGCCCGGCCGAAATTCGTCGTCTGCGTGCTCGACTAGGCTTTAGTCAGACCGAGCTCGCCGAAAGGCTGGGGGTGTCGTTTGCCACGGTGAGCCGATGGGAAAATGGACATACCAAACCCTATCGCTGGCTCTGGGATCGTTTGCGTGCGTTAGATCCCGTAAGCAACGGGTCTTCGGAGATGCTGACTTCGACTGCTGCGGTGACCAAACCATCCGTTCCTCTAACGGGAACACGCGGTCGCGCTCGACTCGACTTTCTTGCGGATCCAGACGCCGCACGGGCGGTCATGGAAGCGGAGTGGCTGGCCTATGGCTATTTAGTGAACCCGACCTTTGCCACGGAGACTTCCCTTATAGATCCGTTACCCCATCAGCGGATGGCGGTGTATGACGTCATGTTGCCGCAGCCCCGATTGCGGTTTTTGCTGGCCGATGATGCCGGCGCGGGGAAAACCATTATGACGGGACTGTATATGCGAGAAATGCTGGCACGCCGCCGCCTGCGGCGTATCTTAATCGTGCCGCCCGCGGGCCTGGTGGGTAATTGGCAGCAAGAACTCCAAACGTTATTCCGCTTGTCCTTTCGAATCGTCAATGGTGCCGACGCTAGGCAAGGGAACCCCTTTATGGGTGCCGAGAGCGATCAAATTATTGTCAGCATCGATACCCTGACTGGCGAAGCTATGCGCGCTCGTCTGGCAGATCCTGAGGTGGTTCCGTATGACTTGGTCGTCTTTGATGAAGCGCACAAACTCGCGGCCGACCAGGAGCCCGATGGGGGTATTCGTCGAACCCGGCGATATCGGTGGGCAGAAGCGTTGGCAGGGGCAGCGGCCGACGCCGAAGAGTCTCTAGGCTGGTCAGCGCGTCACTTGTTGCTTTTGACGGCGACGCCGCACATGGGAAAATCGTATCCGTATTTTGCCCTCTGGCATCTGTTGGAACCGCAGGCACTGTCCACTCCCGAGACCTTAGATCGGTATCCGGCTGATGCCCGGACTCGGCACTATATCCGGCGGACAAAAGAAGAAATGGTTACCTTTGACGGCAAGCGACTGTATCCGACTCGCAACTCGGACACCATCTCCTACGAGCTGTCTCCACTGGAGCAAACATTGTATGATCGGACCACCGATTATATCCGGGAATCGTACAACCGGGCAGCGATGTTGAATCGGTCTGCGGCTCGCCTCGCCATGAGTGTGTTTCAACGGCGGCTGGCCAGTTCCGCGTATGCGTTAGCACAATCGTTGACTCGACGATTAGACAAACTGGATGCTTACATCGTGCAGGTTGAAGCACGTCAGTTGGATCTCGGGGATGAGCAACGACGGCAGCGACAGTGGGACGACGCCGATCCATTCGAAACCACCACCGGCGATGAAGAGATTGGGGACGGACACCGCGAGGGTCATGAAGTGGCTGAAGATCAGGCGATATCCGCGCTGTTGGCGTCGTCGTTGCCCGAATTACGTCGAGAACGCGCTGAAGTGCAAGGTCTCATCGAGTTAGCGCATCAAGTCCTCGCAGGAGAAGACGAGGCTAAATTTCGCCGCTTACGCGAACTAGTCCGGGATTCGCGATTTCAGCGAGAAAAGCTGCTCATCTTTACTGAACATCGAGATACGCTCGAACCGAGCAAATCCGCAGCCGCGGCAGATAGCACGTCGTGTCCGCGGCTCCGTAGCCACCTGTCCGTCTCGGCCCCGATGTTCTCATCCAACAGGATTCTCATGGAGCGTCGGAGTGAGCCGGTGCTCGGGACGCCCACTGTCCCACCGCATACGCCCCGAAGGCGATCGCCGCTCGGACATCCTCCTCCGTCAATTGCGGGTATTGTTGGAGGATTTCAGGAAGCGTCGCCCCTTCCGCGAGATAATCGAGAATCATCCGCACGGGAATGCGGGTCCCGCGAATACAGGGCATCCCGCCCATAATAGCCGGATCGATCCCAATTCGATCGTCTCCCCGGTTACCGTGTCCGGCCATGCTATCATCCTCCTCTCGCCTCTGAACTTATTGTACGCCAGTTCTGACGGCGATACCAAGCCAGCATCAGAAGTTGCCTCCCAAGCCGCTTGCGGCGGATTCTCCCCCGAAAGTCCGCTAACCCGTCGACTTCACAACTCAAATTCGATTCGTGGGACGTTGTTCATGGTGAGGTTACTACGCTCAAAGAGAGCATTATGACCCGTTCCATGAGCTTGAACCTGGACGGCCAAATCAGCCATTCCCGCATCGGGCAGCCGCGGACTGACGATATAGTGAGTGGTTTCCGTATGTTGGTCGCCCTGTCCCGTGGTCGGCCAGAATTGGTATCCCGAGATCGAAGGTACCATCAGGGTGTGGGATAAGAATGTGGATGGGGTCGGTTCCAACAGCTGGCAACTCATGACGACTTCGCTACAATGGGCGTATTGACGAAAGTATAAGCGCGTGGCGGAGATTGGTTGGCAGACATGTTTCTGACTCGAAATCCCAAAGTTCATTCACCACTACGGCACATGGTGTTAATCCGAGCCTTGGGGTTGTCGGTGGCAGAATTCTTTGGGGTATCTCCTGTGGTAACCCCTCCGTTTGGTGACGGACCGTGGGCGTGCGTGAATCCGGCTGCGCCCCACGCCGTATCGTCGGTGAGGCGAGACGATTCTTGCTGGAACGCTTTGGCCTCGAGCGCGGAGGAATGGATCACGAGGAGACGCACGTTCCGCTTGCCAATTTGGCCGTGGCGTATCTGCGCATAAATCGCGTTCGGCGGGATCTGCGACTCCTGCCGTCCCCGTCGGCAAATGCCATCGTGTGCTTTCGGCGTCCTAACATGACCCTCATCTCCTCTGACGGGACCGATTCGACATCGACCTCTGAAACACCTTTGAGAACGCTGTTGCCACCGAAAATTGATGGCCGCACCTGAAACGCGGTCTTCGGCCGCGTACGCAGGATTTCCCTTGCGCGCGCCCGGGGGGAACTCTTCCCGCGGGGCGTGTTATCAACAATGTCCGGCCCCATGCGGCCGGGCACCAACGGGTGGTAGGGTTTTGGCGGAGCTTTTCTGTAGATTATACTGGGATATTATGTCAAGTCGTGCACTCTGGAGTTATGCACTCATCATGCTATCTAGCAGGAGGTGGAGATTAGGGCTAAAGCTATGTACGTGCGTGCAAGCATGAACGATGGGATTCGACGCTAAGAGGAGGAACAACGCAAGAGACAAATAAAAACAGATTGTAATATTGATATTTTATTAAATATCCGTAGAATTTAAGCAGGGGGGGACATCATGGACGGATTGATTGATTTAAGAGATGGAGTGCGTCAGTTGTGCCGGCGGTTTCCGCCGCCGTATTGGCGGTCTTTAGACCGGGGGCGCGGCTATCCGGAAGAGTTTGTGCAGGAAATGACCCAGGCGGGCTATTTAGCTGCGTTGATTCCCGAAGAATACGGAGGCGCCGGGCTCGGCGTCACCGAAGCAGCCGTGATTCTCGAAGAAATTAATCGATCCGGCGGTAACGCGGCCCAGTGCCATGCCCAGATGTATACCATGGGCACCTTACTCCGCCACGGATCGGACGAGCAGAAAGCGCGATGGCTTCCCGGCATCGCGGATGGGTCCATCCGACTACAGGCCTTCGGGGTCACCGAGCCGGTGGCTGGGAGCGACACGACCCAGATTTCCACCACGGCGGAGTGGGATGGCCACATCTATCGCATCCGGGGGCAGAAAATCTTCATTTCCCGGGTGCAGCATTCGGACTATCTCCTGCTGCTGGCGCGGACGACGCCGTCGGGGGAGACAGCCAAACGCTCCTACGGTCTTTCGGTGTTTATGGTGGATCTGCACCAGGCGCTAGACCAGGGTCTGACGGTGCAACCGGTGGAGACCATGATGAATCACGAGACCAATGCATTGTTTTTCGACAATGTGCCTGTGTCGGCGGAAAACCTGATCGGAGAGGAAGGCCACGGGTTTTCTTATATTCTCGACGGGATGAACGCGGAGCGGATCCTCATTGCTAGCGAATGCATTGGCGATGGGTATTTTTTCATCGAGCGGTCTTCAGACTATGCCCGGGAACGGGTGGTGTTTGGCCGGCCCATCGGTCAGAACCAGGGCATTCAGTTTCCCCTGGCCCGGGCGTTTGTTCAGATCAAAGCGGCGGAGCTAATGCGCGATAGGGCGTGCGAGCTATTTGACGCCGGACATAAGGCTGGTGCCGAGGCCAACATGGCCAAGCTTTTGGCCTCGGAAGCGTCATGGGAGGCGGGAAACGCCGCCATTCAAACGCTGGGCGGTTACGGTTTTGCGGTCGACTATGACATTGAGCGAAAATTTCGTGAGACTCGGCTCTTCCAAGTAGCTCCCATTTCCACCAATCTCATCTTGTCCTATGTCGGCGAGCACATCCTAGGTTTGCCGAGGTCGTATTAGTATGGGGCCGTTGGATGGGGTGACCGTGGTTTCGCTGGAGCAGGCGATCGCCGCGCCATTTGCGACCCGGCAGCTGGCCGATTGGGGCGCGCGGGTGATCAAGATTGAGCGGCCTGGGGGCGGAGATTTCGCACGGTATTACGATGAGGCGGTGCGGGGGCTTTCCAGCCACTTTGTGTGGACCAACCGTGGCAAAGAGAGCATGACCCTCAATCTCAAACACGCGGCCGGGCAGGCGGTTTTGACCCGGCTGATGCAGCGGGCGGATGTTCTTGTCCAAAACCTTAGGCCCGGTGCGCTGGACGCATTGGGCTTTGACCGCGACACTCTCCGTACCCGCTTTCCCCGGTTGATTGCCTGCAATATTTCCGGGTACGGCCCGGACGGCCCATACCGCGACCGTAAAGCGTACGATCTCTTGATTCAGGCGGAAAGCGGTCTCTTGTCGATCACCGGGTCTGAAGAGACGCCGGTCAAAGTGGGGATTTCTATTGCCGATATTGCAGCCGGCATGTATGCCTTGAGCGGCATTTTGATGGCGTTAATACATCGTCAGACCACCGGCCAGGGAACGGTTATCGACATTTCCATGCTGGAAACGTTGGCCGAGTGGATGGGGTATCCGTTAAACTACGCGCACTTTTCCGGCACCGCGCCCGCCCGAACCGGGGCCCATCACGCCACCATCGCGCCCTATGGTCCGTATCGCCTGAAAGATGGGGAGGATCTTTTTTTGGCGATCCAAAACGAGCGGGAATGGCAGGCGTTTTGCGAGGTGGTGCTTGGCGACCCCTCCTTGGCCCGGGATCAGCGGTTTCGGCAGAACTCGGCACGGGTGGCCCACCGGGCCGAGCTCAATGACTTTATCAACCAGGCGTTTTCAGATCGCGATCCTCAAGACGTTGTGGCCCGGCTCACAAAGGCCCACGTGGCCTTTGCTCATCTGAACTCGCTCGATCAGCTGTGGCATCATCCACAGCTCCGTGCACGGAGCCGTTTCGAAGACATCGAGACCACCCAGGGACCGGTCGAAGCACTGCTGCCCCCAGTTAATTTCGTGGATGTTACGCCCGCCATGGGGCGGGTTCCGGAGATGGGGGAACAGACGCAATCCATATTGAACGAATTGGGCTATACAGTTCAAGAGGTAAGTCAACTGAAGGACCAAGGCGCCATCTAGCGGAGGAGGGAACGTTTTGAGGAGTTTAGATACCGATGCCATGCTGAGTTTCACAGCCAATCTGAAATTCGACGATTTGCCGCAGGCCGTCGTTGAACGCGCCAGTGCGCTGATGGTGGATTTTATGGGATCGGTGTTTGCGGGTGCGGCTTCGCACCAGACCCGAGTGTTGTCCGAATTGGCCCGAGCCATGGGGCCGAGTACGGGGAGAGCGGCGGTTTTGCCGACAGGAGAGTGGTCCAGCCCGCTTTTTGCCTCGTTGGTCAATGGAGCGTCGGCGCACGTGGTCGAGCAGGACGACGTCCATAATGGATCGGTGGTCCACCCTGGAGCGACGGTCCTGCCAGCGGCGCTGGCTACGGCCCAAGATCTGCAGTGCTCGGGGCAGGATTTGGTGCTCGCGATGGTGGTCGGCTACGAGGTGGCCATTCGGGTGGGGCGGTTTTTGGGCACATCCCACTATCGCGTCTTTCACACCAGCGGCACGGCGGGAACCGTAGGCGCCGCGTTGTCGAGTGCCAAGCTGCTGGGGCTGGATGAGGCGGGAATGCGCAATGCCCTTGGCAATGCTGGCACTCAGGCGGCGGGCCTATGGGAATTTCTGCGCGACGCGGCCGACTCTAAGCAGCTTCATACCGGTAAGGCCGGGGCCGACGGCATTGTGGCGGCGTACGGCGCACGGATGGGTTTGAAAGGGGCGCATCAAATCCTGGAGGGAGCCCAGGGCATGGCGGCGGGCATGTCGGACAATCCCAATCCCCGGGCGCTGTCCCGGGGCCTGGGCCGAGATTGGGCAATCTTGGAAACCTCCGTGAAGTTTCACGCCTCCTGCCGTCACACCCATCCCACAGCGGACGCGCTGTTATCGGTTCTCACCGAAAACCATATTGACTGGCACCACATTGCCTCGGTGCGGGCGCGGGTGCACCAGGCGGCGGTTGATGTGCTGAAGCCGGCACAGGCTGCGGCGACCGTACATCAGGCGAAATTTTCCATGCCGTTCGTGCTCGCGCTGATTGCCGTGCGGGGCCGGGCGTCAATTGCCGATTTTCACGAACAGAGTCTTTCCGATCCCGCAATCCGTGCTTTCATGAAACGGGTCGACATGGTGTTTGATCCCGAGGTAGAGGAGCAATATCCTGAGCGGTGGATCGGACGGGTCGAGGTGGTGGGGGACGACGGACACCAATTTGAGGGACGCGCGGACTATCCACTTGGGGATCCCGAAAACTTTTTGAGCCACGAACAGCTGATCGATAAGTTTAGGAGGCTCGCGGCTTTCGGTGGGTTTACCGACACAGAAGGGATAGAGAAACTGGTGCATGATCTTGAGAATATCACCGATATCGCTAACGTGCGGGCACTGGACCTGCCACATCCGCCGACGCGGCTTGTGATAAGTTAGGTGTTTCGCAACGCGGGGGTCAACCCGGCGGCCTCCGGAGATTCCGGCCAGCCCAGCTGTTGGAAGTGGGTGCGGGCATCCGCCCACGATCGCTTGATGTGCCGCCTCATGGTTTCCGCGGCCCGCTCTCCATTGTGTTTGGTAGCAGCCGCATAGAGTTCGCGGTGTTCTTCGCGGTCGAGCACCATCTGATTGGCCACAAACTGCGGGGTCAGGGGCGGGAAACCATTCCACATGGTTTCCACCAAGGATTTAAGTTTCGGCCAGGGACAACGGGAGCGCAGAAGATGATGAAAGCGGTTGTTGGCGTCAACGAAGGCGCCACCATCGCCCAGACTCTCCGCGCGCTCAAGTTCCTCAAGCGCGTCTTTTAGTTCTTCGAGGTCGTCGGATGATAGCCGCGGTATCGAAAGCTTAAGGGCTTCGGGTTCGGCAAAATGTCGTATGGCGTAGGATTCATCCACCATCTGAAGCGTCAGTGGTGCCACCCAGGCCCCGCGCCGTGGCTCCAGCATCACAAGCCCTTCATGGCTTAGGATAACCAACGCTTCGCGGATGGGCATACGGGACACGCCAAACTCTTCGGCGAGTTCATCCTGCGCAATTTTCGAGCCGGCCTTGAGTTTCCCGGTGAAGATGAATTGGCGGATACCGTTCGCCAAACGCTCACTCAATGTTGCGTGAATGTTCTGAAAATCGTAATCCACACTGAACCCTCCCGGTGCGGTTAGCCCTTCATTCTGATATAGGGTATCAAAAAGAGGTGGCAGACACAAGAAATACGACCTCTTGTACCTCTTGTCTGGCCCGAAAAAGGAGAGGGAGGGGTTGCCCTCTATGAGGGCAACCCTGTTTCCCCTGTTAGGCCTTTTTCCGCGGGAACCGACGTAAAAAGTCGTCCGCCATTTCTTCCATGGTGACCCATCGGACCCCCGGATGACGGCTGATGTATTCGATGAGCCGTTCGTGCATCAAAAGCACATCGGGCCGACCGCTGACATCCGGATGGATGGTGAAGGGGAAGACAGCGTAGTCGTTGTCCCGGTAGACCCAATCGAACTGGTCGCGCCACATCCGCTCGATTTCACGGCAATTGTAGAATCCGAAGCTGTTGGGGGCATTTTTATTGAACATCATGGGTGGCAGGTCGTCCATGTACCAGTTGCCCCCGATTTCCACTAGGTCGGTCTCCTCACCCAGGTACAGTGGCTTCATCCAGTATTCCGCCGGCTTGCTGTAATCGATGGAGGTCCAGGTTCTTCCGACCCGTGCATAGAACGGATGGAAATCGTTGTCACCCATGCTGTGGTCGTACTTGATCCCGTTTTTGAGCAACAGCTCGACTGTGACCTTGGACTGCTCCCACCAAGGCGTTACGTACCCCCGGGGCCGTTGCCCCGACAGCCCTTGCACCAGCTGAATGGACTTGAGCAGCACTGCTTCTTCCTGCTCCGGATTCATCGCGCGGGGGTTTTCGTGCGAGTACCCATGAATCCCGATTTCGTGGCCGCCTTCGACAACGGCCGCCATCTGCTTTGGAAAGGTTTCAATAGAGTGGCCGGGAATGAACCAGGTCGTCCTCAGACCGTATTTCTTAAAGAGATTGAGAAGCCGGGGCGTACCGACTTCCCCGGAGTAGACTCCGCGCGAAATGTCATGCGGTGAATCCTGGCCTCCGTATGATCCCAACCACCCGGCAACCGCATCCACATCCACGCCGTAACCTACGAGAATTTCCTTAGACATTGTAACGAGCACCACCCTTTCAGATGTATGGCGAGGGAAAACCCGGTCAACCGGCTGCCGTCAGCCGGTCGTTGTACGCGCCGAATTCCTCGCGAATTTCATCGGCGGTCCGGTTTTGGCTCAGCAGGAGAGTCAACAGCAGACGTGCCTTAAACGCGTCCAGCCATCCCGCATTGATGAGCCCTTTGTCCATCAAGTCCGTTTCCGATCCGGCAAACCCATACGTCTTTCGCATGACTTCACCGGCCCGGGTCCGCGAAGCCAGGACCACCGGCATCTCCTGCACCAGCCGCTCCAACCGCGCTGCCACCCAGGAGGGCACATGCCCGCCGCCGTAGGCCTCGATGATCAGCCCCCGGTATCCGCTTGGACTCACGCAGTCAAGCAGATAGCCTGGTTCCCCAAGTCCTAGGGTGATCAAAGCCACGGGCGGTTCATTGGATGTCAGCGACTGAGGCGGGTAGTACGGTCTTTGCGGGGGTCTGACGGCAATGCGCGGTGCTTCTTCCGATAACCATCCGATTGGCCCGGTAATCGATCGAAATGTGCCCAAACTCTGAGTGTGGGTCTTTCGAACATAGCAGGCGGCGTGGATTTCGTCGGTGAATACAACCACGCTGCCGAGACCTCGGGCCGCGGGAGAAATCGCCACACGCACCGCCGCCGAGATATTGGCGGTGCCGTCAGCTCCTAGCAATGTCGGGTTGCGCATGGCTCCGGTGATGGCAATGGGTGCGTTGGAGCGCACCATCAAATCAAGAAGAAACGCCGTTTCTTCGATGGTGTCGGTTCCTTGCGTGACGACGGCTCCCACAAATTCGTCTTCATCGAAGTTGCGCTGGATGGTCTCGGCGAGTGCTCGGATGTCGCTGACGGTCAGCTCCCCGGACGCAGTCTGCCGAAATGAGTGAGCTTCAATGTCGGCCAGCTCGGACACCCCGGGGACGGCAGCAATCAAGTCTTGGGAGGTGAGGCCCGACTCCACGCCCCGTTTGCCTCTACGTCCCATGGAGATGGTACCGCCCAGCGAATACACAACGACTTTTGGAGGATTCACAACATTGCCCCCTCTGAGACCAACAACTTGTCCCGGAATCTATGCTAAATCCAGAAACTTCAGTTTGCAATATTGTAATCAAGATTTTTTATCAAAAATCCTTGAAACAATATTAGGGTTTGAGTATTATGATAAAAGCTTCTTGTCAAACACACATGCTAAAACGTCTCAATCTCAATGCGGAGGAGAGTCGCGATGAGTCAAGCGACGGCACCCATCGAGGTGCCAGAAATAACGAGAGGAGACCGCATTTACACGTCCATCGTGGCTTTTCTGGCGTGGTCTTTTGCGGTCTATGACTACACCCTGTTTGGCACCCTGCTGCCCGTAATGGCGACCTCGTTTCACTGGACGACAGCCCAAAGCACCGCAATAGCTACGTGGGTTTCTGTGGGTGTGTTTGTGGTGTCGTTCCTTGTTGGACCGTTGACTGACGCCGTCGGACGCAGGCTAGGCCTGATTATAACCACGGCAGGTGCTGCTGTCAGCTCAGGTCTGACTGCGCTGACCCCTGGGGCTTTATACCTGATTATTGTACGAGCCTTCTCAGGCCTGGGGTATTCCGAACAAGCAGTGAACTCTACGTATTTATCGGAAATTCTGAGCAGTGAAAACAGAGGTTTCTCTTATAGTTTCGTCCAGGGTGGCTGGCCTATTGGCGTGATGTTTGGTGCGATAATGACCACCATGTTTATCGGTGGTATCGGATGGCGAGGGACATACCTCGTTGCCACCGCTCCCTTGATTATCATTGTGGCTTTGGGATTCAAACTGAAAGAAACGCCGCGATTTCGTCGTATTCAGTATATCAAGCGCTTAGAACGCCAAGGGAAACGCGAAGAAGCTCTTCGGCTCGGGAAAACGTATGGCGTGGACGCGCAACGGGCGGAGAAGTTTTCGTATCTGCAGCTGTTTGACGTCGATGTCCGACGTCACACCATCTTCTTGGCAGTATCTTTCCTCCTGAATTGGATCGGTATTGAGGTTTTCATAGTTCTCGGAACGACAGTTCTCACCAAGGGCACAGGAGTGACGTTCCACAATGCCTTACTGTTCCTGATTGTTTCCAATGCTGTGACATACGTTGGCTACGTGTTGGCTGGATGGATCGGAGATAAAATTGGACGCCGAACCACTATTGCTGTGGGTTGGCTCCTCAGTGGAATAGCTTACACGCTTCTGATGCTGCTCGGACACAGCTTTTGGTCGGCGTTGATTCTCTACTCACTCGGGCTGTTCTTTATCATTGGCCCGTACTCGGCACTTCTGAGCTACATGGGCGAGTCCTTCCCCACCCGGATGCGGGCGACCGGCGTTTCATTCGTGAACGCTATGGGACCTATCGGAGGCATTCTCGGCGCTTTATTGTTCACAGTGTTCCTGAATGCCACGAATAATGTGGTCTTGACGTCTATCATCGTAGGCTCTTTGGCCACCTTCCTCTCAGGCTTTATGATTCTAGGCGCCAATAACGTTAAGCCGGGACAAGACTTAGAGGACATCGCGGTATAGCTGTTGCGCGTGGGGCTGTCTCAAAAGGCTTTCATCCTAGAACTTTCTACCACTGACTTGACCCCTGAAGGGACGAAATTGAACTGCTTCCTCCACTATACGGGGTCAAAGTACCGTTTTAGGGACGGCATCACTGCCGACTTACCTTTGGAGACAGCTTCCATTGCGCGTGGTCGGCCATCGCGCGGTGACGTTTGAAGGAGAAATAAAAATGGACATTGTGGCTGAGCAACTAATACCTGGCGTTGCCACACCGTTTGGCACTGTGCTCGCCTTGACAAATTTCGAACCCGCAGAGCCCTCGCAATGGCCGCTGAGGCTTCAGACATTCCCGCTTCCGATGCAAGGCCGCCCGGTTATTTCTCAACTGCGTTCCCGCAACGCCGGGCGCTTGTTGACGCAGTTTGAGCGGCACCAGGGTGCCTGCCATGTATTTATCCCGCTAGCCGATACCGACCTGATATTAGTCTTGGCTTCGCATATTGAAAAACCACTTCAAGCTATGCCTTTTACTTGCCGCATGGTATGGCCTTTCTGCTTTTCCCAAGGGTGTGGCACGCCACGTCTTCCCTGGTCGAGGGCGGAGACGGCAGTTACCTATTGGTGACCGACGCTGATGTCCGATCGGCTGATACCGAAATCAAGACAGTACCCGCGGTCAGAGTTGCCTGAAAGGGAGGTGTGTTCGGAATGGACGAAGTATCTGAGCGTCTCTTGGATTTCTATCGCGCCCGGGGACTCGGGTCCAAACTGGGAATGGGCTGGCGCCCGGCTGTATTGGTGGTGGACCTGCAACGGGGCTTTACCGATTCGGCGTCCAGTCTGGGCGGCGACCTTGACGACGTTGTGGGCTTCACCCGCCAGGTGGTGGATGCTGCCCACAGGGCGGGACGTCCGGCCTTTTTCACCACGATCGTATACGACCTGGCGGTTTCCAACGGAGGATTGTGGCCGAAGAAGGTTCCGGGGCTCAAGGAGCTGGTTGAAGGAACGCCCTGGATTGAAATCGATGCGCGCACCGGCTTTGATCCGGCACGCGACACGTTGATTCGAAAGCAGTACGCATCGGCATTTTTTGCTACGCCGCTGGCCTCTTTGCTAACAGCACAACAGTGCGACTCCGTGGTGGTGTGCGGTGCCACCACAAGTGGGTGTGTGCGGGCGTCCGTCGTGGATGCTATCCAATACGGGTTCAATCCTCAGGTTGTTCTCGAGGCGGTGGGTGACCGCGCTCAGGCTCCTCACGAGGCCAATCTCTTCGATATGATGGCGAAGTATGCCGACCTGCTGACTACGCAGGAAGCCAGCGATTACTTGAAGTCAGCACAAACCAACAGAGGGGGTTGATGTATCGTGCGCCAGCTGATTCAGGGAGGCGCGGTGTTTTTGGGGGAGTTCCTCGCCATGGTGGACCTTTTGGTGGTGGATGGGAAGATCGCCAAAATTGGCCGGGACTTCCAATCGTCCGATGCCGATGCGACATTGGATGCGTCCGGGTGCTGGGTGTTGCCCGGTGGTATCGATGTTCACACCCATTTGGAGTGGTCCTGGGGGGGAACTACCACCGTCGACGATATGGTGAGCGGGACCCGTGCCGCCGTCTGCGGCGGCACCACAACCGTCGCGAATTTCATTCAACCGCCGGTCGGGCAGCCGTTTGCCGAATTACTGGCCCACTGGAAGGAAAAGGCGCAGGGCTCCTGGTGTGACTATGGTTTTCACGCCATCGTGTCCGAGGCGCGGCCCGACTGGCTATCGACGCTGCCGGTGCTGCGGGAGGAGGGCGTGGGCAGCATCAAAGTGTTTACGGCCTATCCCGGGAGCCTGATGATGAGCGACGCCGACCTGTTTCAGGTGATGCGTGCAGCCAAGGCGGCGGGCATTCTGACCATGGTGCACGCGGAAAATGGTCCCGTCATCGACGTGATTGCCCAGGAGGCCATTGACGACGGGAAGTACCAAGCCAAGTATCATGGTCTGACGCGTCCTCCCATTCTAGAGGGTGAGGCGGTGTTTCGGGTGGGGGAGTTGGCGCGTGTGGCCGATGCTCCCGTTTATATTGTGCACCTTAGCTCCGAGGAGGCGCTGGCGGCGCTAAGGATGGTCAAGGGACTGGGCGCTGACATCAACGCCGAGACCTGCCCTCAATATCTGTTCTTGGATGATCGCGTCTATACGTCGGACGACTTTTCGGCAGCCAAGTATGTTTACACCCCGCCGTCGCGCTCGGCTACCGACACGAAAACGCTATTGGGGGCCGTGCTCAGCGATGACGTTAACATCGTATCCAGCGATCACTGTCCGTTCGACTTCATGGGTGCGAAGCAGCGAGGCGTTGAAGATTTCCGGAAAATTCCCAACGGCGGGCCGGGCATTGAAACCCGCGTGCCGATGACGCTTGAGGCGGTATTCCAGGGCCGGATCCCATTGAATAAGGCGGCCCGCGCGGTGTCAACCAACGCCGCCAAGCAGTTTGGCCTATTTCCCAAAAAGGGGGCACTGGCGCCGGGATCGGATGCGGACCTCATCGTCGTGGATTACGAGCATCCGCGCACCCGCGTCATTGCACAAAGCGGTATGCACCACCGCGTCGATTACACTCCGTTTGAAGGATTTGAATGTCGCGGCTTTCCCCGCGACGTCATGGTGGGCGGCCAGTGGCTGGTACGAAATGGCAAATGGGCTGGCGGCAATCCCCACGGCACATTCGCGCCGATGCACGCGGTTTCCGCAGGGGACGGCGTCCGGTGATTTATCGGAGTCCACGAATGCGGCCAGCGGTTGGTCCTTCCCGCCAAGAGGTATTGTGACCCCGGGACTTCGAAGTTGACTCATCACCTAGATCAGCCATTCCCGGTCGGCGCAACATCATCCGGAGAGGGTTGTATCAAAACGGTGCTATACGCAATTTGAGGGACGGTCCATCCGAGGGTTCTCGCAATGTAATGGTGGCGGTGAATGGCGAAAATGCGAGCCCGGGTTGGCGGAGATGCCGGCGCATTTTCGGCCAACCCATCCCCAGCAAATGCCATCCCAGAAGGGAGTGATGTCCATGGTGGATCCAGTCCGTTTTGCACAGTTGTTTGGTAATTTGCGCCAGCGTGGAAAAAACGATGCGGGGACCTGGCGCGTTGCATGGACCGATGAGGACTGGAATACTCGATATTGGTTTGAACAAACATGCCGGGAATTGGGCTTTGAGGCATACACGGATGCGGCCGGCAATGTGTGGGCCCTATGGAACGGCTGCTCGCCGGACGACCCGGGATATGTAATCATGGGCAGCCACCTGGATACGGTGCCGGCCGGAGGTGACTTTGACGGGGCTTATGGAGTGGTTGGCGGACTTGAGGTGCTGCTTTCCATTCGCGATTATTGTACCAAGTACGGTGTCAAGCCGCGATACAATTTGGGGGTTGTCGGTTTCGAGGACGAAGAAGGCGTCACGTTCGGTAATAGTCTCTTTGGGAGTCGAGCAGTGATGCACGAATGGCGCCCGGATGACCTGCGCCAGTTGGCATCAGTGGATGACCGTCCTTTTACCGACGCGGCCCAACAATACGGCGTGACATTGGATCGGATTATGGCGGTTCAGCCGCCCAACATTGTTCAATACATTGAGCTTCACATCGAGCAGGGTCCGGTGTTGTGGGACAAAGGCATTCCTATCGGGGTGGTTTCGGTGGTTGCTGGCCGCCAGCAAGGATACGTGCGATTTCGCGGCAAAAAGAACCATGCCGGTACCACACCCATGGATCAACGCCAAGACGCGCTATTGTTTGCGGCAGATGCAATTGCCCGTCTCAATGCCGCGGCCAAGCGACATCATGGCGTGGGCACGGTAGGAGAGTTGAAGGTCAGTCCCGGCAGTCCCAACGTGATCCCGGAATCGGTGGTCGCCAGTTTTGATATCCGAGCGCCTGAAGATGCCGATCGAGAGGCCATGTTTCAAGCGTGGAGCGAGGGACTATTGGAAGGTAACGTGCAGTTCTCGCACAAGGAAGCTAGCGTTCCGATGGATGCAAGCATTCAGCAGACCATTCGCGAGTCGGCCGAGTCTCTTCGGTATCCCACTCTCGCAATGCCCAGCTGGGCTATTCATGACGCGATGATTATGGCGCGTCATGTGCCTACTGGCATGATTTTTGTCCCCAGCGCGGTGGGCGTGAGTCATGCCAAGGACGAGTTCACGAATCCCGCTGACTGCGTTCGGGGGGTCGAGGTATTGCATGAAACGGTTCAACGATTGGTGCTGCCGGGGGGAGCACACCATGACTAGTGTGGAGCCTTTGGACTCTCAACGCATGGCCCCTTATGGGGTAGTGCTGAGTCAAACAGGGATTGACACTAGGCGAGAGATGCCTATTTCTGGCATCCCGGAAGAGGTCGTCATGCGTGCGCGAAACCGGTCCCGTACCGTCACATTCATGGAACGACATCACCGGGTAGCCCAACTTTTCGTAGCGTTGGCAGACAACGAGTTTGCCGTAGTGGTGGTGCCGGCTCACGTTGACCAGCCCAGCCCGTCTGACCTGAGAGCCTTCCGATTGTCTGAGGGTTCGGTGGTCATGCTGCATGCCAGCGTGTGGCACGCGGTTTCCCCACTGATATTGTCGGGTAACGGGGACTATTTCCTCCTTACCGAAGTGCAAACATCCGCCGGCGAAGCCACCGACGTGGTGGATGTCAGGCGAACTGAAATCGCAATGGGTTGAATGGGGGACCGTTATGGCGACTGTGGGCATCGACGTCGGAGGCACGTTTACCGACTTGATTCTTTATGAACCGCGTGGGGAACAAGTGACCGTCCACAAAACATTGACGACTCCGGACGATCCCACAGTAGGAATTGTCTGTGGATTGGGTGAGTTACTCGAACACGCCAATCTACCCGTTGACGGCGTGACATCGATTATGCACGGTACGACCATTGCCACCAATACTGTGTTGGAACATAAAGGTGCATCCGTGGGGATCATCACCACCGAAGGGTACAAAGATATCATTCACATCGGACGCCATCAGCGACCGGAAAACTACTCGATCGCCCAAGATATTCCCTGGCAATTTCGCCCCTTGGTCGATCGGGATTTGCGATTCACGGTCAAGGGGCGTTTAGTTCCACCGGCGGGAGATGAGGTTACACCGCTAGATGAGACGGCGGTCGAAGAGGCTTGTCAACAACTTCGGGAGGCGGGTGTAACCGCCGTGGCCGTCTGTTATCTATTCTCCTACCTCAATCCAGCGCACGAAGACCGCACGAAGGAGCTTTTGGCCCGCCATCTCCCCAATGTCTTTTTGTCCGTGTCTCATGAAGTCTCTCCGCAGTTTCGCGAGTTCGAGCGATTCACCACAACAGCGCTCAACGCATACGTGGGGCCCAAGATGCGGCATTATATCCGCCATTTGGGACACGCCGTCCAAGAGTCCGGATATCGCGCCCGTCTCCACGTCATGAAGTCCAATGGAGGTTTGTCCACCGCGGACCAAGTAGCCGACCAACCGGTCACGACTCTGCTTTCCGGGCCGGCAGCTGGCGTCATTGCAGGGCAGTGGTTGGGGCGCCAATTAGACAAGAATCGTTTGATTACGTTTGATGTCGGCGGGACAAGCGCGGATATCGGCATCATTGGACCCGAGGGTATTGTCGAGGCCTCCGCGCGCGACACTACCATCGCGGGATACCCGCTGATGGTGCCCATGATTGATATTCATACCATCGGGGCTGGGGGTGGGAGTATTGCTTACGTGGACGATGCCGGCGCGCTACGTGTGGGTCCCCATAGTGCGGGGGCCGACCCTGGCCCGGCTTGTTATGGTCGGGGCGGCACACAGCCCACTGTGACGGACGCCTTCTTGGAACTGGGATATTTGTCGCCAAAGCATTTCCTGGGCGGCAGCATGGATCTCCTGGCGGATCGAGCCCATCAAGCGCTGGCCGACTTGGCGCGGACGTTATCCATGGAGGTTCCTCAAGTGGCAGCCGGCATTATCACAATCGTTGACAACAACATGGCGACCGCTATCCAATCCCGTACCGTGCAAAAAGGCCATGATCCTCGCGAATTCAGCCTCGTGGCATTCGGCGGCGCAGGTGGGCTGTGTGCGGTCGACGTCGCCCGCATTTTGTCCATTCCAGAGGTATTGATTCCGTTATACCCGGGTATCACCTCAGCGATCGGTTTAGCGACGACGAGTTTGCGCTACGATTTGTTGCGGACAGAGTTTATGACGCCCGATACCATCGATTATGCCAAACTGAACCGGGACTTTGCGGAGTTGCAAGACCAGTTGACCCAACAGTTTGTTTCCGACGCAGTCGATCCCGGCCATCTTCGTTTTGAGTGGGTGGCAGACTGCCGATATAGTGGACAGGGATATGAGTTGAAAGTCCCGGTTCCTCGCGGGGCGGTCTGGGATGACGATAGCACAGAACAGCTCTACCGTGCCTTTCATCATCAACATGAGCTTGAATATGGCCACGCTTTTGTCCAAAGTCCCATCGAAGTGGTTAATATTCGCGTCACCGGCTATGGTGATGCCCCGGTGCTGGTGCGATTGCCCTATGCAGGGCTGCTTGCTGCATCAGATTCTACCGTGGAATATCAAGATGCGACGTTTACCGTTGACGGCCACCGCCAAACGGTGTCCGCACCGCTGATCGACCGGTTAAAGCTTGCGGTGGGCGAGCGGGTTTCGGGTCCCGCGATTTTACTGCAGCCTGACTCAACCACCGTCTTACCACCTGATTGTATGGCCGAGGTGCAGCCGACCGGCGATCTATTGGTGAAGGTTTGAGGAGGGAGTGATGGGGATGGAGCACCAACCGTTCTCGCGAACGGATCCGGTGACCGCCATGGTCATTGGGGGTGCCTTGGAAAGTGTCGCGGCGGAGATGGGCCACAAACTGACTCGCATGGCTTACTCAAGCATTATTCGTGAGTCGGAGGATTTCGGCGCCGCCATTCTCGATGTTCACGGCCGTCAATTGGCAGAGTCCTCGTTTTCCACACCGTTGCAATTAGGCCCGATTCCGGGCTACATGCGCGGAATTAAG
Organism: Bacillota bacterium; assembly: GCA_021820965.1. GTDB lineage: Bacteria > Bacillota > Sulfobacillia > Sulfobacillales > Sulfobacillaceae > Sulfobacillus_B. The sequence goes on along the minus strand of JAKACZ010000050.1, from coordinate 7,339 downwards.
CGATTATTTGAATCCCGGCGACAATCGTTTGAACCGGGAGACGTGATTCTCCATAATTCGGCGTATTACGGGGCGAGCCATGGCCCGGATTTAGGTGTATGCATTCCGGTGTTTTTAGGCGATGAACTCATCGGGTTTTCCTTTACTACGGCACATCACTTGGACATCGGTGCGTTGACCCCGGGTAGTTGCGGCATCGTGGACGCCACCGATGCATACGCTGAGGGTCTCCAGTTTAAGGCGATTACGCTTTATTCCGCCGGGGTGCGTCAAGAGCCGGTTTGGCAGATGATTGCCGACAATGTGCGGGCGTCTGCATTGGTCATCGGGGACCTCCAGGCACAAGTCGCTGCGGCCCAGACGGGCCGGGATCGCTTTTTGGAGCTGGTGCAACGGCACGGATTGGCCACCGTGATGGCTGCCTCCGAGGACCTCATGGATTACTCCGAGGCGCGCATGCGGCACGAAATTGAGCGGATTCCCGACGGGGTCTACCACGCGACGGGATTGATTGACGGCTATCTCGACGATCCTGATCCACGCCGACGGGACTTGCGCATAGAAGTGACGCTCAGGGTCCAGGGTTCAAACATTATCGTGGATCTCACTGGAACGTCGCCACAAGTGCCCGACCGGCCAATCAATATGCCGTTTGAGGGCACGGTGGATGTCTCAGTGTACCTGACGCTGCGCTCCATTTTGTTAGACGCCACAACCACCGATCCCGTCCCCCAAAATGAAGGGATTGCACGCCCCATTCACATTGTTGCACCCTTGGGCAGCCTAGCCAATCCCATCTTCCCGGCCCCCACCATTGCACGGTTCTGTCCCGGCAACGTGGTCGCAGATACACTGATGCACGCATTGGCTCCCGTATTGCCCCACAACGTGAGTGCGGGCGTTGGAAACCTAAAGATTGTCGCCTACACGGGGCGTGCGGACGAAGATTATTGGGTCTATATGGACATCACCGAGGGCAGCTACGGTGGGCGTTACGAGAAAGACGGGATGGACGGCGTTGACACATTGTATGCCAACACGCGGAACAATCCCATTGAAGACATTGAGTCTCATTACCCTTTACGGGTGACTCGCTATGAACTGGTCGAGGATAAAGCCGGAGCGGGCCGTTGGCGCGGTGGAAACGGGAGCATTCGTGACGTCATGTTCTTGGAAGATGGCTTCTTTTCGGTAGAAGGCGAAGGGAACAAGTATGCGCCCTGGGGCTTGTTGGGGGGATTGGCGGGTGCCACTGGGGCACTGATCCTCAATCCGGACACCATAGACGAACAGCATCTGCCATCCAAGATTAGTTATCACCCTGCCAAAAAGGGTGAAGTTCTTCGGACGATCTCTCCATGCGGAGGCGGCTACGGCCCACCATGGGAGCGGGATCCCCTCGCTGTTGTGCGCGATGTGAGGATGGGTTTCGTATCCCGTCGCCATGCTACCGAGCTGTACGGGATCGTCTTTGAAGATGGCGGACTCGACGTGGATCAGGAGGCCACGGCCCTCCTGCACCGCCGAATGGCCGCCCAGTCGCAAAAGCCGGACGTCCCTCAGCGGGCAGGTGGCCAGTCATCATATCAAGGGGGATCACAGGATGAAAATTAAGGTGATCAATCCCAACACCACCCTGAGCATGACGAGAAGCATCGAACACGCCGCCCGGCGATTCGTTGGACTGGACACCCAGGTCTGGGCGGTGAGTCCGCAGTTGGGGCCGGCGTCGATCGAATCTTTCTATGACGAATATCTTTCGATTCCTGGGGTGCTGGAGGAGATACGGCGGGGCGACGAAGAGCAATGCGATGCATACGTCATTGCATGTTTTGGTGATCCCGGGCTTCAAGCGGCTCGGGAACTCACCGCTCATCCGGTGGTGGGGATTGCGGAGGCGGCATGCTTTGTGGCCAGTACCTTGGCCAAGCGCTTCTCCGTCGTTACCGTCCTCCATCGGAGTCGCGCGTTCATTGAGGAAACAGTGGTTGGGTATGTCCCACGAGAAAAGGTGGTGTCCGTCCGTACGACCGGCTGGCCAGTTCTAGCGTTCGAACGGGATCCTGAGGCTGGACTGGCTGCAATTGCGGAGGAGAGCCGTCATGCCGTGAATCGCGATCATGCGGAGGCGATTCTGCTCGGCTGCGCTGGGTTTGTCGACTTTGCAGACGAATTGGCCGAAGAGCTCCAAGTGCCGGTACTTGACGGTGTCGCGGCAGCGACGAAATATGCGGAGCTCTTGGTCACGATGGGGCAACGGACGAGCAAGGTGGGAACGTATGCCAGTCCGGAACGCAAACAATTTACGGGATTATTGGCACCGTTCGGCACCGCGTAATCGCTATTGGAGAGAGGGATGCATATGCCAAGACTTGAGGGGCGAAATGCCCTCGTTACCGGCGCGAGTAGTGGCATCGGACGGGCCGTAGCGCTCGCGTTTGCCCAAGAAGGCGCTCAGGTGGCTGTCCACCACAAAGGCCCCGAAGATCGGGAGTCGGCCGAAAGGTTGGCGGAGGAAATGGTCGCGCAGAAAGGGGGCAGTCAACCGTTGCTGATAGCGGCGGATGTGACGAAGCCCGCCGAGGTGGAGGCCGCGGTTGGCCAGGTGTTAGAGGAGTGGGGGCGGATTGACATCCTCGTCAATTGTGCCGGAATCCTCACGCAAAGCCTCTTGGTGGACATGCCGCTCGCCATGTGGGAGGAGACCATTGCGACCGACCTGACCAGCACGTTTCTCTTTTGCCGGTTGGTGGTCCCCGACATGATCCGGCGACGCCGTGGGCGGATCATCAATGTCGCATCCCAATTGGGCCAAATCGGGGGCGTCGAACTCACCCACTACAGCGCTGCCAAGGCGGGGGTCATCGGGTTCACCAAAGCATTGGCACGGGAAGTGAGCGCCTACCAAGTGACCGTTAACTGCATTGCACCGGGACCCATTGAAACGCCCCTTTTGGATGGGATCAGCGCTGAGTGGAAGCGGGCCAAACAGGCCGAACTTCCGTTGGGCCGCTTTGGGTCGCCGGATGAAGTCGCGCCGACGGCAGTGTTTTTGGCGGCAGAACCCGATGGGAATCTCTACACCGGTCAGACTCTAGGTCCCAATTCCGGCGATGTGATGTTGTGATTCCGTAAAGATTCAGGGCACTCTGCGTGCAGTATCGTGCAGTAGTTGATTGTTGACAATGTCAAAGGCGTATGGGACGGGTTTGGTCAGCGTATCTGGCCAATGCGTATGTTGCTGTCGTTGCGGCCGTGGCTGGTGAGTCGAGAGGAAGGGAGCGAACAATAATAGCCCGCGAGCTCACAGCGCTGGAACGGATGACGTTTGAGTGTGAGGCCAAATGCGGACAATGGGGGCGGCGGTCCTCCGCCGGGTGAAGCCCCAATGGCACGCGGTGACGCCTGTCATTACCGCGATCACCACGTCGGTGCGCTGCCGTGTGACCATCCGAAAAAGGAGGCAGTGTCCGCCACGATAGTGCACTATCGGGCGGGGTGGACCGTCACGCTGCCCTCCGACGCCGTGGTCCAACAGGAACGCGATCGACAGTCTACCTTTGTGCACCCTGAGTGCCCGCAGCGCGCTCCAGCAACACAAGCGTCAAGACCACAATGAGCACGGGAGTAGGCCCGATATGAGAATGGCCTATCCTCACCCAGCTTATCCGAACGGGAAACCCGACGGGGAGTGTAGCATGCTGGGAAAGGCACAAGTCAGCCAACCATCCGGCTGTGACTGCGTATCGAGAGGACAGGCGCGGTAGAAGGAGGCTGTGCTGCCTAAACGACAGTCAGAGGGGTTTTATCGAAGGCTGCGGCGGAAGATGGTTATATACGCGCACGGTGGCGCGGAGATTCATCCCGCGTCCACCACCATATCGTGCGTCCTCCCGTTCGCTCTCGGCGGAAAATGGCTAATGTCGCATCCGCAAATCGCGCATGCCGGTTCGCTTTCGTTTAGACAGGGGCCTAAACCGGCACGCTGGGCGTCCGCCCGGCTATGACGACCGTGTCTGAAAAGCCGGCCGGGCCACGGAGTCCCCGTAGTAGTCAGCGGTCGGGAAAGCCGGCCACAGGGCGAAGGGGGACAGTTTACTCTCCAAGACACGTAAGGAACGATGCGTGAGGCATCATAAGACATCCCCAAGTCGTCTCGGAACAGCTACGGCCTGTAGCTGCTGAGTAAATGGGGAGCCGTATATATCGAGAGGTGTACGTACGGTTCGGGGGCGAGCATCCGGAAACCCGTCTCCGCCAGGAGGCCCCGGCGCTGGATGCTTAGCCTACTCCATGATTCGCGACGACCAAGCAATCAAGCGTACCGGGTTTCCGAAAAGGTCAGCAAAAGGTGATCCCGACCTATGGGAAGCACTGGGGTGACAAACTCCTGGGAACCTTGGATGATGAAAGCGGCGAGATCCTCTGCCGTCACGCCACCCCATAGGATGCCGAAGAGTTCCTCAAGTTTCTGCAACAGATCGTCGACCAGTTATCCCGGAGAGCGCCTCGTGCTGATTTTAGATAATGCGCGGATTCACCACGCGAAGCTCATTCAGCCGTTCTTAGCCACGCATCGCGATACGTTAACGCTGATTTTTTTGCCGCCCTATAGCCCCCAACTCAATCCGATTGAAGGCTTATGGGGCTGGCTGAAATGCTCTGTCATTGAGCATGTCTTTTTCAAAAACGTCGAGGCGATTATCGCGGCCGTGGACGCGTTCCTCGTCCACATTAGCCAGGATCCCATGAAGATGATCGACCGCCTCTGCGTCCGAATCTAAAGGCGACCATCTCTCAGGCGTTGCTCTGTGCGCATTTAATAATGCCTGTTTCGGAGGACGTCCGCTACCAATCTCTTGATGCTGGATGACTGCCCTGCATCCTCTGGCTGTCGACGAGAGTCGTGATCTCCTTGCATGGAACCGGATCTTCGCTCTAACTGACGACGTCAGTCGGCGTGATTAGGGTGAACTCCTCCCGCAGCCACCATGGCTTGGTTGAAGGTGTAGACGGGGATTTCCGGCGAATATGGAGCAGAAGACAGTCCACCCAGTCGAGATTTGTTTCTTCAAATTGTCGGAGCGCTTTAAGTACCACGTCGCGGTCTACAACCTCTACACCATCCAGTGCAAAACAACTACGTAGGACGTCTGCGACCTGTCGCCGTGGATAAGCTGCCAGCCTAGGCGACGTGAGGACGTAAATCACCTCCGCGCATACGACCGGATGGATTACCGCGGTTAGTTCTGCTCGCGACGCCCGGTCGAATATCACCTTTGAAGAGTGGGCATGGTCCTCTGGTTCGCCTAAGAGAAAGCGCAGGATCACATTAGCGTCAACGTGGGCACGGCGAGCCTCCTCACGCATCAGTTTGATCTTCCTTTAGTTTGTCGACCAAGTGATTCTGATAGTCCTGACGCCCCTCCTTTACATTTGCCGGCTTGGGCATCCGAAGAATACCAAGGAGATCGGACGTGGTGCGGGCAGGCACGGGAGTCAGGACTACCTTTCCATCTTGAATGTCAAATACGACCCGGTCACCTGGACCAATCCCGATTACATCGCGAAGTTCCTTCGGTAGAACTACCTGGCCCTTTTGACCAACGCGCGACATAGTCATCAACGTATCACCTCGCACTCGTTGTATCACTAATGGCCCATCTGTGCTACCAGAGGAATCAAGTCATACCACGTCGATTTGTAGCACGATAATCTAGATGAAGATAACTGAATGACTGCAGCCTGGCGGCCGTGTGGTGATGGGGGCTCCGTCACACGGAGTCATTATTTTGTTGGCGGTAGGCTCCCCAATTTAGATAATTGCATTATGTAGAGCTTTACATAAACGCAAGACCCCACTTGGGAACTGCGCTCTGCATGGCCACGTGTGAGCGACGCCAGACGGTCCGTTTTTGCGGTGACCGGGTTGGGATTTTTTGTTACCAAATACACTTGGCTTTCGACAGGAGAACTTCGCCAAGCGTCACGGCAAGGGCCTCGCAAACCGTCGGGCATCGCGTACGTCCTCGAAGAGCACCACAAAATCATCGGCAAATCGGACCAAGTGAGCTTCGCCGTGGCACCGGGGTTGGACGAACCGTGCGAACCCGCGTGCCGCATCTGGTGCATCGTTTCGAAGAGAGTCAGGAGGCCCCGTCGGCGCCACGTCTTGTCCGTCGTTCGCTCCACCTTCAATCCTCCCTTGCGGTTGCGGGTACTGTCGTGAGTGAACCCCAGCAATTGCAGTAGGCTCACGGTTGCCCCTTGGGTGTTGCTCATGCGCAGCTCGTGGGTTTTACCACTGGGTGCTCTACTACGGCGAATCCCAGGTCCTCGGCAAAGTTATTGTCGTCAACTTGTGACAACTTGGCAGAACCTGCCTGTGTACCGAACTGGGGAGCGCCGACCTCGGGTCAGCGTAGTAGCCGACGCGGCACCGGTGACCTGTCCGCAAAGCGCCGCTAGCCGGTCACGCGTGACCGGATTTCACAAGTCATGGGCTGCAGTCGGATCGGATGCCGTTAGGGCGTTTGCATCACCCACGCGATGGCTCGAACGGCTTTCCATGCGATGCAGCCCAAGTTTTCGGTGATTTTCCGCTGGCCCTTCAGGGCCAGCACCCCCTAGACGGCGTTCCGTAGGTTCGCCATGATAGGCGGGGCCGCGGCGGTGTGAATTTTCGAAGCGTCCTCCCGCCACGCGGTATCGCGCACCCAGTGCACGTTATTCTCAATGGTCCAATGACCTCGCACGAAGCGGAGGAGATCCTGAGGCGTCCCCCGATCGGGACCGCGACTGGTCAGCCCCACGATCACCTCATGTGTGACGTGCTGGCGTTAGCGTGCGTTACCGTCCGTTCCAAGCGAAAGACTTGGCCTACATGCGGACAGGTGAGGGAGTTATTCAGGTCGGTGCTCACGCGAATGCCCCGGTATTCGGTGCGCCCGTGGCCCTTATCCCAGGTTTCCGCCGGACGGGGAAAAATCTTCGGGCGCCAGCGCCCGAATGGCGTTCGCGAGGTTGGCTGATTATCTTTGGCCACCAAGAGGTAGCCCGCGTGTTTCTCCGTCACGAGATAGTCGGCCAACTTCGTTTGGGTGTGCATGGCATCCGCCGTCACCATTTTGCCATCCAGTGCTAGCGGGAGTTTCCTAGTTAGCGTGCCGCAAAAGACGCAATCCCTTGCGCCGCAAGGGATTGCGGGTCGTAGGTCGTATTATATAACGGGTTTGGCCATGGGCTCGGGAATCTGGAGGTAATCGAGGATTTGCTGTTGGCGACGCGTGCGGTCGGTGAGCGTGAGACGCACGCCGAGAGGACTGGGCGGGGGGTATTC